>JARLJU010000152.1 GCA_031291055.1 Rudaea sp. | reverse complement strand
TCGCCCCAGTCGGTGGGACGATATGCGCGGAATCGCCTGCCAGAAACAGGCGGCCGTAACGCATCGGTTCGGCGACGAAGCTGCGCAGCGGCGCAATTGATTTCTCGATCGACGGGCCAGTGACGATCCTGCGTGCAATGTCCGGCGGAAAGCGGCGCTTGAGTTCCTCCCAGAACCGTTCGTCCGGCCATTCCTCCAGCTCCGTCGTAAGGTCGCACTGGATATAATAGCGGCTGAGCATGGGGTTGCGCTGCGAAGCCAACGCGAAACCGCGGCTATGCTGGGCATACATGATGTCGCCGAGCGGTGGTGTCTCGGACATGATGCCGAGCCAACCAAACGGATAGGCGCGCTCGAAGGTCCGCAGCAGCTCTTTCGGAATGCTGTTCCGCGACACGCCGTGATAGCCGTCACAGCCGGCGACATAGTCGCATTCCAGTCTTTGCGCTTTGCCGTCCTTCTCAAAGCTGATCCAGCACCTCTCGCCGACCAGGTCGTGAAGCGCAACCTGCCCGACATCGTCAATCACGCGACCGCCGTCGCGCGCTCTCACGCGATAAAGCTCCTCGGTGATCGCGGTCTGGCCGAACGACCACATCTGCTTGCCGGTATGCCGTTTGGTGTCGATCAAAAAGGGACGGCGGTTCTCCCATGCGATCCAGGTGCCGTCATGCGCATGGCCTTCGCGCTCCATCCGCTCGCCGAGCCCGACTTCGCGCAACAGCTTCACGGTGCCGTATTCGAGCACGCCGGCGCGGATGCGCTTGAGCACGTGATCCCTGGTCTGCCGCTCGATAACGACGCTGTCGATGCCATCGAGATGCAGCATGTGGGAAAGCAGCATGCCGGCTGGACCGCCACCGATGATTGCGACTTGCGTGCGTTCCATGTTCCCCGGCCACGATGATGCGTTGCGCTTGGAGAGCACGTTAGCCGACATGCACAAAGTCGGCAAAGTGCGAGAAACAGCTTCCTGCACGGCCGCAATCAGGCCCTGTGTCCGGTCCTTGGACATCAGCGGCACAGCGCACCGCATCCGCGGCGCTGGCGTGCTCGACCAACATGCCGTCGCCGGCAGTCTTCACGAACCGGCCGCGATGCTTGGCTCTGACCTGTCAGGACGCGAAATGCGACT
>JARLJU010000151.1 GCA_031291055.1 Rudaea sp. | reverse complement strand
CACGCCGCTAGTCGATGTGATGCTGGTTTTGCTGATCATCTTCCTGATCACGATTCCTGTTGTTACGCACACGGTGCCGGTGAAGTTGCCGAATGAGGCGATCCAGCCGCTGCAGACCACACCCAAAAGTATCGTGATCGCGGTCAACCGCGATGGCGATTTCTTCTGGGACGAGAAACATGTGGATGCAGCCACGCTGCTCACCCAACTCAAGACCGTGTCGGTCATGGCGCCACAACCGGAAGTCGACGTGCGCGGCGACCAGAACACGCGTTATGAGTTTATCGGGCGCGTGATTACCGCGTGCGAGCGCGCCGGCATCGCCAAGGTGTCATTTATCACCGAGCCGCCGCCGCGCGGAGGCTAAGGAAGGAGCCGATTATGGGGATGAACGTATCTTCGGGGGGCGGTAGTGAACCCGATGTGATGGTCGACATCAACACCACGCCGCTGATCGACGTGATGCTGGTGCTGCTGATCATGCTGATCATCACGATTCCGATTCAGACGCACGCTATCAAGATGAACCTGCCGGTCGGCAACCCACCACCTCCAGCGGTTCAGCCCGAGGTTGTGCAGATCGACATCGACTTCGACGGCACGATGATGTGGAACGGCACGGTCGTGCCCGACAAGGCCGCGCTTGACGCCAAGCTGACGCAGGTTGCTGCTGAGCCGGTGCAGGCCGAGATTCATCTGCTGCCGAACAAGCTGGTGCCGTACAAAGACGTGGCGGCCGTGTTGGCCGCGGCGCAACGCGTCGGCGCAACGAAAATCGGTCTGATCGGCAACGAGCAGTACATGCAATAAGGAAGTGGGAGAGCTAATGATTCATCAACGGTTAAAGCGTGCCGTAATTGCGGCCGCTTTCGGGGGGCTGTCTGCCCTCGTCGTGCTGCCGACAGCGTACGCCGCCGACACGCTGCGTCCCGAAGTGGCCAGGCCGCTCAACGCGGCGCAGGATTCGTACCGGGCTCACAAGTACCAGGACGCGCTGGCGAAGATCGCCCAGGCGGACGCCGTGCTGAACAAGACGCCCTATGAAAGCTATATGGTCGAGGAAATGCGCGGCGCGGCAGCTGCGGCGGCGGGCGACTCCGGCACCGCAGCCAAAGCATACGAAACGCTGCTGGCTTCCGGCAAGCTGACGGGCGCAGACGAGCAGCGCACCACGGCTGCCCTCGCCGGCATCTACTTCCGGGAAAAGAGCTATCCGCAGACCATCAGGACTGCGCAGCGTTACCTGAAAGCAGGCGGTACGGATCCGGACATGCGTACCTTGCTGATTCAATCCTACTACCTGTCGAACGACTGTGGGAACGTGGTGAGCCTGCTCAAGCCCACTGTGGACGCACAGACGCGCGCTGGCCACGCGCCGGACGAGTCGCAGTTGCAGTTGCTGGGCACGTGCGCACAACGCTCCAACGATCCCGCCAACTATCGCGGTGCGCTCGAAAAGCTGGTGGCGTTCCACCCGAAACAATCGTACTGGGATGGCCTGTTCTCGGCGATTCGGAGCAAGCCGGATTACGCGTCGGGTCTGGATATCGACACCTACCGTCTGCGCCGTGCTACCGGTTCGCTGACGACGGCTGACGACTACATGCAGATGACGCAGCTGGCGATCGTTGCGGGCACAACGGCGGAAGGCAAGCAGGTGATCGATCAGGGCTTCTCGTCCGGCGTGCTGGGTCACGATGCCGGTGCGGATCGCGAGAAGCGCCTGCAGGCGTTGGCTGCCAAACGTGCGACCAGCACGGAGGACAGCAACGGAGTGCCGATTCCGCCGTTCGATGCGGCCTTCAATCAGGTGTTCGCGGGTCAGGCGCAGCAGGGTCTGGCGACGATGGAAGCCTTGATTGCCAAGGGGGGGCTCGAACATCCGGATCAGGCGCAACTGCATCTGGGTGAGGCGTATTTCATCGCCGGACAGAAGGCCAAGGCGGTTCAGGCGTTCCGCGCGGTCAAGGGCGACGATGGTTCGGCTGACCTTGCCCGATTGTGGGTGTTGATCGCAGCGAAGTAACGTAAAGATGCGATCGGGGTCTCACGGCCCTCAATACCCGCCGTGTCCAGGCGATGCGAGCGACTGCAGCCCGCCGTCCTGGTGTCAATCCGATGAACAGCGTGCCGGTGATCTACCGGACCGCATTTTCTCGCACTTAGATGATGAAACCTGTGAAATTTCGGGGGCCGTGCGGCTTGGCGCGACGGCACGGGTCGCTGCGTGCAGCGTGCGGCGCGCTGCTCGTGGCGGCGCTCGGCACGGTACACGTGCTGCCGGCAGACGCGAAGTCTGCAATCGCGCAGTTCGGCGAGCCCAAATATCCGGCTGATTTCACGCACTTCGCTTACGCGGACCCGAACGCGCCGACGCACGGCGAGCTCAATTTCCAGAACTACGAGGAGTCGCAAAGCTACGACTCGCTGAACCCGTTCATCGCGCGCGGCCAACCAGCGCCGGATATCCGGAACCTGATGTTCGACACGCTGATGCAGCGCAGCTGGGACGAACTCGCTTCCGAATATCCGCTGATCGCGGACGACGTTGAAGTGGCTCCCGACGGTCGCTGGGCGACGTTTCACATCAATCCGGCCGCGCGCTTCGCGAACGGCGACCCGATCACGGCCGCCGACGTCAAGTATTCGCTCGATACGCTCAAGAGCCAGCACGCGTCGCCGATGCTTTCGTCGCAATTCGCGGTAATCAAGGACGCGACCGTTGTCGACCGCCTGACAGTGCGCTTCGATTTCAGCGATCCGGGCCGCGGCTCGCCGTTGATCGCGGGCGACCTGCCGGTGTTTTCGCCGAAGTGGGGCCAGCTGCCGGACGGCAAGCACGCGCCGTTCGATCAGATCGCCACTCAGCCGCCGATCGCGAGCGGCCCCTACCTCGTCGAGTCGCGCAAGAACGACAAGGGGATCACCTACCGCCGCCGCGACGACTATTGGGCGGCGACCCTGCCGTCGCGGCGCGGCATGTTCAACTTCAAGCGGATTACGTTCCGGCTTTATCTCGACGGATCCGTGAAGCTGGAAGCGTTCAAGGCCGCCAACGATGACATTGACGTCGAAGACAGCGCGAGGCAATGGGCGCGCAAGTACATCGGCAGGAACTTCGACTCGGGGTTGCTCGCCAAGGGCGAGTTTCCTGGAGGCCCGGCGCAGATGCAGGGCTTCATCATCAACATGCGCAGGGACAAGTTCAAGGACCCGCGCGTGCGCGAGGCGCTTGCGCTCGCGTTCGACTACGACTGGTTGAACCGGATGATGTTTTACGGCCAATACGTGCGCTTGAACAGCTTCTTCGAGGGCAGCCCATTTGGCGCGACCGGCATGCCGAACGAGAAGGAACTCGCGTTGCTCGAGCCGTTCAGGAACTCGCTGCCGCCGGCCGTATTCGGGCCGATGACCCAGCAGCCGAACACGCTGCCGCCGAACACGCAGCGCGGCAATTTGAGCAAGGCTCGCGACCTGCTTGCCGAAGCGGGCTGGCACTATCGCGACGGCGCGCTGCGCGATGCGAAGGGCACGCCGATGACGATCGAAATCATAGACGCCGAGCCCGGCTTCGACCGCATCTTGATTCCCTATGCACAGGCGCTGCAGGTCCTCGGCATCGACGCGCACGTGCGCGAGATCGACAGCGCGCTCTTTCAGAAGCGGCTCGACAGCTTTCAGTTCGACATGACGTCGTATCTCTATCCGCCGGTGACGATTCCGGGCGTCGAACTGGCGCGCCGTTTCGGCAGCAAGGCGGCAGACCAGAGCGGTTCGGAAAACTATTCCGGCATCAAGTCGCCCGCCGTCGACGCGCTCGTGCATGCCGCAATCAACGCCACGACGCTCGACGATCTCGAAGCCGCGACCCGCGCGCTCGACCGCGTGCTGATCAACGAGTACTACGTCGTGCCGCAGTACTACGAGCCGCACGCGCGCATCGGCTACAAGACGACGCTCGGTTTCCCGAAGGTCGTGCCGGACTCGTACCAATTCGACGACTGGATCATCGACTACTGGTACCGCAAGCCGCAGGGCGTGCCGTCCGTATCGCTTGCAACGCCCGCCACCGCGGCACATTGAGGAGCTCCATGCTTGCCTACATTCTCAGACGATTGCTGTTGATGGTGCCGACCCTGATTGGCGTCGTCACGCTGACTTTCGTGGTCACGCAGTTCGTGCCGGGGGGACCGGTGGAGCAGGTGATGACGCAACTCCGCCACGGCAGCACGCGCGGCGGCGCCGACGGCGGCGGAGGCGGAGGCGGAGGCGGTTATCACGGCAGCCAGGGCGTCGATCCCCAGCAGCTTGAGCAGATCAAGAAGCAGTTCGGCTTCGATAAGCCGCCGCTCACGCGCTACTTCCTGATGCTGAAGCACTATGCGACGTTCGATCTCGGACAGTCGTACTTCCAGCATGAAAGCGTGTGGGGCGTGATCAAGTCGAAGCTGCCGGTGTCGATCTCGCTCGGTCTTTGGACCGTGTTCCTCACCTACACGATCTCGGTGCCACTCGGTATCGCGAAGGCCGTGCGCAACGGCTCTCGCTTCGATACGGCAACCAGTGTGCTCGTGCTCGTCGGCTACGCGATTCCCGGCTTCGTGCTCGGAGTGCTGCTGTTGATGCTGTTCGGCGGCGGCACGTTCTGGCAGGTATTCCCAATGCGCGGGCTCACGTCGGACAACTTCGACGACCTCTCTACGATCGGCAAGGTCCTCGACTATCTGTGGCACATGGTGTTGCCGGTGACGGCGGCGGTTGTCGGCAACTTTGCGATCGTCACGATCCTCACCAAAAACACGTTCCTCGAAGAAATCGGCCGCCAATACGTGCTGACCGCGCGTGCGAAGGGCGCGCCCGAACGCGACGTGCTCTGGAAGCACGTGCTGCGCAACGCTGCGATTCCGCTGCTGACCGGGCTGCCCGCCGCGTTCGTCGGCGCGTTCCTGAACGGCAACCTGCTGATCGAAACGCTGTTCTCGCTGGATGGGATGGGCCAGCTCTCGTACGACTCGGTGATTCGCCGCGACTACCCGGTGGTGCTGGGCTCGCTGTTTTTGTTCACCCTGATCGGCCTCGTAACCAAACTCATTGCTGATGTCTCCTATGTCCTCGTTGATCCCCGCATCCAATTCGACCGCCTGGGCCGATGACCCGGCGGCGGTCACGCTCGTCGCGTCGATCTCGCCGTGGCGACGCACGTGGCTGCGCTTCAAGGCGCAGCGGCTCGGCTACTGGAGCCTCGTCATCTTCACCGCGCTGTTTGTGATTAGCCTCTTTGGCGAAGTGATCTGCAACGACAAGCCGCTCGTCGTGCGCTACGAAGGCCATTACTTCTTCCCGATCGTGAAGGCGTACCCCGAGGCGACATTCGGCGGCGACTTCCCGACGAAGGCGAACTACCTCGATCCGTATATCCGCTCGCGGATCACGACCAAGGGCAACTTCGCTATCTATCCGCCGAACCACAACTACTACGACACGATCGACTATTTCGCGTCGCAGCCGTTTCCGGAGCCGCCGTCGCCGCAGAACTGGCTCGGCACTGATCAGTTCGGTCGCGATGTGTTGGCGCGCTTGCTGTACGGCTTTCGCGTATCGGTGCTCATGGCCCTCGCGTTGACTTTTTCGGGCGTCGTGTTCGGCGTGCTGGCCGGCGCGGTGCAAGGGTTCTACGGCGGACGCACCGACCTGATCGGCCAGCGCCTGATCGAGATCTGGAGTTCGATGCCGGACCTGTATCTCCTGATTATCTTCGCGTCGATTTTCGAGCCGACGCTGTGGCTCCTGTTCATCCTGCTGTCGATGTTCGGCTGGCTCTTGCTCTCCGACTACGTGCGCGCCGAGTTCCTGCGCAACCGCTCGCTCGACTACGTGAAGGCCGCGCGCACGATGGGTCTTTCGAACGGGGAGATCAACTGGCGCCACGTGTTGCCCAACAGCATGACGGCCGTGATCACGTTCCTGCCGTTCCGCATGAGCGCGGCGATTCTCTCTCTGACGAGTCTCGACTTCCTCGGTCTCGGCGTGCCGCCGCCGACGCCGAGCCTGGGCGAACTGGTTCAGGAAGGCAAGAACAACCTCGACGCCTGGTGGATTTCGATTTCGGCGTTCTCGGCGCTCGTCGTGACACTACTGTTACTTACCTTCATGGGCGACGCGTTGCGTAATGCGCTCGACACGCGTTCGCGCGGCTCGGCATTCGGAGGGGGCAAGTGATGACGCAGCCGTTGCTGGATATTCAGAATTTCTCGGTCGCGTTCGACGATAAGGTCTGCGTGCGCGACTTGAACCTCGCAATCGAGCGTGGTGAACGCGTCGCGCTCGTCGGCGAATCAGGTTCGGGCAAGAGCCTGACCGCGCTGTCGATCCTCGGGCTCGTGCAGCATGCGACCCTGAGCGGGCGCATGCTGCTCGACGGCGAAGACCTGCTGCGCAAGACGGAGCAGCAGATGCGCGGCATTCGCGGCGCCGACATTGCGATGGTGTTCCAGGAGCCGATGACCGCGCTCAATCCGCTTTACACCGTCGGCAAGCAGATCGCGGAGAGCCTGCGGCGGCATGAGGGCTTGCGTCCGCACGCGGCGCGCGAACGCGGTATCGAGCTCTTGCGTCGCACCGGGATCCCTGAGCCCGAGCGCCGCATCGACAGCTTTCCGCATCAGCTCTCGGGCGGCCAGCTCCAGCGCGTGATGATCGCGATGGCGCTGGCCTGCCGGCCGCGCCTGTTGCTTGCCGACGAGCCGACGACGGCGCTCGACGTGACGGTGCGCCAGCAGATCGTCGAACTGTTGATCGGCTTGCAGGAGCAGGAAGCGGCCGAGCGCGGGATGGCGGTGCTGTTGATCACGCACGATTTGAATCTCGTGAAACGTTTCGCGCAGCGGGTCGCCGTGATGGAAAAGGGCCTGCTCGTCGAAACGAACGTGACCGAAGCGCTGTTTTCGAATCCGCAGCATCCGTATACGCAGCGCCTCCTCGATAGCGAACCGCGCCGCTGCGTCGAACCGGTGCCGGCCGATTCCGCGAACGTCCTCGACGTCAAGGGCCTCGCGGTCGACTATCGGATGAGCGCGAAAGGTCTGAAATCGCTGTTCGGCAGCGCAAGCTTCCGCGCGCTGCAAGAGGTCGACCTGACCTTGCGTCGCGGCGAGACGCTCGGCATCGTCGGCGAATCGGGGTCGGGGAAGTCGACGCTCGCGTCGACCGTGCTTGGCTTGCAACGTGCGGCCGAAGGCGAGATCGCGATCGACGGCAGGCCGTGGTCGACCTTGCGTACGGCCGCCCAGCGCCGCGCGCTGTGCGCACAGATGCAGGTCGTGTTCCAGAACCCGTTCGGCTCGCTGTCGCCGCGCATGACGGTCGAGCAAATCGTTTGCGAAGGGGTGCGCGTACACCGGCCCGATATCGATCCGAAGGCGCGCCGCAACCGTGCGGCAGCGCTTCTGGAAGAGGTCGGTTTGCCCGCCGATGCATTGGGACGTTATCCCCATCAGTTCTCCGGAGGCCAGCGCCAGCGCATCGCGATTGCGCGCGCACTAGCGGTCGAGCCGGAGCTGCTCGTGCTTGACGAGCCTACTAGTGCGTTAGACGTGTCTGTCCAGCAGCAGGTGCTCAATCTGCTTACGCGCTTGCAGAAAAAATACGGGTTGAGCTATTTGTTCATTACCCACGACCTCGCGGTGATGCGCGCGATGGCCCATCGGGTGATCGTCATGAAGTCGGGGCGCATCGTCGAAGCCGGCGATACGCTCGACGTGCTGCGTGCCCCGGCGCATCCGTATACGCGCTCGCTGCTGGCCGCGTCGATGCAGACGCCGGTCTTCGCGTAACCCGACAACGAACCACACTATTTTCCTTCGAAAACCATGACCGATACCGCTACCCCTACCCCAGCCATCACCCACCGTGCCGACTATGCGCCTCCCGCCTTCCTGATCGATTCCGTGGCGCTCGAGTTCGACCTCGTGCCTGCGCGCACGATCGTCAGGAATACGATGCGCATGCGACGCAACCCGGACGCCGCGCCCGCCGCGTGCCTCGAATTGATGGGCGAGCAGCTCGAGCTCGTCTCTGTCGCCGTGAACGGGGCGCCGCACGCGGCCGCCCGCGCGCACGAGCACGGCCTCACGCTCGACGACGTGCCCGACGCGTTCGAACTGACCATCGTCAGCGCCTGCGCGCCAGACGAGAACACGATGCTCTCGGGCCTCTATGTGTCGAGCGGCAACTTCTTCACCCAATGCGAATCCCAAGGCTTTCGCCGCATCACCTACTTCCTCGACCGGCCCGACGTGATGACCACCTACACGGTCACGCTTCGCGCCGACAAGGCCGCGTTCCCGGTACTGCTCTCTAACGGCAACCTGATCGAGGAGGGCGACCTTCCTGAGGGCCGCCACTTCGCGAAGTGGGAGGATCCGTTCAAGAAGCCGAGCTATCTGTTCGCGCTCGTCGCGGGTCGGCTCGTCGCGCTCGAGAAGCGCATCGAGAGCGTATCGGGCAAGGAAAAACTGCTGCAAGTGTGGGTCGAGCCGCACGACCTCAACAAGACGCAGCACGCGATGGAGTCTTTGATCCATTCGATCCGCTGGGACGAGGCGCGCTTCGGGCTGGAACTCGATCTGGACCGCTTCATGATCGTCGCCGTGAGCGATTTCAACGCGGGCGCGATGGAGAACAAGGGGCTCAATATCTTCAACACGAAGTTTGTGCTCGCGAATCCGGAAACGGCGACCGATACCGACTTCGCGAACATCGAGACCGTGGTCGGCCACGAGTACTTCCATAACTGGACCGGCAACCGCATCACCTGTCGCGACTGGTTCCAGCTGAGCCTGAAAGAAGGCCTGACCGTGTTCCGCGATCAGGAATTTTCAGCCGACATGGCAGGCGCGACGAACGAAGCTGCGCGCGCCGTGAAACGCATTGAGGACGTGCGCGTGCTACGCCAGATACAGTTCGCCGAGGATTCCGGCCCGATGGCGCACCCAGTGCGCCCCGAGAGCTACGTCCAGATCAACAACTTCTACACGGCGACCGTCTATCGGAAAGGCGCGGAAGTCGTGCGGATGGTTCAGACGCTCTTCGGCCGCGATGGCTTCAGGCGCGGTATGGACCTGTACTTCAAACGGCACGACGAGCAGGCCATCACCTGCGACGACTTCCGCCTCGCGCTCGCCGATGCAAACGGCCGCGACCTTGCGCAATTCGAGCGCTGGTACAGCCAGGCGGGCACGCCGCGCGTGACGGTGCAAACGGCTTATGACGTCGACCGTCAGCGCTATACAGTCACGCTGACGCAAGGCTATGGCGACGCCGGACCGGCCGCGCGCGCGACGCAGAAGGCTCCGCTTTTGATCCCGTTCGCGATCGGCCTGATCGGCCGCGACGGCGCCGATATGCCGCTGCGTCTCGAGGGCGAAAGCGCGGCGTCCGGCACGACGCGCGTGCTCGAGTTCACCGGAGCCGAACAGACTTTCACGTTCGTCGATGTGCGTGAGGGGCCGCTGCCCTCGCTCCTGCGCAATTTCTCGGCGCCCGTCGTCGTCGAATACGACTACACGGCTGACGAACTCGCGTTCCTGCTCGCCCACGACAGCGACCCGTTCAACCGTTGGGAAGCCGGCCAGCGGCTCGCGACGCGCGAGCTGCTGGCGCTCGCCGCGCGCGCCGCCCAGAATGCGCCACTGCAGATCGACGACTCGATCGTGACCGCGTTCGCGCACGTGCTGACGGATGAAAGCCTGTCGCCGGCATTCCGCGAGCTAGCGCTGATGCTGCCGTCCGAAGCCTATCTGGCCGAGCAGATGGCCGAGTCGAATCCGGCTGCCGTGCACCGCGCACGGCAGTTCATGCGCAAGCGCCTCGCCGCAGCCCTGTGCGAGGAATGGTTTGCGATCTACGACCGCCACCGTACGCCGGGCGCCTACGCGCCGACGCCGGAGGCAGCAGGACATCGCGGGCTCAAGAACCTCGCGCTCGCCTACCTTGCCGAGCTCGACGACCCGGCCGACGCGATCAGGCTCGCCACTGCGCAATACGCTGAGGCCAACAACATGACCGATCGCGCGGCCGCGCTGTCGGTTCTGCTCGCCGCGTCCGCGGCGAAGGAAACCCCGGTGGCCGAAAGCGCGCTGGCGGACTTCTACCGCCGCTTCGAGAAAGAGCCGCTCGTAATCGACAAATGGTTCGCCCTGCAAGCGATGCAGCACGGCACAGAAGCGCTGCCGATCATCGACGCCGTGCGCAAGCTCATGACCCACTCTGCGTTCAACCTGAAGAACCCGAACCGGGCGCGCTCGCTGATCTTCAGCTTCTGCTCGGCGAACCCCGCGCAATTCCACGCCGAAGACGGCTCGGGCTATGTATTCTGGGCGGAGCAGGTCATCGCACTCGATGCATTGAATCCGAATCTCGCGGCACGTCTTGCGCGTGCGCTCGAACTGTGGCGGCGCTATACGCCGGTGCTGCGCGAGAAGATGCGCGCGGCGCTCGAGCAAGTGGCGGCGCAGGTGAAATCGCGCGACGTGCGCGAGATCGTCGAGAAAGCGCTGGCGTGAGGTCACGCCATCTACTGAAGGATGGCCCATTCTCGACAGCAATTGACGCTATCCGATGGGTAGCAAAAAAAATGAATCGATATATTGCTGTGTCGATAGGCCCTGTATGCGGTTTGCAGCACGACTCTTAAGCAGAGCGCTGGAAAGCTGGTGGACCTGGATAGGATGTAATTAAGTAGACCTATTTAATTATGCCATTGATAACGTATCGTTCCGAGACCTATATATGCAGTTAGATGATCGTGCCTTCAGCATCCCTACTGGGGTCCCCTCGCCGCTGGAATCGGTTGCCCGCGGCTCCAGCCGTACGCCGTCGCTTCTCAGTGCTGCGCTACTGGCCAGTGTGGGTCTCTCGCTGTCCACACTGTCATCGCCCGGATGGGCTCAAGCGGCTACGGCGGATGCTGTCACTCTGCCGGTTCTGTCTGTGACAGCGTCGCATGACGACCCCGTCAGCGCCGGTGCGCTGGGTACGCGCAAGGAGGTCGACACGCCTTTCACCACCCACACCGTATCGAGCGCCGAGGCCGAGAATCTGATGGCATCGACTGCCAACGATCTCTTCAAGTACGATCCGGCGGCGGCAGTCACCGGGGATAACACCGTCGCCGAGAACTCGGCGTTTAGCATACGCGGGATGCCGATCGACACGCTGAACGGTATCAAGGTCGACGGCGAGGGTTTCCCGTCGTGGGACGCCGATCTCCCGCTTGAGCCGTTTGAGCAGATGGAACTGCTGAAGGGCTCGAGCGGGTTCATGTATGGGTTCGGCGCACCGGGCGGGATAGTCAATTATGTGCTGAAGCGGCCAACCGATGAGCCGTACCGGAGCATTTCGGTCGGTTACGTATCTGCCGGCGTATTCAGCGAGAAGGTCGATCTGGGCGGCCGCTTTGGCAACGATGATCGTTTTGGTTACCGGCTGAACCTGGTGAACGAAGACGGCAACACCGCGGAGGCGAACGGTCATGTGCGGCGCGAAGTGGCATCGCTTGCATTGGACTTCCGCATTACGCCGGATCTGACCTGGAGCGCCGATGCGTTCTACCAGAAACGCAAAACCGAAGGCACGCTGTTCGGCCTGTATTTTTATCCGGGGCTGGGCATTCCCGACGCGAGCACGATTAGCCGTGACCTCACGCAGCCGCAAAATTACTACGAGACGGAAATGTTCTCGTTCGGCACGGGCCTCGACTATCGCCTCTCCGACACCTGGCACGCGAGCCTGAAGTACCGGTTCGCCAAGGAAAGCCGCACCAACTCGGACAGCGAGCTGGACGTTTACAACAGCGCGGGTGACTACTCGAACACCTTGTACGCCGGGTTGACGCGTTATTTCTATCAGAACGTCGATGCGATGGTGCAGGGCAAGTTCAATACAGGCAGTGTGAAGCACGACGTCGTGTTCGGCGCCGTCTTCCAGTCGCAAACTAACGAATACGACAACAGTGATGGCGCGACCAACGGCTTTAACCTTGGCACGGGCAATCTGTATAGCACCACGTTGTTGACCAATGCCGAAGTCGGCATCGTCGAAGATCTTTACCGGCAATCGCGCACGACGCAGGCTGCGCTCTACGCGAGCGATACGGTGCAGTTCACGTCGCGCCTGTCTGCTCTGCTCGGCTTGCGTTACACGCAATTCCGCCAGGACGTCTACAATCCGGACGCCACATTATCGTCGCAATACAGTGCCGATCCGGTCACGCCGACCGTGGCGTTGATGTACAAGACCGATCCGTACTCGACACTCTATGCGAGCTACGTCGAGTCGTTGGAGCAGGGCGGTTCGGCATCGAACACCAACGCCAATTATCCAATGACATACGGCCCGCTGAAGAGCAAGCAGTATGAAATCGGCTTCAAGTCGGATCACCGGAACTGGGGGGCCAGTGTTGCGCTGTTCCGCGTCGATCGGGGCTACAACTACACGAATACAGCCAACGTCTTCGTGCAAAACGGCACCGAGCGTTACACCGGTGTCGATGCGAGCGGCTGGATTGCGCTGTCTAACGAGTGGCGCCTGCTTGGCGGCGTGATGTGGCTCGATGCGAAGGCTGTCAACGTTGACGACGTCACCGTCGACGGCAAGCGCGTGTACGACGCACCGCGTTTCGTCGCAACGGGCCGCGTCGAATACAACCCGTCTTACCTGCGCCGGCTCACGCTCGCCTTTGGTGGTAAGTATGTCGGCAACATGGCCGTCGATGCCGCGAACACGCAATTCGTGCCGTCCTACGTCACGTACGATCTAAGCGGCAAGTACCAAACCCGGATCGCCGGCAAGGACGTGACGCTGCGCGCCGGTATCAATAATCTGTTCAACCGCCGCTACTGGACAACATCGTTCGGCTATTACGTGGCGCCCTCGCCGACGCGAACCGCAGTGGCGAGTGCGACGGTGCAGTTCTGATGGGCACCCCAATATGAGACCAATTCTTGTCCGCCTTCATCGATGGTCCGGAATTGGGATGGCGCTGTTCCTGTTCCTTTCCGGTTTCACGGGCGCAGTCATCGCGTGGAATCAGGAACTCGATGCCGTGTTGAATCCGGAGTTCTATTACGCGCGTTCGAATGCGCCCGCGCTTTCGCCGCTAGCACTCGCCAACCGGCTCGAGGCGGCAGATCCGCGCCTGCGGGTGACGTATCTGCCGCTGGGTGTCGAACCCGGCCGAACCCTGCAAGTGCGCGTTGAAGGCCGGTTCGATCCGGCGACGCGCCAGCCCTATGAGCTTGGCTTCAATCAACTCGCCATCGATCCCGGTATGGGGATCATTCAAGCTCGCCGCCAATGGGGCGCATTGTCAGTCAAGCCGCTGAACCTGCTGCCTTTCATCTATCAGATGCACTACACGCTTTATTTGCCCACCGTCGGAAACGGGGTCGCCATTGGTGTCTGGTTGTTGGGTATCGTCGCGATCGTATGGCTGTTCGATAGCATGATCGCGCTGGTTCTGGCGTTTCCCAGCGTCAAGACCTGGCGCAAATCGTTCGCTTTCCGTGTGCGACGCGGCGGCTATGCACTGGTGTTCGACCTGCACCGCTCCGGCGGCGTGTGGATATGGGGGATCCTGTGCGTGATTGCGGTGACAGCCATTTCGATGAACCTTGAAACGCCCGTCATGCGGCCGGTCGTGTCGATGTTCTCGAGCTTGACGCCCGACCCTGCGGACAATCCTGAACTGCAACTGGCTCCGAAGTCCGGTGCCGGCATGTTGAGCCGGGAACGCATCGTCGAGCTGGCAACCGCCGCCGGACAAAAAATGCAGTTGAATGCCGCGCCCGGCGCGGTGTTCCAGGTCTACGGGCGCAATCTCTATGGCGTGGCCTATTTCAAGCCGGGCAATGACGACGTCAACGGCGGCCTCGGCAACGCCTGGACCTATTGGGACGCCACAACCGGCCATCAGGTTGGTGACACCGTCCCGGGTCGCGGCACCGCCGGCGATATCTTCCTGCAGGCGCAATACCCGTTGCATTCGGGGCGTATCCTGGGCGTGCCGGGACGAATCATGATCAGTTTCATGGGCGTGATGGTGGCGCTGCTGAGCGCGACCGGCCTGGCTATCTGGCTCAAGAAGCTGAACGCGCGGCGCAGCGCGTCCCGGCGCACCAAGGTCAAGGGGACGATGGGGCGTGCCTCGTAGCAATTGGCGGTACGGCCTTGCTCGGAAGGGGTGCTGTGACCGAGTGGGGCTGCGATATAAGCAGGAAAACACCAAATGGCATGTCGAGCTGCCTGGTGGTGAGGCTGAGTCGACTCGTTTAGACATTCAGAAAGTGAAAAAATGACCCATGTCGTCACTGAGAACTGCATCAAGTGCAAATACACGGACTGCGTGGATGTCTGTCCGGTGGATTGCTTTCGAGAAGGCCCTAATTTTCTTGTCATCGACCCAGATGAATGCATTGACTGCGCGATCTGTGCTGCGGAGTGTCCCGCAAACGCAATCTTTTCGATGGAAGAGGTGCCAGAGACACAGCGGCACTTTATTCAACTGAATGCTGAGTTGGCTGCAGAGTTCTCTTTGATCGATAGGTCAAAGGGATCTCTGGATGATGCTGATGAGTGGAACGGGGCGAGGGGGAAGTTGACGATGCTGGAAATGAGGCGCTGAACATCACTTCGTGGCACTTTCCAACGGAAACTCACGCACTAAGGAGTGAGCGTGTAATCGATGGCGTGGGCGCGGCACCTTGGTTCCGGCAGGTGGCCAGGTATTCCTTGGGCGAACATCCCACCGCGCGCCTGAACATGACAGTGAACGCGCTAGGGCTGTCGTAGCCGAGTTCGAGTGCGATGGATGTGACCGACGCTCCGGCGCCCAGGCGGGTGAGTGCTTCCAACAGACGGACCTGCTGGCGCCACATTGAAAAAGTCAGTCCTGTCTCGTCACGGAATAGCCGTGTGAGTGATCGCAAACTGAGGGCCCCGTGCCGGGCCCAGTCTTCCAGATTGCCCTCGTGCCCGGGCTCATCGACCAGCGCCCGGCAAATCCGCTGCAAACGGGGATCGCGCGGCATGGGCAGATGCAACAGCATGCGCGGCGCGCGGCAAATTTCATCGACGATCAGACCCGTGATCCGGCTTTCGCGGCCGTTGACGAGATAGTCCGAAGGCATCTCAATAGCAGCCGATATGAGCTCGAACAGGAGCGTCGAGACTTCGATTACACGACAGTCGCGCGGCAGATCGGGGGAGGCGTCGGTCGGAATGTAAAGCGAGCAGTCCGCGACGGGTTGCCCAGGCGAGGAGAATCGACCCGAGAACCGATGTCGCACACCGCTTGGAATCCACACGGCCTTGCGTGTCGGGATAAGCCACGACCTGCCTGGTATTTCGATGCAGTAAAGCCCACGAACGGCAACCAGCAACTGCCCCCAATCGTGCTCGTGAGCGGGCGTCGAATCGACAGGGGCCGGACTCGGATGCTCCGTCAGCATCACGGAAGTAATCGCACGACCATGTTGGTGTTGGATCATTGGGGCGTTTCCTTTCACCGCATTACGCGGACTGCGTCGCAGGCCTTATAGCAGGGGATGATATGACCGGCTTTGTTCGGAAGGGTGAGGATCCCCCCGCTGCGGACGCTGAAATATAGGCAGCCAGTATTCGGCCCGCATGCTGGAGTGGGCCGATTGACGTAACGATCGGGCCATTCATGCGCAGCATCGAATTCTGTGGGGACGTGTCGTGCCGCGCTCCCGTTTATCCCAACCCCATTGGTTCCCTGTATTGACGGGCCTGGCTTTCGATCCACGTTCGGAAGACGGTCAAGGACGGCTTATCGGACTTGAGTTCCGGATAGATAAGATGGTACGAACGGGCACTTAAATATTCATGATTGGCGACCTGAATCAGGACGCCACGCTGCAACTCTTCGTCAACGAGAAGCCGCGGAATCAACGCGATTCCGATGGCGTGAATGGCTGCGTTCGCAAGCATCGAAAACAGCTCATACCGTGGACCTGACATGTCACCCTCGATCGCCATGCCGCGGGACGCGAACCACTCGCGCCAGGCGTACGGCCGGGTGCTCTGCTGCAAGAGTGGGTAACGCTGCCAGTCTCTGACGCCTAACTTTGTACGTGGCGTTATCAGCGCGGGGCTGCAGACTGCAATCAGGCTTTCGCGCATCAGAAACAGGCCTTCGGTCCCGGGCCACGTTCCAGTGCCAGCGTGAATGGCAGCGTCAAATTCGGTCTCTTCAAAGAGGAAAGGACGCGTCTGCGTGGTCAGATTAACCGTGACGTCCGGATAATCTTTGATAAACATCGGCAACCTGGGCAATAGCCATTTGGTTGCGAACGTCGGTACAACGGCTAGCTCGAGCGTTCCGCCTAGACCGCCTTTGGCCATGAGTTCGAGTGTGTCCCGTTCCACCTCATCCAGCCGGGACGCGACCTTGTGGCTATAAACAATTCCGGCCTCGGTCAGTGACACACCTCTGCGATCGCGTCGAAACAGTTTGACGCCCAAAAACTCTTCGAGAGAAGCGATCTGTCGGCAGATCGCGCTTTGCGTGACGGAGAGCTCGTCTGCAGCCTTTGTAAAGCTCTGGTGACGTGCTGCAGTTTCAAAGGCCGACAGCGCCGCGGTAGACGGTATTTTACGACGCATGATCGTTTGGTCCGGTTGCCCCACATGTGTGCGATTTTCGCACAGGTGGGTGCAAATATATCGTTTGTGGCCTCATGTATTGGCTCTTAAAGTAGAAACCCGACAACCTTTTAGAGCACATGAAATGAGTATCCGGCACAGGTCCGCATCGTTTGATTGGGAAGAACCACTGTTGCGGGACCAGGCGTTGCCGGACGACGAACGCGTGGTTCGGGAGTCCGCGCGGTCCTGCTCGGGCCGCATGAAGAACGAGGGGACCGCCGCAGTCGAGATCACTTCAATCATGAAACGCAATTCATGCGGGGTTCTGAGAGCATGAATGACATTCTTAAGCAGGGTGCACTTTCGGGGCTGCGCGTCCTTGACCTGTCACGCGTGCTGGCAGGTCCGTGGTCAGGGCAGCTGTTGGCGGATTTAGGTGCGGACGTAGTGAAAATTGAACGCCCGGGCGCCGGAGACGACACGCGAGCCTGGGGGCCGCCATGGCTGTGCGATGAGGACGGCGCGTCGACTGGCGAGTCTGCCTACTACCTTAGCGCCAACCGCAACAAGAGATCCGTCACGATAGACATCAGCCGGCCCGAAGGCCAAAGCCTGGTCAAAAAGCTGGCTTGCAAGGCGGACGTCGTCATCGAGAACTTCAAGGTTGGAGGGCTCGCCCAATATGGTCTGGACTACGCCAATCTGAAGGCTCTGAATTCAAGATTGATTTACTGCTCGATTACCGGATTTGGTCAGACGGGACCGTATGCGCCGCGCGCCGGATACGACTTCCTCATTCAGGGAATGGGTGGACTGATGAGTCTGACCGGGCGCGAAGACGGCGCTGAGGGTGAGGGGCCACTCAAGGTTGGAGTCGCACTGACAGACATAATGACGGGCCTTTATGCGACTGTCGCAATCCTCGCTGCATTGGCCCGACGTGAACGCACCGGCGAAGGGCAAAACATCGATCTTGCGTTGTTGGACGTGCAGATTGCCTGCCTTGCAAATCAGGCGGCGAACTATCTTGTCGGCGGCCTGTTACCACGACGCATGGGAAATGCGCATCCCAACATTGTGCCTTATCAGGACTTTCCGACGGCGGACGGCTACATGATCATTGCCGTGGGCAACGATGGCCAGTTCGCGGAACTTTGCTCTGCACTCGGCAGCGCGGAATGGGCAACGGACGAGCGGTTTGTCACGAACGCCCAGCGGGTGAAGCACAGGCAGGAGTTGATCGACCTGATTCGTGGTGTCACGAGGCGTTGCAGTACTGACGAATGGATCTCCATCATGGAGGCGGTCGGGGTGCCATGCGGTCCGATCAACAGGCTGGATAAGGTATTTTCGGATCCCCATGTGCAGTCGCGCGAGATGCGGATTGAAATGGATCATCCGCTCTCGAAGGTGGTACCGCTTGTCGCGAATCCGATCCACATGTCCGAGTCGCCTGTCGATTATCGCCGGGCGCCACCGACGCTTGGACAGCATACAAGCGAGGTCTTGAACTCATGGCTTGACTTTAGCGACGCAGACCTCGACCAGCTGCGCAGAGATCGCATTGTTTAACGGAACGTGCGCCGCCTGTGGTGTAACTGCCGAAGAAGACTTGAGCCTGGGTCACCAATGGGATGTCGAGGTCCGGAGGCAGCTTATGCAACACACGACCTCCCGGCGGTGCTTTCTGTAGTTGTCTGAATCCTGGATACGTCTGTATGAATATTGTTGGTCATAGCGGCTCGCGCGAGTCGATGGAATACGACGTCGTGATCGTCGGCGGCGGCCCAGCAGGCCTGTCCGCGGCGATCCGCCTGAAGCAGCTGGCGGCTGAAAAAGGCGCTGAAATTAGCGTGTGCGTACTGGAAAAAGGCTCGGAGATTGGGGCGCATATCCTGTCAGGCGCGGTCATGGATCCGCGCGCGATCACCGAACTGATCCCCGACTGGAAGGAAAAAGGCGCGCCGCTGACGGTGGACGTGACCGAAGACAAGTTCCTCTTCCTGACTGAAACCGGTTCGAAGAGCGTGCCGACCTGGGCGCTGCCGGACAACTTCAAGAACCACGGCAATTATGTGATCAGCCTCGCGAATGTCACGCGCTGGCTGGGCCAGCAGGCTGAGGCGCTCGGTGTGGAGATTTTCCCGGGCTTTCCGGCCGCTGAGATTCTGTACAACGACGATGGCTCGGTTAAAGGTGTCGCCACCGGCAATCTGGGTATCGGCAAGGACGGCGAGCCGACCGAGAACTTTCAGCTCGGCATGGAATTGCACGCAAAGTACACGCTGTTTTGCGAAGGCGCACGTGGGCATCTCGGCCGTCAACTGAACGACAAGTTCAAGCTGCGCGACGGCGTCGATCCGCAGGTCTACGGTATCGGCATCAAGGAACTGTGGGAAATCGATCCGTCGAAGCACAAGCCGGGTCTGGTGATGCACACGGCCGGCTGGCCGCTGGAGAACGACACCTACGGCGGCTCGTTCCTCTATCACATGGACAACAACCAGGTGGTGGTGGGCTTCGTGGTCGGTCTGGGCTACACGAATCCGTACCTGTCGCCGTTCGAGGAATTCCAGCGCTACAAGACGCATCCTGCGATCCGAGCGATTCTGGAAGGCGGCAAGCGGGTGTCGTACGGCGCGCGGGCGATTACTGCGGGCGGTCTGTTGTCACTGCCTAAGCTGGTGTTTCCGGGTGGCGCGCTGGTGGGTGACGATGCGGGCTTCCTGAACGCATCGCGGATCAAGGGTTCACATGCGGCGATCAAGACCGGCATGCTGGCGGCTGAGGCTGCTTTTGAAGCCGTGCAGGCAGGTCGCACCAGCGATGAGCTGACGGCTTATCCGGAGTCGTTCAAGACCTCGTGGCTGCACACGGAACTACATCGCGCGCGTAATTTCAAGCAGTGGATGAGCAAGGGCCTGTACCTCGGCACCCTGATGGTCGGCATCGAGCAGAAGCTGCTGGGCGGCAACGTGCCCTGGACGCTGCATCACCAGCATTCCGATCACGAGATGCTGAAACCTGCGTCGCAGTGCAAGCAGATCACGTATCCGAAGCCGGATGGGAAGCTGACGTTCGACCGTTTGTCTTCCGTGTTCATTTCGAACACCAACCACGAAGAGAATCAGCCGGCTCACTTGACGCTGAAAGACCCTTCGGTGCCCGTGAATGTGAACTGGCAGACATATGCCGGTCCGGAGTCACGCTACTGCCCCGCGGCGGTGTATGAATTCGTGAAGAACGACGACGGCAGCGAGCGTCTCGTGATCAACGCGCAGAACTGCGTGCATTGCAAGACGTGCGATATCAAGGACCCGACCCAGAATATCGTCTGGGTGACGCCTGAGGGTGGCGGCGGTCCGAACTATCCGAATATGTGATTCGGTGTTTGTTTGCCGTGCACGGAGCTTGTTTGTTTGTCCGCGCACGGCATGCAGGTAAGCAAGCTCCACGCAGGTAAAAACAAAGCGGCATCCATTGCAGACGTACTGCCAACGTCGCCGCAAAGCAACAAGCTCAAACGCCCCGCATCATTTCAATCCTCTCCCGCACTTTAGCCAGCACCGGCGCCCATGCGCCAATCTCAGGCTGTCGGAAGAGCTCAATAGAATCGTACCAGGCCGTGGTGCCCGATTCGTCGCCCCAGAACCATGCCGACACATGATCGATCATCAAACACGTCGGCACGCCGAGCGCCCCCGCCAGATGCGCAGGCCCGCTATCAATCGTGACGACCAGATCCAGATTCGCCAGTAGCGCGGCGACGTCGTCGAATCCGGATTGAAAATGGTGGGTCAGGTCGACAACATCGAGTCCCTTGACCCGCCACTGCGCGACTGTCTCGCTGCGCCCAGGCGACAACGCAAACCAGGTCACGTCCGGCACGCTCAATAGCGGCTCGAGTTGCTCGACAGGCACCGACCGCCGCATATCGCGGATATGCTCAGGATTTCCGTTCCACACTAGACCGACGTTGCGATTGCCCCGCTTGCCGGCCGTGTGTGCACGAACCCGCTCGCGCCACGCCTGCGTGCGCGTGGGCTCGGCGCTCAGATACGGCGCACCCCACCCGGTTGCATCGAAGACGCCGAGCCGCAGCGGCAAGCTCATCAACCCGCAATGGAAATCCGGCCGCGTTTCAAGACTCGTTTCGAGTGGCAGGTCAGCAGGCAGCATCCGTTCGAATAGGTGCCGTAACGGCCCATCGTGACCGAAAATCACCCGGCCGCCTTCGCGTCGCGCCCGCTCGGCCAGTAGCGGCAGAAAGCGCACCGCCCAAAGGCAGTCGCCGTTACCTTGCTCGCCGTAGACGACCAGCGTTTTGCCTTGCAGCGATTCGCCCTGCCAATGCGCGCTGATCTCAGCGAGCGCATGCTGCGCATTATTCAGATCGTCGCCGAACGCGACGCGCGACTCGTAATGCGCCCAGCCTTCGGCGAAACGTCCGGTTCGGATTTCGAGTTCCGACAAATCGAATAGCGCATGCATGTTGTCGGGCGACAAGGCCAGCACTTGCCTGAGCAAGGCCTCCGCTTCAGCCAGCCGCGCCTGCTCCTTGACGCACAACGCGAGCTTGTGAAGCGCCACCGGGTTGCCGGGCACGACGCGTACCGCTTCGCGCAGCAGCCGCTCGGCCATGTCGAAGTCATTGCGCTGTTGCACGGCCGCCGCACGCCAGATCAGCGCGTTGGCGTCTTCGGTGTTTTGCGCGAGCAACAGCGTCGTGGCGGAGTCGACGAGCGACCAGTCGCGCACGATGAAGGCCGTCTGCGCAATGGTGTGAAGCAGCGTAGGTTCGCAGGAGGGATCAAGCTGGTAAGCGCGCACCAGCGCCGCGAGCGCCTCGCACCGAAGGGCCTTGTCGCGGCCGGCGCGTTCCAGCGACAAATATCCGAATGCGAGGCAGTCCGCGGCACCAGCGTGCGGCGCGGCGGCACGCGCGCGCAGGTTCGCGAGTTGGCTATCGGCCGGCCCGGTGTTGGTATCGGTCATTGAGATGAAGCTGCGCGCACTACGAAGACACTCAGAGAGTGCCCTTTACGGCGCGCTCGCCGCGATCTTCGGCGTGCTGACGGCGACGTCGCCGCATTGCGCGCGGTGGCGCAACGCATGGTCGATCAGCACCAGCGCGAGCATGGATTCGGCGATCGGCGTGGCGCGGATGCCGACGCACGGGTCATGACGACCGAACGTTTCGACAACAGCGGGCTGCCCCGCCTTGTCGATTGAGCGGCGCGGCGTACGGATGCTCGAAGTCGGCTTGATCGCGATCGACACCGTGATGTCCTGGCCGGTCGAAATACCGCCGAGCACACCACCCGCGTGATTGCCGACGAAGCCTTCCGGCGTCAATTCGTCGCCGTGCACCGAACCGCGTTGCGCGACGCTGGCGAAGCCCGCGCCGATCTCGACGCCCTTCACCGCATTGATGCCCATCATGGCGTGCGCGATGTCCGCGTCGAGCCGATCGAACAGCGGCTCGCCAAGCCCAACCGGCACGCCGGAAGCCACGACGTTAATGCGTGCGCCGATCGAGTCGCCGTCTTTACGCAAGGCGTCCATATACGCTTCCAGCTCCGGCACGATCTCCGCATTCGGCACGAAGAACGGGTTCTCACGCACATGCGACCAGTCGACGAACGGCACGTCGATTTCTCCGAGCGCCGCCATGTAACCGCGGATCTCAACACCGAACTTTTCACGCAGCCATTTCTTCGCAACCGCGCCGGCCGCTACCGTGGGTGCTGTCAGACGGGCCGACGAACGGCCGCCGCCGCGATAGTCGCGAATACCGTATTTCTGCCAGTAGGTGTAGTCGGCGTGACCGGGACGGAAGGTGTCGGCGATGTTGCCGTAGTCTTTGCTGCGCTGGTCTGTATTGCGGATCAGCAGCGCGATCGGCGCGCCGGTGGTCTGGCCTTCGAACACGCCCGACAGGATCTCGACCTTGTCTTCTTCCTGGCGCTGCGTGACATGGCGCGACGTGCCGGGTTTGCGGCGGTCGAGTTCGAGCTGGATGTCGGCTTCGCTAAGCGCCATGCCCGGCGGGCAGCCGTCGATCACGCAGCCGATAGCGGGGCCGTGCGATTCGCCGAAGGTCGTGACAGTGAAAAGCGTACCGAGCGTGTTGCCGGACATGGGCGTCGTCCAAAGAAATGCGGGGAAAGCACCATTATGCCAGCCCTACAGGGGCTAAGTCCCGGCCGCCCTACTTCCGCGCCCCGCGCAACTCGGTGACGATCTGCTGCAGCACCTCAGGCGTCGCCTCGGCCGGATCGATCGGCTCACCCACCGCCAGCGTCAGCCGGCTCATCACGCCCTTCTGGATCGGTCGTGGCAAGCGCGCGTCGTTGGCGCGTGAAAACACGCTCCCCCACAGCCCGCGCAGCGCCATCGGTATCACCGGAGCCGGCGTGCGGCGGATGATCTCGGTCACGCCATGGCGGAACGGATTCATCTCGCCGGTCTTCGTCAGCTTGCCTTCCGGGAAGATGCAGACCAGATCGCCCTCGGCGAGCGCCTCTGCGCAGCGCTCATAGGCGCGCGTCAGCAGCTCTGGGTCCTGATGGGCGGGCGCAATCGGAATCGCCTTCGCATGGCGGAACACCCAGCCGGCGAACGGCGACTTGAAGATCTGATGGTCCATTACGAAACGGATCGGACGCGGGCTCTCGGCCATGATGACGATCGCGTCGACGAAGCTCACGTGGTTGCACACCAGCACGGCCGCGCCCTCTTCCGGAATCCGTTCGGCGTGCACGAGGCGAATCCGGTAGAACGTATGCACCAGCACCCAGGCGATAAAGCGCAGCAAAAACTCGGGCACGAGCGAATAAATGTACGTCGCGACGACAATGTTCAGTAGCGCCGTGACGAGGAAAATCGCCGGAATACTGAAGCCCGCCGCGGTCAGTCCCATCGCCATCAACGCTGAGACGATCATGAACAGCGAATTCAGAATATTGTTCGCGGCGATGATGCGCGCGCGGTGGGTCGGCTGGCTGCGGCTCTGGATCAGCGCGTAGAGCGGCACGCTATAGAAGCCGCCGAACATGGCCAGCAGGAACAGATCGGCCAGTACGCGCCAATGAGCAGGCCGCACGAGAAATTCGCCGACGCTCAGCAGATGCCCGGCGGCCGGCAACGCATGGCTCGCGAAGAACAGATCGATCGCGAACACGCTCATGCCGATCGAGCCGAGCGGCACGAGGCCGATTTCGATGCGCCGCTTCGAGAGCTTTTCGCACATCAGCGAACCGAGGCCGATGCCGATCGAGAACGTGCCGAGCAGCACGGTCACCACGTCCGGGTCGGCGGACAGCACGTTTTTCGCAAAACTGAAAAACGAAGATAGAAAAGTCGCGCCGACGAACCACAGCCAGGAAATCCCCAGCAGGCTCAGAAACACCGTCCGGTTTTCGCGCGCGAGTTTCAGGTTGCGCCACGTCTCGCTAACCGGATTCCAGTTGATGCTCAGATCGGGCTGCGGCGCCGCCGTGACGGGCACGAAGTTCGACACCAGCCGCCCCACCAGCGCAATCCCGACACAGGCGCAGGCCAGCACCACCGCGCCATGCTCGACAAAACCCGCGCCCACGCCGCCGACAATCGTCCCAATCAGAATCGCGACGAAGGTGCCCATCTCGACCATGCCGTTACCGCCGACCAGTTCCGACTTCGACAGATGCTGCGGCAGATACGAATACTTGACCGGTCCGAATACGGTCGAATGGACGCCCATCAAAAACGTGCACAGATACAGCAACGGCGCGCTATGCATCCAGAAACCCGTACCGCCGATCAGCATCACGACGATCTCGAAGCTCTTGACGAAGCGCGTGAGCATCGCCTTGTCGTACTTATCCGCGATCTGGCCGGAGGTGGCCGAGAGCAGCACGAACGGCAGAATGAAGATGGCCGAGATCAGGAACGCCGCGGTTTTAGGATCGACGCCTGAAAAGCGCGCCGCCTGGTACGTGACGAGCGACGTGAAGCCGATCTTGAAAACGTTGTCGTTCATCGCGCCGAGAAACTGGGTCCAGAAAAACGGCGCGAAGCGGCGCTGGCTCAGCAGGCGGAACTGGGACTCGTGCGTCTCGTGGGAGCGGGCGGCACGGCGGGCGGCAGGTATCGGACGATCGCTCATGAGGGTCGGAGAACAGGCTAATAGAGCAGCAAAGGGGAAAGGGCCGGACACAAAAAAAGCGCACGCTTTCGCGCGCGCCTTGATCGCATTTTCATACTCACAGCAACGGCGCGAACGCCGCGGTGAGCCACCGTGCGTGAGTTAACGCGGCGCCGGTTGTTGATCCTGCGGTTCTTCCGGCCAGTCGCGGATATAGGCCTTGAGCATGCGGTTTTCGAAGCCCTGCTCTTCGACCACCGCCTTGGCGACGTCGTAGAACGAGATCACGCCCATCAGCGTGCGGCTTTCCAGCACCGGCAAATAGCGCACGTGATGCTCGAGCATCATGCGACGAACCTCGTTGACATCCGTTTCGGGCGTACAGGTGAGCGGATGGTCGTCCATCAACTTGCGGATCGTGGCGGTGCCGAGGCTGCCGTGATGCTTGCTCAAGGTCAGAATAACTTCGCGAAACGTCAGCATGCCGACGAGGTCGCCGTATTCCATCACGACCAGCGAGCCGATATCGTGCTCGGCCATGGTATTGACTGCGTCGTGCAGCGTGGTATCGGGCGTAACCGTGAAAAGGGTGTTGCCTTTGACTTTAAGAATGTCGCTGACTCGCATGATCTGTCTCCGTGATACCCGCTAAGCTGATAATGCCTGAATGACTTTCGATCCTAGCGGAAAGGTCCATAAAAGGAAAGCGGCCCGCCCACCAAGGCGCAACGGGCGTTTGCACGGTCAGCCGGGCACGCTCCGGACCGCGCGCATCGGGAAAACCGCGCTTGAAGCGATCCAGGCCGATGATAGGATGGCCGCCACTTTCACCTTTCGCGAGGCCGTCCGTGGCCTCGCCGCCCAGGATGTCCGCCAACCGTTTCGATACGCTTGCGCTGCACGCCGGCGCAGCGCCCGACCCGACCACCGGCGCGCGCGCCACGCCGATTTACCAGACTACCT
>JARLJU010000150.1 GCA_031291055.1 Rudaea sp. | reverse complement strand
CGACTTTACGCTTCACCGCCTCCCTGGCGGATACAGCAGCGTGGTACCACCCGATCCCATCCCGAACTCGGAAGTGAAACGCGCCCGCGCCGATGGTAGTGTGGCTTAAGCCATGCGAGAGTAGGTCACTGCCAGGGGCCTAAAAAACACAACGCCCTCCCTCGTGGAGGGCGTTTGTGTTTTTGGCTCTTGGTTGTGATTGGCTTGAGCTGGTTTACATGCGGGAGTAAGGCGAGTGGGTATACTTACGATCTGCCTTGAAGGGCAGATCGTGCAGCCGCGAACGCCTGGCAACGCATGGCCCGACCGGCGATGCCACGGACGGTTCAAGTCACACACTCACTGCCCGAGACCTCACCGCAAAAGCCCCCCCAAGCGGCGGCTTTTGTTTTTGCGGGTTCTGCCGCTTGCTTGCCGAACTGCCGACGTCCCCTGGCGGCAGTCCCGAGGCTGATCACTTGCGGCGCGAGATTGATCAGGCAGATGCATTTGAAACTGAACGGCGCCAAAACCTGTTAACCTTCTCTCCAACGAGTCCGCCAGCTCGTCGAGAGGCCCCAGCCATGATCGGATCGAGGGTTTATTGCCCCTGGATTGCGAGTCTGGTTGCTTCCGCGGCATTTGCGGCCGCTCCAAATCCCAAGGTGATCGACGATCCTGCGTACACGCGTCCGCAGAAAATGGTCGAAATTGAATCCGGGCGCAGACTCAATCTCTACTGCACGGGCAGCGGATCGCCGACTGTCGTGCTCGATTCCGGGCTCGGCGGCGACACCAGTGCCTGGGCGTTGGTTCAGCCCGTCGTCGCCGCCCACACCCAGGTATGTTCGTACGATCGCGCCGGCCTCGGATTCAGCGACCCGCAGCAGCGCCCCGGCACCAGCGCAAACATCGTCGACGACCTGCACAGGCTGCTCGTTGCCGCATCGATCAAACCGCCGTACATCCTGGTCGGACACTCCTACGGTGGCATGAACGTACGGCTGTATGCGGACCTGCATCTGGACGAAGTCGCAGGCATGGTGCTGGTCGATCCGACGGAAGAGGACTGGTTCGTCAGCGCATGGAAGCTTGATCCTCGCCAACGGACCATCGAGCAGTTTCACGCGGAACTCGAGGGGGGCTGGGACGAACATCGCGAGTGCGTGCAGCAGGCGGCGAAGAGCTTTGTCGAAGGGAGCAAGCTCTATACACGTTGCGTCGGGGATCCCGACCCTCGCTACAGCGCTGAGATCAACGCGGCCTGGGTGCAGCAGAACCGTTCAGTCTCCTACCAGCAGGCCGTGCTGACGGAGGAGGAAAGCGTCCGCGGCGGGAGTGACGAGCAACTACGCGCCGCACGGCGCTGGTACGGAAACATGCCGTTGATCGTGCTCGCCTCCCGCACGACGAAACTGCGTTCCGACGAAAAATCCGAACACCGTGCAGCGCTCAACCGGATACATGACTATCTCGACGACCAGATGGCCGCGTTGTCCACGCACGGTTTGGTCAGGGTCGTGCCTGATTCCACGCACGACATCCAGATGAGCCAGCCGGATGCGGTCAGTGGAGCGATCCTGGAAGTTCTGCAAGAGGCAGCCGCGGGGAGATAGCAACGCACTCACTGCCGTGCGGGAGGCGGTCAGTGGAGCAGTTTGACCCGGCCATAGGTGGAGCACTTCGTATGGCCGCCGGGGGAGAAAGTGATTGATCTCTTGGCGGAGGTGGCCAATCTCCTGGCTGAAGTGACCAATTTCAACGGCACAATCTGCTCAATCTCGATGAAGGCGGTGACCAATCCTTTGACCGTCGCCAGTCCCCGTTTTAAGTAGCGGTCGGCTTTAGAGTCAGCAAGACGCCACCCCACTCTTTAGCTTTTTGCAGCGGGCACTTCCTGTAATAACCGCCTTCACCCGCTTGCCGATATACTCACCGCAGCATTCCCAATGATCTTCACGCTCGATGCCTACAACGTTTCTTGAGCGCCTGCATACCTTGCTGTCGGGAGCGCTCCGTTTTGCTCCTGCGACGATCGTCTTCGCCGCCGTCGCTTTCGTCGGATATCCTTCATCACTGGCACTGTTGCTTGTGGCCAATGCGCTGACGATGGTCGCTGCCTGCCAGACGGCCGGTTTCCGACGCCAGGCAATCTTTTCCCAAGACATATTGTGGCGTAGCTCTGCGTATCTTGCCCTCCTTGCCGGGTACACGCTGCTGGTCGCGGCGTTAATGGGTTTTCCGATTCTTTGGCTGCTGCGTGAGGGCTCGCTGGCGGCAACTCTCGCGACCTCCGGCGCCGTCTTCATCTGCCTGATGGTGTTGTGGCGGTGCTGGCCGGCGTTTGGTTTGTTGTTCGTCTGCAAGGATGTCGATCGGCGGGATGGGCGGACTGCTCGCATGGCTGCAGCAATCAGGCGCGGTGTTGCTCTCGCCTGGAGCCTGACTGGCGAAAACGAGGTGTTCTTTAGCCATGGCCTGGTCGCCGCGGTTTGCCTGCTGGTTCTGGCACAGGGCGCGTTGAGTCTTGCCGGAATCGACGGCCCGATGCCGCATGGCTTGCGCATTCCGGTACTGGCGGTCTACGCGCTGGTGGTCGCTCCTTTGGCACACTGGATCATCGCGAAGCGCTGTGCGGGAGCGTTGTTGGAGGAACGGCGGCGCGCGCGACGCGAGCGCGACGCGCCGGAGATCACGCCGCAGGACGTTCCGGCCGAGCATGTTGATGCCGAGGTACCTGTTGGTTTGAACGCGGGCGAACTGGACGCAATGCTGCTGCAATGCGTCCGTGCGGGTCAGACCGAATTGGCCCTGGCGGCGATGGCACGCGGGGCTGATCCGAATTGCGTGCCGGCTGCCGAGGATCGCGATCAACGTCCGGCACTCGTGCTTGCCGCGGTCAGTCCGGATCTACGTCTGCTGCGCGGCCTGATCGCCAAGGGTGGCGATCTGAACCGGGTCGTCGCCGGCATCTCGCCCCTGATTGCAGCCACCCGCGACAGCCATGAGGGCTTGCCCGACGCTGTGATGACATTGCTCACCAATGGCGCCGACCCGTGCCGTTGCGACGCCGCCGGCAACACGCCGCTGCACTATGCTGCGCTCGCCTCGCGCCCGATCGTGGCTGCATTGTTGTGCGATGCCGAAGCGCCGCTGGATGCGGTCAATCGCGACGGCTTGACGCCCTTGGGCACGGCGTGTGCCGCGGCGAACTGGGAACTGGCCCGGTTTCTCCTGGATCGAGGTGCGAAAGTCGAAGTCGAATGTGCGCAGCCGGCCCTGCTCGCCGCGGCATCGATTGCCGACGACGATGTGCAGGGCGTGAAGCTTTTACTCAAGCGCAAAGCGCGTGTCGATGCACGTGGCCCTCTGGCGCGCACCGCGTTGATGGCTGCGGCGTTGCATCAGCATGCCGATATTGCGAGGGTACTCCTCGAAGCCGGGGCGCAGATCGATCTGCTCGATGCGCATTCCACCACGGCCCTGATGGAAGCGGCGCGTGCAGGCGCGCATGACGTGCTCGACGTATTTGCCGACTATCGGCCGGCCGTGGACATGGTGGACGCCTTCGGCCGCAGCGCGCTCATCATTGCCAGCCAGTCCAAGCAGGCTTGCGAAGTGACGGTCCGCCGCTTGCTTGCGTTGGGTGCGGACCGCGGACTCGTTGCCGCGGATAACCGCCGCGCCGTTGATTTCGCCGCCACCGCCGGGCGCTGGAACATCGTCTCCATGCTCGATCCGCAGTATCCGTTGCCGGCTACGCTCGCAGCGGCGCCGGCCACGGAGATCGCCGCAGAATCGCCTGCGCATCTGCTCGACGCGCTGCGTTTTGCACATTGGCACATAGTGGAGAATTTCTGCACGCGTGTCGGACAATGGCCACAGGCAGAGCTTGCGTGCCTGTTTGCCGAACTTGCGGCTCACACTGACGCTGCTCCGCGCCAGTGGCTGCTGAACCATGGCCTGGAGATGGACTCGACGCTGCCGGATGGCACGCCGTTGCTGATGGATATCCTGGCCAATCTGCCGGCGACTGTGGGCGCCATAGGCGATTTGCATGCGGCGGGTGCACAACCGACCGGCTCCGTCGGGGTCATGACGCGGATGTGCAACGCCATCGGCGCCAGCGATGAAAAGACACGCGCCGAATTGCAAACCCTCGCTCTGGCCATGCTCGAACGCGGAGCCGAAATATTTGCTGTCGATGATGACGGTGTCGCGCCGCTCGCGCATGCGGTGGCTTGCGGCAGCGTCGAACTGGTGCAGGCGCTGCTGGCGCGCGGCACAGATCCGAATTCCTGCGATCGTCATGGCCGCACGCCGCTGTTTTCCTCGTTGCAACTGCCGCCCGCGCGGGCGCTGGCAACGATCCAGGCCCTGCTCGGCGCCGGCGCGAATCCCGAAGCGACGGCAACCAATGGTGAGACCCCGCTCGGACTGGCGCTGGCACGTTCCGAGCCGGAATTGCAGCATTGGCTGAATTGGGCGTTGTGGAAATTGCCGCAACGTCGCTTGCTGCCTCAGGACCTGGTCGCTGCGGCAGGTGTCGGTGACGTGCAGGCGCTGGAAAAAATGCTGGCGCTCGGCTTGCAGGTCAATGCTATTGATACCCAGGGAGCAACCGCTCTGTTGCGCGCCGCTGGCAGCGGGCATGTGGCAGCCGTCGCGTACCTGCTCGAACACGGCGCGGACGCCGCACTCAGCGCAACCACCGGCGCCACCGCACTCAGCGCTGCGGTCAGTGCGCGTCGTGGCAACGCCGTCGAGTTCCTGCTAGCGCACGGTGTTGCAGTTGACCAGCGCCTTCCGGGGGGAGGCACGCCATTGATGATCGCCGCTGCACTCGGCTTTCCGGAGATCGCCGCACTGCTGATTGCGCATGGCGCGGACGTCAACGCCGAGGATGAGCGCGGCATGCGCGCGCTGCACGCGTCGGCACAGTTTGCGTTCCAGAGTCGCGACGGTGAGCGTGGCATGCGCCTGCTGGAGCTTGTACTCGATGCCGGCGCGACAGTCGACGCCGGCAATGCCGTGGGGCAGACCGCGCTGCTGCTGTTGTTGGGTGCACGCGCCGAACCCGGTGCCAGCGCCGATCAGCGGCAGCTGCTCGCGTTGCTGCCGTTGCTGCTCAAACGACACGCCAATCTGGATGTGCAGGACCAACGCGGCGTCAGCGCACTGCACGCCTGCGCCATGCACGGTCTGCTGCTGCCGGCACGCGCCCTGATCGCCGCCGGCGCCGATCCGGAGCGGCGCGATATCCTTGAGCGCACTCCACGAGCCATTGCACACCTGCTCGGTTTCATCGACGTCGCCGCCGAGCTGGGTGCCGCGACGACGCTGATTCCAGGGGCTGTGCAGACCCTGCGCCAACCCGCACGTGGCTTCGATTCGGTTTAACGAATCGCGGCCTCGACAAATTCCTGCCAAGTGGAGTTGCCCACATGCTGAAGGCGCGTACTTAGGTGGTCGGGGAAGTTTCGCTGTCGCCGGCGGTATCTGCCTCGAACAGGCGTTCAAGATCTTCGAACGCGTCTTTCGTCGACTGCACCAAGGCCGCCTCATCGTCGTAGACCAGGTATTGCGCCTTGAGCAGCTTTGCGTCGTGGATGCGGAATTTCTCGACCCGATCGGCGGCAAGCGCGGCTTCCAGACCGAGATCCTCCAGCACCAGTCGTGCTATCACCAGGCTCGAATACAGGGTCTCGCGCACGACATCGTTGACGTTCATGTCCATCAGGCGAAAGGCATGCTGGCGATTGCGCGCACGTGCGACAATCTTAAGGTGCGGATACAGGCGCCTGACGATGCGCGCCGTGCGGATGTTCGCCTCCGGATCGTCGGTGGCAAGCACGAACACTTCGGCCTTGTCGACGCCGGCAGCGCGCAGCAGCTCGGGACGGCTCGGGTCGCCGAAGTAGATGTTGCTGCCGAAGCGGCGGGAAAAATCAACCTGTTCGACCGAGCTCTCCAACGCAGTGAACGGGATGTGCTGTGCACGCAGGATGCGGGCGATGATCTGGCCGACACGGCCGTAGCCGGCGAGGATGACGCGCGGCGAACTGTCCTGGATATCGTCGAACGCGCGCTTTGGCGCCGTCTTGCGCGTAGCCAGCCAGCGGCTGCTCGCAATGACGGCGAGCGGTGTCAGCGCCATTGACAGGGTGACCGCCACGACCAGCGCATCGTGTTGCGCGGAGTCGAGCAGGGCATGCTGCTGAGCGAGATTGAACACGACAAAGGCAAACTCGCCGCCACCTGCCAGGACCACGGCCAGCCGCACAGTCTGGGCAAAGTCGAGTTTGCCCGACATGCGCCCGAGGCCGATCAACACGCCCGATTTGAGCATCAGGATGCAGGCTACGATCGCAGCGATTTCCAGCGGTTCGCGGCGCACCAGTTCCAGATCGAGCGAGACGCCGACGCTGAGGAAAAAAAAGCCGAGCAACAGGCCCTTGAACGGCTCGATCTGAGATTCGATCTCGTGGCGATATTCCGAATCGGCGAGCAGCATGCCGGCGAGAAACGCGCCGAGCGACATCTGCATTCCCGCAAGTTGCATCAGCCACGCCGTGCCGAGCACGACCAGCAGAGCCGTTGCCGTGAAGACCTCGGCTATCTGTGTGCGCGCGACGACGCGCAATACTGGACGCAACAGATAGCGGCCGCCGACGATGACCGTGGCAATGACGAGCACGATCCGCAGCGCCGCGATACCTTCGGATGCAACGCCCGCAGTGGCCTCATGAACGCCGAGCAACGGTATCAGGGCGAGAATGGGGATCGCGGCAACGTCCTGGAACAGCAGGATCGCGAACGCCAGGCGCCCGTGCGGACTCGCCAGTTCCTTGCGCTCGGCCAGGGTCTGCAAGCCGATCGCGGTCGATGACAGGGCCAGGCCGAGGCCGACGATCAGCGCTGTCTTCCAGCCAACTCCTGTCGCCAGCGCCACGCCGCCCAGCAGCAGGGCCGATACGGCGACCTGCAATGTGCCGGCGCCGAATACCGCGCGACGCATCAGCCATAACCGTTGCGGCGACAATTCCAGGCCGATCACGAACAGCAGCAGGATCACGCCGAGCTCGGAAAACTCCGAGGCCTGGCTCATGTCCGGCGTGAGGTTGAGCAGGTGCGGCCCGATCAAGGCTCCCGCGCCAAGATAGCCGAGCACCGCGCCGAGACCGAAACGCTTGGACAGCGATACGGCGACCACTGCTGCCGCAAGGAACATCACCGCATATTGTAGAAAAGGGGAAGGCTCCACATCGGTACTCCTTGCCCCGGCGATTATAGACGAGGCACGCGTGTGGGCAGCGCTGGCGATCTCAGTCCCTGAGATCACGGCTGCAGAGAATGCGCTCAAGGCCACGGAGCTTGCCATGCAACGACGTCAATCGGAACCTCAGACCCGCATTCCGGCCAACCCAGAGTCCGCGATGCGGTTGCGTACGCCACTATGGGCCTGGTTTTTCTGCGGGCTCGCCGCGCTGCTGATTTTTCCACCGCTGCGTGGCAGTGATCCCCTGTTCGGCTGGTTGCCGTTCTGGTTGGTAGTTGCACCGCTGATCGATTTGGCGGTGCTGCGCCGGGGCTGGCTGGCGGCGACATCACGCGCGTTCCTCGTCCGCTCGCGCGGTCGCCGCCGGCTCGCGCCGCGTCAGGCCCGATTGTTGTCGCGCCGGCACGGACGTGTGGGACGGCAGCAGCAGCTGCAAACAGCCTTGTTTTCCGGGCAGGTTTGAGCCGAGGAAACGGTGCTCATCGAGCCAGGCCGCGCAGATTGCGCGCCCTGGCGCGGCTCACCTGCAGACACTTTCCGTTCTTCAGTTCAGCGCTCAGCTGGCCGCCCGCTTCGCGCCGGAATGCGACAACGTGATCGAGGTTGAGGATGTGAGCCCGGTGAACGCGTAAGAAGCGTTCTGGATCCAGGCGACACTCGAGCTGATTCAACGACAGGTGAAGCAGATGCTGGGTTTCACCTGCGTGAGCGGCAATGTAGTCGCCCACGGCTTCGAACCAGACGATGTCGCTGACAGACAAAGGCACGATGCTGCGACCCGTGCGCACAAACAGCCTGCTTATCGGCGCGCGGCTCATCGCTTCGCCAAACCGGTCCAGCGAAGATGTCTGCGGCTCGCCCACGGCGGCGCGGATGCGATTGAGCGTGGCTTGCAATCGGTCTTCTGCAAAAGGCTTGAGCAGGTAGTCCAGTGCGCCCAACTCGAATGCGCTCACCGCGTGCTGCGCATAGGCGGTGGTGAACACGACGAATGGTTGATGCCGCACCTGACGCAGCACTTCCGTCCCCGACAGGCCTGGCATCTGGATATCGAGGAAGACCAATTCCGGTTGCAGCGTGTTGATCGCTTCGATCGCGGCGGGGCCGTTCGCGGCCTCGCCGATACATTCGATCCATTCCACGTCGGCCAGCATGCGGCGCATTCCCGCGCGCGCGACGGGTTCGTCATCGACGATCAAGGTCGAAATTCTTGCCGTCTCATTCACGCGGATTGTTTCCATCGTGCTTGCCTGCGACTGGGTCATCCAGCTGCGGGACGAGCAGCACGGCAGCGAATCCGGCAGCCGGTTTCGCCGTCAATTCGAGCCGGGCGCGATCGTCGTAGAGCCAGCGCATGCGTTCACGCAACCTGTGCAGTCCCGTGCCTGGGCTGCTTTCGATCTCGCGGATATTTCCTCCGTTGCCGTCGTCGCTTACCTTCAGCGTCAACGTCTTTGCAGTTGTCGTAGCCGATATCGTCACCTGTGTCGCCTCGATGCGTGGTGCAACCGCGTGACGCACCGCATTTTCCACAAGGGTCTGCAAGGCGAACGATGGCAGCAGCGCGGCTTGCGCCGGCTCGTCGATCTGGATGTGTACGCGCAGACGCTCGCCAAAACGAATGCTCTCGATCGCCAGGTAGCGCTCGACGAACGCCAGTTCCTCCGCCAGCGAAATCAGGTCGCGCTGGTCCTCGATCGTCGTGCGCAGCACGACGGCGAGCTGTTCCGCCGCGCGTGTCGCAGCACGCGGATCGGTGGGGATCAGCTGCACGACCGTGTGCAGGGCGTTGAACAGGAAATGCGGATGCAGTTGCGAGCGCAATGTGTCCAGTTGCATGCGCGCCGTGTGCGCTTGGATGTTGGCCGCGCGCTGTGCGGCAAGATTCGCGTACGCGACACCTGCGACCATGATGTAAAGCCAGACGCCGGTGACAAGTGTCGGGCCAATACCTGGGCCCCGTGCAAAGACCAATTGGCCTGTGACCATGCTGTCGGTCAGGCTGATGAGCAAGTACCAGCCGATCGCGTACACAATGGCGGCGAGCACATGCGACGCTACAAAGCCGAGCCGGAACGGATGCGGCCAGGGCGTGTGTGAGGCGAATTTGTATACGGCGACGCCAAGCACCGCGCCGGCCGCGATCAGACGCAGCGCGCCGATTGCTGCATCGCCTACCGGCACACCGTGCACGATCACGATGATTGCCGTGAACAGCGCCCACATCGGCAGCCACGCGATTGCCAGTTGCAGCCAGACCCAGCCACGCGACATCGGTTTTCCGGTCAACCATAAAGATGCAGATTCTGCACGATCAGGGCGTTGCCGTGGCGGCTGCGCGTCTGGCATCGATGGTCAGCGCTGCTTCGTCCCAGCTCTGGCCATTGTCGATCGAACGATCCTGCTGCATGTGAAAGCCGTCAGCAGTGATGCCGTAGTAGCGCGTGCGGGTCAAGGTCGGCTGGCCGTCGGCATCGGTGAAACGGCCATCCAAGTGCATCTCGCCGTCCAGCCACTTCCCGGTCGCCTCGCTCGTGCGCGAATGGCTTGCGTCGAGTCCGCTGATTTTCCACAGCCCTCCGGAGCCGATGTAGGACCTGTGCGATTTGTTCAGGCTGATCGGATTGCCGGATGCATCGAAAATCCGCACTTCGTCCTCGACGCCGAGACCATCGGCGGCGCGCCAGGCCTTCCAAGTGCCGACCAGCCGTGGTGTGCCGTGGATCATTGCGACGAGGCTGTTGACCTTTGGACGCACTTCGAGCGCCCATTGACCGAGCAGAAAATCGAACTGCGCCGCGTCGGCCGGTGCAGAACCGCTTGTGTTTGATGCCGTCGCTGCGACGTCACCCTGCTGGGCGGACGCGGCAAGCGGACAAACCAGAAGTAACCAGAGGAAAAATTGCGTAAGGTGATTCATCGAAGGTCCCGGTAGTTGGCGCTGTGAAGCATGCCATCGCAGTTCGAGGCCGCCGCGCCGCTTTCGCTGAATGGTCCGGTGATGCCGCCGAACGGCGGCGAATCAGGATCCCTTATGCGGGATTTCGCCGAACCGTCGAACGAAGCCGCCAAGCCGTGCGCCGAAGTCCAAGGCCGCAGCTTACAGTGCCACTCGCACATCAACCGTGGAGCGAGCCTGTGACGCTACTGTCGAACGTCGATCCATCAGCCGCGAGCCTGATCGCGCTAAGCCGCATTAGCAAGAATTACCCGAGTCCCGCCGGCACGTTCAGTGCGCTGGCGGGTATTGACCTGACGATTCAGCGTGGAGAGTTTGTCGCCGTCGTCGGCCAATCCGGCAGCGGCAAGTCGACCCTGCTCAATCTGCTCGCGGGCATCGATCGACCGAGCAGCGGCGAAATCGTCGTCGATGGCCAGGCCCTTCATGCCCTGTCGGAAAAGGCGCTCTCGGTCTGGCGCGGACGTTCGATCGGCATTGTCTTTCAGTTCTTTCAACTGCTGCCCACGTTGACGGCGGCCGAGAACGTGATGTTGCCGATGGATTTTTGCAATCGGTGGCCCGTGCGCGAGCGGCGCACGCGTGCGCTGGCGCTGCTGGACCGTCTCGGAGTCGTCGAGCAGGCGGACAAACTTCCCGCGGCGCTCTCCGGCGGACAACAGCAACGCATCGCTGTCGCACGCGCACTGGCGAATGCACCGGCGATCCTGCTCGCCGACGAGCCGACCGGAAACCTGGATTCGCGCACGTCGCAGAGTCTGCTCGCGGTGCTGGCCGATCTGGTACGCGACGGCCACACCGTGGTAATGGTGACGCATGAACACGCGGCCATGGGTAACGCCACACGCACGGTGACTTTGGCCGACGGCCGTATCGTCGACAGCAAGGCGCCCAGCCATGCTTAGGCTGCGCTGGTGCAAGATGTCGCGGGACGCGTGGCTGCACAAGTCGCGCACGTCGCTCGTCGTGATCGCGGTTGCAACTGGCCTGATCGCCGCAGGCTCGCTGCTGAATGCATGGTCCCTGGTATGGCGTGCGACGGCAGAAACCTATCGCGCCAGTCATCCCGTATCCGCCACGTTGCGCGTCGATGCCGTCGATGCCGAGACGCTGGCACAGGTGCGCGCACTGCCCGCCATCGCCGCAGCACGCGCCCGGCGTACGGTATTTGCGACGGTCAAATCCAGCGGCGAGCAAAAAGCGGCCGAGCTTTACGCACTCGATGAATTCCAGTCAGCGGACATCGGCAGGCTTGAGTCCGAGCGTGGCACGTGGCCGCCGCGCGATGGCGGCATCGTCATTGAAAAATCGTCGCTGGAATTTTCCGCAGCCGCGCCGGGTGAGATGCTCACGCTGCAGTATGGGAAATCCACGCCCCGCGACTTGCCCATCACCGGAGTCGCTCATGACGTCAGCCTGCCGCCGGGCTGGATGGATCATGTTGTCTACGGCTTTGTCACGACGGCCACGCTGGCCGCGCTGGGCGCGCCTTCGTCGTTGAATGAAATCCAGATCGTCGTACGCGACGAATCGGCCGACCGCGATGCGGTGCGTCGCATTGCCTACGAGGTCAAGGCGCTGATCGAACGTGGTGGCAGACACGTCGCCAATGTCGACGTGCCCGTACCCGGGCAGCATGCCCACGCCGCGCAGATGAACTCATTGATGCTGACCCAGGGAGCGTTTGGCCTGCTGACACTGTCGGTGTGCAGCCTTCTGATCGTCAACCTGATCACGGCGATGCTTACGGGCCAGACGCGCGAGATCGGTGTGATGAAATCGCTCGGTGCGAGCGCAGGCCAGATCGGCGCGATGTACCTTGGTTTCGCCTCGGGACTCGGTCTGCTGGCGACGGCAATCGCGTTGCCAGCCTCCATTGCCATCGGACGCGCTTATGCCGCATTGAATGCAAGCATGTTGAATTTTTCAGTCGATGGCTATGCAGTGCCGTGGTGGGCGGTCTGTATCCAGCTCGCCGTCGGCTGCTTGCTTCCGGTCGCCGCGGCCGCGCTTCCTGTAATGCGCGCCTGCCGCATGCCGGTCAATGCCGCCTTGCGTGATTCCGGCATTGTCGCCGAAGCCGGGACGGCGTATCTGCGCCGCAGAAATTCGATCCCTGGCATGAGCCGGCCACTGCAGCTTTCGATCAGCAACGCATTCCGCCGCCGCCAGCGCCTGCTGTTCACCCTGCTCGCCCTGGCTACAGGTGGCGCGGTTTATCTCGGCGCCGACAACGTGCGCATTGCGGTACGCGGTTCGGTGGACCGGTTGTTTTCCAGCCAGCGTTACGATTTGGTGTTGCGTTTCGCCGACGCGCATCGAGCCGGACAAATCGAATCCGTGGCGAAGAACGTCGCCGGTGTCGTGCGCGCGGAGGCGTGGAACACTGACAATGCCAGCGTTGCGCATGCGGATGGTACGCAAGGCAATGCATTCGTCCTGATCGGCTTGCCACCAGACTCCTTGATGGTTGCGCCGGTCCTGCAGGGCGGCCGCTGGCTGAATGCGGCCGATCGTGGCGCACTCGTGGTCAGTCGCAGCCTGTTGAAGGACGAATCGGCGCTGACACCGGGTGCGGATGTGACCCTCATGATCGGCGGCCGGCCGACGCCGTTCAGCGTGATCGGATTTCTTGACGCCGGGCCGCAGAAGGTTGCCTATGTGCCGCGCGCAACGCTCGATGCATTACACGGCGACGATCGCACCACGACTTTGGTGGTGGCCGCAGGCGCGCACGATGCATCATCTCCGCTCGACCTGATCCTGCGCCTGCGTTCGGAGCTTGAACATGCCGGCATGTCCGTCGCAAACAGTCAGGCATTGGGCGAAACGCGGCGCGCCGTGGAGGATCACCTGCTGATGGTCGTGGATTTTCTCGGCGTCATGGGTTGGGTGATGATCGCCGTTGGTGCCATGGGATTGGCGGCAACGATGAGTCTGGCGGTGCTCGAACGCACACGCGAAATCGGCGTGCTGCGCGCGATTGGTGCGCCTCACCATGCAATCCTGAGCATGATCCAGATCGAGGGACTTGTGATCGCGGTGCTCGCATGGATTGTCTCGATTCCGCTTTCCATGCCGATGAGCTGGGTGCTGGCGGATGCCTTCGGCCGAGTCATGTTCCCCGCGCCGGCACGGCTCATGCCTGATGCCGTTGGCCTGGTGAGCTGGTTCGTCATGGTTGTCGTCGTATCCGCGCTCGCTTGCGCGTGGCCCGCACGGCGCGCGATGCACATTCCGACTGCGGCCGCACTCAGTTACGAGTGATAGTCACCGGCAACCGGAGCGTCTGCCGGCCATGGGGCGATTGGGGGAATGGTTGCGGCAAACCTCAATCGGTAATTCCCAACCGTTTGCGTTCCATGCGGCGCAGGAATTCTTCCATGATGCGGCGGTAGAGATCTTCACCAAGATAGGCGTCCTCGACGCCGGCGTCGATCGAGGGATTGTCGTTCATCTCGATGACGACGATGCGGTCGTCGACCTGTTTCAGGTCCACGCCGTAAAGGCCATCGCCGATCGGCGCAGTTGCCTTGAGGGCAAGCTTCACGACTTCACCGGGCGCATCGCGCACGGGAAAGGTCTTGAAGCCGCCGGAACGTTGTGCGCCGTTGCCGTTGTGATTGTAGATCTGCCAGTGTCCGCGTGACATGAAATACTGACAGGCGTACAGCGCCTGGCCGTCGAGGATACCGACGCGCCAGTCGAATTCGGTGAACATGAATTCCTGCGCAAGCACGAGCGCCGTATGCTGGAACAGGTCATCGACGGCGGTTTTCAATTCCTCGACGGTCTGGACCTTGTGGATGCCGCGCGAGAACGAACCATCCGGAATCTTCAGCACCAGCGGGAACCCGAGCAGATCCGGCAGTTCCGCAAGGTGCTTGGCGTCATCGCGGTAGAGAATCTCCGTGCGCGGTGTAGGCAGCTTGCGTGACTTGAGCAGATCGTGCAGGTAGATCTTGTTCGTGCACTTGAGGATCGAGCCCGGGTCGTCGATCACCACCATGCCTTCCTTCTCTGCCTTGTTCGCAAAGCGGTAAGTGTGGTTGTCGAGCGCCGTGGTCTCGCGGATGAACAGGCCATCGTATTCGGCAATGCGCGAGTAGTCGTTGCGGGTGACGCACTCGACCTCGATGCCGATCTCCTTGCCGGCCTCGATGAACTGCTTGAGCGCGCGCTTGTTCGATGGCGGCATCGCCTCGTTGGGGTCGGCCAGCATGGCGATGTCGTAGCGGAATTTCTTGCGCGCGCGCGGCTTGCGCCAGAGCTTGCGCGAGAACTTGTCCAGCGCCTGGGCGAACGAATCTTCCTGCGGATCGGCCAGGGTGTGCAGGCTGGCCGGCTTGATCGCGTTGATCTGCCAGACCTTGTCGCGCTCGAATTCCAGGCGCAGGATCGGACAGGGAAAAGTCTCGAACACCTGCCGTGCCAGATCTGCCAGCGGCACGTAGCTGGTTTCGCCGAAGTACACAAGCACGCCAAAGTCCGTGGTGTCGCTGCTGCCTTCGGGCAGGAACTTGGTCAGCTTCTGGTTGAGGTCGTCGATGTCCAGGCCGTACAACGCGCGCTTGCGCAGATCGTTGATCGTGCGCACCGATGGGATGACCTTGTGACCGCGCGCCTCGGCCAGCAGCGAAACGTAGTAACCGATGCCCAGATACTTGTAGCTGCGGCACAGGTTGATGACCTGCACGCGCTCGTCGTCGGCGCCGATCGTTTCCTTCAGATAATCCTGTGCGGCGACAACATTGTCCGACGGGTAGTACGAACCCCAGTCCGACGCTTTCTCCACCACGATGACAAGCCTACTCATGCGCGATCAGCCACGGGCTTGCAGCGACGGGTGCGGATGGAGGTTCGGACATGACAGGCCAGTGGCTGCGACGGGGCGGGCGTAGTGTGACACAGGCGCAAAGTGCCGGCATCGGCCGATGCAAATGCCGTTCATCGCGGAGCCGGGCGGCATGCGGTCACATGTTGCGCCGCCGCCCGGTGTCCTCTAGGCTCGCGCGGCTGCCATGACCACTGCGTACCACATACGTCGCGCCACGATCGCCGATCTGGATGCGCTTGTCGCACTGGAGTTGCATGCATTCACGACCGATCATCTGTCGCGGCGTCAATACCGCCACCATCTGCTGAGCCCTACCGCTGCCGTGCTTGCTGCGGTGGATGGCAGCGGCCTGCTCGGAAAGGCGGTCGTTTTCTTTCGTGCGCACAGTGATATCGCCCGGTTGTATTCGATCGCTGTCGGCCACCGTGCGCGTGGCCGGGGCCTGGGCGAAGCCTTGCTGGCAGCCGCCGAACGCATGGCCCGTGACTGCGGCTGCAGCCGCATGCGCCTGGAAGTTCGCCAGGACAATGCGGGCGCGATCCGTCTTTATGAGCGCCAGGGATACCGACGCTTCGGCGCACGTACCGGATACTACGAAGACGGCGGCGATGCGTGGCGCTACGAGAAGGAACTGGGACCGATGGCCGGGGGCTGAAGGGTGGGGCGCGTTTTTTAATCCGGCGTCGTGCGACAATGGCTGCATGCCTGGCAAGAAACTATACAAAGTCACTTTTCTGAGCGAAGGCCAGACGCTGGAGCTCTACGCGCGTCACATCGCCAGCAGTGCGTTGTGGGGGTTCACCGAGGTCGGGGAACTGGTGTTCGAGCAGGGCGCGGGCATGGTTGTCGACCCCACCGAAGAACGCCTGCGCGACGAGTTCGGCAACACCAGGGTGCTGCATCTGCCGATGCAATGCATCGTGCGAATCGAGGAAGTCGACAAGCGCGGCCCACTCGTGATCCGCGACGCCAGCAGCGGCGACAAGATCATGCCCTTTCCACTCGCGCCCCCGCGTAGCGGCGGCAAGTAACCGGCGACGCTTCAGCCCTTGATGTCGATCGTGACCGCCTTGTGCTGCAGGGCCATGCCCTTGAGCACGTTCAGAGCCTCGCTCAGCGCATAGTCGTCGAGGTTGTCGCGAGCCGCCGTAGGGTCGTTGCGCTTGTCCTTTTCGTGCTCGCCTTTCAGGTGATTGGGCAGGTCGCGTTCGCCGGTGATCAGCGACGGCGCGGCGTCACGCACGCTGAGTTTCAGATCGGCCAGTTCGATGTCCGGCTGGATGCCCGCCGCCTGGATCGAAGTACCGTTCGGCGTGTAGTAGCGCGCGGTGGTCAGCTTGACCGCATGCGTGTCATCCAGCGGCAGCACGGTCTGCACCGAGCCCTTGCCGAACGTGCGGCGGCCCATGATCAGGGCGCGATGGTTGTCCTTGAGCGCGCCGGCGACGATCTCAGCCGCCGAAGCGGTGCCATTGTCCGCAAGCACGACCATCGGCGCGCCGTCGAGCAGGTCGCCGGGAGTCGCGCTGAAACTCAGGTCCGCCTGCTTGAGGCGGCCGCGTGTGGTCACGATCACGCCGCTGTCGAGAAAATCGTCGCTGATTTCCACCGCCGAGGTGAGCAGGCCGCCGGGATTGCTGCGCAGATCGAGTACCGCGCCGCGCAACGGGCCGGACTTGGCCTTGTACTTGTCGAGCTTGTTGCGCAATTCGGTGCCCGTGTCTTCCTGGAACTGGGCGATACGGATGTAGACGTAACCCGGATCAAGCGCGCGCACGCGCACGCTGGCCACGCGAATCACATCGCGTCTGAGCTTCATGTCCACCGGCACGCTTGCGCCTTCGTGCAGGACGCTCAGGGAAACCTCGCTGCCGGCCTTGCCGCGCAGCAGGTTGACCGAGGCGTTGACGTTCTCGGCGGTGATCGGGGTGCCACTGATGCGCGTGATGATGTCGCCGGGCTTGATGCCAGCGCGCTCGGCCGGGGTGTCATCGATCGGTGCGACCACGCGCAGCGTGCCATCCACGGCGAGCACCTCCAGACCCAGTCCGGCGTAGCTGCCGCTAGTGTCTTCGCTCAATTCATCCATGGCGCGCTGATCCAGGTATTCGCTGTGCGGATCCAGCCCCGCGAGCAGGCCGCGAACCGCCGCCTGCATCAGTGCCTTGTCGTCGACCGGATCGACATAGGCCTGCTTGACCAGATTGAATACGGCCGTGAACGCGCGGATATCGTCCAGGCTGACCGACGATTTTGCCGGGGGCGGCGGCGCTACCGCCAGGGAAGCGTCGTTATCGGCTGCCGGCGCCAGCGGCGCGGCGAGCAGAAGCAGGGCAGTGAGCAGAATTCGCATGGAGGTTGCTCGAAGTTGTAGCTCGAAAATGGTCATTGGAACAAGGCCTCGATTATAGGGCTCCCGAGCTTGCCTCAACGTGAAGAAGGTTTCAGCCAGCCTTTGGGATCGATCGCCTTGCCTTGGTAACGCAGTTCGAAATACAGGCCTGGCGTCTTGCGTCCGCCGCTGTCGCCGCTGGTGGCGATAACGGTATTTGCATCGACCCAGTCGCCGACATCCTTGAGCAGCGTCTCGTTGTACCCGTACAGGCTCAGGTAGCCGTCGCTGTGATCAACGATGATCAGCAGCCCGAACCCGCGCAGCCAATCGGCAAAAACGACGCGCCCGTGCGATATCGCATGTACCTCGCTGCCGCTGGCGGAAGCGATCAGCATGCCACGGCTGCCCAATTCGCCTTCGTCGCTGCCGCCAAATCCGCTGACAACGCGGCCGTGCACCGGCCAGGTCAATCGACCGTGCAACTGGGCGAAGGGTTCCGCACCGGCGATCTGTTTGGGGATATCGGCGAATATGTCGCGCAGCCTTGCCAGCAATTCGATCAGTCCTTGCTCGTCCTTGCCGAGTGCGGCGAGCCTGGTTTGCTCGTCCTTCAGCGTGATATCCAGCGCGGCGAGGGCGCGGCCGCGCTCGGCGCGCTCGGCATCCAGTTGCCGGGATTCTGCGGCGCGCTCGTCATGGGCGGTTTTCAGTTCCACGGTCTCGCGCTCGATCTGCGCCTGGACTTGCGCCAGCGCGTCCAGATCCCTGAGCAGCCCGTCGATCTCGCCGACGCGCGCATGCTCGAAATAGCGATAGTAGGCGAGCATGCGGCCAATCGTGTCGATGCGCTCCTGGGCGAGCAGCAATTTCAATTCCTCGCCGCGCCCCATGGCATAGGCCGAACGCAGCAGTGCCGCGAGCGCGTCGCGCTGGTCCTTGAGTCTGGCATCGAGGGCATCGCGATCGACGACGAGTTGATCCAGCCTGCCCTGCTGGACGGACAGTTTCTGATCCAGCGTGCGCAGTTCTTTCACGGTGGCCGAGACTTTCAGTTCCTGTTCGCGCAGGGCGGCGGCGGCATCGTTCTTCTTCGCGCTGATCTGCTTTTGCTCGTCCGTGATTTTGTGGATTTCCGTGCGTACGGCATCGAGTTTCTGTTTGGCCTGGGCTTCCTGGGCGGCGTGTTGGGCGTCGGATTCCTGAGCATGAACGCCGCAGGCGCCCGTTAGCAACGTGAGCATGAATACGCTTCGCGCAAGAATTTGTTCGATCCTCATGGCGTGGCATTCACCTGTTTGGCGACAGGCCGTAGCTTTCGCTCATGTGATAGAACACAGCTTCCACTCGCCGCAGGCGAGCGGAAGCTGTGCCTGGAGGAAAAATGGCAGGATCAAGAGCAATTCCAGCCTTTGCTGGAATGACAGCTTGGAGCAATGCCATCCTCACCCAACCGTTGCCTTGAAGGGGAGGGTTCAGAGCGCACGCGCCGGCTGCCATTACGCCAGCGTAACCAGCGAATGCCCGGTCATTTCCGCCGGCTGTGGCAAGCCCATCAACGCGAGCACCGTCGGTGCCAGGTCTCGCAGCGCGCCACGCGCCAGCGTCGCCTTGCGTCCGACGTAGACCAGCGGCACCGGGCCGACCGTGTGTTGCGTGTGCGGCTGGCCATCGTCGGCGCGCATCTGTTCCAGATTGCCGTGATCGGCGGTGATCAGCATTTCGCCGCCGGACCGGACAATCGCGCTGGTCAACCGCCCAAGTGCAACGTCGATGGCTTCGACCGCCTTGATGGCGGCGTCGAGCTTGCCACTATGGCCAACCATGTCCGCGTTGGCAATGTTGCAGACGATGAAGTCGTACTGCTTGCCTTGGATGGCGGCGACCAGCTTGTCGGTCAATTCCGGACAGCTCATTTCCGGCTGCAGATCATAAGTGGCCACCTTGGGGCTCGGCACCAGGATGCGGTCCTCGCCGGCGTAAGGCTCTTCGCGGCCACCGGAGAAAAAGAAGGTCACGTGTGCGTACTTCTCGGTTTCAGCGATGCGCAGCTGCTTCAGCCCCAGTCCGGCGAGATATTCGCCCAGCGAATTGCGCAGCGATTGCGGCAGGTAGGCGATGGCGGTCACGCTCAGATCGGCGCTGTATTCGGTCAGGGTGACGAAGGCCGACAAGTGGATTGTGCGGCTTTGTGGAAATAGAGAAAATGCAGGATCGACGAACGCCTGAGTCAGCTGGCGCGCGCGGTCGGCGCGGAAATTCATGTAGATCACTGCATCGCCATCGGCGATTCCCGCATACCCGGCGATCACGGTCGGCTTGACGAATTCATCGGTTTCGCCGCGGGCATAAGCGGCCTCGAGCGCTGCGACCGCGCTGTCGGCGCGGAAACCGGACTGCGCCTCAGCGATCGCGTCGTAGGCGAGCTTCACCCGGTCCCAGCGCTTGTCTCGATCCATCGCGTAGTAGCGGCCGCTGACCGTGGCGACGAAGGCGCCAAGAAGCGTCGCGCATCTGGCTTGCATTTTTTCCAGCGAGGCGCGCGCGCTCTGCGGTGGCGTATCCCGGCCGTCGAGAAATGCGTGCACGGCGATGCGCGCGACACCCTGGCGCGCGGCCAGATCGAGCATGGCGACAATATGATTTTCGTGACTGTGCACGCCACCGGGACTGAGCAGGCCAAGAATGTGCAGCGTTGCATTCCTGGCAAGAGCGCAGGCCTCGAGCAGGGCGACGTTGCGGAAAAAGTCGCCGTCAGCGATGGCCGCGTCGATCCGGGTCAGTTCCTGATAGACGACGCGGCCGGCGCCGATATTCATGTGACCGACTTCGGAATTGCCCATCTGGCCGTCCGGCAGGCCGACCGACAGGCCGTGGGTGTCGATCAGGGTGTGCGGATAATCGGCGAGCAGGCGCCGCCAGTTCGGCGCCCGTGCCAGTGCGATGGCATTGTTCGCGGTTTCCTCACGATGGCCCCAGCCATCGAGAACAAGCAGCAACATGGGTTTGGGTCGGGACACGGCGCAATCTCGGAGAGGATGGTGCATGGTAGCGGAATTGCTTCGCCGGCTTAAACCTTGGCGGCGCGTCAGGCATCATAGTTACCGACTTGCATGCCATGGAGAACCGCAATGACCCGATTTGCCCTGTCCCTGCTGCTGGCGCTCGGCTTGGCCGGTGGCGCATACGCCGGCAACGATGATCTGGATATCGACAAGGTCAACGGCAGCATCCACGTACCCGACAATGCCACCGTCGGCAAGCTCAGTACCGTCAACGGCAGCATCCATGTCGGCGCGAATGTCCATGCCAAGAGTGCCGAAACCGTGAACGGCGGCATCGACATCGAAACCGCGGCGACGCTCGATTCGCTGGAAACCGTGAACGGCGGCATCCACATCGGCGACAAGGTGCACGTCGCAAAGACCGTGGAAACGGTGAATGGCTCGATCACGCTGGGTGCGGGTACCGATGTCGCCGGCCATGTCAGCAACGTCAACGGCAGCATCAAGCTTGACGCGGCACATACGGGAGGCGGCCTGGAAACAACGTCCGGCGATATCGTCATCGGCGCGAATTCGAAAGTCGAAGGCGGCGTGCTCGTGAACGAGGATCGCAGCTGGTTCCATTTCGGCAGCTCGCGCACGCCGCGCATCGTGATCGGGCCGCATGCGGTCGTGCAGGGCAAGCTGAGCTTCAAGCGTGACGTCGAATTTTATGTCAGCGACAGTGCGACCATCGGCGCCGTCGAAGGTGCGACCGCGAAGAAATTCAGCGGCGACCAGCCGCCGCAATAACCGGCGCCGAGCCATGGCGGCGCGCTGGCATGCGTGCCGCGCGCTGCCTACAATCGGACTTCGTGCCATTAACGCCCGGAGTCCGTGATGCGTCGTTTGCTCTGCTTTTGCACCACCGCGCTGGTCGCCGCCTGCGGCCCGCAGCAATCCACGGACACGGCGCCGGTCGCTGCCGCGACGAGGCCCACGGCAACTGCGACCACGCCAGCAGCGGCGACCAAGCCCACCCGCGAAGGCCACTTCTCGCCGGACATCACCGCTGCGGATTTCGCCGCCTATGTGCAGCGTCTGTCTTCGGACGAGTTCGAGGGCCGCAAGCCTGGCTCGATCGGCGAACGCATGACCACGACGTATCTGGTCGATCAGTTCCAAAGCATTGGGCTGAAGCCGGGCAACGGCACCAGTTATCTGCAACGCGTGCCCATGGTCGAGACCACTCTGCTCGACGGCGACAAGATCACGCTCGATGTAGCGGAAGGCGGCAATGTGGAAAAGTTCGCCTATCGCTCCGATACGATCGTTGGCACGCTGCAGGACAAGCCGGCGGTGGAGCTCAAGGACAGCGATCTGGTGTTTGCGGGCTATGGGGTCATCGCGCCGGAATATCAGTGGAACGACTACGCCGGCCTTGATGTCAAGGGCAAGACCGTTGTCGTGCTGGTCAACGACCCCGGCTTCGGCAACGGCGACGAGACCCTGTTCAAGGGCAAGGCGATGACCTACTACGGCCGCTGGACGTACAAGTTCGAAGAAGCCGCGCGCCAGGGCGCCGCCGGCTGCCTGATCGTGCACGAGACCGCCGCCGCAGCGTATCCGTGGGAAGTGGTGGTCAATAGCTGGAGCGGCCCGCAGTTCAATCTGCCGGCCAGCGAAGACCCCGAACCGCGCATGCTCGTCGCCGGCTGGCTCACAACCGATGCGGCGCGGCGCCTGTTCGCCAAGGCCGGCGCGGATTTCGACGCACTGAAGAAATCCGCCGACCTGCGCGGCTTCAAGTCGAGCCCGCTCGCAGCAAAGCTTTCTACGCATTTCCACAACTTGATCCGCAACACCAGTTCTGACAACGTCGTCGCCCTGCTGCCGGGCAGCAAGCGCCCCGACGAAGTCGTCGTCTACAGCGCGCACTGGGATCATCTGGGCTCCAGCTTCAGTGGCGCCGACCGCATCTTCAATGGCGCGATCGACAACGCTTCCGGCGTTGCCGCGATGCTCGAGATCGCCGATGCGTTCGCGCATCAGCAGCCGCCGCCGGAACGCTCAATCCTGTTTCTTGCGCCGACGCTGGAAGAAGCCGGCCTGCTCGGCTCGCGCTATTACAGCGTGCATCCGACCGTGCCGCTGACTAAAACCGTCGCCGACATCAACATGGATGCCCTGCAGATCATCGGGCGCACCCACGACATGGTGATTGTCGGCTATGGCCAGTCGCAGATGGACGATTACCTCAAGGATGCGCTCGCCGCCGAGCATCGCGTGATCGTGGCAGACGGCGAATCCGAAAAGGGGTTTTTCTACCGTTCCGACCAGCTCAACTTCGCGCGCAAGGGCGTGCCGGTGCTGTACGCGAACAGCGGCTACGACAAGCTCGATGGCGGCGTTGCCGCCGGCCGCGCAGCGATCGACGACTACACACGCAACCGCTACCACAAACCCGGCGATGAGTACGATCCTAACTGGGATCTTTCCGGGGTGGTTGAAAACATCAAGGCGCTATACGCCGTCGGCAAGCGCCTGGCCGGCGAATCCACTTTTCCACAATGGAATGCGGACAGCGAATTCCGTGCGGCGCGCGAGGCGACGATGAAGGGGAGCAACAAGAAGTAGCGCCCGGATCGAGAGCAATTCCGCCGGCGCGCATCGGGGAGAAATCAGTCGGTTTTCGCCCAGGCCGGAAAGGCGTTCAGCGCATCCACGTAGTTGTGAATGACATCGGTGTGCGCGTCTTCCTGCCAACCGCCGGGGACCGCATGTTTGAACAGGTCGCGCGGGCGGCCTTCGTCGTCGATCGAATACAGCGTGAAATTGAGCGCTTGGCGCGCCTCGCTGGCCAAGGCAGCCGAGCCGATGGCTTTCGCATAGAGGGCGAGGACCGCCCCGTAGGTCGAATTCACGCCACCCCAGGCCTCGTGATCCTCGTCCTGCTCGTGACATACGGTCACGCCGAATTCCACATGCGTGAAGTTGCTGCGCACGAAATGGATCAGGGTGGCGGCATCGGCGCGCCAGTCCGGGTCAAGCGCCGCCCGCTGTTCCAGCAGATACCGCGCCAGATTCAGCGGCGCCCAGGCCGTGCGATTGGTCGGCGAATCGTGGTCCTCGAAGAACTGCGCGAACAATGCGCCGTCGGCCGCCGTGCTGGGGATCTGGTAACGCTTGATCCAGCGCCATAGCGCCTGGCGTGGTGCCTGGAATTCCCGGTATCCGCACAGCTTCAATGCGTCGTACAGACGCAGGATGTAGGTCATGTTGCCGGAGACGGCTCCGCGACCCGCGCCGGTACGATAGTCGGCACGGAATGGCCAGGGAGAATGGGAGCCGTCACCGACCTGCTGGTTTGCGGCCAGCACGCGTGCGAGGTGCAGCGCCTGCGCCAGATATTTGTGCTCGCCGCTGGCCTGGAACAACTGCACCAGCGCGTAGCCGGCGATGCCGCCCTTGTCCGGCTCGATTTCGTACGGATGATCTGCCTGCGAACCTGTATCCGCCGACAGCGGAAACTGTCCGCGCGTACCGGTGGAGCGCGCGAAGCGGGGATATTTGCCCGCGGGCGGCGTGAGCGCCTCGTGCAGCAAGTAGTCGCCCATCGCGCGTGCCGTGTCGAGATAGATCGCATCACGCTTTCCATGCAACGCGTGGAATTTCAGGTAGGAGAGGATGCCCATGCCGTTCTGCGTCGCCGGGATCGTGTCGCGGCGATTGGGGTCGGGCGTCCAGTCACTTTGAAGAAAAGTCTCGGTGACGAAGCGCGGATAGCCATGATCGGCCGGGCATTGCGTGTAGAACTGCATCTCACGCTCAAGTGCCACGGTCCATGGGATCCACGGCAGCAGATGGCCGGCTGCGTCGAAGCGGGCCACATGACCTGCGATCACGATTTGGTCGTCTGCCTGCGCACGGCCGGCGACCGCGAAAGCAATGATCGACATCAGCAGCACGCGGCATTGCCAGACGATCCATCGACGCACAATGTGATTCACGATTCCGGTCCTTGGTCGTCCGCCATGTTTTTCAGGCCCGGCAGCGAAATTCCAGGGATCTTCAAATAGCGGCAACCTTGATGGCCTGCTGACGTCCCCGAACAGTCTCTCACTGGGCCGCGGACAAAGTCACCCATGGTTTAAGATGAGTGCCTCGGAACCCACGGCAGACATTCGATGCAAACCAGAACCCTGGGCCGCAACGGCCCGCAAGTTTCGGCGATCGGCCTGGGCTGCATGGGCATGAGCGCGTTTTACGGCGCGCACGACGATGCCGAGTCGATCGCGACGATACGGCATGCACTCGACCGCGGCGTCAACTTTCTCGATACCGCTGACATGTACGGACCGCATACGAATGAAATCCTGGTCGGCAAGGCGATCGCCGGACGGCGCAGGGAGGTGTTTCTGGCGACGAAATTCGGCATCGTGGTCGATCCGGCACAGCCGCAGGTGCGCAGCATCAATGGCCGGCCGGAATACGTGAAGAGCGCATGCGAGGCGAGCCTGAAACGGCTCGGCGTCGATCACATTGACCTGTATTACCAGCATCGCGTCGATGCCAACGTGGCGATCGAGGAAACCGTCGGTGCCATGGCCACGCTGGTGGCGCAGGGCAAGGTGCGCTATCTGGGCTTGTCGGAAGCATCGGCGCAAACGCTGGAGCGAGCCAGTCGCGTGCACGCGATCACGGCCCTGCAAAGTGAATATTCGCTGTGGACGCGTGATCCGGAAGGCACCGGCATGCTCGACGCATGCAGAAGGCTCGGCGTCGGCCTGGTCGCGTATTCGCCCCTGGGTCGCGGCTTCCTGACCGGTGCGATCCGCTGCGTGGATGATTTCGATGCCGACGATTTCCGCCGCGGCAATCCGCGGTTTCAGGGCGCGAATTTCGCCAGGAATCTCGAACTCGTCGACAAGGTCACGGCGCTGGCCGCAGACAAGGGCTGCACGCCGGCGCAACTCGCCCTGGCGTGGGTGCTGGCGCGGGATCCTCACGTCGTGCCCATCCCGGGAACGCGCCGTCGCGCGGCGCTCGAGGAAAACATCGCCGCGGCAGATGTGCAATTGACGTCGGCGGATCTCGCCGCGATCGACGCCGTGTTTCCGCCTGACGCCGCCGCCGGCGCGCGTTATCCCGATGCGGCGATGAAGTTGCTCAATCGCTGAGGCGCTCCTGCTTCCCGCGATCCGCGGCATCGATGGCCGGATTCCCCCATCGGCCACAAATCCTTTGCGCCGCTTGCGCCAGACCCTTTCCGCACGGCACGATTGCGCCGGCCTACCACGTGCAGATGATTCCCCGTGCCACTACTCGTACTGTTTTCCATAGCCCTGCAGATCGCCTGCGCCGTCCACGTCGTGCGCAGCGGACGACCGTTGTACTGGGTCTGGATCCTGTTCATCGGCTCGTATCTGGCGGTCATCGTCTACGTGATCGCCGCAGTCGTCCCCGATCTGCGCAATGATCCGCGCAGCCGCCAGGCGGCGCGCAGAGTGCTGCATACGTTCGATCCGGAACGGCAGCGGCGCATGATCAAGACGCGGTTGGAGATCGCCGATACCGTCGACAACCGCCGCGCGCTCGCGCAAGAGTGCATGCGTCTGGGCGACTACGCGAACGCGGCCGAGCTGTATCGCTCGGTATTGAAAGGCGTCTACGCAACCGACGCAACTTTCCTTGTCGGTCTCGCCCAGGCACAGACCGGCAGCGGCGATTTTGCCGCCGCGCATGAAACGCTGGACACGCTGTTTTCCACAAATCCCGATTTCCGCTCGACCGATGCCGAACTGCTGCGTGCACGCGTGCTTGAGGCGCAGGGCGATCTCGATGCGGCCCTGGAGCAGTACCGCACGCTCGCACTCAGCTATCCCGGCGAAGAGGCGCGCTTTCGCTACGGCGCGCTGCTCAAGCAACGCGAACGATTCCGCGAGGCGCGCACGGTATTCCGGGAAATGCTCGCGCGTTCCAAGCATGCGCCTCGCTACTACCGCAAGAAGGAAAAGGACTGGCTCGACTCCGCGCAACGCGAACTTGGAAGTCTGGGGCCGGGCTAGGGGCGGGAAGTCAGCCGGGGTATTTCGGCTGGCTGGTTGCCGACCGGCGCTGGCGGAAGACAGCCACTGGCAGGGCGAAACTCACGGAGAATCCTGGCGGATGTTGCGGAAAATCGTACAGGATCACGTCGCGGTTTAACGCAGCCAGGTGTGCATGGTACGCAGCAGATAGTATTCGTTGATCGGCCGGTCGTCCTGCATGGCGGGCGCATTGCGGTCCCGGGCGACCAGCCAGTCGATGGGCATTTCCTTGCTGAGGACGCCGGCAAACTGTTGTTCGGCGGTGGGGAATGGTCCCCATTCCACCAGGTCAGCGACGGCGGCTGGCGGCAGGCGTACCGCCAGATCGGCTGCGGACCGGTCGGGGATGGGTTCGCGGCTGGCAAGATAGTGGATGCCCCAGCCTTCGACGGAACCAAACGCACGAACGTAGGGAAACGATTCTTTCAGCGCGCGCGCAATGGCGGCGGTCGTCGTCTGGTCGCCACCGGGATACCACTGCTGGAGAATGCCGTCTTGCCGCAGGCGCTTCTTGGCGGCAGTGTAGAACTCGCGCGAGTACAACAGGCTGGAGCCGGCGGCGCCGATCGGAGGGGGCGGATCGATGACGATCACATCGTATTGCGCCGTGGTGCGCTCCAGAAAACGGCGGCCATCGTCGATGACGACGTGGGAGTGCGGCGACTGCAGCAACTGCGGGGCGTCCGCATGGAAGTACCAGAAAAGTGCGGGCACGCTGGGGACAAGATCAACGACCGTGGAATCGATTCCCCAGGACAACATGGAACGATGGGTCGTGCCCATGCCGAAGCAAATGACCAAGGCATTTGCTGGGGCATGATCCAGAAACGCCAGGGGCAGTGCGGACATCATTTTGGTGACCGGCGTGAGGAAGGTCATGCTGACGCCGTTGACGTAAAGCTGCTTTTCCATGCCCTCGCCGAGCGCGATGACGGTGGCTGTGCTGTCGCGACGTACCTGCGCGTCCGGAGTCTGCTGCACATAGCTTCTGGTCAGGAAGATCAAGGCGAACGACGCCAGTAAAATCGCGCAGGCCGCAATCGCGCGCGGAGCCGTGGAGCGCCTGGCCGAGCCGGGCTGCCGGGAAAGTGTGAATGCGCCGCCGACCAGTAACCAGGGCAGGGCAAGCACCACCAGGGCGTAGCGTTCATCGAGGTAGGGCAACAGGACAAAACCGGCAAGCAGCGGACCCAGAATGCAGCCGGCGACGTTCACGGCGTAGCCGATTCCGGCGCGGTTTGGGTCGCCTGCGGAGAAACGATCGACCAGCCTCGGAGTCAGAAATCCGAGCAGACCGCTGAAGGCCGCAATTCCCAGAGGCACGCGCAGCCACGCAGGAATGTCCGGGCGCAAATCGGCGGTGAGCAGCGGAATGAGCGCAGCCAGCCATACGAACAGCCAGATCACCGACCCCTCGCGACTGTGGCGACGGCTCCAGATGCGATAGATCTTCGATCCGATGAAGGTCGCGGCCAGGTAGACCCCGAGGATGGCGGCGAAGGAATAGACAAAGGTGCCGACAAAAATCGTGTATTGCCGGGTCCAGACCACCTCCATGCCCATGCTCGTCAAGCCGGTGGCGAAAAGCAGCCAGAGGGTGCTGTTTCTCGACATCTGGCGCCAGTCAAGACCGGGCATCGCGGCGGCAGGCGGTTCGTCTTCGTCGGGCGCGTTCGCGGCGACGCTATTGCCGGCGCCGGTTTGCGACACTTGCTTGCGGGCCAGCCGGAGGGCAGCGCCGCCGATGGCGAGATTGAGCAGCATCCCGAATTGCAGCGTGCCGGTAAAACCGGATAGCTCGACCAGCAACAGGGGGATCAGCGCCCCGGCCACGGCCCCAAGTACATTCGCCAGATACAGAAAACTGAATGAGCGTTGTGACTCCAGGCGCTGGTCATTGCGGATGGCGAACATGCCCAGCGGAATGGTTGCGCCCATACAAGCACACCACGGAATCAGCGTGCCGGCCACCCAGACCCCGGCAGCTACGTAATAGCCGGCGGACGAAAGGGACAAGCTGTCGCCGATGTGCTCCAGCACGAAACGGCCAGCCAGCAACTCCAGCGGCACGACTACGGCAGAACAGCCAATCAATATCTCGGCCATGGCGTAAAGATGCAACGGCGGAGAGGTGAAACGGTGCGCGTACTTGCGCACCAGATGCCCGGCAGCCCAGGATCCGATCCCCAATCCTGCCATGAAGCTCGATAGCACAATCGACACCATGGCCGTCGTGACGCCGAATTGCGCCATGGCGAGGCGCAGCCAGATCAACTCGTAGAGGATGCTGCAGAATCCGGAAACGAAGAAAAAGCAGAAAAACCAGTTCAGGCCTCCCTTCGCGACCGTCGCTTGTTCCAGGCGTTCTGCCCCAGGCATCGGGGAAAGCTCTTCCATGGTCGTCGGCGAGGTCTCGGTGCTCAGAGGTTACTCCTTGGCATAGGGAAACTTGAATCATTCGGTAGCGGGCCGATTCTGCATGGCGGGCCAGCCAGGCTGCAATCCGTGGTCGGGCAGATCGGGCCGGTATTCTGCACCAGGCCGACGGAGGCTATCCCACGGGCAGAGTATGCCGAAGAAAGATTCTGTCCGGCCAGGATCCAAGCTGACGGCGAACTGGCCGCATGCGGTCCAGGGCGCATCGCCGCTAGTTCCTGCCCAGTGCCTTCTCCACCGCCGCACGCGTCATCGGGTGATAGCCGGGCCTGGCCTCCGCGTATACTTTTTGCGCAAGGGTTTTTCCATCCGGCGTCTTCGCCAATTCCTCGTACAACGGCACCACGAGGATGCGGCGACCGATGCGCAGCATGTGTTCGCGCATGGCCGGATACGCCGTTTGGTAGCCGCTGCCGATCGCGAGCCGGTACCAGCGGAACGCGATCTCTGCGTTGTGCGAGCCAGTCAGGTGATAGGCATCGTCGAGTGCCTTCATCTGCGGCGACGCCAGCCGGGGCGGCAGGCGGTCGAGGAAATACTGCCACTCCTGCGTCGTCCATTGCTGCGCCTGCAGGCCACGGGCGTCCAGCTTGCCGGCAAGGAATTGATCGCGTTCCTTGTCTTCGGCGACGAAGCGCGCCGATACCGGCAGCGGCGCATCGGCAGGAATGCCGGGTTGATGCAGCCAGGCTTCCACCTGCTGCATGCTGACCTTGCCGGGGTGCTTTTCCAGCAGATTCGCTTTCAGGTAATCCACGAATTGATCGGTGGTGATGCTCTGGAACGCGAAATGATCGAAATAGCCACGCAGGAAATCATCGAATGTCGCGCGGCCGAACTTCGCTTCGAGCCATTGCAGGAACCACGAGCCCTTGGTGTAGGGAATGTCGGACAGGCCATCGTCGGGATCGCGGCCCCTGAGTTCCGGAACCAGGCGCTGGTCGGCATCCGGCGTGTCCTTCATCTCTTCGCGCAGTTCGTTGGCGTCGATGATGAATTCCTCGTCCGCCTGCTGCTTGCCATAGACCGCTTCCACAATGCGGTCTTGTACATAAGTGGTAAATCCCTCATTGAGCCAGATGTGACGCCACGCGGCGTTCGTGACCAGGTTGCCCGACCACGAATGTGCCAGTTCGTGTGCGACGAGGCTGACCAGGCTCTTGTCGCCGACCAGCACGGTTGGCGTGGCAAAGGTCAGGCGCGGGTTTTCCATGCCGCCGAACGGAAAGCTCGGCGGCAGCACGAGGATGTCGTAGCGGCCCCAGCGGTACGGCCCGTAGAGTTTTTCCGCCGTCTGGATCATCGTTTCGGTATCTTCGAATTCCTTCGCTGCCAGCTCGACCGTGGCGGGTTCCGCATAAACCGCCGTGCGTGGTCCGGTTTTCTTGACTGCCAGATCGCCGATCGCGATCGCGAGCAGGTACGAGGGAATCCTTTGCGGCATGGTGAAGCGGAAATCGCCATCCAGCGCGTGATTCGGGTCATTGTCGGCACTCATCGCCGCGCGCAGCGCCTTCGGCGTGCGTACACGCGCGGTGTAGGTGAAGCGCACACCCGGCGTGTCCTGCAACGGACTCCAGGTGCGCGCATTGATCGATTCGGACTGGGAAAACATGAACGGCTGCTTCTTGCCCGCGGTCTGCGCCGGGTCCAGCCACTGCAGGCCGAAGGCGTCGGGACTGGATTTGTATATAATGCGCACTTTGCCGCATTGCTCGCCCAGCGCGATATGCAGCGCCGAGCCGAGCATCACGTCAGGTTTGTCGAGCGTGAACTTCATCGCCGACCACTTGCCGGACTTATCCGTCGCCTCGATTTTTTCTATGCTCAGGTCGCGCGTGTCGAGCACCAGTTCGCGCGCGGTCGGATCGCGCCAGTCCAGCGACAATTCGGCGCTGCCGGCCAGTTGATGATGTTCAAAGGAAACATCCAGATCCAGCGCCAGCGCGCTCACCCGCACCTTGTCCGGCTGCGCGTAGGAATGCGGATCGGTTTCGGCATGCAGGAAGGACATGGCGACGAGGCTCAGCAAGCCCGGGGCAAGGCAGCGCAGGAAAAGAGACATGTCAAAGAATTCCTGAAAGGCAACATGATGGACGCAGTATGCCATCTGCGGATTCCGACCGGGGATCGCGGGTTTCGTAAAAGTTTGTGTTGATCGAAGGCTGCTTTCGGCCCGAAACGGAACTAGCGGCAACGAATTCGACGCGCCACAGCCGACATTCGAGACCGAGGGTAAACAAAGTGGCCTCGGCCAACATGCGCGTTGGTGATCGTCGACCAGCGCTTGACATGCAACCAGAAACTTGCATATTATTTAGGCAAGCCACTACTTGCATATAGGACATGGCAGAGCGCCAAGACACCGACCTGCTGTTCAAGGCCCTGGCCGATCCCAGCCGACGCAAGCTGCTGGACCTGCTGCATGCGCACGACGGCCGCACCCTCAACGACCTGTGTGAGCATCTCGACATGTCGCGGCAGGGCGTCACCCAGCACCTCGACGTGCTGGAGGCGGCGAATCTGGTGGCCACCGTGCGGCTCGGTCGTGAAAAACTGCACTTCCTCAATCCGGTACCGCTGCAGGCGGTCTACGAGCGCTGGATTGCCAAGTTTGAAAAGCCGCGCCTGAAGGCGCTTGAAAATTTGAAACGACGACTGGAGAAAGCCAATGGCTAGATCGACCTTCGTTTACGTGACCTACATCCGCGCCACGCCGGAGAAGCTGTGGTCAGCACTGACCGATGTGGAGTTCATGAAGCAGTACTGATTCGGCATGCACTGCGAAAGCCAGTGGACGGCGGGATCCTCGTGGAAGCTGGTGTCCCCCGATGGTCAGATCTTCGACGCAGGCGAGATCGTCGAAGCCGAGCCGCCCCGGCGCTTGGTAATCAGGTGGCAGCACCAGAACAAGCCCGAGCTCAGGGCCGAAGGCGCCTCGCTCTGCACGATGGAACTGGAACCCAGTGGAGTCGCGGTCAAGCTTTCGATCACCCACACCATCGAGCGCGAACTCTCGCAGCTGATCGCCGCGGTGTCCGGCGGCTGGCCGAAGGTTCTCTCCAACCTGAAGTCCTTGCTGGAGACTGGATCCATCGCTCTGCAGGACCCATACCCGGCGGCCAATCAGCACTGAACGCCTACGGCCGATCACGTTGCGTCGAGAATGGAGACCGGCATGACAACGATCCAAAGGCTTCTCGGGGCGCTGGCGGCGCTGATGATCGCCGCCAGCGCGACCGCGCATTCGGCTCCGTCGCCCGCGGCGGCCCTGAACGTCGTCCTCGTTCACGGCGTACTCGTCGATGGTTCTAGCTGGCGGGGTGTTTATGACGTGCTGGCCAGGGACGGCTATCGTGTGAGCATCGTGCAAGAGCCGCTGACGGGGTTCGATGAGGACGTGGCTGCGACCAAGCGCGTTCTCGATCAGCAGGACGGCCCGGTCATCCTCGTCGGCCACAGCTACGGCGGCTCGATCATCACGGCAGCCGGCATTGATCCGAAGGTGAAAGCGCTGGTCTATGTTGCCGCGCTCCAACCCGATGTCGGCGAGGCCAGCGGTGAGGTGGCCCCGCCCATGCCGTCCGTGCGCGGCGATCTGAAACCGACCAAGGACGGTTTTGTCTTCCTCGATCCGGCGAAGTTCGCCACCGACTTTGGCGCCGATCTGCCCAAGGGGCTGGCCGAGTTCATGGCGCATTCGCAGATGCCGGTATCGGGCGCTGCCTTCCATGCGAAGCTGACCGCCGTCGCCTGGCACGACAGGCCAAGCTACGCCATCATCGCCGCGCAGGATCGCGCACTTAACCCCGAAATCGCGTGGCGAATGGCCAAGCGCGCCGGATCGAAGGTGACCGAGATCGAGGCGAGCCACGCCGTCCACATCTCTCATCCCCGCGCCGTCGCCCAGGTTATCGAGACAGCCGCGCGCGACTAAGTAAGCGGGCCGGATAGCAATTCACCCCCGCCCTGGTACGTCCCAATCCGGCCTTCGCCGAAGCGGCAGGTGCCGAACGGCAGTGAAGGTCGTGGGCAGTCGGTCACACCGGCCAACCCAGCAATGGGAGCAGGCCTGATGTCTAGCGCGGCGCGGCGCTGTCGTAGAACTTCGCCAGATCGGCCTTGAACTGTTTCAGCGCTTCCAGGTTCAGGTACACCATGTGACCGGACGGGTAGTAGGTGATGCTCAGGTTCTGGCGCAGTTTCGCGTCGATGTCCAGATGCGCCAGATCGTACTCGGTGCCGAAAAACGGCGTTGCCAGATCGAACCAGCCGTTCGCCGACAACACCTTCAGATGCGGGTTCTCGCGCATCGCCGCACCGAGATCGCCGACCATGATCGGCAACGGCACCGGACGTTGCGAACCCGGCACCTTGTGCTTCCAGTCCCAGTCCATGATCGCCGGTGCCGAAACGTTGTAAGGCACCTCGCTGGTGTAGTGCAGTTCGCGCACCAGATAGTCGTTGAACGCGGCGGTAAACGCGCCGCGGATGGCGGTATCGGAAGCGTCGCTTTCGGGATTCTCGCCGGCGGCATCGCTGTCGATGCCCTCGAAGCGGCCGTCGTAGCGCCCAACGGTGCGGCGGTCGCCGCGCAACAATTCCTTGCGGAAGCGGCTCGGGTTCACGCGCAGGCTGGCCTCCTTCAGGTAGGCGACACTCAGGCCGGTATACTTGTTCAATTTTGCCGCCACGGCATCGGCTTCTTCGGCGCTCAGCGCCTGACCCTTGCTCAAGGCTACCGCGTACTCGCCACGGGCGAAATTGCGCACTTCGGTGAGAAAGGGCTCGAGCGTCGCAGGTTTGTTGGCGAGCTTGTCGTGGTACCAGGCGATCGCGGCGAAGGTCGGCAGGTTGCCGACGAAATCGTTGTCCTGGCCCGGCAGGCGCGTGCCGTAGTTCAGGATCGACGACAGCAGGACCACGCCATTGCAGGAAATGCCTTTGTCTTCCAGATATTTGACCAGTCCGGCCGAACGCGGCGTGCCATAGGATTCGCCGAACAGGAACTTGGGCGAATTCCAGCGGTTGTTCGCGGTGATGTAGCGCTGCACGAAGCGGCCGAACGCGTCGATGTCCTGATCGGTGCCCCAGAAGCGCTTGTCCGGGTTGATCTCTTTTGCGTCGTTGCCGTGCTTGTCGGAACCGTCCTTTTCGCTGGGCAAGCCCTTGGAGTAGCCGGTGCCGATCGCATCGACGAACACCAGGTCGCTCTTGTCGAGCAGGCTGTCGGCATTGGGCACCAGCTGGTATGGCGCCGGCGCGGTCGCCTGCGGACTTTCGGTGACGATGCGCAATGGCCCGAACGAGCCCATGTGCAGCCAGATGCTCGAAGAGCCCGGTCCGCCATTGTATAAAAATGTCACCGGCCGCCGGCCGGGATCTTTTTCACCGTCGGTGGTGTAGGCGACGTAGAACACACTGGCGTCGGGCTTGCCCTTGTCGTCGCGTATGACCAGGGTGCCGGCCGTAGCCTTGTAAGCGATGCTGCGGCCGCCGATCTGCACGCTGTGCGATGTCGTCACGGCTTTTTCTGCCGGCGCCGGCTCGGGCTTCTCCTTGTCTGACTTCTGCACCTCCACCTTCACCGATTCGTCTGCCTTGCCCTGTTCGTGCTCGGCGGCGGGCACCGGCAGGCCAAGCGCCAGCAGCGCGGCAAACAAGATTGCGGATACGATTTCTCTGCGCACGCCGTTTCTCCCCGATTGTCGATGGACCGGCGCCTGCGCGCCGGAAAACGCCTGATTATCCGCCGCGGCGCACACTGCGCCTGTGTCGAAAGGACTAGGACAGGACCGGTAAATCGCCAACGCGTGTTAAATTTTGTAACCGCGATGGATTGCAACGACGCCGGCGGAGAGATTGCGCACGTCGACCTGGGCAAAACCGGCGGTTTCCATCATCGTCTTGAGCGTGGCCTGATCCGGATGCTTGCGGATCGATTCAGCCAGATATCGATAGCTTTCGGCATCGCCGGCGATGAACGCGCCAAGCCTGGGCAGCACCGAAAACGAATGGAAATCGTACAGCGGCTTGAGCAGGGTCGAACGCACTGCGGAGAATTCGAGGATCAGCGCGCGGCCGCCGGGTTTGAGCACGCGCAGCATTTCGCCGAGCGCACGCGGCTTGTCGGTGACATTGCGCAGGCCGAAGGCGATCGTGACGGCATCGAAGCTGCAATCGGGAAATGGCAGTGCCTCGGCATTGAGTTGCGCATAGTGCAGGTTGCGCACAAATCCACAATCCAGCAAACGGTCGCGTCCGCTGTGCAGCATTGCCGCATTGATATCGCCGAGCACGACGCTGCCCGTGGCGCCGACGCGCGGCAACAGCAGCGCGGCGATATCGCCGGTGCCGCCGGCCAGATCCAGGACGCAGTCGCCCGTGCGCATGCCGCTGGTCGCCGCGAACCAGCGTTTCCACAGCCGGTGCACGCCGAATGACATCAGGTCGTTCATCAGGTCGTACTTGGTGGCGACGGAAGTGAACACTCTGCCGACGAGTTTTTGCTTATCGGCAAGCGGCACTTCGCGGTAGCCGAAATGGGTGGTGGCTTCCTCGCTCATGGTCAGCCGCCGAAAAATGCCCAGGCGAACACGCCGCAGCCGACCAGGCCGAGCAAGGCCGAGCCGACCCAGACGAGTTTGCGGCGGGTCAGCGCGGCGACCGCGCCAAGCGCGATCGACACCTGCAGCAACGCCACGGATTGCGCATAGAAATGATGGTGATGCATCAGTTCGTCGGCTTCCTTGCCGTGTTCGTCGCGTTGACGCTCCAGCTCTTCGGCTTTTTCCTTGCTCTTCTTCTGGTCTTCGACGTAACGCTCGGCACTGACTGCCAGGTCCGCCGGCGGCGTCTTGTCGAGTGCTGCCCAGGTATTCTTTTGTGCCTCGGTGATCGTCGCCTTCAGGCCTTTCGCCTGATAGTAGGCCCACTGATCCGAAGCCTCGGCCTGCAGGCGCGTCGCTTCGGTCTTCAGCGCGAGCGCCTCGTTGACCGTGCCGCCGGCTTCCAGCGATGCGATCGCCGCCATTGCCGCGAACACGGCGGTAGTCAATGCGACGGTACGCAGCAGCTTGCCACCTTCGTGGTCGAGTTCCTCGTCAATGGTCTCGCGCAACTTGTCGGTATCGATTTCTGGGCCTTCGGGCATGGCTTGTGTCCTGTTTGCGACGGTGTTGCTACAGTATCGCTCAAACGGCGCGGAGAAAACCGGTCCTGGAGAACGCCGGCTCATGGCTGCGATCGGCAGGATCCACGTTGGGGACGCACAGGATGAATGTGATGTGGGCGATCGGATGTACCGCGCTGGCCCTGGTGCTGCTGGGGATTTTCACCTACAACGATCTGGTCGCCGACCGCAATCGCGTGCGTGCGGCATGGAGCGGCGTGGATATCCAGCTGCAACGACGCCATGATCTGATCCCGCAACTGGTGGCCGCCGTGCAGGGCTACGCCGCACACGAACAGGCGACGTTGACCGCCATCGCCGAGCTGCGCAGCCGCCGGCAGGCCGATGCGTCAATGGCCGATCGCGGGCAGGCCGAGCATGAACTTGGTGCATACATCGGACGTTTGCTGGCCTTGCAGGAAAACTATCCGGAACTCAAGGCCAGCGACAACTTCCTGCAGTTGCAGCGTGATCTGGTCGCCGTCGAGGACCGGCTGCAGGAAGCGCGCAGCGCCTATAACCGGACCGTGTTCGACTACAACACGCAGATCCAGAATTTCCCGTTGCTGTTGCTGGCACGGCCCTGCGGATTCTTGCCGGCGGAATTCTTCCAGGCCGAAGCCGCCGTCAACGCAAAGAACAGCGACGAAGCGACCGGCAAAACCTGAATTTGCAGCATCTCAGTCGTGCGCGTGGCCGGCACTGCGCAAGGCGTCCAGATACGCCTGCCAGTTCCGGGCCTGGTGCGCACCCAGTTCGTGCAGCACGGCCCAGGAAAAAATGCCGGTATCGTGGCCGTCATCGAACCTGAGCAGCACGCCGTAATGGCCGACCGGGACAATTTCCACAATGTTCACTTGCTGCTTGCCGACCTGGAGCACACGCTGACCGGGGCCGTGGCCTTGCACTTCCGCGCTGGGCGAATGCGTGCGCAGGTATTCGCATGGCAAACGGAAGGTTTCGCCGCTGTCGAACGCGACTTCCAAGATGCGGGATGCGCTATGCAGGGTGATGCCGGTCGGCCGCGGACTCGCACTCACGCGGAAAACTCGCTGGTCGGCGCGGCTGCCGGCGGCATGCCGGCGATGCGCGCGAGCAGGAGCATGTAGGCCGTGCCGAAGCCGATCGAACCGATGCTGGCGAATTCGTAGGCCCCGGTGTCCGGATACCAGTGCGCATTCGGATCCACTTCCTGCAGAACCAGCGCGTCGTGTTCGGCGCCGGTCAGACGGCCGATATAACTGACTTCCCCGTCCTCCTCGTCGAGCATGTTGAGCGACACCAGCGGCGTTTGCGCGGCGGCGGATTCGGCGATTGCCTGCCAGTCGTCGAGGCGGAAGCCGGGCAGCTCCGGCAGCGTCGCTGCATTCAGCTGCAGCGCCTTTTCGACGAATTCGCGTCCGGGGTCCTGTTCGACCGCGCTGACATCGCTGACGGCGATGACGACGAAGCCGTCGAAGTGCATTGCGTCGCTGACTTCGGCAACCAGGCAGAATTCCGCCGACAGGCCGATGATGTAGCCATGGATCCAGCCGGGCGCAATGCGTTCGCGCGCCAGCTGTACCGGCGCGCGAGCGTCCAGCGCCTCGCGCAACTGCGCGCGTACGCCGCGGCCGCGGAACTGGACGATATTGCTGCTGTCGCGATGATGTTTGATCGTGGCCATGTCGGGTCGCTGATGAAAACGTCGGCTTGTTTCGAGCGCCTGGATTAAAGGATGTACCGGCTCAAGTCCTGATCCTGCACCAGCGCGGCCAGATGACCGTCCACATAGGCCGCGTCGACAGTATAACTTTTGCCGCTCTGGTCCGGGGCCTCGTAGGAAATCGTGTCGAGCAGGCGTTCCAGCACAGTATGCAGACGGCGCGCGCCGATGTTCTCGGTACGCTCGTTGACGGCGTGCGCGATTTCCGCGAGGCGGCGCACGCCGTCGTGCGCGAACTCCAGCGTCACGCCTTCGGTTGCCAACAGCGCCGTGTACTGTTTCGTCAGTGCGTGCTGGGGCTCGGACAGGATGCGCTCGAAATCGTCGGCGCTCAGCGCGGACAGCTCGACGCGGATCGGAAAGCGACCCTGCAATTCCGGAATCAGGTCCGATGGCTTGGCCAGCGAAAATGCGCCGGAGGCAATGAACAGGATGTGATCGGTGTTGACGATGCCATGCTTGGTGGAAACCGTGGACCCTTCCACCAGGGGCAAAAGGTCGCGCTGTACACCTTCGCGGCTGACGCCGGCGCCGCTCCACTCGCCGCGCTGGCAGACCTTGTCGATCTCGTCGATGAAGACAATGCCATTCTGCTCGCACGCGTTGAGCGCCCGCGTCTTGATTTCCTCGTCGTTGATCATCTGCGAGGCTTCTTCCTCGATCAGCAAGGGCCGCGCCGCGGCCACGCTGAGCTTGCGCCGCTGGCTCTTCTGCCCGGCCAGCGAGGAAAACATGCCGCGCAACTGCTGGGTCATTTCCTCCATGCCGGGCGGCGCCATGATTTCGACGCCGAGATTGACCTGCGTCTCGATCTCGATCTCGCGGCCGTCGAGCGTGCCTTCGCGCAACTGCTTGCGCAGTTTCTGGCGGGTTTCGGCCTCGCGCGTTTCCACCGGATGGGGTTCGCCGGAGAAGCCCAGCGGCTGTTGCCGTGCCGGCAGGAGTGCATCGAGGATGCGGTCTTCGGCGCGGTCCTCGGCTTGGCTGCGCACCTGCGCCTTGGCCTGTTCGCGCGCCATTTTCACCGCGACATCGGCCAGATCGCGCACGATCTGCTCGACATCCTTGCCGACGTAGCCGACTTCGGTGAACTTGGTCGCCTCGACCTTGATGAACGGCGCGTTGGCCAGATGGGCAAGGCGCCGCGCGATCTCGGTCTTGCCGACACCGGTCGGTCCGATCATGAGGATGTTCTTCGGCGTCACCTCATTGCGCAGCGACGGATCCAGCTGCATGCGCCGCCAACGGTTGCGCAGCGCAATCGCGACAGCACGCTTGGCCGCATTCTGGCCGACGATGTAGCGGTCGAGTTCATTGACGATTTCGCGAGGGGTGAGTTCGGACATTGGCGGGCCGGGAATGGGGAGTCGGGAATTAGGTAGAGGTGGCGTGAGGAGATTTGGTTGTTGCCTGAAAATCCGGACGAGTCAGAGCGGGTCAGGCGACTTGGCTATTCCCAATCCCGATTCTCGATTCCCCATTCACAGTTCTTCGATCGTCACGTTGTGATTCGTGTAGATGCAGATATCGCCGGCGATCTTCAGCGCTTTTTCCACAATGTCGCGTGCCGGCAGGTCGCTGTGTTCGAGCAAGGCCTTGGCTGCAGCCTGCGCGAACGGACCGCCGGAGCCGATCGCGATCAGCCCGTGTTCTGGCTCAAGTACGTCGCCATTGCCCGAAATCAGCAGCGAGGCATCCTTGTCGGCCACAGCCAGCATCGCCTCGAGCCGGCCCAGACGGCGGTCGGTGCGCCATTCCTTGGCCAGCTCAACAGCAGCCCGGGTGAGATTGTTGCCGTGCTTGTCGAGCTTGGCTTCGAACAGCTCGAACAAGGTGAACGCGTCGGCCGTCGCTCCGGCGAAACCGGCGATCACGTTACCGTCCTTGCCCAGCCGCCGCAGCTTGCGCGCATTGGCCTTGACCACGGTGTTGCCGAGCGTGACCTGGCCGTCGCCACCAATCACGACCTTGCCGTCGCGGCGCACGGAAACGATGGTGGTGGCGTGGAAGGAGTCGGACATGGCTTGGTATCGCTGATCTGAGACCTGCGATGATGGGGGCGCTTCCGGCAGATTCCAAGCGCCGCAGGTGTAAGGCCGCTCCTTCAGATGACGCATGCAGAAGTGGACGCGTGCTCCGCGACAGGTGGGGGCACTCCAGCCAATGGATTTGCGCCACATATATTCTGCAGTGACGACGGAAAGGTATTCCGTACCCCCGTCGACCACGCCGCGACGAAGCGGCGGGCATACTCGTTGTCCGGTGGCGAAGGCAGGCGTCTCCGCACTGGAAAACCCTAGCGCTTGCGCCGCGCCCGCGGATGCGCGGCGTCATAAACCCGCGCCAGATGCTGGAAATCCAGGTGCGTATAGATCTGTGTTGTGCCGATGTCGGCGTGGCCGAGCAGCTCCTGCACGGCGCGCAGATCGCCGGAGGATTCGAGCACGTGGCTGGCACAGGAATGGCGCAACAAATGCGGGTACACGCGCTTCCACACGCCCTGGTCCTTTGCGCGGCGCTTCAATCGTGCGCGCACGCCGTTCGGCGTCAACGGTTTGCCCTGGCGTCCGTGCACGAGCGGATCGCCGGGTTGCGGATGATCCTGTTCGCGCAGCGCGGCGAGTGCGACGATGGCCTTGGTGCCTACCGGTACGACACGCGTCTTGCTGCCCTTGCCGGTGACGCGCACCATGCCGTCGTGCAGATCCAGATCGCGCCAGCGCAGATCGGTCAGTTCCGAGACGCGCAGGCCGCTGGAGTATAAAAGTTCCAGAAGTGCGCGGTCCCGCGTGGCTTGTGGATCATCGGCGGGAAAATCCAGCAGGGCGGCTACCTCGTCGACATCCAGCACCTGCGGCAGTTTGCGCGGTACCTTTGGCGAGCGCACGCCGAGCGCGGGATTCGACGTGGCTTCGCCTTCGCGGGCCAGGTAACGATAAAAACTGCGGCAAGCGGCAAGCATGTGTTTCAGCGTGCCTGGGGACAATCCGCGCCGGTGTTCGTTGGCGACGAACGCCTGCACCTGTTCGGAGCGCAAATCGCGCCAGCGGCGCACCTGCAGCGCTTCAGCATGCGCGCACAGCGCGGCGAGCGAGCGGGCGTAGTTGCCCAGTGTTCCCGGCGAATAGCGGCGCTGATGACGCAGATAGTCCAGAAACCGCTCGGTTGCGCCGTTGAGCGGCTCGGTCATCATCTGCTCAGCCTGGTGGAAAGCGTGCGACCGCTGCGGCGATCGCTTCGCCGATCAGTTTCAGGAACACCGTACCCATGCCCGGATGGAAGCGATTGGCGTCGTGGCTGCCGATGGCGAGCATACCCACGCCATCGATCGGCATCAGCACGGTCGATAGCACGCTGCCGGCGTGCGCTCCGAACAATGCATCGAGTTTGTCCTGCTGCAGGCGGCCGCACAGCGGCTCGTTGCGTTTGATGAACTCGGCGAAGGCGGGCAGTTCGCGGGCGCCACCGGCGGCAAGGATCAGCCAGTCTGCCGACGGCAGTTCCGCGCTGGCGTTGCGGAACAGGACCAGGCGCACCAGATCGGTGTGGAAATCCTCGGTCAGGCCGGCGACGACGCGGCGCACGCTGCCGCCCAGCGTATGCTCGCGCATCAGCGCCACCGTGAGCGAATGCACACGCACCATCAATTGCTCGTTCTCGGCCGCGATCTCGATTAGTTCGTGCAGGCGCCGGTTGAGTTCGCGATTCTTGTCGCGCAGCACTTCGAGCTGGTAGCTGGCCAGCGATGTCGTCGCACCCTGTTCGCGCGGCATCGCCAGGGTCAATGCGATGTCGGGAAACTCGGCGAGGAATTCCGGATGGCGGCGCAGGTAGCTGGCCACTTCCATCGCCGTCAAGCCGTCCTTGACACTCATTTCGCTCATAACCCAATCTCTCCCTCGAATACGAATTCAGCCGGACCGCTCATCCATACTGGCGCATCGGCGCCTTCCCATTGGATGTCGAGCGAGCCCCCCGGCAGTTGCACGGCCACGTCGGCATTGAGTTTGCCACGCCGGCGAAGAACCGCAACCGCTGCGCAGGCGCCGCTGCCGCACGCCAGCGTCGCGCCTGCGCCGCGTTCCCATACGCGCAGGTGCAGCAGCGACCGATCGACGGTCTGGGCGAAGCCGACGTTGCAACCCTGCGGAAATGCCGCATTGGTCGACAGGGCCCGACCGAGTGTCGACAGCGGTGCGGCTGCGACGTCGCCGATCTCGATGACCGCGTGCGGATTGCCCATCGACACGGCGCCGAATTCCACGTCGATATCGTCGATCTGCAGCCAGTAGGGATCCGATGCCGGCATGCGCAGGGGGATCTGTTCCGGTGCGAAACGCGGCACGCCCATGTCGACGCGCACGCGGCCGTCGGTGAGCAAGTCCACGCCGACCGGCCCGGACGGACTTTGCAGACGAACGGTGCCTGTGGCCAGCGCACCGGCCCGGCGCAGCCACGCGGCGATGCAGCGCACGCCGTTGCCGCATTGCGCGGCCGGCGACCCGTCGGCGTTGTATATTCCGTAGCGAAATGCACAAGTGGAATCGTGCGCCGGCTCGATCGTCAGCAACTGATCGAAGCCGATGCCGAAGTGGCGATCGCCCAGGCGCGCGGTTTGCGCGGCGTTCAGCGCGAAAGGCTTTGCGCGGCAATCGACGACGACGAAGTCATTGCCGAGGCCGTGCATCTTGGAAAAGCGCAGGTTCATCGCAGCGGGGGCAAACTCATCCGCGACTCCGTGTCACTGCGCCGGCCCGGACCCGTCGCCCGACGCGGGCGTCGGTTGAACAGGAGCCGCCGGTGTGGCGGGCGTCGGCGGTACCGGCGCTGCCTTCGGTGTGTGCTTCTTCTTCGATGTGGCCTGCTGGTTGGGCATGACCAGCGCGCCCTTGCTGCCGCAGGCGACGAGCGTGGTGGCGATCATCAGCAGCAGGAGGATGGAAGGGATTCGACGGCTCATGGGCATTCCGCAGCATCAGGACTTGATGCACAGTATAACGTCGCCTTATCCCCGCGAGCGATGACGCAGTATGATCGGGGCCTCGCGGCCGTGAATGCGCAGCCATGCTGGAAAACCTCAGTCTCGTCGTTTATGTCATCGGCGCCATCGCGTTGCTGTTCACAATCGGGCATGGCGTCGCCAGCCGCCGCCACTGGCGCGCACGTCGCCATGGCCGGGCGCTGAATCGCGCGTTGTGGATGCTGGTATCGCTGTGTCTGGCCCTGCTTGGCGCAGTGCTGGGCACGGCCTTGATCGGATACCAGCGCCTGAATGGAGAAGTGCCGGTGGCATCGCTGACCGCGCGTCAGCTCGGTCCGCAGAATTTCGCCCTGCGCGTGGATTTTCCCGACGGCACCCATCAAAGCGCCGAATTGCGCGGCGACGAATGGCAGCTCGATGCGCGCGTGATCAAGTGGACGCCGCGCGCGGTCATGCTCGGCGCGCAGCCGCTGTATCGGCTCGACCGCATCTCCGGGCGCTATCACGATGCTGCACAGGCACAGGCTGCGCAGCCAACCGTCGTTCCGCTCGGACGCGACACTCCCGTCGACCTGTGGGAACTGAAACAGCATTTTCCACAATGGCTACCTTGGATCGACGCCGACTACGGCAGCGCCGCTTATCTACCCTTGGCCGATGGCGCCAATTACCGTGCGACGATCAGTCCCATGGGTGGCCTGATCGCCCGGCCGGCGGATGCGGCGACGGCGGAGAAGTTGAAGGCGATGGGGTGGTAGAGTTCGCCGCGCTTGCGCTACGCCTTGACTGCGGATTGCCGACGCGAGCGAACATGGCCCTGAAGGCGAGCGATAACGATGCTGCGAGTCACCGCATCGGCTGTGGCGAACGATTGGCATGATCAGTTGCGGGCCGATACCCGGCGTCTTGCACACGGGATTTCAGGCCGTCGTGTATCTTCTCGTCATGTCTGTTTTGCGATCAATTCTTTCGCGCCTGACTTTGCTTTCCTGAACTGTCAGCCGCTGCGTTCACCGCACCCAGCCGATCCACCACAAACGCAAACTCCTCCGCCACTTCGCGATAGCGCTGGAAGCGTCCGGACTTGCCGCCGTGCCCGGCTTCCATGTTTACTTTGAGCAAAAGTGGATTCTGGTCCGTTTTCGTCGCGCGCAGCTTCGCCACCCACTTGGTCGGTTCGTAGTACTGAACCTGCGAATCCCACAGGCCGGTGGTGACGAGCATGGCCGGATATGCCTGCGCCGTCACATTGTCGTAGGGCGAGTACGACAGCATGTAGTTGTAATAGACGGTGACCTTGGGATTGCCCCATTCGTCGAATTCGTTGGTGGTCAGCGGAATGCTCTCGTCGAGCATCGTGGTGACGACATCGACGAAAGGCACATGCGCGGCAATGCCGCGGTAGTCCTGCGGCGCCATGTTGGCGATCGCGCCCATCAGCAGGCCGCCGGCACTACCGCCCTCGGCGAACACCTTGTCCTTGGCCGCGTAGCCTTCCCTGACCAGGTATTCGGTCACGTCGATGAAATCGGTGAACGTGTTTTTCTTCTTCAGCAGCTTGCCGTCCTCATACCAGGAGCGGCCCATCTCCTGGCCGCCGCGCACGTGGGCGATGGCATAGACGAAGCCGCGATCGACCAGCGAGAAGCGCGGCGATGAAAAGCGCGGATCGCTGGAAATGCCATAGGAGCCGTAGCCGTACTGATACAGCGGCGCCGTGCCGTCCTTCTTGAAGCCTTTCTTGTACACGAGCGACACCGGGATTTTCGTGCCGTCGCGTGCCGGCGCCCATACGCGTTCGGCGACGTAGTTGGCCGGATCGTACCCGCCTAGGACCGGATCGCGCTTGCGCAGCGTTCGCGTGCCGGTTTTCATGTCGAGGTCGTAGACTGAATTTGGCGTCACCAGCGACGACAGATCGTAACGCAGTGTGTCGGTATCCTGTTCGCGGTTGTCGCCGATCGTGGCGGTGTAATCGGCATCGTCTGACTTGACGAAGAACTCGTGGCCGCCGTCCCATGGTTTGATGCGAACGCGCTGCAGACCGTCGCTGCGCTCGCCGATGACCAGATAATTCCTGAACGCCGCCGTGCTGCCGATGAAGACGTCGTCGCGGCCGGGCACGAGTTCGTGCCAGCGCTTCTTGTCGCCGGCATGCGCATCGTCGGCTTCAAGCACGCGGAAATTCTTCGCGTTCCAGTTCGTGCGCACGATCCAGCGATGGCCGATGTGGTCGGCGTGGTATTCGAAATCGTGTTCGCGTGGCGCCAGCACCTTGAATTTCGCCTTTGGCTGGTTCGCCGCAATGAAACGCAGTTCGGACGACAACGTACTGCTCTCCTCGATCGCGATGTACCTGTCGTCGCCGGTGCGGGTCACGCCCATGTAGTAGCTCTGGTCGCGTTCCTCGTAGACCACCGGATCCTTGGCCGGGTCGGTGCCGAGCACATGCTTGCGCACGCGCACGGTCAGCAGCGTGACCGGATCGTTCTCGACGTAGAACAGCGTCTTGTTGTCGTCGGCCCAGGCGGTCGACGCCGATGTGTTCCTGATCTCGTCGGGCAGGTTCTTGCCGGTGACAAGATCCTTGAAATGCACCGTGTATTGACGCCGGCCGACGGCATCATCCGCATAGGCCAGCAGTTGTTCGTTCGGGCTGACATCCTCACTCGCGATCTGGTAGAAGTCGTGTCCCTGGGCCAGCGCGCTGCCATCCAGCATGACCTGTTCCGGGCCGGTTTCGCTGTCGCGCCGGCGCGCATAGACCGGATATTCCCTGCCTTCCTCATAGCGGGTGTAATAGTAGAAGTGCTTGTGTTTTGCCGGGACGGTGGAATCGTCCTGCTTGATGCGGCCGATGATCTCGTTGTAGAGCGCATCTTCCAGCGGCTTGGTATGCGCCGTCATCGCTGCGTAATACGCGTTCTCGGCCTTCAGGTAGTCGAGCACCTCGGGCCTGGTGCGCGTGTCGTCGCGCAGCCAGTAGTAGTTGTCGACACGCACGCCGTTCGGCGACTGCACATTGTAGGGATGCACGGCGGCGATGGGCGGCTGCGGCAGGACCGGTGCCGGCTGCGGTTTTTGCGCCGCGCAGGCGGTCAGCAGAACGCTGGACGCGACGAGGGCAATGGCACGAAGATGCAGGCGCAACATGGAGGTCTCCCGAAAGGAACCGCGATGGTAGATGGCGGGCCTTCGCCACACAATTGCAACGCCGCTGTCAGCTTCCCGCGGGTGGCTTGCCTAATGCCGCAACCGGCGCGCAATCCCAGGCCGGGAGATCAGCGCAAAAAGTATACCTATGCCGAAACCGGCGATATGGGTCCACCACACCACCGCGCCGAAGGCCGGGCCCACGAAGGTGAACAGCAGTTGCAGCAGGATCCAGAATCCGATCAGGGCCGCCGCCGGGATGCGCACGAATTCCAGGAACAGGCCCAAGGGCAACACCAAACCCAGGCGCGCGCGCGGAAACAGCGCGAAATAGGCGCCGACGATGGCCGACACCGCGCCGCTCGAGCCGACAATCGGTGCGTTGGCGCTGGCCAGGGTGAACGCGCCGACCAGGTTGGCGAGCGCGCCGCCGACCAGGAACAGGACCAGGAACCGGCCCGCACCCAGGGCGCGCTCGGCGGACAGGCCGAAGATCATGAGGAACAGCAGATTGCCGGTCAGGTGCAGCCAGTCGATGTGGATGAACAGGGCCGTCACCAGTCGCGCCGCACGTAGCGCGATCGATTGCGCCAGTGGAGCGTTGCTGTCGAACAGCGTGAGCGGCACCGTACCCCAGCGACGCAGGAACTGGATGCGCTCGTCCACGGGCGCATTGGCCAGCCACAGGAATACGCCTACGCAGATGGCGATGATTGCGATCGTCGCCCAGGGCGGGTGCTGCCGGTGCCGCTGTTCGACGCTCACGAACATGCGGCGCGTCCGCGACTACAGGCCGTCGCGTGGAAAGAAAAAGCGCTGGCCGTGAAACTCGAGCACGACGCCATCGGGGCGGATCTCGCGCAAGGTCAGATCCTCCTGCGCATCGCCTTCGACCAGGCGCGAATCGTTGAGGATGACGAAGCGTTGTGCCGGATCGGGTGAGTAGACATGCATGCTCAGCTTGATCGGTGGCAAGTCCTTGCGCAGCGCAAACGACAACTCGCTGTAAGGCTGCGCATTGCCCCCGTCCTTGGCCACCGATGGTGCCGGTGACGGCGCTGCCGCTGAGGTTGCCGCTGCCGGCGCGGCAGTGGCAGTACCTCGTGTAGTTGCCGTATCGGCAGGCGCAGATTTGACCGCGGCAGTTCCTGCATCCGCTGAACGTGCTGCAACAGGTGCAGCGGCGGTGGTGGGCGTCGGCACGGCTGCAGGTGCGCGAGCAGGTACGGGCTCGGTTGCGGGGCGTACGGATTTCGCGCCCGCGATGGCTGTGCCGTTTGCTGGCGCTGGGTTGCGCGAGCGATCCGGCAGCGCCACCCATTCGCTGAATTTCGGCGCTGCCTTTGGCGCGTCCGCGGTCGGCGCGATCGCCGTCACCGGCGCCTTCGCTACGCTGTCCGCGGCCTCGGGTTTCTTGATGCCAGCCAGTGGCGCCGCCGTCGCGGGCCCCTGCGCGGCGGCCGCTGGCCTGCCAGTCATTCCCGCAACACCGGGTTGTTGGGGTGAGGCTGCGGACCCGGCTGCAGATGGCGTCGCTTTGTCAACGGGCGACGGCGAATGCAGCAGCCACCAGCCAGCACCGGCAGCGATGACGATTGCAACGACAATAAAGGGCAGCGGGCCGTGTCGCGGCGCAGCCGTCGTGAACGGCGTGCCCAGACCGGGCGCTTCGCCGAGGCGGCGCTTGGCTTCGGACTTTTTCAGAGCTTCAAGAATCAGCGACATGAGGCGTTGTTCACATTTATTGTTCTACATTGCGAAAAAGATGCGGGCCGGCTTCGTCCAGCGCCGACAGCGCGAACAGAGTCTCCGGACCGACGATGCCATCCGGCTTGATCCCGTAGGCCACCTGCAGTTTGCGCACGCGCTCTTCCAGCGCCGCGTCGAAATACGCCGGACCCGTGTCCGCGGCCTTGCCGGCATCCATGCGCGCGAGCTGCGCCTTGACCCAGGCCACGCCCGGGCCGGCATCGCCGGAGTGCAAGGTCGCCGGTATTCCGGCCGGCAGCCGCCACACGGCGATGAACTCGCCATTCCATACGCTGCCCAGCGCGGCCTTGTCGATCATCCTGCTCTGGCCGCCCAAGTCTAGCCGAACATGCTGCGCATCGACGCCCTGCAGCAGCGCGACGGCGCGCGCATCGCCCTGCCGCAGCATCAGGATCAGCGGCCGGTCGAAGCGCGCGAGCTGCTCGATCGTGCTGGAACCGTGCAGGCAATCCAGGCCGTTGAAGATCACATTCTGACAACGCGCTGCGTCGCGAACCGAAACATCGCCGGAATTGACCTGCCAACGCGCCAGGAGTTGCGTCCAGGCGGTAAGTTCCGAGTCCGGACTGTGCCCGATCGCCGCCTGCAGTGCAGCGACCGGATCATCAACGACTGCGGGCGGCGCTACCGGTACGAGCGTCGCTGCCTGCACTGGCGGTGGCGGCTGATGCAACCAATAGGGCAGGCTGCCGGCGATGGCAATCAGCACCAGCGCCGCCGCAGCCCAGCGCCCGTAGCGGCGCAGCCAGTAACGTGCATGACCCGGCAGGGTTTCATCGGCCGCGCGATCGACCAGGCGCTCGCCGATGGAATCCTGTTCGCGCGCATAACCGGCCATCAGGGCGCGATCGGCGATGACGTTGATCAGGCGCGGAACGCCGCCGGAACGCTCGTAAACGGCGCGCAGGCCCAGGCGCGAGAAAGGCAGGCGCGCGGCGCCGGCCACGGCCAGGCGATGGCGCACATAGGCTTCGGTCTCGTCACGGTCCAGCGGCGTGAGGTGATAGCGCGCGGTGATGCGCTGGGCGAGCTGACGCAATTCCGGCCGGTTGAGCTGATCACGCAGCTCTGGCTGACCCAGAAGTATAATTTGCAGCAATTTCTGCGTCGGTGTTTCCAGGTTCGTGAGCAGGCGTATCTGTTCGAGCGCATCGGTCGACAGGTTCTGTGCTTCGTCCGCGATCAGCACCACGCGCAGACCTTGCGCGTATGCATCCAGCAAGTAGATGTTCAGTGTGTCGACCAGCCCCTTCGGGCTGCCGCGCCGTCCGGTAATGTCGAGCTTGAGTTCCTCGCAGATCGTTTCGAGTAGTTCGACCGGCGACAGTTTGGGGTTCAGCACCAGCGCGACGCGAGTGTTTTCCGGCAACTGCTCGAGCAAAAGCCGGCACAGCGTGGTCTTGCCGGTGCCGACTTCGCCGGTCAACTGCACGAAGCCGCCGCTGCCGCCCTTGCCGATGCCATAGAGCAGATGCGCGAGCGCGTCCCGGTGACGCTCGGAAAGAAAGACGTAGCGCGGGTCGGGGGTGATCGAAAAGGGCGGCTCTTTGAGGCCGTAGAACTCAAGGTACATGGCGCTACTTTACCGTAACGCCCGCCTGTTGCCGCGCGCGTACGATGACAGCGGCCCCTGAATTTGTTAGTACGCCGTTAACATCCGCCGCCGCAGAATCGCGAAGTTGCCGGTGCGTTCAGCGCACTGAAGGGGAGTTGCTTGATCACCTCCAAGGAGAAATATCATGTTGCGTCCCGCGTTTCGATTGAACCAGTTCACGCTCGCTGCGCTACCGGCCACCATTGCCCTGTGCATAGCATCCGCGAATATCCACGCCAGCGGATTCCAGCTGAAGGAAGACGATGCCGCCGGACTGGGCCGCGCGTACGCCGGCTCCACCTCCGCGCCCGATGATGCCGCCGTCGTCGTCAACAACCCGGCAGCAATGACCGATTTGAAAGCGCCGGCGTTCCAGATCGATTTGACCGGAGTCAATTTCAGCACGCATTTCAGCGGCGTCGGTTTTGACGCGCTCGGCCAGCCGCTGAGCGGCGGCAATGGTGGCAACGGCGGTACGACCAAGGCCGTGCCGGCGGTGTTTTTCGCGATGCCGGCCACCGATCGCTGGAGCCTGGGTGCCGGGGTCAACGTGCCCTTCGGTTTCCAGACCGGATATGACTCGGGCTGGGTGGGTCGCTACCAGGGGCTGGAATCCAGATTGCAGTCCATCGCCCTGACCTTTTCCGCGGCGTATGCCTTGAGCGACCAGTTTTCGATCGGCGCCAGCGCGATCGCGCAGCGCACCAGCGCAACCTTGAGCCAGGCTATCGACTTCGGCGCAATCCTGGCGACCAATCCGCAATTGCCGCCTGGCGCCTTCCTGCCGCAATCAGCCGATGGCTACGGCAGCGTGCAGGGCCACGACTGGGGCTACGGCTGGCAGCTGGGTCTGTTATGGAAGCCGACCGACGCCGACCGCGTCGGCTTCGACTACCGCTCGAAGATCGATTCCACGCTGAGCGGCAACGCCACGTTTGGCGTGCCGGCAAGTGTCGCCGGCGTGTTCGCGCAATCGCCCGTGCCGGTGTTCCAGAACACGCAAGGCAGCGCGGTCTTCGACACGCCCGCCACGGCCGAGGTGAGCTGGTGGCGCACGCTCGACGAGCGTTGGAGCATCGGCGCCGACGTGGCATACACGAACTGGTCGACACTGAAGGGACTGACCGTTACGTACGCCAATCCGTACCAGCCGGCGACGACGGAAGTATTCGACTGGAGCAATTCCTGGTTCGGTTCGATCGGCGCGGAATACAAACTCGATCAGGCATGGACTTTGCGCGGCGGCCTCGCCGTCGACGGCACCCCCACCAGCGCCGATACCCGTGACCCGCGCGTACCCGACGCGACCCGGCGCTGGGTGACGCTGGGCCTGGGCTACAAACCCGATGCGCACTGGAATTTCGATCTGGGTTACGCGCACCTGTTCGTCAACGATGCGCATGTGACCGACGTGAGCGCGACGGGCGATGTGCTTGCCGGCGTGTTCGCGGACAAGGGAAATCTCCTGGGTATATCGGGCCAATACAAGTTCTAAAGGAGAGCACGGCAGGATGCGATGAACGAAGTGAATCGCATCGTTCTCGATCGATGCGGTTCGCGTTGCTCGCCGCAGCCTGCCGAACTTTGCCCCGGTAGGAGCTGAAAGTTCGTGTGAATCAGGCCGCCAGCCGCAATCGCGGATGCAATCCCACGCGTGCCGCGAGCGTCAACAGCATGCCCACGCTGAAATCCCTCCATACGCCCCTGATCAGCGCCGACACGCGCGGTTGGGTGATGCCAAGAGCCTCGCCGCCTCGGTTTGTGTCCATTCTTGGTCGGCAAGATGCTTGCGCAGCCGTGCCATCAGCTCCGTACACAGCGCCACGACCTGCGCTTCGGCCACGTCGAAGCCAAGGTCAGTGAACACATTGCCGCTGCCTGCGACCACGCGGGTATGCGCAAGATGATCCTGTGCGTCAATTTCAAGATGACCGCCTACGTCAATCACAGCAGGAGACGTTGGATAACTACAATACGCAGATGAAACAGCAGGGGCTCGCGCAACAGCCGCGACAGACAACAAGCCAACAACCCGTGGAGTTTGCGACTGGACGTGATTTCACGCGAGCGATAGATCAAGGGCAGGGTGAATTATATGGAATCGCCATTGGATATGCGCTTGGGATGTTCGAGCTTAGCGGAGTGACTAGAATGACGTGCCCAAGCAGCAAAGTCACCGATTTCTTGGAAGTGGCCAATGTTGTCTATGCGTATATAAAAGCGCATCGTGCCGACGTCGACAACGACATGATCATTCCGACATCATCAGCGTTCATTGAGAAGTGGCCGTGCCCAAAGCGGCATTAGAAACCATAGCTATACTCGCCGTACACGATATGCTGCCGAAATGAAACCGGGCTGTAGTTTGCCAGTGGTAGAACGGCTATGAGCAAAGCTGCAAAACAATGGTACAGCCTCACAGAGCAATAATTGGGAGGCTGGTAGGTCAAGGCACCTGCAAAGAAGCTCCCGATACATGGGATCGCTCTCGTGCTATCCGAGAAGTCGGAGGCGTACCAAGAGCCTTTTACTCCGAGTTCAACGGGTTCATTGTCTTTGATGACAATAACATCGAGTCGAGGGAAAAATTACGAGTCGAGGGAAAAATACTTATCCATTAAAAGCAGCGCGAAACGGTTCCCTAGCTAGGGCTATTCCGCAAGGCCTCGGATGCTTCAAACTGGCGAAACAAGCGTCTGCTGTGCAGGCGTAAACCCTCCCCTTGAAGAGGACGACTTTGAAGCTTCACTCCCCCAACGTCAACAACGACGCATTCCCCCCCGCTGCCGTCGTATTGACCGTCAACGTCCGCTCCGTCACAAACCTCAAGAGGTAATGCGGCCCCCCCGCCTTCGGGCCCGTCCCCGACAGATTCTCGCCACCAAACGGCTGCACGCCGACCACGGCGCCGATCTGGTTGCGGTTGACATAGCAATTGCCGACTTTGGCGCGTTGTGAAATATGTGCAATTGTGGAATCGATGCGGCTGTGGATGCCCAAGGTCAGGCCGAAGCCGGTCGCGTTGATCGCGTCGATCACGGCGTCGAGTTCGTTCGCCTTCCAGCGCAGCACGTGCAGGATCGGGCCGAAGACCTCGTGGGTGAGTTGCGACAGTGATTTCAGCGCGTAGGCGCGCGGCGCGAAGAACGTGCCATAGGCGCACTCCGGCCCGAGCGGCACCTGCTTGATCAGCTTGGCTTCGGCGTCCATGCGTGCGGCGTGATCGGCGAGACTCTTGCGCGACGGCTCATCGATCACGGGACCGACGTCGGTCGACAGCAGGCCCGGATCGCCGACTTTCAGTTCATCCATGGCCCCGGACAGCATTGCGATCACCTTGTCGGCGATGTCGTCCTGTACGAACAGCACGCGCGCGGCCGAGCAGCGCTGGCCGGCCGAGTCGAACGCGGAGGCGACGACGTCCTTGACCAGTTGCTCCGGCAACGCCGACGAATCGGCGATCAGCGCGTTCTGGCCGCCGGTCTCGGCGATCAATGCGGCGATCGGCGCGTTGCGCGCGGCCAGGGTGCGGTTGATCGTCCATGCGGTTTCGGTCGATCCGGTCATGCACACGCCCGCGATTTCCGCGCGCGTAAGCAAGGTGTTGCCGATCATCGAGCCCTTGCCGGGGACGAATTGCAGCACATCCTCCGGCACGCCCGCTTCGTGCAGCAATTTCACAGCGGCATGGCCAATGAGCACGGTCTGGTCGGCGGGTTTGGCGATCACCGAATTGCCGGCGGCGAGCGCGGCGGCAACCTGGCCGGTGAAGATCGCCAGCGGGAAATTCCATGGACTGATGCAGACGAATACGCCGCGGCCGTGCAGGGACAATTCGTTCGATTCGCCGGTGGGTCCGAGCAGGGTTTCCGGATGGCCCATCAGCTTGCGCGCCATGGCCGCATAGTAACGGCACATATCGGCTGCCTCGCGCACCTCGGAAATCGCGGCGGGCAGGGTCTTGCCCGCTTCGCGCACGCACAACGCGACGAATTGCGCGCGGCGCGCTTCGAGCAGGTCGGCGGCGTGCTCGAGAATCTTTGCGCGCGATGTGGCGGGCAGGTGATCCCATGCCGGCTGTGCTGCGACAGCATTGGCCAGGGCACGTTCCACGGTCGCCGCATCGGCCTGCTGCTTGGTGCCGATCTGGCGGCGGCGATCGGAAGGATCGGTCACTGGCTGTTTTTCGCCCGTGAGCGCGGCGCCGGGAACCAGTGGTGCCGCGTGCCAGTCGGTCGCCACCTTGGCGACTTCATCGGCCAGTGTCTTCAATTCGTTGTCGTTGCCGAAATTGACGCCCATGGAATTCTTCCGTTGCGGGGATATCGATTTCCGCGTTCCCACAGAAGTCGAATACAGATCGATCGGTTGCGGAATGCGCGGATGCGGAATCGCGGCAAAGCCGCGCACCGTATCGACCGGGTCGGCGACCAGGTCGCGGATCGGCAGCGACTCGTCGACGATGCGGTTCACGAATGAAGTGTTGGCGCCATTTTCCAGCAGCCGACGCACCAGATACGGCAGCAGGTCCTCGTGGCTGCCGACCGGCGCATAGACGCGACACGGCATGTTGATTTGGGCCATGGACGGTCCAACGCGAATCGAGCTTGCTCGATTCGTCGTAGCCGATTCCGGACCTGCGCCGGACTCGGCGCGCTTCGACAAGTCCCGGATGGACTTGTTCGAAGCAAATATAGAATTGTCGCCGACAACTTCGGCGTAGAGGTCGGCACCCATGCCGTGCAGCCGCTGGAACTCAAATGGACGTCCATTCGCCAAGTGCTGGATCGCCGCGATCGTGTGCGCATTGTGCGTGGCGAAGGCGGGATAGAACGCGGCGCCGTGATCGAACAGTCGGCGCGCGCAGGCCAGATAGGAAACATCGGTGTTGGGCTTGCGCGTGTACACCGGATAGCCGGCGTGGCCGCCTTCCTGGGCGCGCTTGATTTCCGAATCCCAGTACGCACCCTTGACCAGGCGCACGCAGAAGCGCCGGCCCGTTTGCGTGGCCCGTTCGGCCAGCCAGTCGATGACGAATGGCGCGCGCTTCTGATATGCCTGCACGGCGAGGCCGTAACCGTCCCAGCCGGCGAGCGAGGCATCGGCATGCACGGCGGCGATGATTTCCAGCGACAGCTCAAGGCGGTCGGCTTCTTCGGCATCGACGGTCAGGCCGATGCCGTTGTTCTTCGCCAGTTGCGCCAGTTCCAACAGCTTCGGCGTCAGTTCGGCGTGCACGCGCGCGCGCTTGGCCACCTCGTAGCGCGGGTGCAGCGCCGAAAGCTTGATCGATATGCTCGGTGCATCGAGTACGGTCCGGTACGGACCTCGTGCGCCGAGCGCGACGATCGCGTCCTTGTAGGCGCGGTGGTAGCGCTCGGCGTCCGGCTGGGTCAGCGCAGCTTCGCCGAGCATGTCGTAGGAATAACGGTAGGCGCGGTTGTCCTTTTCGGTGGAACGATCCACCGCTTCCTTGATCGTGCGACCCATGACGAACTGGTGACCCATGATGCGCATCGCCTGGCGCACGGCCAGGCGGATCACGGGTTCGCCCGCCCGGCCGATCAGGCGCTTGAAAGCGCCGCTGACATTGCGCTGGGTTTCGTCGGCGAGCGTGACCAGCTTGCCGGTGAGCATCAGGCCCCAGGTGCCCGCGTTGACCAGGACCGAGTCGCTCTTGCCCAGATGCGTTTCCCAGTTGGCCTCGCCGAGCTTGTCGGAGATGAGCTTGTCCGCGGTCGCCTTGTCCGGAATGCGCAGCAGCGCCTCGGCCACGCACATCAGCAGCACCCCTTCCTCGCTGGACAGGTCGTATTCGCGCATGAACGATTCAACCGCGCTCTGCTCATGCTTCTTCGCGCGCACACGGGCCACCAGTTCGGTGGCGCGCGCCAGCACCAGATCGCGCTCGGCCGGCAGCAGCGTGGCCTGCGCGAGCAACTCGTTCATCGCCACGCTTTCGTCGCGGCTGTAGGCCGCCGTCATGCGCGCGCGGGCGGCCTCGGCTGTAGGTGAAAGTTCGGGACTGAGGATGGGGCTGTTCATCGGATTTCGCACGGTTTCATGCGGCCGGCATATCCGGAACGCACGCAAGGCCGCGTAGTTTAGCAGCCCCCGGCGATCGCACGCAGGGGCTGCCGCGGCAGGCGCGATCGCTCATGCGCACAAGGCGCGCTTGCCCCTGATGGATGCGCTCACTATCATTGGCGGGCTGTGGTGCTGTATTTCCAATGATCGAACAAGCTCCAGGCTCGCCGTCGATTGAAACCGTGTCGGTGCTGGTGCTGCCGCACAGGTCGCTGTCGCGACCGGGGCTGGTGCTGTATTTGATCGCACAAAGCATCGCCACGATCGGCTTTGCGTTGCTGGCAGCATGGCGTGGAATCGTGCTGGCGCCGGTGTTCGCGGTATCGGTGCTGGCACTGCTGGCGTACTGTTTGAATCGCGTCTGGCGCGCATCTGGCAACGGCGAAACCATTACGCTGATGCCCTCGCGACTGGAGATCGTCGCGGCAGGTGCCGGGACTGCGCACTTTCATCCATACTGGGTGCGGGTGCGGCTTTTGCCTGGCCGTCGGCGCGGCTGGCCGAGCCGGCTGCTGCTCGGATCGCACGGACGCGACGTGGAAGTTGGAGCTTTTTTGAACGAGGCGGAGCGCCGGGTTCTGGCGCAACGGCTGACCGATCTGCTGCGGCCCTTGCAGGCGCGCGATGGATCATCGGGAATATCGAAGCAAGGTGACAACGAATGAAGTGTGCCGGCTTACTGCGTAGCAAACTGGGCGGATTCACGGGAGCACTGGGCGCTGCCCTGACGGCTGCCGTGCTGGCGATGCATGCGGGCGCTGCGCATGCTGTGGCGGTGCCGTGGCAGTTGAACATGACGCCGGGCGTCACCCAGACCTCGCGCGAGGTCTATGACATCCACATGTGGGGCTTCTACGTGTGCTGCGTCATCGGCGTGATCGTGTTCGGCGTGATGATCGTGGCCATGTTCAAGTTCCGCAAATCCAAGGGCGCCATACCGGCGACCTGGAGCCACAGCACCAAGGTCGAAGCGGTGTGGACCGTGCTGCCGATCCTGATCCTGATCGGGCTGGCGACGCCGGCAACGCGCGTGATGATCAGCATGGCCCACACCGAAGATTCGCAGATGACGGTGAAGATCACCGGGTATCAGTGGAAGTGGGGTTACGACTACGTCAACGTCGGCGACAAGCCCTACCACGTGCATTTCATCTCTCGGCTCGATCCGCTGAGCGACAAGACCCGCGAGCTGAAGTCCGGCATGGACCCTTGGGCGGTGAAGCAAGGTGGCGAACAGACCTATCTGCTCGATGTCGATCATCCGCTGGTGCTGCCGACCGATACCAAGGTTCGTTTCGTCGTCACCGGCGACGATGTGATCCACGCCTGGTGGGTGCCGCAACTGGGCTGGAAGCAGGATGCCATCCCCGGCATCATCAACGACGACTGGACGAATATCCACGAGCCAGGCATCTACCGCGGCCAGTGCGCCGAATTGTGTGGCCAGGATCACGGCTTCATGCCGATCGTGGTCAAGGCGGTGCCGATGGCGGACTTCCAGAAATGGCTGGACGAGCAGGAAGCGGCTGTGACCCAGGCGGCCGCACCAGCCACGACGATCGCGCCGGCGCCGGCTCCGGCGCCGGCTCCGGCAGCAACCGCGCCGGCCAACGGCTAGAAGCAAATTGAATAGTGCAGCCATGGATGGCTGCTTCGTGATTCCAGCGATCAAGGACGATCGCAAAACAATTAAGAGGTTCATCATGGCCACCCACGCTGCCGCGCACCACGACGATCATCACGACGACAAGCCGCACGGCTTTCTCAACCGCTGGGTGTTCTCGACCAATCACAAGGACATCGGCACGCTGTATCTGATTTTCTCGTTCACGATGGCGTGTATCGGCGCGGCGTTTTCCGGCGTCATCCGCACCGAGCTGATGAAACCCGGGCTGCAATTCGTGCAGCCGTATTTCTTCAATCAAATGACCACGCTGCATGCGCTGGTGATGATCTTCGGCGCGATCATGCCCGGGTTCGTTGGCTTGGCGAACTGGATGATTCCGTTGCAAGTCGGCGCGCCGGACATGGCGCTGCCGCGCATGAACAACTGGTCGTTCTGGATCCTGCCGTTTGCCTTCCTGCTGCTGCTGTCGACCTTGTTCATGCCCGGCGGTGGCCCGGCCGGCGGCTGGACGATGTATCCGCCGCTGGCGATCCAGGGCGGCAACAGCGTTGCCTTCATGGTCTTCGCGGTCCATCTGATGGGCATTTCCTCGATCATGGGCGCGATCAACATCATCGCCACCATCCTCAACATGCGCGCCCCGGGCATGGACCTGCTGAAAATGCCGCTGTTCACCTGGAGCTGGCTGATCACCGCCTTCCTGCTGATCGCGGTGATGCCGGTGCTGGCGGGCGCGGTGACCATGCTGCTGACCGACAAGTATTTCGGCACCAGTTTCTTCAACGCGGCCGGCGGTGGCGATCCGGTCATGTTCCAGCACATCTTCTGGTTCTTCGGCCACCCGGAGGTCTACATCATGATTTTGCCGGCCTTCGGCATCATCAGCGAGATCATTCCGACCTTCAGCCGCAAGCCCCTGTTCGGCTATCAGGCGATGGTGTACGCGATCGCCTCGATTGCGTTCCTGTCGTTCATCGTCTGGGGCCACCACATGTTCACGGTCGGCATGCCGCTGGGTGGCGAGCTGTTCTTCATGTACTCGACCATGCTGATCGCGGTGCCGACCGGAGTGAAGGTATTCAACTGGGTTTCGACCATGTGGGGAGGCTCGCTGAGTTTCGAGACACCGATGCTGTGGGCCATCGCCTTCGTCATCCTGTTCACGATCGGTGGATTCTCCGGCCTGATGCTGGCTCTCGTGCCGGCCGATTTCCAGTATCAGGACACGTATTTCGTCGTCGCCCATTTCCATTATGTGCTGGTCACCGGCGCGCTGTTCTCGATCATTGCGGCCATCTACTACTGGTGGCCGAAATGGACCGGCCGCATGTACAACGAAACCTGGGCCAAGGTGCATTTCTGGTGGAGCATCGTGTTCGTCAACGTGCTGTTCTTCCCACAACACTTCCTCGGACTGGCCGGCATGCCGCGCCGCATTCCCGACTACAACGTCGCGTTTTCCGACTGGAACTTCATCAGCACGATCGGCGCCTACGGCATGTTCCTGACGCCGTTCATGATGTTCTTCATCCTGTGGCATTCGCTCAAGCACGGCGCGCAGGCCAAGGCGCAGGCCTGGGAAGGTGCGCATGGACTGGAATGGACCGTGCCTTCGCCGGCACCGTTCCATACATTCGCCACGCCGCCGGTAATCCATGACGAGGATCTGGCGCACGGCGATGTGACGCATTGACTTGCGCACTCTCCCCTGATCGAGAAAATCACAAAGCGGCCATCCGTGGCTGCACTTTTCAAAGTTTCTTCGCTCAACGATGAACAACAGTCAACAGCTCAAATTCGATCCAGCCGAGCGTCGCGCCGCGGTGCGGCGCACGGTATGGATCATGGCCGCTATCGCACTGACGATCTTCGTTCTGTTTTTCATCAAGCAAGGCATCTGGCACTGATGGAAATGCGGCACCAATGGAGATGAACACCGCACAGCGCAATCGCCGCTTTCTCAAGCGCGCGCTGGTAGCCTGTGCCTCGATGTTCCTGTTCGGCTTCGCCTGCGTGCCGATTTATCGCATTGCCTGCGAACATGGCTACATCGGACGCGTTGAAAACGCGCCGGACAGCGCCGGCAAGGTTGCCGGGTTCGCTCCGGACGAAACACGCTGGGTGACCGTGCAGTTCGTGGCCAGCGTCAACAGTGCGCTGAAATGGCAGTTTGCACCGGAAGTGGTGAGCATCAGGGTGCATCCCGGCGTGCTGAGCAGCGCCTGGTTCGATGCGACCAATCAGGCGCCGACGGCGATCGTCGGCAATGCCGTGCCGAGCATCGCGCCGAACAAGGCTTCGTTGTACTTCAACAAGACCGAATGTTTCTGCTTTACCGAGCAAGTGCTGAAATCGGGCGAGTCGCGCCGCATGCCGGTCAAGTTCATCGTTGACCCGCAACTGCCACGTGATATCGATACGTTGACGCTTTCGTATACTTTCTACAACAATCAACTGGCGACGAAACGGTTGGCTGACCAGAAACTGGCTGCAACAAAACCGGCAAGCTAGAATTTCGAGGAATACCGCTATGTCACAAGTACAAGGCGCCTACTACGTCCCGCACGGCACGCGCTGGCCGATCCTGGGCTCGTTCGGTCTCTTCTTCACCGTGGGCGGGGCCGGCATGTGGGTCAACGAGACTGCCGGCGGCAAGTACGTCATGGCGCTCGGCATTGTCTGCCTGCTTTCGATGATGTTCGGCTGGTTTCGCACGGTGATCGCCGAGTCGCTGGCCGGCACCTACAACAAGCAGGTCGATACCTCGTTCCGCATGGGCATGATGTGGTTCATTTTCTCCGAGGTGATGTTCTTCGCCGCATTCTTTGGCGCATTGTTCTATGCGCGCAATCTTTCGGTGCCGTGGATCGGCGGTGAGGGCGATGGCGCGCTGACGAATTTCTTCCTGTGGAAAGGCTATGCGCCGGTGTGGCCGACCAATGGACCGGGCCAGATCGGCGGTGCCTTCGAGACCATGCCGGCATGGGGCGTGCCGCTGCTGAACACCCTGATCCTGCTGTCCTCGGGCGTGACGATCACGATTGCGCATCACGCGCTGCGTGCCGGTCATCGCACGCAGCTGCTGATCTGGCTGGGCGCCACGATCATCCTCGGCGCGCTGTTCCTGAATTTCCAGGCCCACGAGTACATCGAGGCCTACACCAAGATGAATCTGACTCTCGGTAGCGGCGTCTACGGATCAACGTTTTTCATGCTGACCGGATTCCACGGCATGCATGTGACCCTGGGCGCGATCATGCTCACCGTGATCTGGTTCCGTTGCCTCAAAGGGCACTTCACCAAGGATCACCACTTTGCGTTCGAGGCAGTCGCCTGGTACTGGCACTTCGTCGACGTGGTGTGGCTGGGCCTGTTCATGTTTGTGTATGTGCTGTAAGAGCGAGGGCTGAGGGCCGCACGGCAAAAAACGCCGGCTCGTTAGTTTATTCAGACCTCAGTCCTGTTTTTATTGCCCGAGACCGTGCGGTTTGATCACGCCGGTCCAGATACCCAGGATGACGAGCAGGATAAGCAGCACCGACAGGCCGATGCGGCGCGTGAGCGCCTTCAGCGTGCGGTCGGTCTGGCCTTTGTCGGTCATCATGAAATACAGGCCTGCCCCCAGGTTGTAGACGATCAAGATCAGAAACGCGACGATGGCGAGTGTGGTCAACATGGGCGAAGTTCCCTTGCGGCAAGGCGTGCGCAAGTATAACGCCGGCCAACGATGACAGCGCGGCGCTGGCATCGCCCATCGTGGTTCGCACTGGCGCTGACCGCGTCCGGCATGGCGGCGTTCATCGCGCTGGGCCTGTGGCAGCTTGACCGCGCCGGGCAGAAGGAGCGCTTGCTCACCGCGTTTCGCGCGGCAGCGCAGGCAACGCAGGTGGATTTCGACAGTGTGCGCAACATCACGGATATGCAGCATTATCCACATGTGCGCATCTCCGGGCATTTTCTCGCCGGGCGCAGTTATCTGCTCGACGAACAGATGCATGAAGGCCAGCTTGGCGTGCACGCGATCGGCGTGTTTGCCGGTGATGGCGAAGATCACCTGCTGCTCGTGGACCGCGGCTGGACGGCATGGAGCCATGCGCCGGGCACGTCGCCGGAACTGCCGCCGCTGCCGGCAGGAGAGGTCGCGCTGAACGGGATCTACGCGCCGTTTCCGGGCGGCGGCATCCGGGTCGGCGGCGATGCGCTGCCGGCGCAGACGGCATGGCCGAAATTGACGCTCTACCTGGATCAGGTGCCGCTTGCGGCCGATCTGGGCAAGCCGCTGCTGCCGCGCCTGCTGCTGCTGGATCCGCAGGCGGACAGTGGTTTCGTGCGTGCATGGACGCCGAACATTATGCCGCCGGAGCGGCACCGCGCCTACGCGCTGCAATGGTTTGCCTTCGCCATCGTCGCGCTGATGATCTTCGTCGGCAAACACTGGCGCAAAGTGGATAATGCAACAAAATGAAAACCCGAGATCGAAACCGCCTGACCCTGATCCTGCTGCTGCTCTTGTTTGCGGCGCCATTGGCGATTGCCTGGTGGCTGGGTGCCGCCGGCTGGCATCCGCAGCAGACGCGCAGCAGCGGCACTCTCGTCGATCCGCCGCGCGATATCGGCGCGGTAACGGTGACCCTGGGCGACGGCAGCACGCTGGCCTGGCACGACCCGAAATACCGCTGGACGCTGCTTGCATTGCCCGGCGCGCAATGCGCGACGGCGTGCCGTGAACGCCTCGACGAGGCCCTGCGCTTGCGCATCACCCTTGGCAGGAATACCGAGCGACTGCGCCTTGCCTACATCGGCCCCGCGCTGCCGGCGGACTATGTCGCCGCGCGCGCGCCGCTGCTGGCGGGGCGTGACGATGGCGGCGCATTTGCCGCCGAGCGCGCCAAGGGCGAGGATTCCCTCGCACTGGCCCTGGTTGACCCGCGTGGTTTGCTGATGCTGCATTTTGCGGATGGCTATTCCGCGCAGGGTCTGCGCAGCGACATCCAGCGGGTCATTTACTGATGAATCTTTCCGCAGCGCGGTTCACCGGTCTGCGTCGCCTGGCCTGGCTGGCCACGGCATTCGCCCTGCTCGTGATCGTGTTTGGCGCGTTCGTGCGTCTGTCCAATGCCGGCCTGTCGTGTCCGGACTGGCCGACGTGCTACGGCAAGCTGACCTGGCCCACGCAGACGCACGAGATTGTCCGCGCCAATGCGGCGTTTCCGGACCGCCCGGTGGAATCGGACAAGGCCTGGCGCGAGCAGGTGCATCGCATCCTGGTCGGCGGACTGGGTCTGGTGACATTTGCGCTGGCACTGCTGGCGGGATGGCGCCGGCGCGATCTCGGACGTCTGGCCGTCGTCCCCTGGTTAGCCGCCGCACTCATATTTTTCCAGGCCGCGCTCGGCATGTGGACGGTGACCCTGAAACTGCTGCCGCTGGTGGTGGTGGCGCACCTGCTTGGCGGCATGACCCTGTTTGCGCTGCTCGCCTATACCGCACTGCGACTGAGCCTCGTGCCGGCAGGAAATGCGGAAAATGCCGCATTGCGCGGAATGACCTTGCTCGGCCTCGTCCTGCTCGGCGCGCAGATCGCGCTCGGCGGCTGGACCAGCGCCAACTACGCCGCCCTGGCCTGCGGCACGGATTTTCCGGGCTGCCTGGGCCAATGGACACCGCCCACCGATTTTCATTCCGCGTTCGTTCTCTGGCGCGGCATCGGTGTCGATTACGAAGGCGGCGTGCTCGATGCCCCGGCACGCACGGCGATCCAGCTCGCGCATCGCCTGGGTGCGCTGATCGTGTTTGCCTATGGGTTCTGGCTGGCGATACTGGCTTCGCGCCGGCGCGAAACGCGCCTGCCGGGGGTCGCACTGTCCGCTGCCCTGCTGCTGCAAGTCGCGCTGGGTGTCGGCAACGTCGTGCTTGGCCTGCCGCTGCCGGTCGCCACGGCGCACAACGGCGGCGCGGCGATCCTGCTGTTCGTGCTCCTGGCACTGCTGGTGCGGTTGCGCGTACCGCCGGAACACATCAGGCCGTAAACTGCGCGCATGCCAGCGATCGCCCGCCAGTACCTTGAACTCACCAAGCCGCGCATCGTCGCGCTGCTGGTGTTCTGCGCAGTGATCGGCATGTTGCTCGCCGTACCCGGCCTGCCGCCGTGGCGGGCCGCGCTGTTCGGTACCCTGGGCATCTGGCTGGCGTCATCGTCTGCCGCTGCATTCAATCAGCTGATCGACCAGCGCATCGACAAGCTGATGGTGCGCACGTCGCAACGACCCCTGGCCACCGGACAACTGACTTCGCGCCAGGTATTCGTGTTTGCCAGTGTGATAGGCGTGGTCTCGATGATCGTGCTGGCGACACTCGTCAACCCGTTGACCGCCATGCTCACCTTCGCTGGCCTGATCGGCTACGCCGTGGTCTATACCGCCTTTCTCAAGCGCGCCACGTCGCAGAACATCGTCATCGGCGGCGTCGCCGGCGCAATCCCCCCGGTGCTCGGCTGGACCGCGGTCACCAACCACCTGGATCCTTATGCGCTGCTGCTGTGCCTGATCATCTTCGTGTGGACGCCGCCGCATTTCTGGGCGCTGGCGATCTTCCGCCGCGACGACTACTCGCGTGCAGAGGTGCCGATGTTACCGGTCACGCATGGCGTGGAATACACACGCTGGCATGTGCTTTATTACACGGTGCTGCTGCTGGTCGTCACCGTATTGCCGTACCTGACCGGGATGAGCGGCTTGTTTTATCTGGGCGGGGCGATCGTGCTCGGTGCGGGATTCCTCTACTACGCAGTCGTGCTGCTGAATCCGCCGAACGAACGCTTTGCGATGCAGGTGTTTAATTATTCCATTGTATACCTGATGGCGCTGTTCGCCTTCCTCCTGATCGATCATTATGTCGATGTGCCGGTGCTGCGGCAGACCGTGATGCCGCTGGAGCGGATCGGCTGACAGCGCATCTCGACATTCACCATCGCCGGCCGCAAACTTCGGCCGTATTCCAACGGGAGTCAATGCCATGACCAGCGTCTACGATTTCAGCGCCAGGACCATCGATGGCGACGAGCAGAAGCTCGATGCCTTCAAGGGCAAGGCGATGCTTGTCGTCAACGTCGCCAGCAAATGCGGCTTCACGCCGCAATACACGGGGCTCGAGGCGCTGTATGAAAAGCTCAAGGACAAGGGTCTGGTCGTGCTGGGCTTCCCCTGCGACCAGTTCGGCCACCAGGAACCCGGCAACGAGGCCGAGATCAAGAATTTCTGTTCGCTGACCTACGACGTGAAGTTCCCGCTGTTCGCGAAGATCGACGTCAACGGTGCAAACACGCATCCGCTGTACAAATACCTCAAGCACGAAGCCAAGGGTGTGCTCGGCAGCGAGTCGATCAAATGGAATTTCACCAAGTTCCTCATCGACAAGGATGGCAAGGTGATCAGGCGCTACGCGCCGACGGATACGCCGGAAAAAATCGAGAAGGACGTCGCCGCAGTGCTCTAGGACGGGCCGGGCAGCCCGGGAAAAGTCGAAACCGGGACGGGAGGCGGGTGCCGCATTCCGGCGCAGGGCTCTGGATGTGAATGCTGCAGGCCCTTGCGCCGACCATCGCAAGCCGCATTGTCATGACGGCGAACCACGCTATATTGCGCCGCCGCCCTGGATGCCTGACAAGCCCGTGGGCGACACTTGCTGGCGCGAATATCGCGCGCTCGCCATAATTGGGAGATGACAACAGCATCCTGCGACGCAATCCTGATCGGCGGCGGCCACAATGGCCTGGTCTGCGCCGCGTATCTGGCCAAGGCCGGAATGAAAGTTACCGTGCTTGAACGCCGCGGCGTGGCAGGCGGTGCAGCGGTCACCGAGGAATTCCATCCGGGATTCCGCAATTCGGTCGCCGCATACACGGTATCGCTGCTGCAGCCGAAGGTGATCGCGGACTTGGATCTGGCTGCGCACGGTCTGAAGATCGTATCGCGCAAGCTCAATAATTTCCTGCCGCTGCCAGACAACAGATATCTGCTGACCGGCGGCGGGCGCACGCAGGCGGAAATCGCCAAATTCTCGGCGCGCGATGCCGGGCGCCTGCCGGAATACGAACGCCGGCTGGATACAATCGCCGATGTGCTGCGCGCACTGGCGATGGAGCCGCCGCCGAACGTGACGGATGGCGGCTGGTGGAAGGGCATCCCGCAACTCCTGCGCGCCGGACGTCTGGGCAAGCGCCTGCACAAACTCGATACGACCCTGCGTCAGGAACTGCTCGATCTGTTCGCGATCTCGGCCGGCGAATATCTGGATCGCTACTTCGAGAGCGAGCCGATCAAGGCCGTGCTCGGTTTCGATGGCATCGTCGGCAATTACGCGAGCCCGTTCACGCCGGGCAGCGCCTATGTCCTGCTGCATCATGTGTTTGGCGAAGTGAACGGCGTCAAGGGCGCGTGGGGACATGCACTCGGCGGCATGGGCGCAATCACGCAGGCGATGGCGAAATCGGCGGCGGCGGCCGGTGTGGACATCCGCCTCGACAGCGGCGTGCGCGAAATCATCGTCGAAAACGGCCGCGCGGTGGGTGTCGTCACCGACAAGGGCGACTCGTTGCGTGCGCGCGCCGTCGTCTCGAACGTCAACCCGAAACTATTGTACGAACGCCTGCTCGATCCGGCCGTCGTGCCCGCACCGGTGCGCGAACGCATGACCAACTGGCGCTGCGGCTCAGGTACATTCCGCATGAATGTCGCCTTGTCCGCACTGCCGAGTTTCAGTGCTTTGCCTGGCGATGGTGATCATCTGACCGCCGGCATCATCATGGCACCGAGCCTGGACTACATGGATCGCGCCTATCTGGATGCGCGCGAACAAGGCTGGTCAAAAAATCCCATTGTGGAAATGTTGATTCCGTCGACGCTCGACGATTCGCTGGCGCCGAAAGGCCGGCATGTGGCCAGCCTGTTCTGCCAGCACGTCGCACCGGTGCTGTCCGATGGAAGGAGCTGGGATGACCATCGCGAGGCAGTGGCCGATCTGATGATTGCGACCGTGGATCGCCATGCGCCGGGCTTCAAGAATTCGGTGCTGGGTCGCCAGATCAAGTCGCCGCTGGATCTGGAACGCGACTTCGGCTTGCTCGGCGGTGATATCTTCCATGGCGCGCTGTCGCTGAATCAATTGTTCAGTGCGCGGCCGATGCTGGGCTATGCGGATTATCGCGGCGCGCTGCCGGGTCTGTACCTGTGCGGCGCCGGCACGCATCCGGGTGGCGGCGTCACCGGTGCTCCGGGGCACAATGCGGCGCGGGCGATTCTTGCGGATCGACGCCGGTTTTGAGACGCGATTCAATCGCGCGGCTGGTTTTTTGACGCAAGCAGGCGGCGCAATTCATCGGTTTCTTCGGGGTCAAGCGCGGATTCGTTTTTTTTCGCCAGCAGCTCGTCGAGGCGCTGCTGATGCGTCTGCCGGTCAAGTTGCGCCAGAGCATCGAGAAATTCCGCTCGCCAGGCGTCTTCGGCGCCGGGGAATTCCATGACTGCCAGCTTTTGCAGGGCGCGCACTTCTTCGCGCTGGGCAAAATGCTCAAGCATGCCTGCCGTGGAAATTTCCGGACGCTCGCGGCATAGCGCCACCAATTCCATCAGCAGCGGAATCCCGGGCTGACGCAGGGTTGAAAACAGGTGCGGCGGCTCGATCGCGGCGGCGAAACCGGGATTCTGCAGCAGCAGCGCCACTGCCGCGCGCACCAGTGTGCGTTCCTGCGGTCGTCCGGCACGGCGTGGCGCATTGCTTGTCGGTGCATCGATCCGCAGGCGCACGTTGGCGACGCGGTCGAGTTCGCCGAGCATCAAGTCGCGGAACGCACCGTCGGGAATCTGGGTCAGCAGCGGCCGCGCGCGTTCGGCGAGTCTTGCCTTGCCATCCAGGCTGGCGAGATTGACGTCCTTGCCGAGTTCGCCGAAGAAGACTTCGCTCAGCGGCATGGCGTTCTTCAGGCGCTGCTCGAATCCGGCACGGCCTTCCTTGCGGACGATGGAATCCGGGTCCTCGCCGTCCGGCAGGAACAGGAAAAACGCCTGGCGCCCGTCGCGCATCCGCGGCAGCACCGACTCCACGGCGCGCCAGGCGGCCTGGCGGCCGGCGCGATCGCCGTCGAAGCAAAAGTACACATCGGCGCAATTGCGGAACAGCAGCTCGGCATGGTCGCTGGTTGTCGCGGTACCCAGCGTGGCGACGGCTTCGGTCACGCCGTGCTGGAACAGGGCGATCACGTCCATATAGCCTTCGACCACGACCAGGCGCGGAATCTTGCTGTGCGCCTGGCGTACCTGCCACAGAGCAAACAGCTCGCGGCCTTTGTGGAAAAGCGGGGTTTCTGGCGAGTTGAGGTACTTCGGTCCGTCCTCCGTCTTCACCAGCACACGGCCGCCAAAAGCGATGACGCGTCCGCGGCGATCCTGGATCGGAAACATCACGCGATCGCGGAAACGGTCGTATTTGGTGCCGCGCTCGCCGCTGGTCAGCATGCCGGATTTCTCGAGCAGGGCCAGACGCTGCGGATTGCTCCCGAGTGCGGATTTCAGCGCATCCCAGGCATCGGGCGCGTAACCCAGAGCGAAGCGCTCGATCGTCGCTGCATCCAGCCCGCGCGAATCAAAATAGGCCCGGGCCTTTTCGCTGCGCCCCAGTTCGCGTTGATAGAACTTGGTCGCCGCTTCGAGCAGCGCGTACTGATCGAGGGTGTCCTCGCTGGGCGCTCGGCGCCCAGCGCCTTCGTACGGCACCTTGATGCCGACCCGTGCTGCCAGGTCCTCGACCGCATCGACGAATTCCAGACGATCGTAGTCCATCAGGAACTTGATCGCGCTGCCGTGCGCACCGCAGCCGAAGCAGTGGTAGAACTGTTTGGCCGGGCTGACCGTGAAAGACGGCGAGCGTTCGTCATGGAACGGGCAACGCGCGGTCCAGTCGCGGCCCGCCTTCTTCAGCGGCACGCGTTGCTCGATCACATCGACGATGTCGACGCGGGCGAGCAGGTCGTCAATGAATTGTTCTGGAATGCGGCCGGCCATAGGCCGCTAAGCATGCCACAGCGGCCACAGCGGTGAGGCAGCGACTTGCGCATGAAGAAAAGCCGCGGCATCCATGAGGACGCCGCGGCTCGGGTTTCTTCTGACCAGCCGCTACAGAATCTCAGCTTACTTGTTACTTGCGGCCCGGTTCTGTCAAGGTAAATTCTCCGACGGAGATACCCAGGTCGACGCCTTCGCCCGCGCCAGCCAGGGCGAGGGACACGGTGCCCTTGGTCAGCACCTGCACATCGCCGGATTTGACTACGCCCGCATTCGCTTCGCCCTGGGCATATCTGCCGAGGACTTCGTGGATATTGTGCACATCGGAAAACTTGCCGGTGCCGTCATCGACCTTGAATTTGCCGACGGTCAGGCCGCCGCCCTTGGCCTCGATGTTGACCGGTATCGACTTGCCGTCGGCGCAGGTAACCGTACCGCTGCCTTCCGCGTGCTTGTAGATCGCGGACCAGCCACTCAAATTGAAGTGCAGCTTGCAATCCAGATCAGCCGTGCCCGCAGCGCGAGCGTTTGGCGCGTGCATCGCGAAAACTGACAGCACGACCGCGGCACCCAATACACCTGCACAAGTTTTGATATTCATTGGAACTCCTCGTTTGATTGATTGTTCAGAATGCCGCAACGCCGAATACCAGACCAACAATCGCGAGCAGCAGCAGAATCAGGAAGACGGTGAAGATGATTTTCGCGATTCCCGCCGCGGCACCGGCGATGCCAGTGAATCCGAAAGCGCCTGCAACCAGTGCTATGACGGCAAAGATGAGTACCAGCCTTAGCATCGTGATCCTCCTTGGTATCCGGCCCGAGCGCGGGTTTTCCGCTGCTCGTCCGCTGGGTTGCTTCAACTCTCGTGCCAATCCTTTCGAACGGCGATAGCATTGATTCGGAAGCATATTGTTCGTTGCGGTCATTTGCGATTTGCAAAAGCACCGCGCGGTTTCGTGCCATTTGCACGATTGCCGGAGAGCAGATTTGCGGGCACGCGACAGGGGTGCTGCTGCCGATCGATTGGCGTGTGGAATGCGGCAAGCCGCTGCCTTGGCGGTGACCTGGATATCAAGGTGTCCAGAAGGTTTCCTCCCGACGCGGCCACCGGCTACACTTTCCGGCAGGTTCTTCGCAGGGGTGCCTCATGAGTGTCAGTTCCAGCGATCTTGCCCAGCTATACCCGCTCGACAAGCTCCGCCCGGAAAACCTGGAACAACTGGCCCGCGAAGCGGTGATCGAGGAAGTGGCCAAGGGCGCGGTGTTGTTCCGCGCCGGCGATACCGACGAAAACACGATCTTCCTGCTCAGCGGACGCGTACGCGGCGACTATCCCGATGGCAAGAAGAAAGAGATCGACGCCAGCACGCTGCAGGGGCGTTATGCGCTTGGCGACCTGCAACCGCGCCGCTTCACCGCGACGGTGACCTCATTCACCGCCACCCTGGTCAAGATCGACCGGCGTTACACGGAAAAGATCCAGACTTGGGACCAGCTCTCGCGCGCGGAGAATTTCCGTTACTACGACCCGTCGCCGGATGCCAACCGCTGGGTGTTTCGTCTGCTCCAGTCGCGCGCCCTGCACAAGCTGCCGACCGGCAATATCGAGCGCATGTTCCAGCGCTTCGAGGAGATCCAGGTTTCCAGCGGCGACGTGATAATCCGCGAAGGCGAGGACGCGGATTACTACTACGCGATCAAGGACGGCGCGGCATCGGTATCCAAGAGTCTGGAAACCGGCAGCGCCATCGTCGCCTATCTGGTGCGCGGCGATACGTTCGGCGAAGACGCCCTGCTGGCCAACACTGCGCGCAACGCGACCGTGACCATGATCAAGGACGGCAAGCTGATGCGCTTGGCGAAAAAGGCGTTCGATGAAGTGCTGAAGCCGCCGATCGTGGAATGGCTGACGCCGGGCATGGCCTCGATCATGGCGCGTCAGGGAGCGGTAGTGCTGGACGTGCGCATGCCCGAAGAGAACGCGCAGCGCGCAATCAAGGACGCGCTCAACGTGCCGCTGTATACCCTGCGCGAGAGCGTGTCTGATTTCGACAAGACGAAAAAATACATCGTCTACTGCAATACCGGCGAGCGCAGCGCGGCGGCGGCATTCATCCTGAGCAAACTGGGCTTCCAGGTGTTCGCCCTGCAGGGCGGCATTTCCGGAATGATCCGGCAGCTGGAAAAGAAAACCTGACGCAGGCGCGTCAGGTCATCACGCTGTCGCCGATCAGGACGATATCCGCAGGGCGGTGCGCGAACAGGCCGACGCAGACCACGCCCGTGATCTGGTTGAGCTCCGTCTCCAGGGCGAGCGGGTCGGCGATTTTCCAGTCGTGAACGTCGAGAATCCAGTTGCCGTTATCGGTGACGACGTTCTCACGCCAGACCGGCCGGCCGCCGCGTTTGGCGATCTGACGCGCGACATAGTCGCGTGCCATCGGAATCACTTCGAGCGGCAGCGGAAATTTTCCGAGCATGTCGACGCGTTTGGACGAATCGATCATGCAGACGAAAGTCCTAGATGCTGCGGCGATGATCTTCTCGCGCGTCAATGCCGCACCGCCGCCCTTGATGAGGCGGCGGCGCGGATCGCATTCGTCGGCGCCGTCGACGTACACGGCCAGTTCGCCCGCGGCGTTCAGATCGATTACGCGGATGCCATGCTGCTTCAATCGAGCCGTACTCTGTTCGGAACTGGATACTGCCGCGTGGATGTGGTCGGCGATGGCGCCAAGTGCATCGATGAAGTGCGCCACCGTCGAGCCGGTGCCGACGCCGATGACGCTGCCTGGCTCGACATAGCCGATCGCGCGTTGCGCAGCCTGGCGTTTTTCCTCGTCTCGGCTTGTCATGCTGATTTGTCCACAAGTAGAAAATGCAGCCTCATTCGAGGCCGAGGATGAAGTCCCATTGTGCCTTCGTCACCGGCAGCACCGACAGGCGATTGCCGGGTTTCACCAGGGCCAGTTCGCGCAGCTCGGGCCGTGCCTTCAGATCCGCCAGGCCGATGATGCGTTTCAGCTTGCGCTTGAACTTCACGTCGATCAGGAACCAGCGCGGTGCCGTGCGGGAACTCTTGGCGTCGAAATAGTCGCTGCGCGGGTCGAACTGGGTCGGATCCGGATAGGCGGCGCTGCCCACGCTGGCGATGCCGACAATGCCTGGTTCCGGGCAACTGGAATGGTAGAAAAAAATTCCGTCGCCCGCGCGCATGCCGTCGCGCATGTAGTTGCGCGCCTGATAGTTGCGCACACCGCTCCAGGGCTCGGATTTCTTCCGCGCCAGGTCGTCGATGGAAAATTCGTCGGGCTCGGATTTCATCAGCCAGTAATTCATTAAGGCACCTCTGAAGTAGTGTCCGATCGTTCCGGCGTCGATCTGGCGCCGCACCGCCGCAACCCATCAAACCCTTGACTCAGGAGAGCGGAAAAACAAAAGCCCGCACATATCGCTTGCCCAGACCTGCGACGGTTACCGGCAATCAGCTGCGCGGCGAGCACTCGATCAGTTCGCGATCGGTGGCGACGAAATCCAGCGGCACATCCCAGGATTCCGGCGCCATCCCGGGCAATTCCTGGAAATGGTAGCCGATGCCGACCAGCAAAGGTTGCGTCGGCCGGGGCATTTCCCGCAGGAAGGCGAAGCTGCGGTCGTAGTAGCCACCACCCGAACCCAGGCGATTGCCGCGCCGGTCGAAGCCCAGCAGAGGCATCAGCACCAGATCAATCTGCCTAGGCTGGACCAAGTTGCCCGCAGGATCAGGTTCCGGGATCCCGTGGCGATTGGCGTGCACGGCGCCCCCCGGCGTCCAGAGCGCGAAATTCAACCGGTTGCCGGGCGCGAGGACCGGCAGGCAGTAGCTCTGGCCGCGTTCGCGCAGGCGCCCCGGCACGAGATTGAGCGGAAGTTCACCGCCCACTGCCCAGTAACCCGCGACGCGCGCATCGACGAGGAATTCCGGCAATTGCTCCAGTGACGACATCAGCGCGCTGGCCGCGGCAATGCGTTCCGCGGCGCCAAGTTGCGCGCGCGCACTGCGCAAGCGCGCACGCAGATCCGTCCGCATGACCATCTGATCAGAAGTCACCTTGCACCGAATCGAAGCGAGCCGGCGCCACACAACAGCCCCCTTAAGTTAAGGGGGGGATCAAATGCCTGCGCAGCAGGCATTTGATGGGGTTGTGGAAAGTTGGCGCGTCGAAAGAACGTCAAGGCAGACGCTTCATTGGCACCACAACGGTGAAACAAGACGTTCTCCGCGATGCCGATGCACACCGAACGACCTTGATCCCGAGGATCAGGTGGGAAAGCTCGCCGGTCATCAGGCTTTCCGCTCGCGGCGGACTTGCGCACAGACTTGGGCACTGCAATCCCGGGGTCGTATATAGGGCCAAGGCAATATGTTTGGATGCGCTGTCGCACATCGCAGGGAACGCGTGCCTATCTTACCGGTGCGGCAAGGACGCCATCAAGCTTCGTGCGCAGTGTGTGCAGATGTTGTGCCAAGGCGCCGGCCTCGGCTTCGCCGCGCTGCTTCATCTGGATCAACTCGTGCGCGATGTTCAGCGCGGCCATCACCGCGATGCGATCGGCACCTGCGGAGCGCGAACTGTTGCGGATTTCGCGCATCTTGCCATCGAGGTAGGCTGCGGCAGCGATGAGTCCCGGACGCTCTTCCGGGCTGCAGCCGATCAGGAACTCGCGATCCAGGATACTGACTGCGACCGGTGTCTCCGCACTCATGCGCCGTTCTCCAGCGAGCGCAGGCGCGCGATCATGGCCTCGACCCTCGAGCGTGCCTGTTCGTTCTTGGCAAGCAGGTTCGAGCGCTCGGTCGACAGCTGTTCCTGGCTGACGCGCAAGCTGCGGTTTTCCTCGGCGAGGCGATGGCAAAGCTCGAGTACGCGATCAAGGCGGCTGCTGATGTCGCTCAGATCGGCAAGCATCGGATTGGGCTCGGACATGGGCTGACTATAGGCGGCGGCTTGGGGTCGGTCAACGCATCGTCCGCCGCGGCCTTGCCGGCAGACGGTTGCGTTCGAATTCGCTGACGAAGGCGTAGCAGGCCGCAGCGCTCAATGGCGGCGACAGCCAGTGGCCCTGGATTTCATCACAACCCTGCTCATGCAGATATTCCAGCTGCTCCAGCGTTTCCACGCCTTCGGCGACCACGTTCAGGCCGAGCGAATGGGCCATGGTGATGATGGTCTTGGTGATGGCTTCGTCGTCCGGATCGGTGGTGATGTCGCCGACGAAGGTGCGGTCGATCTTGAGCGCGTCAATCGGCAGCCGCTTCAGATAGCTCAGCGAGGAATAGCCGGTGCCGAAATCGTCGATCGAAATGGCGATGCCGAGCGCGTGCAGGCGATCCAGCGTATGGATCGCGAGTTCCGCATTTGCCATCAGAACACTCTCGGTCAATTCCAGCTCAAGTTGCTGGGGTACGAGATCGAGCTCGGCCAGGATTTCGCACAGACGCTGGGTCAATTCGTCGCGCAGCAGCTGCAGGGCGGACAGATTCACCGACATGGTGATGCCGGTCAGGCCGCGCAGCTGCCAGTCGCGCAGTTGTGCGCAGGCCCGGTACAGCACGAATTCGCCGATTTTCACGATCAGCCCGGCCTCCTCGGCCAGCGGAATGAACACGCTGGGTGGAATTTCCCCCAGCTCTTCGCTGTTCCAGCGCAACAGGGCTTCCATGCCAGTGATGCGGCTTTCGTCCAGGGACAGCTTGGGCTGATAGACCACCGACAACTCGTCGCGCTCCAGCGCCATGCGCAAGGCACCGATCATGCCGGCGCGCTCGCGTGCCTGCGCGTCCATAGCCGAGGTATACATCATGTACGTGTTGCGCCCGCCTTCCTTGGCCTGATACATCGCCGTATCGGCGAATTTCAGCAAGTCGGTGGGAACCTGGCCGTGATCCGGGTACATGCTGATACCGATCGACGGCGAGATCACCACTTCCTGGCCGCTGTCGAGCGTGAGCGGGCGCGAAAACACTTCCAGCAGGTTGCGCGCCACGACCAGCAGTTCGTCGGCGTGCTGCACGTCCTCCAGCACGACCGTGAACTCGTCGCCGCCAAGGCGGGCGACCGTGGCCGAGTCGCGGACGCTTGCGCGCAGCAGTGCACCGACGGCCTTGAGCACGCGGTCGCCGGTGGCGTGACCCATCGAGTCGTTGACGTGCTTGAAGCGGTCCAGATCGAGGAACAGCACGGCCACCTTGCGCGACGTGCGCCGCGCACGGATGACGGCATGCGCAAGGCGCTCGCCGAGCAGGGTGCGGTTCGGCAGGCCGGTCAGGGTGTCGTAGTTGGCCAGGTAGCGCAATTCCTGCTCGGCACGCTTGCGATCGGTGATGTCGTTCATGACGCCGACGAAGTGCGTGCGCTGGCCGGCTGCGTCACGCACGCTGCTGACTTCGAGCCAGCACAGGAATTCCTCGCCGTCCTTGCGCCGCTGCCACAGTTCGCCATGCCAGTGCCCGCTGCGCACGAACTCCTCGCGTATCGCCAGATAAAACTCGGGCGGATGCTGCGAGCCGTTGAGTACCTCGGCCGAGTGGTTGAGGATCTCCGCTTCGCTGTAACCGCTCATGCGCGTGAACGCACGATTGATCGATACGAAGCGGAATTCCAGATCGGTAACGCAGACCGCCTCGCTCATGCTCGCGATGACTTCGGCAGCGATGCGGCGTTCGCGTTCGGCGGCGCGCGAGACGGTGATGTTGCGCGCGGTGCCGCACACGCGCAGGGCCTTGCCGTCGGCGTCGCGCTCGACCGCCTTGGCGCGCGACAGAACCCAGATCCATTCGCCGTCGACATTGCGGACGCGGTGTTCGGATTCGAAGAAGTTGCTGCGTCCCTGGATATGCTCGCGCAGGCGTTGCTGGACCTGGGGCAGATCGTCCGGATGCACGGCCTGCTCCCGCCACTGTTCGGTTGAAACGGTTTCCTCGCGGCGACCCCCGACCAGTTGGTCCGCACCGATGCGGTGGACGGTTTCGTTGGCCACGTCCATGTCCCAGAACTCGTCGCCCGACCCCCACAGCGCCAGGCGCAAACGATCTTCGCGCTGGCGCAGCTGCTCATGGTGGATCTGCTCGCGCGCGTGCCGGTTGCGGTAGCCGCGCAAAGCCAGCCAGAGCAGAAGCAACGCCGACGCCGCATACAGCGCCTGCATGCTGCGACCCGCCCACCACGGCGCAGTCACTTCCAGGTCCAGATGTGCACCCGCGTCGTTCCAGACGCCATCGTGATTGCTGGCGCGAACCTCGAAGACGTAGTTGCCCGCCGGCAGGTTCGTATAGGTGGCATCGTGGCGCGTGCCTGCCTTTATCCACTCCTCGTCGAAGCCCTTGAGCTGATAGATGAACTGATTGTCTTCGGGCGCGGCATAGTCGAGCGCGGCGAATTCGAAGCGCACCAGACGTTGCGCCTGCGCCACGGTCAGTTCACCCTGCGGAGCGTGCGCCAGCGCCGGGGCGCTGCCTGTCTGTATGCTGGTAATCACCACCGGCGCCGCATAGTCGTCGTGCGGGATCACGTCCGGGCTGAACAGGTTGATGCCGTGGTTGCCGCCGAACACCATCTCGCCGCTGGCGCGCCGGTAAGCGGCGCCGGCATTGAATTCCAGGCCTTGCAAACCTTCCTTGAGCGGAAATGCGCGGATTTGTCCTGTTGCTCGATCGAGCCGGGCGATGCCGCGGTTGGTGCTCAGCCACAGGTTGTGGTGCTGGTCCTCCAGGATGCCGTAGACGGTCGAGCTGGGCAGTCCGTTCTTTGTGGAATAATGCACAAAGTTCAAATTTTCCGCTTCCGGAAGATCGACCCGGTCCAGTCCGCTGTGCGTGCCGAACCAGATCGCGCCATCGCCGCTCTGGTGGATAGTACGCACCAGGTTGTCGGCCAGCGAATGCGCATTGGTGGTGTCGTGGCGGAAGCTGCGCATGCGCCGCGTGCTTGGGTCGTAGACGTTCAGCCCATCCAGGGTACCGATCCATACGTGACCGTCGGTGTCTTCGCACAAGGCGATCACGAGATCGTGGGTCAGACTGTTCGGGTCTCCGGCGCGGTGGGAGAACACTTCCCAGCGTGAGGCCTGTATCGACGACGGTGGCCACCAGTGGGCCACGCCATTGCCATAGGTTCCGAACCACATGCTGCCGTCGCGCGCAATCAGAATCGAACGGACGGTGGCGCTGGGCAGGCCGGCGCCGTTGACCGGATCCACCGGCAGTGCGGTGGCCTTGCGCGCATCCGGATCCAGCAGAAAGGCGCCGTGGTTGGTGCCGACCCACAACTTGTTGCCCTCGGCGCCGACCAGAGTGCTGACGCGCCATTTGGGATCGCCACCCGGCGCAGCCGGTACCACCTTGAGCGCGTCGGTGAAATATTCGAAAGTGTCCCGCTGCGGGTCGTAGCGCTTGAGCCCGTCGCCGTCCGTGCCCAGCCACAGGCGCGCTGCGCTGTCTTCCCAGATCGCGCGGATGGTGTTCGTCATCTGGTTGCGACCCGGGTTGGGATCCCTGACAAAGCGGAACTGCGCGCCGTCCGGGTTGGTCGTTGCCGCGCCGCCGATTTCGCCACCGACCCAGAGCAGTCCGGAGCGATCGAGCAGCAACCGGGTCGCGTAGTCGTCGGGCAGCGATCCGGGCATGGCGGGGTCGTGACGCAGCGTCTGCGTATGCCCGGTGGCCGGATCGTAGATCGTCAGTCCTGCGCCGTAGACCGCCAGCCACAGCCGTCCGCGGTGATCCTGGGCGATGGAATGGATCTGCGCGGAATCGGGGTGCTGTTCGGCTCCGGGCCAGAGGCGCTCGGCGGAATCTTTTTGCGCATCGATCTTGTACAGACCGTTTTCGCCGCCCGCGTAAAGTGTCGAGTCAGCACCGACCAGCACACTGCGTGCGCTGGCAAGTTTGTCCGCGGCAACGATGCCGGCCACATCGCTTCCCGGCGCGACACGCACCAGACCGCTGCTGGTGGCGCTCCACAGGGTGCCGTCGTCGGCGAGCGCGAACGCATACACGCTTGCGCCGGCGCTGCTGCCGGCAGGAAAGCGGAAGATCTGCCGACGCTTTCCGCTTTCGGCGTCCATGAGCGTGATGCCGTTGGCGGTGCCGATCCACACTCCCCGGGCGGGATCGAACAACAGGGCGCTGATCGCATTGCGCTGCTGTGCATCGGGGCCGGAAATCTGCGAGGTGCTGACGATCTTGCCCGTGGCCGGATCCAGGGCCACGAGACCGCGCGTATTGTTGCCGATCCAGAGCCGACCGCGGTTGTCCTGCGCGATTGCGGTGATGACGCTGTCGGGCAGGCTGTCGGGGTCGTCGGCATCGTGTTTGTAGACCACGTAGCGGTAACCGTCGTATTGATGCAGGCCGCCCTGGGTCGCAATCCAGATGTAACCCGTGCGATCCTGGAAGAAGGCGTTGACGGTATGCTGCGCGAGCCCCTTCTCGCTGTTGATGTCGTCGAAGTAATAGTGGCGCTCGGTCGCGTGAGCGGTCAGACAGGCAATCAGCAACACGAGCGACAACAGCGCCAGGCAACGTCCGGCCGTTAGTCGTGCTGCACCTGAACGCGCCGGAAGATTTGGCATGCTGGATGATATGGTCGTCCCCGGTCCGCAGTCTAGGCGCCACTGCTCATTCCGGCAACCAGCGCTGGACTGCGGCAAGCTGCGCCCGCTGTTAGAATGCACGCATGAGTAGATGCGACTGTCTCCCGTGAACCTCGGCTCGCCGGTCACCCATGCCCAGCTCGGTGAACTGCTCGCTACGCTGCACTTCGGCATCGGACCAAGCGACCTGCACGGGTCGCTCACCGGCTATCTGTGCGGCGGCGGCGTCGCCGACGCGCGCGGCTGGCTGGCGGCGTTGGAGCTTGATCCGGACGACGCATTGGCGGACATTCCGCATGCCGTGCTGACGCGTTTGTACGGGCAGTGCGCTGCGTGGCTCGACGATCCCGAACTGGGTTTCGAGCCGCTGCTGCCGCTGGCCGATACCGCGCTGGAAAGTCGTGCCGATGCGCTGGTTGAATGGTGTCGCGGCTTTCTCGGCGGCCTGGGTCTGGCCGGCGTATCCCGTCAGCACGGGCTGTCGGAGGATGGCGCCGAGATCCTCAAGGATTTGGGCACGATTGCCGCCACCCGTTTCGAATATGCCGATGGCGAAGAAGACGAAAACGCACTGACCGAGGTGATCGAGTTCATCCGTGTCGGCGTGTTGCTGCTGCATGCCGAGATCGTTTCCGCGCCGCAGGCGGGCGCGACGTTGCATTGAAGATGGTTGCCGGTTATCGGTTGCTGGATATCGGCGCAAGCGGTGCGCGCGGATTCCGGCGCCCGGTGAAGGGTAACCAAAACTGACAACCGAAAATCAGCAACTGACAACCATCGCCAATGATCGATCCCAAGGAATTCACCCGTCGCCGCAAACAGCTGATGCGCATCATCGGCGACGACGCGATCTGCATTGTGCCCGCCGCGCCCGAGCGTCTGCGCAACAACGACAGCCACTATCCATACCGGCAGGACAGCGATTTCCATTATCTGACCGGGTTCCCCGAACCGGAGGCCGTACTTGCGCTGATTCCCGGGCGCCAGCATGGCGAAGTGGTCATGTTCTGCCGCGAACGCGACCCGGAACGCGAGGCCTGGGATGGCGTGCGCGCCGGCCAGGAAGGCGCGGTGCGCGACTACGGCATGGACGATGCGTTCCCGATCGGCGACATCGACGACATCCTGCCCGGCATGATCGAAGGCCGTTCGCGGGTCTACTACCATTTTGGCCGTGCCGCCGAATTCGATATCGAGCTGATCGGCTGGGTCAACCATGTCCGCGGTCAGGTCAGGCGCGGTGCGCGAGCCCCGCACGAATTCGTCGCGCTCGGCCATATCCTCCACGATCTGCGCCTGTACAAGACGCGCGACGAACTGCGTGTCATGCGCCGCGCGGCGAAGATTGCGGCCGAAGCCCATGTGCGCGCGATGCGCAGCGTACGGCCGGGCATGAACGAACACGAAGTCGAGGCCGAACTGCTGCACACGTTTCGCCGCCACGGTGCGGTACCGTCGTACGAGCCGATCGTCGGCGGCGGCGCGAATGGCTGCGTGCTGCACTACCGCGCCAACAACGCCGAATTGAAGGATGGCGATCTGCTATTGATCGACGCGGGCGCCGAATATCAATGCTACGCCTCCGACATCACCCGCACTTTCCCGGTCAACGGGAAATTTTCCGTCGAGCAGCGCGCGCTGTACGACTTGGTTCTTGCGGCGCAGCGCGCAGCGATCGCCGAAGTGCGTCCGGGTCGCCCGTTCGGTGCCTATCACGATGCCGCGGTGCGCGCGATCACCGCCGGGCTGATCAAGCTCGGCCTGCTCAAGGGCAGCGTCGACAGAAATATCCGCGAGCAGACCTATCGCCGTTTCTACATGCACAAGACCGGGCATTGGCTGGGCCTTGACGTGCACGATGTCGGCGATTACCGCGTCGACGGTCATGACCGCGAACTGGAACCGAACATGGTCGTCACGGTCGAACCGGGCATCTACATTGCGCCCGACGCGAAAGGCGTCGCGGCAAAGTGGCGTGGCATAGGCATCCGCATCGAGGATGACGTGGTCGTCACGCGCGGCGAGCCGGAGGTGATCACCGCTGCCGTCCCCAGCGATGCCGACGAGATCGAGGCGCTGATGGCCGCAGCAAGAAAGTAACGGAATCGGAAACTCCAATGCGCAGGATGTGCTTCTCGCTTGTTCCACTCTTTGTAGCCTCCACTGGCGCGTTCGCAGCCAGCCATCCCGTGCATTTCGGCCTGTTCGGCGACATCCATACGGCGGCGCCGGCCGGCGAGATCACGCGAACCGTCGTGATGGTTTCGGATCGCAACGGCTGGGATGCGCGCGCCGAGTCGCTGGCGGTGGCGCTGGCCGACGACGGCGCGCTGGTGTTCGGCGTGGATCTGCCTGCGTATGTCGCACAGATGGAATCGATCAACGACAAGTGTTCGTTTCCGGCCGCGCACTTCGAGGAAATGAGCGACTGGATGCAGCGCAATCAGAAGGTGGCCAGGTTCACCTATCCACTGCTTGTCGGCGATGGTGCCGGCGCGACATTCGCCTACGCGGTCGACGCGCAGGCACCGAAAGGCACGTTCACTGCCTTGATCACACTCGGCTGGGACGTGGCGTTGCGCCTGCCCAAGCCGTTGTGCAAGGGCGACGCGGGTGCGGTCACGATTGCCGATGCGGCCGGCCAGTTCAGGGTCGCGCCGGTCAACCGCTTGCCGAATCCCTGGCTGCCGCAGCCGCTGGCTCCCGGTGCCCGCTACAACGGCGCGCTGGCGAAGCTGCCGGCGCGGTTGAAAGGTATGCTCGCCGTCCCGCGTGCGGGTATGCAGGAGGCCGGCGTGGCGCTGGCGGCGGACATCGCCTGGCTGACCACGCCGGTGCAGTCTGCTGCGGCGCTGCCGCAAGATGTCGTCGACCTGCCCCTGGTCGAAGTGCCCGCGCAGGGCGATTTCGCGGACCGTATCGCGATCATTCTCACCGGCGATGGCGGCTGGGCCGGGCTCGATGTCGCCGTCGCCGACCAGCTTGCAAAACGCGGCATTGCCGTAGTCGGCCTGAACACGCTCAAATTCTTCTGGCAGACACGCAAGCCTGAAGAAGCGGCGGATGCACTGACGCGCATCATCGGCCACTATGGCGCGGAGCATGCGCAGGCCGATTTCGTCGTGATCGGCTATTCCTTCGGCGCCGCGCTCGCGCCGGTCGTGATCAACCGTCTGCCGGATGCCGCACGTCGCCGTGTCGCCGCGCAGGTATTGATTTCTCCCGATCCGGAAGCGGTATTCGAGATCCACGTCGGCGACTGGTTCGGCTCCACGCAGCACGAGGGAGCGATTCCGATCACGCCCGAGATCGCACGCAGCACCGTACCCGCGATTTGCGTGAGCGGCGCCGACGAAGGCGCCGACAGTTTCTGCAAGACCCTGGTCGGCAAGCCGAACGTGCGCCAGCTCGTGCTGCCCGGCGGCCATCACTACAACGGGGACTACGACAAGCTGGGTGCGGGGATTGCCGGGAGTTTGCCGGCGCGTACAACTCCGCGATGAGGATTCAACCGATCAGGAATCTTCGATACCCACCCGATACCAGCGCAGCGATATCGATCAGCAGGCCGGGCACCCAGACGCCGCGCGGGTAGGCCAGGTACGAGCCGACCCAGTCGGGCTTGAATTTGTCCTTGTACCTGCGCACGCCCTGGTAGTTGTAGAAACGGTTGCCGTACTGGAAGGCGATTGCGGCCAGCCGTTCGTTGACGCGCGCATAGGGATTGTCGCCAACGCGCGACAATGGCGCCATGCCGAGGCTGAAAATCGCATAGCGCTGCTCCTGCGCCCAAAGCATGACTTTGGCGAAGAGGAAATCCATCGTGCTGCGCGGCGCGTCGGCTACGTGGCGCATCAGGTCCACGCTGGCGTGGCCGTTGCTGCCGTACGGCGGCAGCACATTGGCGAATGCGATCAGTTCGCCATCACGATGCACCAGGCCCAGTGGGCTCCAGTTGAAATACGTCGGATCGAAACGGCCGAGCGAAAACCCCTTCTCGGTGCCGCCCTTGTCCGCCAGCCAGGCATCGGATACGCGCTCCAGATCGTTCAGCAGGCCGGTATCGAACGGTGGGTATACAAGGGTAAAAGTCAACTTTTCCTTCTGTGCGCGATTGGTCGCCTGACGCAGATCTTCCCAGCGCTTGCCGGCGAGCGAGAAATCCGCGAGTTTGACCAGTGCAAGCTCGCCCAGCTTGAACAGGTCGAAGCCGTGATCGTGGAAGCGCGACAGATCCGGTTCGAGCACTTCATAGAACACCGGCACGCGATCCTGGGCATCGGCAAAATGACGGAAATCCAGAATCGCGCGGTCGATGCCGGCGTCGCTGCCGCAGGGCGAACCCAGTGCCACCAGGCGATCGCGGATGCTGCCATAGGCGATCACGGCCTGGTGATCGGCCGCCCAGAACAGGTGCTTGTCGGCCATGAAGGTCAGGTGCGCGAATTCCCCGCCGCCGTGTTCCTGATACAGCGTGCGGGCGCGTTCAAGTTCGCTGTGATCGGGCAGTACCAGCTGCGGACGCTTCACTGCGAACACCTGCCAGATCAGGTAGATCACCAGGCCGAGCACGGCGGCGGTCAGGCCGCGGCCGATGCGCGAGGTGTGCTCGCCGAAACCGACGTAGAACAGATCGAACGAATCATCGCCCAGCACCTGGGCCACGCCGACGGCAAAGAATACAAGTACACAAAGCAGCAGGCCGGCATACCAGCCAAGCGTCGTGGCCGAAGCCAGTGTCATCGCGCGGCGCGTGAATGCGCGCTTGCGGGTGCGCAGCAGGGCCGCCACCGCGAGCAGGAACAACGCTTCGCCGAAATGCAGGCCCTTGGTGACGGCCAGCCCCGCGCTCAACAACAGCAGCCATTGGGCAAGCCGATAGGCCAGGCGCAGGCGGCCGTCGATGCCGCGCGCAAGGCCCAGCAGCAAGACCCCGGAGAAGATGCTGAACCAGCTCGAGCTTTCCACCGCGAGGACCGGCAGGTGCGCGCGCACGACTTCGATGTGTTCGCTGACCGAGGGTATCGCCGCCGAGGCCAGCTGCATCGCGCCGGCACCGAAGGTCAGTACCGCAAGCAGGCGCGTGCCCAGATCCGCAAGCAGGGTAACCGGCAGGCCGAGCACGCCGAACAGCGGGTGGCCGGACAGGCGCTTGCGCAGGCGGTTCAGCAGCGGCAGGCGCTGGCTGAGCATTTCCGAGCCCAGATACAGGCTGCCGAGCAGCGGCAGCAGGTAATAGGCGATACGGAATAGGACCAGGCCGGACACGACGGGCGCATGGTCGTAACCGGCTTCGGTCAGCGCCAGCAGCATCAGGCCGTCGAATACGCCCAGCCCCCCCGGCACCAGACTGACCAGGCCCAGCGTGGTCGCACCGGCGAAGGCCCCGAGCATCAGCCCGGGTTTGACATGCGCACCCGACAGGTACAGGCAGGCATACAGCGTTGTTGCCGCGAGCAGCCAGTCGATGAACGAGATCAGGGTCAGTTCCAGCTTCAGGCGCAACGGCGGCACGCCCATTTCCGCCGGCAGCCAGCGCATCAGTGCGCGCCGTGTCGTCAGGAAAAAATACAAAGGCAGATACAGCGCCGCTGCCGCCAGGATGGTGAACGCGGCGATGGACTGCACCGTGCCGCTGGTCACCGGCAACGAGCTGGTGACGAGGGTGAGTACGACCAGCAGGCTCAGGCCCAGCGGCAGCGACAGGGCCTGCATGCCGATCAGCGCCGCCGCCCGCGCCAGCAACACGTGCTGCGACGTCAGCCCCATCAGGCGGACGCCGGCACCGACGGCGCCGGACAGGTTCAGCGTGTTCGCCAGACTGTTGGCGACGAAGGCAAGGCGCAGATAGTCGCGTGCGCGCAGGCCCAGGTTCAGCCAGCGGCCAATCAACAGGTCCACGCAGCCGGTGAACGCGACGCTGAGCAAGGCAAGTGCGGCTACGCCCAGTGCCGGCAAAGTCGGCACGTCGAGCAGGGTGCGCTGAACTTCGGGCAGGTCGAACTGGCCGATGCCGCGCCACAGCAGCCACGCGGTGAGCGCGAGAAAAGCGCTGGGCACGATCCAGCGCAGGCGGGCAAACAATTGCCGCCCCGCATGCGTCCGCGCTGTGCTGGAATCGCTCATGCTCGTACCAGTCTAGCGCGAAGGACTCATTGACCGGTTGCGACCGCGCGCGGCGGCGACGCGGCGTCGCGCAGATCGATCAGCCCCTGGCGGTACTGCGGCATCCAGTTTTTCGGCACGCCGAAGCCGTGGCCCACATGCGGCAAACTGACCACTTTTCCATTTTTTACCTTGTCCACAAAGGTTACCGTCGCCGGCGGATCGCACACCTGGTCGATCTCGCCCTGCAGCACGATCCACGGCGCCTTCAGTGCGGGCACCGTGTTGAAGACGATGCCGTACGGCGGCTTGGTCTGTTTATCGGCGGTGAGGCCGGCGCCTTCGCAGAATGGCTTGTGGATGATCAGGTCCGGGCAGAAACCCAGTGTCATTGCGCCGCTGAAGCGGGTGTCGCCGGCCTGTGCGAGCGCCGCGTAGGCGACCGTCGCACCGGAGGAATAACCGATCAGCGCGGGGCTGAAGCGTGCGGGCAGCTTCATTTCCGTCTTCACCTTCTCGCCGAGATGATCGAGCAGGCCGGAGGCATCGCTGCACTCGCCGTCGCCCGATTCCAGCGACTTCAGAAACGCGGGCGTGCTGAATCCAGCCACCCAGTAGCCCAGACTCGCGGCCGTCTGCGCCATGTCCCACACGCCGAGGTTCCAGCCGCCATCGCCGGAGGCGAACAAGGCCAGGCCGCGTGCTTCGCCCTGCGGCGCATAGACGGTGACTTCGCCGATTCCGGCGACATCGAGAACGCGTACGGCCTTGGGATCATGCGTGGGCGGTTTCGACTTGGACTTGACCTTGGCCGGCGTGACCTTCGCGCCTGTGGATTTTGCTACTTGTGGATTTTGCTTGGCCAAGGCCGGCAGCGCGGCGGAGGGCAAGTCCGGTGCCGGTGGAGTGGTGGCAGGGGCCGCGGCGGCGGCAGTGGCGGCCAGCAACAGCGCGACCGGCGCAATGAAGCGCGAAAACATGCAAGTCTCCTGGAGATGAATTGCCGCGGACCCGGAACCCAGGGCGGAAGGCGGCTTTCGAAAGGGTGCGATTCCAATGAATTATCGCATGGGCGCGGGGACTTGGCGCATCTGCAGCAGGAAAAATTGTCCGGGACCGCGCGCTCAATGCGGTGGATTGTGTTCGTCGGCGCTACGCCTGGCCTGTTCGTCGGCGTTCAGTTCGAACCACATCGCGTTGAGGATGGCGAAGGCACAGGCCAGGCCGAGGCCGAGAATCCAGCTGAAATACCACATGTTGGCAAACCTCCGGTTTGCGGGAATGGGGGATCGGGAGTGGGAAATGGCAACGGCCTGCGGCCCTGCTTTCATTCCCTGTTCCGGATTCTCCATTCCCGGCATTCAATACATTCCATGCGAACGGCGCACATGCTCCAGGCTTACGCGTCCACGCAGCACGCGGTACACCCAGGCCGTATACGCCAGCACGATCGGCAGCAACACGATGACGCTGAGCAGCATCAGGCCGAGCGTGGTCTTGCTGCTTGACGCATCCCAGAGGGTCAGGCTGCTGTCCGGGGCAAGACTCGACGGCAGCAGGAAGGGGAACAAGGCCAGGCCGGCCGAGAGGATGGTCGTGGCAATGGCCAGCGCACTGGCCGCGAGCGCCAATCGGTACCGTAACGACAGGCTCAGTGCCGTCATCGCGGTGGCGGACAGCAAGGCCAGGACGGGCACCAGCCAGAAGGCGGAATGCTGGGTGGCGAAACCGGAAAACCAGGTGCCTTGCGCCACCACGTGCTTCAGCAGGGGGTTCGACGGCGCATCGCCGGCGACGGCGGAAACGATCGCGTAGCCGGACAGACCGAATGCAAGCCAGGCGCCGGCTGCGATGTACAGCAGCATGAAGGCAAGGGCCGCGCCGCGGGCAACCCGGGCTGCGCGTGCGGCCAGTGCGATATCGGCCTTCATGGCCGCATATGTCGCACCGTGCATCAGGATCATCATCAGACTGATCAACCCGCACAGCAGCGCGAACGGCGACAGCAGGCCAAAGAACGAGCCGGCGTAGGTCATGCGCATTTCTTCGTCGAAGCGGAACGGCACGCCCAGGAACAGGTTGCCGAAGGCGACGCCGAAGATCAGTGGCGGCACAATGCCGCTGATGGTCATCACCCAGTCCCACATATTGCGCCATTGTGGATTGGCGGATTTGTTGCGATAGCCGAAACTCACCGGACGACCGATGAACGCGACCAGCAGCAGGAACATGGCCACGTAGAAGCCCGAGAATGCGGCAGCGTAAAGCAGCGGCCACGCCGCAAAGGTTCCCGCGCCCGCAACCACGAACCACACCTGGTTGCCTTCCCACACCGGCTCGACTGTTTCCAGCAGGGTCCGGCGTTCCGCATCGTCGCGGCCGAGCACGCGGATCAGTGCGGCGACGCCGAAGTCAAAGCCATCCATGACGGCGAAGCCGATCAGCAGGATGCCGAGGATCAGCCACCAGATGACGCGCAGGGTTGCATAATCAAGCATGGCGCTCGGCTCCCGGAGGGACATTCATGCGAAGGTGGAAATCCAGTGCTTTCTCCTGCCTCTCCTCAAAAGCAGAGCTTCCACTCCTCCTGCGGAGGAGCGGGTGACTTTTCTTTGCACGAGCAAGGAAAAGTGACTCGCTCGGCCGAAGGGCGAGCGAAAGCCCTGCTCTGCTAGAGAATTGGCTATTGCGTGCGTCACGTCAGGTCCCGACATCGATCTCGCGCTCGTGCCTGCGATCATCCACTGCCGGCGGCCACATCCCCAGCCCGTCCGGCCCCTTGCGTGCGTAGCGCAGCATCAACACCGCGTCGATCACGGCGAGCGCAGTATAAAAAACCACAAATCCAATTATGCTGAACAGCACCTGCCCGGCCGAGACCGACGACACGCCGAGCGCGGTCGGCAGGATGCCGGAGATCGCCCACGGCTGGCGGCCGTACTCGGCGACGATCCAGCCCAGCTCGATCGCCAGCCACGGCAGCGGCAGGCTGTACAGCGCCAGCTTCAGATACCAACGCCTGGCGTCCAGGCGGCGCTTGCTCGCCAGCCAGAACGAATACGCGAACAACGCGATGAAGTACAAGCCGCAGCCGACCATGATGCGGAACGACCAGAACAGTACCGGCACATTTGGAATGGTGCTGTCGGCAGCGTGCTGGATGTCCGCGACGGTCGCCGTGGCAGGATCATCGAGCTGGCGCCGCAGCAGCAGCGCATAGCCGAGGTCGGCCTTGTGCGCTTCGAAATCGGCGCGCGCCGCCGCATCATCGCGGTGGCTGCGCAGCCGCTGCATCGCGGCGTAGGCGATGAGGCCATTGTCTATTCGCGCCCGCGCATCGGCGACGAGATCGGCAATGCCGGGCATCGTCGTATCGATCGAGCGTGTGCCGATCAGGCCCATCACCCAGGGAATGTGGAGCGCGAAATGCGTCGTGCGCTTTTCCACATCGGGAAAACCGAACAGGGTGAACGACGCCGGCGCAGGTTCGGTTTCCCACATTGCCTCGATCGCCGCCAGCTTCATCTTCTGGTTCGCCGAGATGTCGTAGCCGGACTCGTCGCCGAGCACGACCACGGACAGCGCGGATGCCAGGCCGAAGCTCGCCGCCACCGTCATCGAACGCTTGGCGAAATCCACATTGCGCCCCTTGATCAGGTACCAGGCGCTGATCGAGAGCACGAACATCGATCCGAGCACATAGCCTGCGCTCACCGTATGCACGAATTTCGCCTGCGCGACCGGGTTGAAGACGACGGCGGAAAACGAGGTCACCTCCATGCGCATGGTGTCGAGGTTGAACTCGGCGCCGACCGGAAACTGCATCCAGCCGTTGGCGATGAGGATCCACAACGCCGACAGGTTGGTGCCGAGCGCGAGCAGCCAGGTCGTGGCAAGGTGCTGGACCCGGCTGAGCCGATCCCAGCCGAAGAAGAACAGGCCGATGAACGTCGCCTCGAGGAAGAACGCCATCAGTCCTTCCAGCGCCAGCGGCGTGCCGAACACGTCGCCGACGTAGTGCGAGTAGTAGGCCCAGTTGGTGCCGAACTGGAACTCCATGGTCACGCCAGTGGCCACGCCCATCGCGAAATTGATGCCGAACAGCACGGCCCAGTACTGGGTCATGCGTTTCCAGATGTCACGCCCGGTCATGGCATAGACCGACTCCATGATCGCCAGCAGCCACGACAGGCCCAGGGTCAGCGGCACGAACAAGAAGTGATACAGGGCCGTCAGCGCGAACTGCAGGCGCGACAGGGTCACGACATCAGGATCGATCATGGCAATGCCGCGGAAGTGGTGGCGTGATGGGCATCGAGCAGATGGTCTTGCAATGCAGCGGGCGAAAGGTCAGTGCGCGGCTGCGGCGCGATGAAGGCGAAGTACAGGATCGCCAGCGCGACGAGTTTGGCGAGCACGACCGCGGCCAGTTCCAGGCCATAGCGGCGTCCGGAGCGCGACACGAACCAGGAGGCGGAATAGGGCATGGGTGACCGCTGCTGCATCGGATCAATTGTACGCCGCTTCGAAACCACGTGTGGCGACTCGTTGCGCTAATATCGACTTGGCAGCGACGTGGAGATTGCGCAGGATGGTCAGGTCGAATTCTCGCCGTATGCGCGATATCGTGGCTGTCATCCTGGCAGGGCTGACAACAATTTCTTCGCCCGCGGCGGTCGCTGCGCAAACCTACGCCATGTCCGGCGATTGCGACGGATTTCCCAAGGTCGGACTCGACACCGCTGCCGGTTCCTGTATCGGCCTCGTTGCGGGGCATCTGGGTTTCGCGCGCGGCGTGGCTGCGATCGGCACGGATATCTACGTCGCCGACATGGGCGGCTGGCAGAAAAATCGCGGGCGCATTGTCAGGTTGCCGGATGGCGGGCACGGGCAGCCGCACGTCATATTGAACAGTCTCAACGAACCCAATTCGCTGGTGCCCGGACCGGATGGCACGCTCTATGTCGGCCTCTCCGGCGCGGTCATCCGTTTTGATCCGGCCGCTGCCGATCCCCAGAAAAGCCTGCGCAACATCGTCACCGGGTTGCCGACGCAGGGACGCCATCCGCTCGCCGCACTCGCGCTCGGCGCAGATGGGTCGCTGTTCGTCAACGTCGGTTCGGCCACCGATCACTGCGAACGACAGTTGGGCGATCCTGCACCGGGTCCGCAGCCTTGTCCGGAAACCCAGGCGTCGCCGCCGCGCGCGACAATCCTGCGTGTTGCTCCGGGCGACACGGCAGTCGACGCGCGCACTTTGGTGCCCTACGCGCGCGGCTTGCGCAACAGCATGGCGCTGACCGTCCTTGGTTCCGGCCGATTGCTTGCAGCGGTCAACGCGCGCGATGCGATCAATCAGGCCGATCCCGCGTTGTCCGATGCGGAATTGCCGCATGACACGCTGGTGCGGGTCGAGCAGGGCGCCGACTACGGCTGGCCTTACTGCTTCGATGAGAACAGGCCGAGTCCGGAATACGCAGGGTTTGATTGCAGCGGTAAACGCGCTCCGACATTGTTGCTGCCCGCGCATGCCGCGCCGCTGGGAATGATTTTTTATCGGGGCAGGGCGCTTGCCGGTCTGGAAGGACATCTGCTGATTGCCTATCACGGGTATCGCTCGACCGGGCATCGCATCGTCAAGCTCGCGATCGACGCCCAGGGACGTCCGCGAGGCGTTCCCGAGGATGTCGTGACGGGCTGGGAATACGCGCGCGACAATCACCCGCAGGGAGCGGTCGTCGCCTTGTGGGAAATGGACGACGGCAGCGTGCTGGTCACCGAGGATCACAACGGAACCCTGCTGCGCCTGGCGCGCGACAAGCAGTGATTCGGCAAAGACCCCGCCCGGTCGGCGAGATCAGCTCGACAGGATCAAGACAACAGGGTCAGATGGAAGCGAACGCATCGCGTGTCAGGTTCTCCGGCGCAGTGTCGGTGCAGACCACGTCGTCCTCGATACGGATGCCGCCGTAGCGGCGGAATCGGTCGACCTTGTCCCAGTTGATGTCTTTCGCCTGTGCCTTGGCCTTGAGTTCGGCGAGCAGCATGTCGATGAAGTAGATACCTGGCTCGATCGTGGTGACCATGCGCGGCTCAAGCTTGCGGGTGAGGCGCAGATAGGGATGTCCCGGCGGTTTCAGGATCGTGCCGCCGCTCTCGTCTTTCTGGAAACCGCCGACATCGTGGACCTGCAGGCCGATCATGTGGCCGAGGCCATGCGGAAAGAATACGCCCGACACGCCGGATTCCACGGCGCTTTCCGGCGTCATGCGGATGAAGTCCTGGTCCCTGAGCACCAGCGCGAGCACATGGTGTGCGTGCACATGCAGGGCGGCATAGTCCTGACCCTTGCGTACTTTTTCCACAAAGCTGCGTTGTGCACCGTCCACGGCGTCGATCAAGGCCTGGAATTCATCGGCATCGGCGCCGGCATAGGTGCGGGTGATGTCGCTGGCGTAGCCGTGGAAATTTGCTCCGGCATCGATCAGGAACGATTGCGCATGCGTCGGCGGCGCACGATTCAGATCGGTGTAATGCAACACCGCGCCATGCTGGTTCAACGCAATGATATTGCTGTAGGGCAGTTCGCTCTCCGTCTCGTGCACGGCGCCCAGGTAGGCCATGTGGATGCCGTACTCGGATTCGCCGGCGCGGAATGCGGCTTCGGCGGCGCGGTGCGCGCGCGCGCCGAGCTTGCTGGCGACGCGCATCATCGCCAGCTCATGGTCGGTCTTGTAGGCACGGTGATAGTGCAGATAGGCCAGCACCGCCTCCGGGTTGTTGGGCCTGAGCTCGCCGACGCCGGCGTTGTCTTCGCCGAGAATCGCGCAACGGGCAAAATCCTTCGGCAGGTGCGCCAGCGCTTCGGCGGGCTCGCGGACGATGACGATGTCGCAATGCTCGACCCAGTACCCTGCCGGTGCTTCGGGCACCACATGCCAGTAGTCGCGAGGTTGCAGATAGATCACCTTCGGCCGCCGGCCCGGCGTGTGCACGAGCCAGGAACCGGGTGTCTTGGTCAGCGGCAGCCAGTGCTTGAAATGCGGATTGATTGCGAACGGGTAGGGCCGGTCATCGAGGAACTGATAGCGCGGTGTGCCAGCCGCCACGAGCAGGTGGTCGAAGCCACCGCGCGCCAGCGCGGTATCGGCACGCTGCTGCAACGTGCGCAGATGATCGGGATAAAGCTTTGCCAGCAGGTCGGACATGGTCGGCGCTCATGCATTGGATGCGCCTATTGTGCCGCAAGATGCGACACGCAGTAGTTTTTGAGGCCGCTTCTAGTCGAACTGCCCGCCCGGGCTCATGACCCAGTCATAGAGAACGTTGTAGTCCTCCGGGCTGATATCGATGATGCGAAATCCCGACCAGAATTGTCCGGGCGCATTGGCCGTCTCGCACCATTGTTCGTGCACGCCGATTTCAAGCTGATGCGGTTGCGTGGTGGCGCCGCTGGGCAGCACGAAGTTGAACTGGAACAGTGCATCCTCCGGCAGCCGCCGGCTGCTGATGATGAGCATGCCGTCGATGGAAAGGTTGCCGATGTGGCCCACCTGCTGGCCGGTGATCGCATTGGCCACCTGAATGGCATGGTGTGCGCGTTTGCGTTTGGAGCGGCGGTGTTCGGTGGCCATCGTGGATTTCCGCGATACGGAGTTCATGCCGGCACGGGTGCCGGGTCGCGACCGACAAACTGCTTGAGCGAGGAGACAATGGCCTTCCACGCGCGATCGACCAGCGACTCTTCTTCGGCTTCGACGATCGTGACCTGGCCATTGACGACGTCGTGCGCCAGCTGTTCCAGGGTTTTCTCGTCGGTCCGCGCGCCGCGCTGGTTGACGAACAGGCAGCGGCCGGTGAGAGTGGAGAACCAGGCAAGCTTGCGCCGCACCTTGTCGCCCTGCTGATTGGTGCGGAATTCGAACCAGGTGCCGAACGGCAGCGTTTTCAGGCGTTCGAACATGCGTCCATGCTCGCTGTCCGGCTTGATCACGATCTTGCGCCGCGCGGCATCCGATGACGGCAGCGCATCGCTGCCATCATCGCCAAGGCGGGCCTTGCTCTTGAGCTTGATCGCGATTTCCGTGTTCGAGTTGGGATTCGCCTCGTTCGCGGCTTCTTCCGGCAGGAACAGGCGTTTGATCACCGCCTGGATGTCGTCCTTGTGGTAGCCGACCTGATCCAATCCGGTTTCGATGTCTTCGCGCAGCGCAATCGGCGGCTTGGTCTCGCCATCGCGGCCGCTGCCGGCAGCAAGCAGTTGATCGGCCACGGCCAGCCGTTTCTTGTACGTTTCGCTTTCTTCGCCCTGACGCAACAGGGTCAACGCGAGTACATCGGTCCAGGCTTGCTCGAGGATCGTGCGCACCAGCTTGCCGGGTTGTGCGGCCATGATCCGCGACTTGATCGCAGTGCTGGCGCGTTGGCGTGCCATCGCGAGCTTTTCGCGACCCCTGGCGGCGTCCACATGCCGACGCTCGGTCACTTCGGCCTTGCGCGCCAACGTATGCATGTGCTGCGACAGGCCGGTGAGCATTTCTTCCATCAGGCCGATATTGCCGTCGAATTCCTGCGTCACGCGATCCACGACGACCTGCATCTTGTCGACCAGGGCGCGATCGGCGGGGCCTTCGCTGTCATCGATCCAGTGCGTGCCGGTTTCGGCGATCGCGTTGAGCAGTTGCCGTGCCGGATGCGTACGCCGGGTGAAGAAACTCTTGTCGCGCAGTGCCACGCGCAGCAACGGCACCTGCAGTTTGGTCATCAGCGATTGCGTGCTGCCATCCGGGCGCACGTTCTTCATGATGTAGTCGAAGAGCATGCCGACCAGATCGATGGTGTCCGAATCTTCCGCGGCCAGATGCGCCGGTTGTCCGTCGGGCGCAAGCTGGCGCAGATGCGCAAGCAGATCCTGTTTCAGATGCCCTACCGACCGCTGCACGACCTTTCCGCCCATCGTGATCGGCGAGATCGGCTTGGATTGCAGCGCTCCCAGCACCGACTGCACGTCTTCACCGCTGGGGACATAGCCGCCGGTCACCGCCTTTTCGCTGCCGCCCAGCGCATGGCGGCGTCCTGACAGCAGCTCACGCAGCGTGGTGAACAGTTCCGAATCGCGTTCGTCCGCCGGCGCCGAGTGCGCAGGCGGCCCGCTCCAGTTCGCCACTTCGACGCCGTGCGGCGCCGTCTGCGCAGGTCGCGCATTGGCGGGTGCTGCATGCATGCCTGGATTGTGGCGTGCATACGCAGGCGCGTGCCCGCCACGGCCAGCCCCTGCACCCGCCGGATTTGGCGCAGGCTGTTCGGTTGCCGCCGGGTTTTCCTCCGGGTCCTGCGCAGCCTCGGGCTGGGCGCTGCCGTGACCGGCCTTCACTCGCGGCACCTGCGCGCGCAAATGGCGCAGGATGCGGTGTTCGATCAGATAGGTGTTGACCGCGTCGTAGAAATCGCCGATCGCCGCCAGCGTGGTGCGATCGAAGGCGTGGTAGAGCAGGACGCGATGATCGGCCGAGATATCCAGGCAAGTCGTCGCACGCCGCAATGCGCGGGCAAGCCGGGCCGGGCCGATCGGCAGCTTTTCCGCATCCAGTATCGGCGTGCCGGCAAGGACACCGAAGCGGTGACCGAGCGCATACAGCACCTGGGCATGGCGGATGTCGGTCTTGGCGGTGAATTCCTGCAACGCCAGCGATTCTTCCAGGTCGCCGGTCTCGACCAGCGACAATTCCTGCTTCACTGGCGCGCCGGAGCGCTTCTTGTCCGTGCCTGCGCCGTCGGCCGATTCCGGCCGATCGAAGGTTGCCAGCGCATCCTCGATCTCCATCATGTAGCGCGGCGCCACGTCGGCGCGCCCGCGCTTGATCTCGCGCAGGGTTTCAAAACAGCGGTATTGCTGCTCGTTGCTGCGGCCCTGCTCAGCCTGCTTGAACAGCTGCATTTCCACCTCGTTGAGCGTCGTTACCAGCGCGCGCTCAAGGCCGCTGGAACACAGCGACAGCACCCCTTCAAGCAGATTGCGTACACGTGGGGCCAGATCGGCGCGTTTGGCCAGCGTGTTCAACGCCGGTTCGCGCATCTCGGGTCTGGATCCCGCACCGCCCATAGCCTGGCTCATGTCGATCCCCGATTCACCCCGAACCCCCTAGCAGATTCTATGCCTGAGCCGCCCGCGCAGCCAGCGCTCGGGCGGCCTCGACCCTTTCCGGCATTGCCGGAGCCGCCAGGGAATGGCTGTCTAGTGCGGTTGCCAGACGATCTCTGCCCAGCCTGAACGGCCGGGCGTGGCATAGCCCTGGACTACCGTGTAGTCGTGATCGCCGAGGTTTTCCCCACGCAGGTGCAATTGCCAGTCCCGGGAGAGGACAAAATTCAGGCGTGCATTGTAGATGGTGTAGCCGCCGTTGCTCGCGCTGCCACCCGCGGCTGTGGCCGCAATATCCCGCGTCTCTCCAGAACTGACGACCTCGACACCAGCACTGATGCGGTCGCTGAAGCTGCGCATTGCCAGTATGTTGGCCTTCTGTTTGGCCCGGCGCAGCAGTTCGCTGTCGTCGGTAAGATCGCGCGGATTCTGCCAGGTTGCACTGGCGTCGATCGACCACGGACCCTGATGCCATCTTGCGCTGAGCTCGGTGCCTTCAATACGTGCTTTCTCCACATTTTCCGCCTGGTCCTGCGAGCCAGTGAAGTCGATCAGATCGCTGATATCCGTGCGGTAGTGCACTAGTTTCACACTCAGGTCCGGTAATGGTGTCGCCTCCAGGCCAAGTTCGGAACTGTGCGAGCGTTCCGGATGCAAATCCGGGTTGCCAGCGAAGTAGCCGCCGAATCCGGGCGAGAATTGTTCGTTGAAGTCTGGGCTGCGGAATCCCTGGCCAAAACTGCCGGTACCGCGCAGCCATGATGTCAACGCATAGCCCAGCGCCAGCGAACCAGTGCTGGCGTCGCCGAACTGACTGTTGTCGTCATGGCGTCCGGCCAATTCCCAATCCAGTGCTCCCTGCTGTCCCTGCCAGCCGACGAAAACGCCAGTGTTGTGACGATATTCGTCATATACGACGCTGACCGGCTCGGTGTTTTCGCTGAACCCCTGTTCCCGGTAATAATCGATGCCGGCGATGAGGTGCTGCTGGTCGGCGACAAGAAAGTCGTTCTGCCAGCTTAGGCTGTCTCGATGCGAGGTGAGCAGTTCGGCATAGACCGGCGTCGTCAGGTCCTCCAAGGTCTGGCCGATGCTGATACGCTCACTCCACCATGGCGCGATGCGGCCATCCAGATTCGCGCCGACGGATTGTTCAGTCACCGCAGAGCGGCCCTGAGTGGTCGAGCCGTTGGGGAATTCCACATCGGCATCGCTGTGCAGGATGCTGCCCGAAAGAGTTTGTCCCGCGCCGAGCAGATAGGATCCCTGGGCGGCGATATTCGTGGCGCGATAGCCATCGTCCAGGCCATCATAGTCGTAGTAATTCGCCGGGCTGGCCGCGGGAAAGCCGGTGGTGTGGCGAATGCCCGTAACGATGCTGAAGCCGCCTCTGTCGCCCCAATCGCCGAAACCCGCGCTGCCTGACGCGTCCTGGTAACTGCCGTACTGCGCCGCCGCCATCGGACCCTGCAGCTTGCGCGTGAAGATCTGGATCACCCCGCCAATTGCGTCCGAACCCCAGTAACTGGTACGCGGGCCGCGCACAATTTCGACCCGTTCGACAGCATCCAGTGGTAGCTGTTCCCACGCATAGGCACCGGTATTGGCCGACGCCACGCGTACTCCGTCAATCAGTACCAGCACGTGATTGGAGTTTGTGCCGCGCATGAAGACACTGGTCTGCGCTCCAGCACCGCCGCTGCGGGCGACATCGATGCCGGCCTGCAGGCGCAGCAGGTCGTAAAGGTCGGCGGCACCACTCGTATCGATGTCGCCGCGCGTGATCACGCTGACGTCGGCGAGACTGGCGTCGACGGTCTGCGCAATGCGCGATGCGGTGACCTGTACAGTCGGCTGCACCGCGGCGTCCTGCGCCTGGGCACAGGCGATCAATGCCAGAACAATGGAAAAAGATAAAAGAGATTTTTGCAACATTGTGGACTCCGAGCGCTCACCCGCGATTGATGGCAAGACGTACGGAGACTGGGAGGGATGCCGGAGATACGAAAAAGATACGCGGCAGCCGTCCGTTGCCCGCCGCAACGCCTTGAGCTTCGCACAGGCCGGTCTCCGGACTTGCAAGTGGCATCGAAGATGCGCCCCAGTCGCCTTCCCGTGCGATGCACAGTGGCCTGATGACCGGAGTTGACTTGCTTACCGTTGCGGGGGCAGTGCCGGACTTACACCGGCTTCCCGTTTCACCTGTACCGAGCATTCGGCACAGGCACCTGCGACGGCGCGCAGTCTAGGGGTGCGGCGCGCGACGTGCAAGTGCGCCACGGCTTACTCGCTATCGGTAGACGTGGAGACGTCCAACAATTCGCCATTGTCGTCGACATGCATGACTATCTCGATTGGCCGGCAGCAGACGGCACAATCCTCGACATAGCGTTGTGAACCGGCGGAAGGGTCGGCGACGGTTTCGTAGCTCTCGCCGCAGTACGGACAATGGATGACTACGGTGTCGGGCATGTTCAATCCTTGTCCGGCAGAAACGCCGCGATGACATCGTTGAGAAAGCGCTGGCCCAGCGCCGTCGCACGCATGCGGCCGGCGACGATTTCCAGCCAGTCGCGTCCGATCGCGGCATCGATCCGCGCCTGTATTGCCGCCAGGTCCGTTCCGGTGCGCGCGGCAAAATCCTCAAGTGGAAATCCCCCATTCAGACGCAGCGCATTGAGCATGAATTCGAACGGCAGGCGCGCCGGCGCAATGGCGTCGTCGCCGCCAATGCCGCGCGGTGTGCCGGCCAGTTCGAGAAAGCCGCGCGGTGCGCGCACTTTCCAGCGTCGCCGAATCGCGCCGGATGCCGCGTCAGTGAGTTTTGCGTGTGCGCCGGCGCCGATTCCGAGATAGTCGCCAAAGCGCCAATAGTTCAGATTGTGCGTGCATTCGGCGCCGGAGCGCGCATAGGCTGATACTTCGTACTGCGCCATGCCCGCCTGCGCCAGGCGTGCCTGGCAGGCTTCCTGTATGTCCCAGGCGCTGTCCTCGTCCGGCAGCGGCGGCGGATTGGCTGCAAACGGCGTGTTCGGCTCCAGGGTCAGCTGATAGTGCGACAGATGCGGCGTTTGCAGCAAAAGCGCTTTTTCCACATCGTCCAGCGCGCCGGCAAGTGTCTGTTCCGGCAACGCGTACATCAGATCCAGATTGAGATTGACGATGCCGGCATCCTGGGCCTGCTTGACCGCACGGTCGGCCTGCGCCGTGTCGTGGATGCGTCCGATGCGCTTGAGCGCCGCGTCGTCGAAACTCTGCACGCCGAAACTGATGCGATTGACGCCGGCGCGAAGATAGCCGGCGAAACTGCCGTGCTCGACCGTGCCGGGGTTCGTCTCCAGCGTGATCTCGATATCGGGCGCAAACTCCAGCCGGGCGGCTGCGCCGTCGACGATCCGCGCGATCTGGTCGGGCGCAAACAGGCTGGGCGTGCCTCCGCCGAAAAATATACTTTGCAGCATGCGGCCCTGCGCCAGGGACAGATCCTGATCCAGATCACGCAGCAGCGCATCCACGTATCCCTGTTGCGGCAGATTCTGCGGCGCGTTGTGCGAATTGAAATCGCAGTACGGACATTTGCGCACGCACCACGGGATGTGGATATACAGCGACAGTGGAATGGTGGCGGCCAGCGTCATGGTGTGCCGGCTCTTTCGCTTGCGGGAGACGCGGCACGCAGGAGCTCGCGCAAGCGTTGCAATGCCTGGCCGCGATGACTGACGCGATTCTTCACCGCGGGATCGAGTTCGGCGGCACCGGCGCCGAGCGCCGGATCGAAGAACACCGGATCGTAGCCGAAGCCGCGTTTGCCGCGCGGCGAACGCAGGATGCGCCCCTGCCAGCGGCCTTCGGCGATCAGCGGCGCCGGATCGTCCGCATGCATCAGCAGCACGATGCTGCAATGAAAGCGTGCGGCGCGTTGTCCATCAGGCACGTTGCCCAGGGCGCCGAGCAACTTGGTGATGTTGGCGGCGCTGTCGCCGTGGCGGCCGGAATAGCGTGCCGAAACCAGGCCGGGTGCACCATCCAGCGCGTCGACGCACAGTCCGGAATCGTCACCGAGCGCTGGCAAGCCCGAGATGCGCGCCGCATGCCGCGCCTTGATCAGCGCATTTTCCACGAAGGTACTTGCCGTCTCGTCGGCATCGGCGATGCCGAGCTCGGCTTGTGCGACCAGTTCGATGCCGATACCGGCGAGAATCTGCCGCATCTCGGCAAGTTTGCCTGCGTTGCCGCTGGCGAGAACGATCCGTTGCATGAGTGTTTTGCTGCTCGGCCCTCAGCTTTTTGCCAACGCCTCGCGCTGCAAGGCGAAAAGTTCACTTATCCCTTTTTGCGCAAGCTGCAGCAAAACGTCGAGTTCTTCGCGGCGGAAGGCGTGGCCCTCGGCGGTGCCCTGCAATTCTATGAAGCCGCCGCCATCGTTCATCACCACATTCATGTCGGTGTCGCAGTTCGCGTCTTCGGCATAGTCCAGGTCCAGCACCGGCTCGCCGCGGAATATGCCGACGGAAATGGCGGCGATCGCCCCGACGATCGGATTCTTCTTCAGCGCATTGCGTGCCTGCAGGCTGCGCATGGCGTCGATCAGCGCGACATAGGCGCCCGTGATTGCCGCGGTCCGGGTGCCGCCATCGGCCTGAAGTACGTCGCAGTCGAGCGTGATCGTGCGTTCCCCGAGTGCGGCGCGGTCCACGCAGGCGCGCAAGCTGCGTCCGATCAGGCGCTGGATTTCCATCGTGCGCCCGCCCTGGCCGCCGCGCGCGGCTTCGCGCTGGGTGCGCTCCTTGGTGGCGCGCGGCAACATGCCATATTCGGCCGTGATCCAGCCTTCGCCCTTGCCGCGCAGGAACGGCGGCACCTTGTCCTCGACGCTCGCGGTGCACAGCACGCGCGTGTCGCCGAACGCAATCAGCACCGAACCTTCGGCGTGGCGGGTGTAACTGCGCTGGATGCTGACGTCGCGCAGTTGATCCGGGCTGCGGCCGGAGGGGCGAGAAAAGGTGGCCATAGCGGATATTTCACAAAAGTGCGGGCGCGGAGTTTACCATTGCGCTCCCCGCAGCCAGCCAAGACGAGAAGCGCATGATCCGCAGCATGACGGCTTTTGCCGCCGCCGACAGCGAAACCCCGTGGGGCGCGCTGAGTTTCGAGTTGCGTTCGGTCAATCACCGCTACCTCGAACTCAATCCACGCCTGCCCGAGGAATTGCGCGCCATTGAACCGGCGCTGCGCGAGCGCGTGGCGGCAAAACTCACCCGCGGCAAGGTTGATGTGAATCTTCGCTATCGGCCGAACGACGCGGGTGCGACCGAAATTCGCCTGAGTGATGCGATGCTCGACAAACTCGAACGCGTTGCCGCCGGGTTCGGCCAGCGTTTCCCCCAACTGGGCACGAACTTTACCGACCTGCTGCAATGGCCGGGTGTATTGCTGCGGGATGAGGTGGATCAGGAAGGCCTGCGCCAGGCTGCCCTCGACCTGCTCGAGCGCGCGCTTGCCGACATGCTGGCCACACGCCAGCGCGAAGGCGAGCGGCTTGGCGTCTTCCTGCGCGAGCGGCTCGACGCCGTCGGGCGCATCGTTGCCGAGGTCCGCACCTGGCTGCCGGAGATTCGCGCCGGCCTGCGCGCGAGGCTCGAGACGCGGCTGGCCGAAATCAAGCAGCCCGCCGGCCAGGCCCAACTGGAGCCGGGCCGGCTGGAGCAGGAACTCGTGCTGCAACTGTCGCGCATGGATGTCGATGAGGAACTCGATCGCCTCAGCGCCCACGTCGCCGAAACCCAGCGCGTTCTCGGCCTGCCGGAAGCGGTCGGCCGGCGCCTGGATTTCCTGCTGCAGGAATTCAACCGCGAGGCCAATACTCTCGGTTCCAAGTCCGTCGATCAGCGCACCACGCAGGCGGCGGTGGAATTGAAGGTGCTGATCGAGCAGATCAGGGAACAGGTGCAGAATATAGAATAGTATACAATGTCCGGCACCCTCTACATCGTTGCGGCACCGTCCGGCGCGGGCAAGACCAGCCTGACCCGGGCGCTGCTCGGACGCGAGCGCGGCATCGAGCTGTCGGTGTCGTATACCTCCCGTGCGCCGCGGCCCGGCGAAGTCGATGGCGTGCACTATCATTTCGTATCGCGTGCCGAGTTCGAAGCGATGATTGCGCGCGGCGAATTCTTCGAGCATGCGGTCGTGCATGGCGATCTGAAAGGCACCGCCCGCGCGCCAGTCGAACGCACGCTGGCGCAGGGCAGGGACGTGTTGCTCGAAATCGATTGGCAGGGCGCGCGCCAGGTGCGCGCCAAGCTGGTGTGTACCGTGAGCATTTTCATCCTGCCGCCGTCACGGCCGGAACTGGAGCGCCGATTGCGCGCGCGCGGGTCCGACAGCGAGCAGGTCATCCGCCGGCGTCTGGCCGACGCGCGACGCGATCTGGAACATGCCGCGGAGTTCGACTACATCGTCGTCAACGACGACTTCGCTGCCGCACTGGCCGAACTGTGCGCGATCATGGACTGTCGCCGGCAAGGGCGCGAGGCGCCGAAACAGTCGCACGCACAGTTGCTGGCGGAGTTGCTCGGCAGCGTCTAGCGCGTCACCGTGACTGAGGCTACGCTTAATCGAAATGCGCCGCGCCTTTCCCCGCACGTCGCGCTCGGGTAAGGTATCGGTCCCCTTCAAGCTGCGGATTCCGCACGATAGATGAACGCGAACCGCGCGCCGCAAGCCGATGACGTCCTGATCCGCATCCGCGGACTGTGCACGCGTCTGGGTGACAAGACGATCTTCAACGGCATCGACATGGACATCCCGCGCGGCAAGGTCACCGCGATCATGGGTCCGAGCGGTACCGGCAAGACCACGCTCGCGCGACATATCACCGGCCAGCTCGGCGCCGATGCCGGACAGATCATCGTGGATGGCATCGATGTGGCCCGCATCGATCGCGAACGACTTTTCCTGCTGCGCGAACGCATCGGCTATCTGTTCCAGAACTCGGCTCTGCTCACCGACTTTTCGGTGTTCGAGAATGTCGCCTTTCCCTTGCGCCAGCAGCTGAAGCTGCCTGAAGTGCTGGTGCGCAACATCGTGCTCACGAAATTGCAGGCGGTCGGTTTGCGCGGCGCGGCCGAACTCATGCCGGCCGAACTTTCCGGCGGCATGATGCGCCGCGTGGCCCTGGCCCGTGCGATCGTGCGCGACCCGATGCTGATCATCTACGACGAGCCCTTCGTCGGACTGGATCCGATCGCGCTGAACCAGATCCTGAAACTGATCCGCACGCTCAACCAGACGCTCGGCATCACCAGCATCCTGATCGCGCACGAGCTGGCGGCGGTGCGCCAGATTGCCGACCATATCTATCTGCTTGCGGGCGGCAAGATCGTCGCGCACGGCACGCCGCCGGATCTGGAACGCGACAATTCGCCGTGGACCAGGCAATTCTTCGCCGGCGAGGCCGATGGTCCGGTACCGTTCCAGTACCCGGCGCCGGATTATGCGACACAACTGGGCCTGGCCGGAGCCAAAGCATGACGGCGGCACGCAAGTTCGCCATGCCGCTGAGCACAGGCCTGATGCAGGTCGGCGCCTGCGGAATCTTCCTGATCCAGATCCTGCGCGCGGTCCCGCGCAGCCTGCGTTATCTGCGCGAAACCGTGCGTCAGATATTCTTCGTCGGAGCGATGAGCCTGGTCATCATCATGACCTGCGGTTTGTTTGTCGGCATGGTGCTCGGCTTGCAGCTGTACCATACCCTGTCGATTTTCGGCGGCACGGCCGCGCTGGGTACGGTGGTCGCGTTGTCGCTGTATCGCGAGCTGGGGCCGGTGGTCACGGCGCTGCTGTTTGCCGGGCGCGCGGGTACGTCGATCACGGCCGAGATCGGCCTGATGCGCGCGACTGACCAGCTCGATGCGATGGAAATGATGGCGGTGGATCCGATGGCATATGTCGTCGCCCCGCGCTTCATCGCCGGCGTGATCGCGATGCCGCTGCTGGCCTGCGTGTTCAACGCGCTTGGCATCCTCGGCGCGCATCTGGTCGGCGTAAGCTGGCTGGGGCTGGACAATGGCACGTTCTGGTCGAACATGACCGCGAACGTGGATGTCTGGGACGATATCCTCAATGGCGTATGGAAGAGCGCGGCATTCGGCGCCGTCATCACCCTGATTGCCACATTCCAGGGCTATACCACGCCACCGACCAGCGAGGGCGTGGCCTATGCGACCACGCGCACCGTGGTGTTTTCCTCGATCGCGACGCTGGCACTGGATTTCGTGATGACCGCATTCTTGATGTAGATGTTGAGCCCCTCTCCCGCCGGGAGAGGGCAAGGGTGAGGTCGGTTTTGTATCGACGCCGGTACGGGATCGAACCTTCATCCGGCGCTTCGCGCCACCTTCTCCCGAGCGGGACAAGGACTAGATGAGCAACGAGGTTCGCAAATGGCACAACGACAATCCTTCCAGATCGGCACCGGCCTGTTCATCGTGCTCGGTTTTGCCGCGCTCGGTTATCTCGCCACCCAGACATCGAGTCTGGCCAACTACCGCGAAGGCGACAGCTATGCGCTGAAGGCGCGTTTCACCAATATCGGCCAGCTCAAGCTGCGCGCACCGGTGAAAGTCGCAGGCGTGCGCGTAGGTACCGTCAGCGGCATCGTGCTGGAGCCGGACAAGCTCGATGCGCTGGTCACGCTGGCGGTGGACAAGCAGTTCGACAAGATACCGGACGACTCGGCCGCCGCCGTGTTCACGAGCGGTTTATTGGGTGACCAGTACGTTGCCATCCAGCCGGGCGGTTCGCCCGACATGTTCAAGAACGGCGACGAATTCCTGTTGACCCAGAGTTCGATGCAGCTCGAGGACCTGATCGGCAAGTATCTGGTCGGCGGCGACGCCGGCAAGAGCGGCGACAAGGGCGATGGCAAGACGGCGCCCAAGCCGGACGCAACGCCACCGGGCAAATGAAACAGGTTGATGGTTCTTGGTTGTCGGCTGTTGGCAGAAGCGGCTGTATCGTCGCGTTCCGCCAGCGCTGTTGATGCCGACAACCGGCAGCCGGCAACCGACAACCAATAGGTGAAAAAATGCGCTTAATATATTCTTTGCTTTGTGTACTCGGATTCGTGACGGCTTTCCCGGCGCAGGCCGATGCGCCCTCGCCGAACCAGGTGGTGCAGGGCCTGGTGGACGACCTCGGCAAGACGATGGAAAGCCGTCGCGCCGAACTGAGCAAGGATCGCGAGAGCCTGCTCAAGGTCATTGACAGCATCGTCCTGCCGCATTTCGACATTGACTACGCGTCGATCCTGGTGCTTGGCCAGAATGCACGCACCGCCACGCCGGAACAGCGCGCGCGCTTCGCCAAGGCGATGTACAACTCGATCACGCATCGTTATGCCGAAGGTCTGCTCAAGTACACCGAGGGGCGCGTGCGCGTGCTGCCGTTCCAGGGCGAACTGAACGACAAACGCACCTTGGTGCGCACCCAGGTCGTGCTTGATGACGGCAAGGTAGTACCGGTGGACTACGCGTTCCGCAAGACCAAGGACGGCGACTGGAAAGCCTACGACGTCATCATCGAAGGCATCTCCTACGTGACCAATTACCGCAACCAGGTCGCGCAGGAAATACAGAAATCCAGTCTGGATGCGCTGACAACGCGTCTGGAATCGCAGGGCGCCAAGGCGCTGGAAAACATGGAGCAGGGCGACAAGCAGTGAACCCCGCGCCGTTCTTTGCCCTGGAATCCGACACCCTCGGCACGCTGCGCCTGTCGGGGGCGATCTCGTTCGCGAATGCGTCGCGTGCGTTGACGCAGGCGCCACAGCTGACGCGCGCCGGCACAGCGCTGGACATCGATCTGGCAGCACTGGAAAACCCCGACAGCGCTACCCTGGCGGTGCTTATCGCCTGGGCCGCCAAGATTTACGCGCACGGGGCCACCCTGCGTTACCGCCGCGCCCCGCCGGGATTACGCAATCTGGCGCGGCTGTGCGATGTGGACAAGATGCTGGGACTGGCTTAGCACGCCGATCCGGCGTTCTCCACCGAACGACGCGGAAGTCCAGGCTACTGCTTGCCCGGCGCCCCACCGTCGGTGGGCTTGTTGTGATCTTTCTCGTATTTCTCCTGCTCGTCGAGCAGTTTGTCCGCGTCGTCGAGATCGTCGCCGCCTTGCAAAGCCTGGATCACGGCCAGCGGCGGCTCGCCGCGATAGATCTTGTACAGCCGGCGCTGTCGATAGGCGTCCCGGTAGAACACGTAGGGATCGTAGACGCCTTCAAGCAGGCCCTCGGCGTCGATTGCGCTGGAACGCAAGGTGACCAGATAGGCCACGGTCGGCAGGTACTCTGCATGCAGGTTGAAGTCGTGGCTCGAGGCATACCAGGACAGCGGATCCAGCAGGAATCGGTCGACGGGGAACGAGGACGCGTCACGAGCCGTGGTGGAGCCGATTAGAGGCAAGACCAAGTACGGACCTTCGGGCACGCCCCATTTTGCGAGAGTCACACCGAAATCGGTGTCGCTGGCCTCGATGCTCAGTTCGCTGGCCGGATCGAACAGACCAAGAATGCCGATCGTGGTGTTGATCGCGAGCCGGCTGGTTGCCTTGAGGGCTTCCTTGAGGTTGGCCTGCAGCAGATCGTTGCCGATCGTGATCGGCGATTCGATATTGGCGAAGAAGTTGCTGATCAGCCGCCGCGATGTCGGGTTGGTGATCTTGCGATAGCCCACCGCAACCGGGCGGATCGCAACGCGGTCGGCGAACTCGTTGAACGCATACATCTTGCGGTTGAAGGCTTCGTGGGGGTCATCCTTGCGCGGCATCGGCGTGGCACAACCGGTCAGAAAAACCAACAAGGCACTCAGGCCGACGAGTTTGGTCGCGTGCTTCAGTCGCATGTGATCCGGATTCCGCTTTCGGGACGTGGAGGCACCGCAGAAGGCGGTTTGCCGAGGTCTTTCAGATGCATAGACTAAAGCAAGTGGGGCCCTTTTTGCACAGCACAATCCCGCGCCGGGCCAGTCGCTGTTCAGGTGGCGCGTTGCGCTGCATGGCTGCCTGCGGATACAATGATCGACGTGTAAATTCCTGAATCGACTTTATTTTTGAGGTTTTATGGCCCGTATTACCGTAGAAGACTGCCTGGCCGTCGTGGACAACCGCTTCGAGCTCGTATTGATGGCGACCAAGCGTGCGCGGCAGCTGGCCAACGGCGCCGACCCGCTCGTGGACGCCGCCAATGACAAGCCGACCGTGCTCGCGCTGCGCGAAATTGCCGGCCGCAAGGTGACTTCGGCGCTGATCGCCGAAGTCGAGAAGCAGGAGCGCGAGAAAGCCGAACGCGAGGCGCTGGAATGGGCCGCCGCAGAAGTTGACGAAGATCTCTCCAAGGGCGGCGACGACCTGTAATGAGCCAGATGCGGACACCGCGCAGCACCCGCTCGGGCGCGCTGACCGCCAGCTGTCCAGCGCGGACGGCCTGACCGCTTAGGTACGAGGCGAACATGAGCACGGCGCTGCGGGAAATGCTCCCTGCCGACGTGCTAGCACTCGAGCAACGCCTGCGCTCCTACCTGCCTGAAGATCAGGTCGAGCGCATCCGCAAGGCCTATCTCATCGGTGCGCATGCCCATGCCGGGCAGACGCGCAAGAGCGGCGAACCCTACATCACGCATCCGGTAGCGGTCGCGCGCATTCTCGCCGAGCTGGGCATGGATGCCGAAACGATCATTGCCGCGATCCTGCACGACACCCTGGAAGACACACCGCTGTCGCGTGTGGAGCTGGAATCCGAATTCGGCCCGACCGTTACCGCCCTGGTCGATGGCGTGACCAAGCTGGACAAGGTCAAATTCCGCAGCCTGCAGGAAGCTGCCGCAGAGAGTTTTCGCAAGATGCTGCTGGCGATGGCGCGCGACCTGCGCGTGATCCTGATCAAGCTCGCCGACCGGCTTCACAATATGCGCACCCTGGCGGCCATGGCCCCCGACGCGCGTGCGCGCATCGCTCGCGAGACGCTCGACATCTACGCGCCGATCGCGCAGCGGCTGGGCATGAACAAATTCAAGGCCGAGCTCCAGGATCTGGGCTTTCGCGCCATGCATCCGATGCGTCACCGGGTCATCGAGGAGCGCATCAAGAGCGTGCTCGGCAACCGCCGCGAGGCGATGGCCAAGATCGAGGCGACGTTGTCGGCGCGCCTGACCCAGGAAGGTGTGGCCCACCGCATCGTCAGCCGGATCAAGTCGCCCTACAGCATCTACGCCAAGATGCGCGCCGAGCACAAGACATTTGCCCAGGTCATGGATGTTTACGGCTTTCGTGTGGTGACGCGGCAGACGATGGAGTGTTATCACGCACTCGGCGCGATTCATTCGCTGTACAAGCCGCTCGATGCGCGCTTCCGCGATTTCATCGCCATTCCCAAGGCAAACGGGTACCAGTCGCTGCATACGGTTCTGTTCGGTCCGTTCGGGGCGCCGATCGAAATCCAGATACGCACGGAAGACATGGATCAGATCGCCGAACGCGGCGTCGCCGCTCACTGGGTCTACAAGACCGCGGCCGAGCCGGGCAGCGCGGCGCAGGCGCGCGCGCGAGAGTGGGTTGCCGGCCTGGTCGATGCACAGACGCGCGAGCCGTCTTCGCTGGAATTTCTCGAAAATGTAAAAGTGGATCTGTTCCCGGATGATGTCTACCTGTTCACGCCGAAGGGGCGCATCCTCGCCTTGCCACGCAACGCCACCGCGCTGGATTTCGCCTATGCGGTGCACACCGATGTCGGTACGCATGCCGTAGCCGCGCGCGTCGACCGCAAGCTTGCGCCGCTGCGCCAGCGCCTGAATTCGGGCGAAACCGTTGAAATCATCACCGCGCCGTCGGCCGTGCCGACGCCACAGTGGCTGGAGTGGGCAGTATCGTCCAAGGCGCGCACCGCGATCCGGCACTTCCTCAAGCGCCTGCAGCACGAGGATGCGGTGGAATTCGGCCATCGCATGCTCGATCGCGCGCTCGACGCGCGCGGCATCTCGCTCGACGCGATTCCCGGACCGACGCTCGACCGCTATCTGGCTGAAGCCAAATTCAAGCGGCTGGAGGAACTGCTCGCCGATATCGCGCTGGGCAACCGCATGCCGGATCAGGTCGCCGCGCAACTGGCGAACGCGCGCGGCGCGCCCGACGCACAGGTCTTGCACCGCAGCGCCGAAAAAATCCTGATCAATGGTTCCGAACGCGGCGTATTGAGCTTCGGCAACTGCTGCAATCCGGTACCGGGCGACGACATCATCGGTTACCTGTCCTCGGGCAAGGGCATCGTCGTGCACCGCCAGGACTGTCCGAATCTGCCGGAGTACAGGAAGACGCCGGAGCGCATCGTACCGATCGGCTGGGACCGCGACGTCAGCGGCGACTACCGCGCGCGCCTGCGCATCGTCGTCGACAACAAGCCGGGTGTGCTGGCGACGGTGGCGGCGGCGATCGCCGAGGGCGATTCGAATATCGAAAACGTCGAATACCAGGAGCGCGATCTGCAAACCTCGGCCCTGCTGTTCACGATCGAAGTACGCAACCGCAAGCATCTGGCCGACGTAATGCGTCGAGTACGCCGGGCCAGCGTGGTGCATGGCGTGTATCGGTATCCCTGAGACGGCAGCCGAGGGGAACGCTTGGCCCGGCAATGGCCATTTGCGCCGCGACGAAGAAGCTTTAAGCTCGTGCCAGAAACCAACCCTCGGAGATTTCATGTCCCGGCAAATCATCGCAACCCCGCTGGCGCCCAAGGCCATCGGTCCGTATTCGCAAGCCGTGCGCTGCGGCAATACAGTCTACTTTTCCGGCCAGACGCCGATTGATCCGGCAACCGGAGCGCTCGTCGCGGGCGATATCACGGCGCAGGCGCGGCGCGTGTTCGAGAACCTCAAAGCCGTGTGCGAAGCCGCCGGCAGTTCGTTCGCGCAGGTCGCGCGCGTCGGCATCTATCTGACCGACCTGGCCAATTTCGCAGCCGTGAACGCCGTGATGAAGGAATATTTCCATGAGCCGTTTCCGGCGCGCTCGACAATAGGTGTAGCCTCGTTGCCGCTGAGTGCACAGGTCGAAGTCGACATGATTCTGGTTGCGGACTGAGCAAGACCGGCAACGGAACAACGCGCCCGTGCCGCGCGCCGCGCCCCGTGCTGTTTCGCCGGCACCTGCCGATCCCGGCGCGACGCAGGTTTCTGCGCTGCCAGGCGTTGGCCCCGCGCTGGCCACCGTGCTCGAACGGCTGGGTCTGACGCATCTGCAGAATCTGTGGTTCCACCTGCCGTTGCGCTACGAAGACAAGACCCGGCTTACGCCGATCCGCGACCTGCGCGCCGGCGATACCGCCCAGGTACAGGGTCGCATCGAGGCGGTCGAGAAAGGCTTCCGCTATCGTCCGCAATTGCGCGTGGCGATCAGCGATGAATCGCGGCAGACGTTGCTGTTGCGCTTTTTCCACTTCAACAATGCCCAGGCAAGCCAGCTGGCGGTCGGCGCGCGCCTGCGCTGTTTCGGCGAGGTTCGCCAGGGCTCAAACAGTCTGGAAATGGTGCATCCGCAATATCAGCGCGTGGCCGACAATGCCGCCGCTGAGGTGGAAGAACGCCTGACGCCGATCTACTCGACTACCGAAGGCCTGGGTCAGAAACGTCTAGCCGCGCTTATCGAACGCGCGCTGACCTTGCTGCCGGCGGATGACGTGCTGGAACTGATTCCGGCGCAATTGCGCAAAGTACACAAATTGTCCTCGTTGCGCGACGCGCTGCTGTACGTGCATCGGCCGCCGCCGGAGGCGGATCTGGCTGGCTTGGCGCTGGGCGCACACTCCGCGCAGCAGCGTCTCGTGTTCGAGGAACTGCTGACCCAGCACCTGAGCCTCAAGCGCTTGCGCGCGCAGCTGAGGCGGCACGCGGCGCCGGTGCTGCACGGCGACGGCAAGCTGCGCACGCGCTTTCTCGCGCAACTGCCGTTCACGCCGACCGGAGCCCAGCAACGGGTCGCCGCCGAGGTGGCGCGTGATATGGCACAGCCGCAGCCGATGCTGCGCCTGGTGCAGGGCGATGTCGGTTCCGGCAAGACCCTGGTCGCCGCGCTGGCCGCGCTGATCGCTGCGGAAGCGGGTTTCCAGACCGCGCTGATGGCGCCGACCGAGCTGCTGGCGGAACAACATTTCCGCAATTTCCACAAGTGGATGACGCCGTTGGGCATCGAAGTCGTCTGGCTTGCGGGCAAACTCAAGGGCAGGGCGCGAACCGCAGCGCTGGCGGGCATCGCCAGCACGGCGCAGATTGCGATCGGCACGCACGCCTTGATGCAGGAAGGCGTCACCTTCGCCAACCTGGGCCTGGTCGTGATCGATGAACAGCATCGCTTCGGCGTGCATCAGCGCCTGGCCCTGCGCGACAAGGGTCGCGACGCCGATACCGTTCCGCATCAGCTTGTGCTGACAGCGACGCCGATCCCGCGCACCCTGGCGATGACCGCATACGCGGACCTGGACGTTTCGGCCATCGATGAATTGCCGCCCGGGCGCACTCCGGTGACCACGGTTGCCATCGCCAACAGGCGTCGGGCCGAGGTCGTCGAGCGCGTGAGGGTCGCTTGCGCCGGCGGCCGCCAGGCGTACTGGGTGTGCACGCTGATCGAAGAATCCGAACAGTTGCAAGCGCAGGCGGCGGAAGTCACCTTCGTCGAACTGACTGCAGCGTTGCCACAGCTGCGCATTGGCCTGGTCCATGGCCGTTTGAAACCGGCGGAAAAACAGGCTGTGATGGACGCGTTCCACGCGGGACAGCTTGCGCTGATCGTGGCGACGACTGTGATCGAGGTTGGCGTCGACGTGCCCAACGCCAGCCTGATGATCATAGAAAACGCCGAGCGTCTCGGCCTGGCACAGCTGCACCAGTTGCGCGGACGCGTGGGCCGCGGCAGCGCCGAGTCCAGTTGTGTATTTCTATACCAGGCACCGCTATCGGACATGGCGCGCCAGCGCCTGGACGTGCTGCGCGAGACCAGCGACGGGTTCCGCATTGCCGAAAAGGATCTGGAATTGCGCGGACCCGGAGAAGTGCTCGGCACGCGCCAGACCGGCCAGCTCGCCTTGCGCATCGCGGATCTGGCGCGCGACGCGCATCTTTTGCCGGCGGTGCAGCGCGCTGGATCAGCAATGCTGCGCGAGCATCCGCAACTCGTCGAGCGCCTCATCGCGCGCTGGGTTGGCCACGCCGAGCGCTATGCCGGCGCGTGATGCATCTTCATCCTGGCTGCGCCGCGCGCGTTCGGCCGCCGCGTTGCTGCGCGTACGCGAACTTGCGTTCACGCTGCGGCGTTGCCCGTTTTGCGGCATCACGATAGTGCTGCGCCTGCGCCGCGACGAACTTGGCATCCGCTGCCTGCGCTGCGGAGCCAGTGCGGTGCATCTGTCGCTGGGCTGGACCTTGCGCCGCCATGTTCCACGTTTGCATGATCGCGACGCATGCGAATTGTCCGCGCGCGGTCCGCTGTCCCGCTACCTGCGTGCTCAGGCGCGCAGCGCTGCGTTGTCCGAGTATCGCGCTGATCTGGCGCCGGGAAGCGTGCGCGATGACGTGCGTTGCGAGGATGTGCAGCATCTGACCTACGCCGACGCGAGCTTCGATCTGGTAACCCACACCGAAGTCATGGAGCATGTACCGGACGACCTGCGCGCATTTACCGAGCTGCATCGCGTACTTCGGCCCGGCGGAATCATGCTGTTTACCGTGCCGTTGCGCGTAACTGAAAAAACGCTCGAGCGGGCGATGCTGCGCAATGGAGCAGTTGTCACGTTGATTGCTCCGATGTACCACACCGATCCGCTGCGCGGCGGATCGGGGATCCTCGTGTTCCGCGACTATGGTGGCGACATCGTCGCGCGTCTGCTGGCGGCCGGCTTCGACCGCGCCTGGATCCAGACACCGCCAGCCGGCGCGGTACCCTGGGGTTACGGTCGCGCTGTCGTCTGCGCCGTGCGCGCGTGATGCGCTAGGATGTGGGTGAGGCGCGATGATGCCTTGGTCGCGCCACTGCAGAAAACAAAAAAGCGGAGCAGATGGACAGATTGAAATTGTTGATCGATACCGATCCGGGCGTGGACGACGCGCTGGCGATCCTGATGGCGCACGCGTATGCGGATGTGCTGGCATTGAACATTGCCGCCGGCAATGTCGGCCTCGGGCACACGGTCCAGAACGCGCTCAAGCTCGTGGAAACGATCGGTGCGCGCACGCCCGTATTCGCCGGTTGCGCGGCGCCGCTGATCGCAGGCGCTGACGACGCTGCCTTTGTCCATGGTGCCGACGGTTTCGGCGACACGGGCTACACGCCGAGCGCGTGCCGAGCTGCGGACGAACACGCAGTGCAAGCCTTGCTGCGCCTGTCACACGCGCACGCAGGCAGGCTCGTGCTGGTGGCGATCGCCCCGCTGACCAATCTCGCCTTGGCGCTGACGCTGGATCCGAGCCTTCCGCAGCGCGTGGCAAGACTGGTGATCATGGGCGGTGCGGTCACTGGCCGCGGCAATACGCATCGGGTACCGGCCGAATTCAACATCGGCTTTGATCCGGAAGCCGCGCACGTGGTCTTTTCCACTTGGCCGCATTTTACGCTTGTCGACTGGGAAGCGACGATGCGTCACGGCATCGCCTTCGAGACGATGGAGCGTTGGCTGACGGTAGATGACCCACGCGCGCGCTTCTACGCGGCGATCTCGCGCAAGACACGAGAGTGGACACGCATGCGCGGGCGTCCACGGCTGATGGTGGCCGATGCGCTTGCCATGGCCGTGGCGCTGCATCCGGATATTGTCGTGGATGCGCAGGATCACCATGTCGCGATCGAATTGAGTGGAGCACTGACGCGTGGGGCGACGGTCGTGGATTGGGAAGATCGTTTCGGCAAGCCGGCCAATGCGCGCATCGTGCTGACGGTGGATCATGCACGATTCGAGACGCTGGTCGCCGCCGCTCTTGGAACAGCGGTGGGCTAGGCCTTGTGTTCGGCAGGCGGCGGCTCTTCCGCCGCCGCGGTTGTCTGTACCTGCACCGTGTTGCGCAGCCACAAATCCATTTGTGGAAATGCCAGCTCGACATCGTTTTCGCGGAACACTTCGACGATGCGCATCTGCAACTCGGTGCGTACCGGATTGCGCTGGCCGATCTCGCCGACGTACACGCGCAGCTCGAAATCCTGGGTGCTGTCGCCGAAGCCCGTCATCCAGCAGTTTGGCGCCGGATCCTTGAGTACCTGGGGATGCGCCGCGGCAATGGCGAGCAACAGTTTCTGCGCCTGCGCCGGATCGTTGCGATAGGCGATGCCAACCTTGATGACCAGGCGCGTCGTGGTGTCCGACAGGGTCCAGTTGACCAGGCGGTCGGTGATGAAACTCTTGTTCGGTACCACGACTTCCCTGTTGTCCCAGTCGACGATCGTGGTTGCGCGGGTACGGATGCGCGCGACGGTGCCTTCGATGCTGCCGATCGTGATTACGTCGCCGATGCGGAACGGCCGCTCGAACAGGACGATCAGGCCGGAGATGAAATTGGCGAAGATTTCCTGCATGCCGAAGCCGAGGCCGACCGAAAACCCGGCCGCGAGCCACTGCAGGTTGCTCCAGCGCAAGCCGAGCATCGACAAGCCGAAAATCGTGCCGGTAAACAGGATCAGGTAACGGGTGACGCTGGTCAGCGCGTAGCGCGTCGGCGCATCGACGTTGAGGCGGCGCAGCATGCCGACCTCGAGCAGACCGGGCAGATTGCGCGTCGCCACCCAAGTCAGGAGCAGGGCCACCAGCGCTTCGAGGATGTCGCGCAGGCTGACGTGCAGCGCGACTTCCTTGCCTTCAAGCAACTGGCTCGAGTCCCACACCGCAATGTTGCCCAGCAGGGACAATGCCGGAGTGATGTCCGACCATATCCACAGCAGCAGGCTGACCGATCCGAATATCGTCAGCGCGCGCAGAAGCCTGCGGGTTTGTGCGCTGACGTTGGCGACCGTGATTTCCTCGGCCCCGGGCAGATCGGGCATCGATTCGCCCTCGCTGCGTTCGCTGCCCGCGTCCGCGCTCTCGATTTTCTCCTGCATGCGCTTGAGCGCGAGACGGCGTTCGCCGAGAACCAGCCAGCGCACCGCCAGGCCGTGCAGGGTGGCTATGCCGAGCAGTACTGCGAGCGATTCCAGCAGATGCGCGGCAAGCACTTCGACAGTGACGAAGTAGCCGAGCAGATCAAGCAGCGCCAGCACAATGCACATTGTGGAAAAGGCAATTCGTACTAATTGGCGCGCACGCACCGGCTCGCGCAGAACGACATCGCGCAAGGTCCAGGCGCGGCCCGGCGCAAGCAGACGCCAGCCGATCCAGCCGACGCTGGCAAGGGCCAGCGCAAGCAGCAGACGCCCGAGCGTATCCAGCGGTGCGCCGCTGTCGGGCCGCGACATCAGCACGATGAAAAACGTCGTTGGCAGAACCACCAGGGAGAGTGCCCTCACAGCGCCGTACAGCGCCTCGCGCCGCGGCCGCGGCTAGCGGAAATGGTATTGGGCCAGACCGCGTTCGGCGGTAAGTGCACGCAGAAAAGCCAGCGCGGCGGCCGGCAGCACGAGTGTCGTCGTGGCGGCAGCCAGACCATCGGCGAAGCCGCTGCCGTTGATCGCGACCTGCTGCAGCAATCGAGCCGCCGAAAACAGTACGAACGGTACCGGCGCCGCGCACATCAGTGTCCACACCAGCGCTTCGCCGGTGAGACGGTAACGATCAGTGCGAATACGCCGCATCGGTGCGGCAATCTGCTCGAAGCGTTGCCGCGCGCGCCGGCTCAGCCACAGCAATGCGATCAGACTGACGATCGCGCCGCCGGTGCGGATCGGCCTGGCGAACGCCGCCGCGGCGGTATTGGACAACGCCCGCAACCAGCGGCGCGGGGAAAAGAAATCCATCATATCCCCCGGCAGCTGCTCCGCCCACGACAGGTTCACCGGCGTGTGACTCGGAGTCCACAACAGGCGTGCGTCGAGCATCGCCCCGAGTTTTTCGGTCGTTGCAGTCAGCTCACGCAATTCCTGTTCAGCCTCGGCGAGGGCGGCGGCCAGGCGCGTCTGTTGCGCAACCAGGCGCGGCACGATTTCGGCGCGCGTGGTGAGCAGGCGGAACAGGCCCGCTCGCAGGTCGCTCAGCGCGTCGGCGGAAAAGTCGGTCAGGCGCGACAGGGCCTGGTCGACGGCGCTGCCGATGTCGTTCAACGCACTCTGACGTTCACGCAAGTCAATCAGCTCCATGCGCGTTCTCGCCAGTTCCGTCTGCAGCGCAGCAAGCTGGCGTTTTAGCTGCGGCAGCGATTTGAGTTTGCGCTGTTCGGCCAGCAGGATCAGTCCGACCGCTTCGCTGACACCGCCGATGCGGATGCGTTCCTGGGTGTTGTCCAGGGCCTGGTCGGTGTCCTGCCGGATCGTGTCCAGCGCCTGCTTCTGTGTGCGCAGTTCGGTCAGGCGTGTTATGGCATGCGCCAGTTGGTCGCAGAGGCCGATATTAGCGTCAGCCGTCTCGCCCAGCAGGCGCGAGCGCGTGCCCACGGAATCGCGTTCGTTGACGACTCGCGTGCGCAAATCGGCGACATCCGCGCCGACGCGGTTCAGAACCAGGGCTTCCAGCACCGCGACATGCTGGCCGAATTCATTTGCGGCGCGCTGGCGTTCGCGCAGCTGCGCCGACAACAGGCGCATGCGCGGCTCGTAGCTGCGGTTTTCCAGATCCAGCACGGCGATCTGGATGGTCGCCAGGCGCAGCGCCGACTGGGTGCGCAGGTGCTGTGCCGCAGTCAGCGGCGCCGGGCTCGACTTGTCCATGCCGGTTTGATCGGGATTGGCATTGGCAGCGGCATCAATAGTTGCGTGCGCCGCAGCCAGCTCATCGCGCAGCTCGGCCGGCCGAGCGGTCTGACGGCGGATTTGCGCATCGAGCGCTGCCGCTGAGCTGCGCGCATCCGCGAGCGCATAGCGTTCGCGCGCGAGCAAAGTTTCCACCTGCTCGACGCTGGCGCGCTCGGGCAGCGCCGCACGCCAGGCGAGCAGGGCGGCGGTGTCGTCCTGGGCAAGCGCATCCTCGAGTTTCTGCGCATCGGCCTCGGCGCTTCCGGCGGTTTGACGCAGACTTTGCAGTTGCTGCGCGAACTGGTCCGCGCGCGCATTGTCGTCCTGGGCCTGATGCAGCAGGTCCTCGATCTGCTTGCGGGTTTCGTCACTCAGATCGCGTTGCGCGGGCAGCGTTTTCAGTGCCGCGGCCACCGCCGCAGCATTGGTTGCAGGCAGCGCAGCACCAGCGTTGGCAGCGTTGTCTTGCGGCGGCGCCGGCGTTGCGAACCAGCGCGCGCGCAGACTCTTTTCATCCTCGACGCTGATACTCTTCAGCGCGACATCGAGAATATCGCGCAACTGCGGCCAGTCGGCACGGACCGCGAAAGCCACTGGCGCTTCCAGATCAAGCTGGCCAGACAGATCGATCGCACCGCCCAGATTGAGGCGATTGATCGCCGCCGTGATCGTGATCGGATCGCCGACGAAGGCATCGGCGTTGCCTTCCTGCACGGCATGCAGCGCAGCGGCCAGATCGGCGGCGGTGACGATCTCGGCCTTGCTGCCCTTGGCCGCAAGCAGCTCGGGCCAGGGCTGGTCGGCAACCACGACCACCTTGTGCCGATCCAGTGCGTCGATCTTGCCGAAGCCGGGATCGCCATGGCGCACGTATATTGCGGCGGACAGGCGCAGATACGGTGCACTGAACGCTGCGTATGCCGGCGCCGCCGCAAAAAAGGCGCTCGGTAGCAGGTCGACTTGATGTTCGCGCAGCGACTTCAGCGCATCGTGTCGGTTCGGCGCGCGCACGACGCGGAATTCAAGGCCGGTGCGGCTGCCGATGAGTTTCAGGTAGTCCGCCGCAAGGCCGCGCTGGCGGCCATCGGCATCCAGTGCGTCGATCGGCGCCAGGTCGGGGTCCGGGGCAATGCGGACTGGCTGGTGGCGCGCAATCCACTGACGCTGCGCGGTCGTCAGCGGCAGATCCTGCGCCGGCGCTGCTGCGGAAAAAAGGACCAGTGCCAGCAAGGACAGGATCAGACGAATGTGCGATACGGGCCGCGGTGGGCAGGAATTCGCTCTGGAGCGGGGCAAAAGCTCGGTATAGCGGACAGGAATTTCAAAAGCTTGCGCCGTTACGGCCAAAAACGGTACCATGATCGTCTTTTCCCGACGTTTTGCGGAGCAGTGTTCCATGAAAGCCGACATCCATCCTCAGTATAACGACGTGGTGTTCCAGGATGTCTCCACGAAATTTGCCTTCCTGACCCGGTCGACCATGACCAGCAAGGACAAGATCAAGTGGGAAGACGGTAAGGAATATCCGGTCGTCAAGGTCGAAATTTCCAGCCAGTCGCATCCGTTCTACACCGGCAAGCAGAAGACCGTCGATGCCGGCGGCCGCGTCGACAAGTTCCGCAAGCGCTACGGCGCCAAGTAAGTCGCGCGTTGTCCTTCCCGGCGCCTTGCCGGGGCAAGTCGACAGCCTCATGCCAAAAGCACGCCGGTCGCGAACGACCGGCGTGCTTTTTTGCTGCGCCCCGTGGCGAGAGTGTTGCAGCTTTCACGCAAATGCCTGTGCGATAATCCGCGGCGCGCCGTTACGCGCATCCGGTCGGTGTGGCGTCCGTCACCGATCCTGCCGCGAACCACATCAGGGAGTCCGCCGTGTCCGACAAGACCGTTCAGCTGACCGATAGTGCGACCAACAAGACCATCACGCTACCGCTTCTGAGCGGAACCCTGGGCGAGCCTGCCGTGGATATCGGCAAGCTGTACAAGGAACTGGGATATTTCACGTTCGATCCGGGTTTCGTCTCGACCGCATCCACGAGAAGTGCGATCACGTTCATTGACGGCGACGCTGGGGTGCTACTGTATCGCGGCTACCCGATCGAACAGCTGGCCAAGCATTCGAGCTTTCTTGAAGTCGCCTATCTGCTGATCAACGGCGAACTGCCCGACACTGCCAAGTTCAGCGCGTTCGAGGACGAAGTCACGCATCACACGATGATGCACGAATCGCTGAAGAACTTTCTGCACGGCTTTCATTACGACGCTCATCCGATGGCGATGCTGTGCGGCTCGATAGCTTCGCTGTCCGCGTTCTACCACGACACGCTCGACATCGGCGATCCGGAACAGCGGCGCCTCGCGGCGATCCGCCTGATCGCCAAGATGCCCACCATCGCCTCGGCTGCGTACCGCTATTCGATCGGCTGGCCCATCCGATACCCAAGAAACAACCTGGACTACATCACCCGCTTCCTGCACATGATGTTCGAGGTGCCGAGCGAGCCGCTGGCACTGAATCCGGTCGTGGCCAAGGCGCTGGATCTGTTGTTCATCCTGCACGCCGATCACGAACAGAACGCGAGCACCTCGACGGTGCGACTGGTCGGCTCCACCGGCGCCAACCCGTATGCCTGCGTCGCCGCAGGCATTGCCGCGCTGTGGGGTCCGGCTCACGGCGGCGCCAACGAGGCGGTGCTCAAAATGCTGGCGGAGATCGGCGATGCCAAGAATGTCGGCAAGGCGGTCGAGCGCGCCAAGGACAAGAATTCCAGTTTCCGCCTGATGGGATTCGGTCACCGCGTGTACAAGAATTTCGACCCGCGCGCAACCATCATCCGCGACATGACGCACAAGGTGCTCGCCGACCTGAATGTCAGCGATCCACTGCTGGATGTCGCGCTGGAACTGGAGCAGGCGGCGCTGAAGGATCCATATTTCGTCGAGCGCAAGCTCTATCCGAACGTGGACTTCTATTCGGGCATCATCTACAAGGCGCTGAAGATTCCGACCGAGATGTTCACGGTGATGTTCGCGATCGCGCGCACGGCCGGCTGGGTCGCGCACTGGCTGGAGCAGCACCAGGACAAGGACACCAAGATCGGTCGTCCGCGCCAGATCTATACCGGTGCGGTCAAGCGGGACTACACGCCAATCGCCAAACGCTAGAAACCGGGTTCGCTCGCCAGCAACTCGTCCAGTGTCGCAAGCGTCGCGCGTCGCATCGGGTGTTCGCCGGTGTGGTCCAGCGGCGCCTGACGGATCGCATCGCGCGGCAGCACGGTCAGGTCGATGGCTACATCGTCGGCGGAAAACAGCAGCACCGGGTATTCATGCTGCGTGTCGTGATTCATGCGCAAGCGACGGTTCTGCTCCTCGTGCGGAATGGCCTGTTCCTGCAGGAAACCGGCAACTTCCTCGGCTGTGTCGCTGAACAGATGCAGGCAGATAGCGGAGTGCCTGCCGGCGGTTCCATCGAGCACGCTGCCGACCAGGCGTGGTTCAAAACGCAGGAAAAACCGCATGGCATCGCGCGCGACTTCGCGCAAATGGCGCAGGCGCAACGGATGCTCAGCCGCCTGGAACAGGCGCTGATGCTCGCGCAGCGCATCCTCGATTTCACTATTCTTGGGCAGGCCGATATCCGCGCCGGCAGCAAGGCGTTCTGCGGCCTTGCGCTTGGCTATATGAAAATCGCGTATGCCGTGCTCGTTCATCAGGCGCGCGGCTTCCAGCGCAATGCAGCGACGCAGTTCCTGTGCGCGCCCGGCGTGATGGGCGGAATTGCGCATAGGCATCAGAATATCCCGTAGGCGTCCTGCTGCACCTTCTTTTCCTCTTCGGACGGACTGTTCGGACCGTTCGCCAGGCGGGCGACGTCTTCCACCTTGAATACCTCGAGCATGCTCTGCGCATCGCCGCTGGGCGCGAGTTGGCCGGTGGCCGGATCGATGCGCGCCGTGGTGACGCCGGCGGGCATTTCGAAAGGCTTTTCCGGTACACCCTTGAGCGCCTCGCGCATGTATCCGATCCACATCGGCAGCGCCGCTTGTGCACCGAATTCGCCGACGCCGTTGGAACGCCCGAGCGAGCTGAAGTCGTCGAAGCCCACCCATACGCTGGCAACCAGCGCATCGTTGTAGCCATTGAACCAGGCATCGCGGTGATCGTTCGTCGATCCGGTCTTGCCGGCCAGGTCATTGCGTTTGAGCACCATCGCGTCATGGCCCGTGCCGCGGCGCACGACATCATGCAGCAGCGAACCGATCAGATACACGATGCGCGCGTCGACCACACGGGGTGCCAGCTTCGGCGCGTCCGGATCCGCGGCTGCCGTCGGCGCCGCAGCTGCGGCTTGCGTGCTTGTGATGGGCGACAGCGCGGTCTTGACCGCCTCGCCGGCATCGGCTCTTGCCTGCGCCGCCTGCGCCTGTGCATCTTCGCGCAGACGCTGCGGGCAATGGCGACAGGCGACAGCGGGTTGCGTTTTGTATACTTGCTTGCCATCGCGATCGTCGATGCGATCGAGGAAATACGGATCGATCAGAAATCCGCCGTTGGCGAATACCGCATAGGCGCGCGCCATCATGATCGGCGATACCGAAGCCGTCCCCAGCGCCATCGAAAGGTTTTCCGGAATCTGGTCCAGCGGGAAACCAAAGCGAGTTGCATATTCCCGCGCATAGCGCACCCCGATTGCATCGAGCAGCCGCACCGAGACGAGATTTTTTGACTGCACCATCGCTTCGCGCAGACGCATCGGGCCATCGAACTTGTCGTCGTCGTTCTTCGGTGTCCACAAGCCATTGGGCTTCGATGGATCGGCGAACACGATCGGCGCATCGTTGATGATCGATGCCGGCGTGAAACCGTGTTCGAATGCGGCTGCGTAGAAAAAGGGCTTGAAACTCGATCCAGGCTGGCGGGCCGCCTGCACCGCGCGATTGAATTTGCTGCGCGAGTAGCTGAACCCGCCTACCTCGGCCTTGATCGCGCCGTCTTCCGGATCGAGCGAAATCAATGCGCCCTGGGCCACGGGAAGTTGCGACAGCTTCCACTTCGCGTCGGCGTTGCGCGCCAGGCGCACGACATCGCCGGTTTTCAACACATCGTCGACGCGTTTCGGTGGCCCGCCGCGGTGGCTCTCATCCTTGTATCGCTGCGCCCAGCGCACCGAGTCCAGGTCCAGCGGCACGCTTTGGCCGTCGAGCAGGTACACCGTCGCCGATTTTTCGTCGCTTTCGGTGACGATGCCGGGGATCAGTCCCACGACGGGATGAAACGGGTCGAGCAGCTTGTCCAGTTCGGCCGGCGTTGGATGCGCGTCCAGTTCCAGATGTGCTTCCGCGCCGCGGAAGCCATGCCGTTGGTCGTAGCTGATCAGATCGTCGCGCAGGGCCTGGTTGGCGGCGTCCTGGGCACGCGAATCCAGCGTGGTATGGATGGTGAAACCGTTCGTGAGCGCGTCGTTGCCCAGTCGGTCCAGCGCGTCCAGGCGGACCATTTCCGCCAGATACGGTGCTTCGACTTCGATCGGTGGTTCGTGCGCGTAGGACAGGTCGGGCTCGCCATTGGCCTGCTTGAACTGGGCGTCGTTGATGAAGCCGTTGTCGAGCATGCGCTGCAGCACGTAATTGCGGCGCTCGGTCGCGCGCGCGCGATTGTTCAGCGGATTGCTGCTGGACGGGAATTTCGGCAGCGAGGCGAGCATGGCGCATTCGCCGAGGCTGAGCTGGTCCAGGGTCTTGCCGTAATAGAACTCCGCGGCGGCGGCAACACCATAGGCGCGGTTGCCGAAGAAGATCTTGTTCAGGTAAAGCTCGAGGATTTCATCCTTGCTCAGCTCATGCTCGATGCGGAAGGAGAGAAAAATCTCGGTCATCTTGCGCGTGAGGCTGACTTCGGAGCTCAGAAAGAATCCGCGTGCCACCTGCTGCGTGATCGTGCTGCCGCCGGGCACATGCAGCGTACGCTTGCTGATCATGAGGCCGACGGCACGCACCACCCCTTGCCAGTCGACGCCGGGGTGGGAATAGAAATTCGCATCCTCGGCGGCGAGGAACGCGTTCTTCAGTTCCTTCGGCACCTGTTCGATCTTGACCGGAATCCGGCGGGTTTCGCCGAACGTGGCGATGAGCTTGTTGTCGGCGCTGTAAACGCGCAGGGGTACCTGCAGACGTACATCGCGCAGCACGTCGACCGATGGCAGGCGCGGGGCGATCAACCAGTAGGCAATACCGATGGCAGCGCAGGCAAGAACGAGTCCGGTTACCGCCAAAATCAAGGCGTAACGCAGCAAACGTAAAAAGATTCTCATGAATTGAGCGGACTGTGACCGCAGTCAAGGTCGAGGATGCAAGCCTCGGAGTATAGATCGTACCGGGGGATAGCTCCTAGCCGCCGATCCGCCGACGGGTGTAAATCCCTGTCAAATCACGGTTTTGGGCCTGCAGTAAAGTCACTGTTGATAATCCGTTAAGATTCGTATTTAATGTAGATGCGCATATATCGCTCGTAAGGGCGCGTGGGAAGGGGAAAAAGTGTGGGCCTACTCAGTGTAAAAGCGCCGCCGCTGATCGGGGTAGATATCAGCTCTACGGCTGTCAAGCTGTTGCAGTTGAGTCAATCCGGTGGCCGCTACCGCGTCGAACACTACGCGGTGGAGCCGCTTCCTCCCAATGCTGTGGTCGAAAAAAACATCGTCGAGGTCGAAGCCGTCGGTGAAGCGATCCGGCGCGCACTCAATCGTTCCGGCGCGAAATCCAAATTCGCCTCGGCAGCGGTCGCAGGCTCGGCGGTCATCACCAAGGTCATCCCGATGCCGGCCGATTTGTCCGAGGAAGATCTCGAAGGACAGATCCAGGTCGAGGCCAATCAGTACATTCCGTATCCGATCGAAGAAGTCAGTCTCGACTTCGAGGTCGTGGGGCCCGTCAAGGACAACCCCGAGATGATGAATGTCCTGCTCGCGGCCTCACGCACCGAGAACGTCGACTTGCGCGTGGCCGCGCTGGATCTCGGCGGTCTCACGGCGAAGGTAGTGGATGTCGAGGCGTTCGCGATGGAAAACGCCTTCCGCCTGGTGTCCGACCAACTCGCCGTGCCCAAGGACGCCGTGGTCGCGGTGGTCGATGTCGGTGCCACGATGACGACGCTGATCGTGCTGAAGAACCAGCGCACCATCTACTCTCGCGAACAGGTGTTTGGCGGCAAGCAGTTGACCGACGAAGTCATGCGTCGTTACGGCCTTTCGTACGAGGAGGCCGGCTTGGCCAAGCGCCAGGGCGGGTTGCCCGAATCCTACGAGATCGAAGTGCTCGAACCGTTCAAGGAGGCAATGGTTCAGCAGATCAGTCGTCTTTTGCAGTTCTTCTTTGCGGGCAGCGAATACAACAAGGTGGATCAAGTCGTTCTGGCCGGTGGCTGCGCCTCGATCGCAGGCGTTGCCGAAATGGTTGAAGAACAGCTCGGCGTACCCTGCGTGGTCGCCAATCCGCTGGCCAACATGTCGCTGTCGTCGCGTGTGCAGGCGCAAACGCTGGCCCAGGACGCACCGGCGCTGATGATCGCCTGCGGTCTTGCGCTGAGGAGTTTCGACTGATGGCCAAGATCAACCTACTTCCTTGGCGCGCCGAGCGGCGCAAGCTGCGTGAACGCGAGTTCTACATGATGCTCGGCGGGGCAGCGATCGCTGCCGTGCTGGCGGTCCTGTTGTGGTGGTGGTGGATGGGTGAGCGTCTGGACAATCAGGATGCGCGCAACGCCTACATGAAGGACCAGATCCATCAACTCGACGGCAAGCTTGCCGAGATCAAGGAGCTGGAAAAAACCAAATCCAAGCTGCTCGCGCGCAAGCAGATCATCGAACAACTTCAGGCCAGTCGCGCGCAGATGGTGCATCTGTTCGACGAGCTGGTGAAAACCATTCCCGACGGCGTACGCTTGAATTCGCTCAAGCAAGTCGGAGATACCCTGACTCTGGAAGGCGTGGCGCAATCCAATGCGAGCGTCGCGACCTACATGCGCAATCTCGACGCCTCGGCTTTCCTGACGCACTCGGATCTGCAGAAGACCGAGGCCAAGGGCAACGACAAGCGCAACCGGTTCGAGTTCAGCCTGAACGTCAAGCTGCGCAAGCCGGAAAGCGACAATCCCCAGGATAGCGGCAATGGCAGTGATGCGGCGTCCGCAAAAGCCGCTGCGCCGGCCGCGAATGCGCCACCCGCGCCACCCAAGCAGACAGCGCCAAGCCCGGGGGGCACGCCATGAAGCTTTCGGATTTCCGCAATCTGGATCGCAACAACATCGGTGGATGGCCGCAAGGCGTGAAGCTGGTGATCTGCTTCGTCATCTTCGTGCTGATCATGGTTGCAGGCTGGTACTTCGAGATCAGCCCGCAACAGGATGAATTGCAGCAGAAGCAGGCGCAGGAAGAAGGGCTGAAGAAAGACTTCTCCGAAAAGCAGGCCAAGGTAGTCAATCTCGAAGCACTGAAGGCGCAGCTCGATGAGATGCGCGACCTGCTGCGCCAGCTGCTGCGGCAACTGCCGAGCAAGACGGAAATGCCCGAACTCTTGGTGAACATTTCGCAAGCAGCCCTTTCGGCAGGACTTGAAACCCAGTTGTTCCAGCCGGGCGCGGAGACGGTCAAGGAAGGTTTCTACGCGGAAAAGCCGATCCAGCTTCGCATGCTCGGCACCTACCATCAGTTCGGCGCCTTCATTAGTGGCGTTGCCGCGTTGCCGCGGGTGGTGATCCTGACCATGCACGACGTGTCACTCAAACCCACCGACATCAAGGCCGCGGGCGGGCAGTTGTCGCTTGAAGGCACAATCAAGACCTATCGTTACGTTGAAGAAGACGAGAGCGAGGGCACGGGCAGCAAGTCGGCAGCGCCGAAGTCCGATGCGGCCCAGACGACACAGGGGGGGAAATGAACATGAGCAGGGTTCATCTTCCTGGGTTGATTCGTACTCTTCTGCTTGCGGTGACGTTGGCTCTAGTGGCCGGTTGTACTGGCGGTGACAGCGATCTTAAGGAATGGGTGAAGCAGGAGCTTGCGAAGAAAGGCGCGGGCATCCCGCCGTTGCCGGTGCTCAAGACATTCGAGACTTTTGAATACAAGGATCAGGATCGACGCGATCCGTTTGCTCCGAGTCTGGAAGAGCAGCAGCAGGCGCAAGCCTCGGCGGGCTCGGGTCCGCAACCGGACAAGCATCCGAAGGAACCGTTGGAGAGCTATCCGCTAGACAGCCTGAAGATGGTCGGCACGATCGGCACCGGCGCCTCGATGGAAGGGCTGGTCAAGGATCCGGACAGCGTCATCCATCGCGTTCATTTGCATAATTACCTCGGTCAGAGCAGCGGCAAGATCACCGCAATCGCCGAGGACCATATCGATCTCGTGGAGCTGATCCCGAATGGGACCGGCGGTTGGATGGAGCGCCAGGCGTCAGTTGCGCTGGGCGAGAAATAGACGACCCATTGGGGGTAACTTGAAATGACCATTACAGTTGCTAACTTCCAGGGACGTACGTCCACACCTGGCATACGCAAGTCGTTAAACGGCGGCCTTGCATGGCTGATCGTGCTCCTCGGGACCGTGTTCGCGACGAATGTCCTCGCCGAGAGCATCCTGCAGGACATCACTTACACGCCGTTGTCGGGCGGAAAGGTGCAGATCACGATGAAGTTCGCCGGCCCGGTCGCCGAGCCACAGATTTTCACGACCGAAAATCCGGCGCGCATCGCGATCGACCTGGCTGACACACGCAATGGCCTGAGCCAGCGTCGCATCGAGATCAACAACGGTGCCACCGGCGCCGTAAGCGCAGTTGAAGCCGCGGGCCGCACGCGGGTGGTGGTCGATTTGTTCCACACGGTGACCTATGAAACCAAGGTCGAAGGCAACAATCTCGTTCTGAACGTGAACAACGGCATGTCCGGTTCGGCGACGGTCACGGCTGTCGCCACGACCGATCCGACCAAGGCCATTGCTGCGCCGGGGCTGGAGGTGTCGAACATCGATTTTCGTCGCGGCAAGAACGGCGAGGGTCGAGTCGTCGTGAGCTTCTCCGGTGAAGGCGCCGGTGCCGATCTGCAACGTGTCGGCGACAAGGTTTCGCTGGATATGTACAACGTAAGGTTGCCGACGCAACTGGCCCAGCGTCTGGATGTGTTGGATTTCGCAACGCCGGTGCAGTTCATCGAGACCCACGCCAAGGGCAACGGCGCGCACATGGAGATCAGCGCCAAGGCGCCGTTCGAGCAGCTGGCCTATCAGGCCGGCAACCAGTACATCATCGAGATTTCACCGAAGAAGGAAGAAGAAAAGAAAGGCCCGAACGCGCCACCGGATTACTCCGGCAACCGCGTGACTTTCAATTTCCAGGACATTCCGACGCGTTCGGTATTGCAGTTGATCGCCGATGTTTCCGATCTGAATATCGTCGTCGCCGATACGGTGCAAGGCAATGTGACCTTGCGCCTGATCAATGTGCCCTGGGATCAGGCGCTGGATATCGTGCTGCAGGCCAAAGGTCTGGACAAGCGCCGCAATGGCAACGTCATCTGGGTAGCGCCACAGAAGGAAATCGCCGATCGCGAACAGGCGCTGGCCGATTCCAGGAACAAGTTGCAGCAGCTAACCGATACGATAACGGTGTACATCCCGATCAGTTACGGCAACGCAAAGGATATTGCCGATCTGCTGACGACGAAGAACAAACAGGCCGCTGGTGGTGCGGGTGCCGGTCAGCAAAACAGCGGCTTTCTTTCCGAGCGTGGCCGGGTCAGCTATGACGATCGTACGAATACCTTGCTGGTCGTCGACACGCCCGAGAAAGTCGCGTCGGTTCGCGAATTGGTGGCCAAGCTCGACAAGCCCGTGCAGCAGGTGTTGATCGAGTCCCGCGTGGTCGTCGCCACCGACAATTTTGCCCGCGAGCTCGGCGCAAAATTCGGCGTCAGCGGTGGCTATCAGCAAAACAACACGATCATCTCGACGTCGGGAAGTCTCGCGGCGGCGGATTCGATGGCGAATGTTGCTCTTGCCAATCGTTTTGCGGGCACGGGCAGCGGGCTGCCGGTGAGTGCCGCAGGCCCGATCAGTGGCACGAGCGGAATTCTGGTCCCCAATATTGCCAACCGGTTGAACGTCAACTTGCCGGCGACCAACCCGTCCGGCAGCTTTGGCCTGGCGATTCTCGGCGCGGATTATCTGCTCGATCTGGAACTCTCGGCAGCGCAGACCGAAGGTCGCAGCGAACTGATTTCCAGCCCGCGTGTGATCACCGCCAATCAAAAGGAAGCCGATATCAAGCAGGGCCAGGAAATCGGCTACGTCACTTTCACTGGCGGATCAGCCGGCGGCGGTGCGGCGACTGCGACAGTACAATTCAAGGAAGCTGTGCTCGAGCTCAAAGTAACGCCGACAATCACGGCGGACAATCGCGTCTTCCTTACTCTGGATGTGAAGAAGGATGCAATCAACTCGCTCGTGCCCAATCCCGGCGGCGGTTTCGTGCCGCAGCTGGACAAGCGTGAAATCACCACCTCCGTGCTCGTCGACAACGGGCAGACGGTCGTATTGGGTGGCGTCTACGAATTCGACAAGTCGACCGACATCACGAAAGTGCCCTTCCTTGGCGACGTTCCCGGAATCGGCGCGCTGTTCCGCGATACGAAGAAGAGTACGCAGAAGGCCGAGCTGCTGATTTTCGTCACCCCACGTATTCTCAACGAAAGCCTGAAATGAGCATTTGAAGTTTATGGTTAGCGACCACGACGACTATCGACAAATGCCTACCATGAAATCGCGAGCCTGGAGATTGAACATGAAAGCCCTGTGCAAGACCTTCGTATTACTGCTCGCGAGTGCGGTATTGGCGAGTTGCGGTGGTGGTGGTAGTGGAAGTCATTCTGCATTTACTCCGCCCGGCAACGACACCAGTCTGCAATTGGTCAGTTCCACATTGACGCTGCCCGCGAGCCCCTTCACCGTCGGGCAGGAACAGACCGATCCGTTTCCCGGAAATTATCTCGGCTCGCCATACATCGCAGAGGTGACGGTGACATGGAGGCACAATGACGGTTCATTCGTAAGCGGAACCAGCCCAGTCAACGTATCGGTTGCACCGACCACAATACTTACATTTTCAACACTGGACAGCACAACCACGACTTCTGGCGGAACCGATCAGTTCCACACATTGCTGGGCAGCGGGCCGGTCAATGTGACCGCCGGGGTGGGCACGATCTATGTGCATGCAGGACAGGTTCCCGGCGTCGGCGTGCTGACGGTCACGGCAACGGATCCGGTGAGCAACCAGACGATCAGCGCCCAAGTATCGATTACGGTGGCTGGCGCATCCACCGGTTTGCCATCGTCCATTACGGCCTCTGCCAGCAGTGGCGTCTACATCTCCGGATCCGGCGGCCCGCAAAGCACGGTTGTGACTGCAACGGTAACCGACGGCAGTGGCGCGTTGGTGCAAGCGCCAAGCGGCGTCGACAACGTTCAATTCCAGATCCTGGGCCCGGCCGGCAATGATGCGACTCTGGCCAGCACGGATGCGGCTGGAAACTCGCGCAGCGGCACCACCGTGGTGGCAGCGACGCACAATGGTATTGCGGCCGTCACGTTCCAAGCTGGTACGCAGCAAGGGCCGGTACAAGTGCAGGCAGTTGCGGATCGCGGTGACAACAATGTGGACAACGGGATCCAGAATCCGGTCAGTGCCACGACGACGGTGGTCGTCTCCGATGGCAAGCTCGACAGTCTGACCTTATCTTTCAATGGTTCGCTGGCGCCCTCGATTCTGATCAACCGCGTGTCGACCCAGGCCACCCTGACCAGCCAGTCCGGTTCGACGCTCACCATTCCACCGGATCCCGATGCGACCTACAGCTTTACCGTGACCGCGCTCGGCGTCGATCGTCAGGGCAATCCAGTGTTGCCGGGCACCCAGATCAAGTTTGGCTCGATCGATTCGCCGGTCGACACCAATGGCAATTATCTGATCAGCGGCACGCACGGTGATCCACAGGAAGGCGGCACCGGATTCACCGCGACTGACGGTCACTTCCGGACGGCAGGCGGCGGCTCGGGCCCGGGCGATTCACTGCTGGTATTCGGCAAACTTGTGCAAGGCAACACGGATCTGGAAAGCGCTGCGAAAGTCGTGTCGGTGCTCAGCGACCAGTCGCTGACGGTGTCCACACCATTCAACCTGAACGACACTACCGGTGCCACCGTCAACTACGGACCGGTATTGCCCTACATCATCGGACGCGCACAGATAGGCAATGTCACTTCGCCGGCCGTGACCAACAGCATTGGCCGGGCAACCACGACGCTGAACTACCCGGCGTCTGAACTGGGCCACGTCACGGCGTTGTGGGCGCAAGGCAACAGCACCGACAATGTGACCAACGGGTCGAAGCTGGTGACGGATATTGCCCTGATTGCGTTCCCGGGTCTGGCTCCGGCCACGATCGTCATCAGTCCAAACCCCATCCCCGGCAACCTCACGACCAACGTGATTGCGTGTATCGATGATGCCCTAGGCAGCCCGATACAGGGTGTGAGCTTCCAGTTCAGCTTCGACAATCTTGGCGTCGGTTCGGGTACGCTCGACGGAATCAGCGGCTCAGGCACGGTACCCGACCTGACCGACACCAGCGGTTGCGTATCGACCGTCGTGAAGACCACAGGTATCGCAACAACGGGAGCTACGGGCAGCAGCTCGCCGCAACTGACGTTCAGCGCCGGCACCGCCACCAACTCTGCACCGATAACCGCTGGCGGCAATTTGATCCTGTTGGCCATTCCTTCGGCCCTTGGCGGCAACGGGGGAACAGTTACCCTGAGCTTGCTCAGCAGCAACGGTACTCCGGTGCCGGGTGTGCAGCTCACAGGTACTTGCACCGGTGCCACCGTGGGTATTGCCTCCGGTCCGGGCGTCACCAACAGCCAGGGTCAGACGACGGCGGTAATCACGGCGAATCTCAATATCCCCAACGCTCCCGGTACGGGTAGTTGCACGTTCACCACGTCGACCGGATCACCCACGGTCATCGTGAACCTGCAGGGTACCGATCCGTGTCTTGCCGCCGGTGCGTCGCCGGGCAATCCCGCGTGCACGAGTACCACTGCAACCCCGTCCACCGTTGCGCTTAGTGTGGTGTCCGGGGCCAACACGGCATCCTTCACCAGTAACCCTGCCGGTGCCTCATGCAGCGGAGTTGTGGGAACCACGCAATCCTGCTCGGCCACCCTGAATGGCGGAACCTATACGCTCACCGCGGTTCCGTCGGGCGGGACGGCCACGGCTGTGACTTGGAGTGGGTCGTGCACGCCGAGCGGCACAAACAAGGCCACCTTGATCGTGCCGACGACGGCAGCAACTGGATTGACGTGCACGGCTACCGAACCGTGACGGTGTAGGCTGGATCAGCAAATGGGGGCCGCAGCAATGCGGCCCTTTCTTTTTGCGAGCTTTTGCTTTCGCAAGTTGCCGCCCCAATCGGCATCGGCGATGATGCGCCGATGACTTCCGCCTACCGGATCGAACTGCACCCCGGCCAAGTATTGTTTCGCGAGGGTGATCCGCCGACCACCGCGTTCCTGATCGAATCCGGGACTTTGCGCATTACCGCACAGCGTGCCGGATTGGCAGTCGTGCTGAGCGATCTGGGCGCCGGCGCCCTCGTCGGTGAAATGGCGGTGCTGGACGATTCACCGCGCAGTGCGACGGCGACTGCGGTCGAGCGCTGCGTGCTGACGCCGATCGATCGCACCCAGTTCGCCGAACGTCTGGCCACGGCCGATCCCGTGGTGCGCGCGCTGTTGATGAGCCAGCTATCGCGCTACCGCACTGCACTGGCGACATTTGCGGGCGGAAGCACGCATGCGATACGGCAGGCGGAGCCGATGCCCGGCGTGGAGGCCGCACACGCGCTCGACAAGATCCGCCTGGAAAGCCAGTTGCGCGAGGCCCTGGAACGGCGCGAGCTGGAAATCCGCCTGCAGCCGATTCTGGAAATCAGCAGCAACCGTCTCGCCGGTTTCGAAGCGCTCACGCGCTGGAGCCATCCGGACCGTGGCGCGGTGTCGCCGGCCGATTTCATCGCGCTCGCGGAAGAAACATCGTTGATCATTCCGGTCGGCGAATATGTGCTGCGCGAGGTCTGTTCGACCCTGCGGCGCCTGGCCGACGAGGCCAAGGCGACCTTGTTCATTGCGCTCAACGTGTCCGGTCGCCAGCTCGAAGATGCGGATTTCATCGACCGCGTGCTGACCCAGGTGCGTGCCCACGGCATTGCACCCGAACAGCTCAAACTCGAAATCACCGAAAGTCTGATTCTGGATTATGCCAAGGTCGCGACACTGATCGACCACAGCCACCGCGCAGGCATGCGCGTCGCGCTCGATGATTTCGGCACCGGCTATTCCAACCTCGAACATTTGCACAAGCTGGCATTCGATACGCTGAAACTCGACCAGAGCTTCGTCAGCCAGCTCCAGGATCCGCGTTGCCTGGCGATCGTGCGCGCGGTAGTCGGCATGGCTGCAGCACTGGGTTGCGACATGGTCGCCGAGGGTGTGGAGACGGCGCAGCAGCTCGAGCAACTTGGAGCCCTGGGTTGCCAATATGCGCAGGGCTATCTGGTCGGCAAGCCGCTGGGCGTGGATCAGGCCCTGGCAGCCATGCGTGCGTGATCGCTGCCGCATTCTTCAACCGCAGCTGAAACCTTCCACACAAATCGCGGTCACAAGCGGGCGCGGACGCACGCCCACCGTGCGATCATATACAACCGATTCGAGTTCCCATGGACATGCCAGAAAAATCCTCAAGCAGTGACTTGATCGCTGCCTTCGAATCCCTGCGCAGCGAACTTTCGCGCTGCATCATCGGCCAGTCGGCCCTGGTCGATCGACTGCTGATCGCCCTGCTTGCCGACGGACATCTGCTGGTCGAGGGAGCCCCCGGTCTGGCCAAGACCACGGCGATAAAGGAACTGGCAGCGCGCATCGAAGGCGATTTTCATCGAGTCCAGTTCACCCCCGATCTGCTGCCGGCGGATCTGACCGGTACGGAAATCTATCGGCCGCAGCAAGGTAGCTTCGAATTCCAGCGCGGCCCCATTTTCCACAATCTGCTGTTGGCCGATGAAGTGAACCGCGCACCGGCGAAGGTGCAGTCGGCCCTGCTCGAAGCCATGGGTGAGCGTCAGGTCACGGTAGGCCGCACGACCTATCCGCTGCCTGCGTTGTTCCTGGTCATGGCGACGCAAAATCCCATCGAACAGGAAGGCACCTATCCGCTACCCGAAGCTCAGCTCGATCGTTTTCTCATGCATGTGCGCATCGATTATCCCGATGCCATGGCGGAAGCGGCAATCCTCAAGTTTGCACGCGATCGCGCGCGCGCCGAGCTGAACGCGACATCGGCGCCGGCACGCTGCCTGACGCAGGCGCAGGTCTTTGCGGCGCGAGCCGAAGTGTTGAACCTGCATCTGGCGCCGGCGCTGGAGGCATATCTGGTGCAGCTGACGTTGGCGACACGCGCGCCTAAAGTCTATGGCGAAGATCTTGCGCGCTGGGTTGCCTATGGCGCCAGTCCGCGCGGCACGATCGCGCTAGACCGTTGCGCGCGCGCACATGCCTGGCTCAAGGGCCGCGATTTCGTCAGTCCCGAAGATATCCACGCGGTTGCTTACGAGGTCTTGCGCCACCGCGTCCTGCTCTCCTACGAAGCCGAGGCCGAGGGCGTGACCCCGGATCGCCTGATCGGCGCGCTGATCGAGCGCGTGCCTTTGCCGTGAGCAAGACAGCAGAGCGTCGAAGCAGGTAACGTTTCAGAGTGCGCCATTGCGCCTTTGTCCCTGGCCCTTGACCCCCACTTCATGCATGAATGCCGTCCACGTCACCCTGGCTGATCTGATTGCCCTGCGCCTGCGCGCGCGCAGGCTTGCGCGGCCGGCCGCCCGCGTCGGCGGCAGTCATGCGGCGACGCATGTTTCGCGCTTTCGCGGTCGCGGCGTGGACTACGTGGAATCGCGTGCCTACCAGCCGGGTGACGATATCCGCCAGATGGATTGGCGCGTCACTGCGCGTACCGGTCGTCCGCACACGAAGCTGTTCCAGGAAGAACGCGAACAAAGTGTACTTTTGGTGATCGACGACAATCCCGGTCTGCGCTTCGGCACGCGCGTGCGTTTCAAGTCGGTGCAGGCCGCGCGCGCTGCCGCGCTAGTGGCCTGGGCTGCGGTGCAGGGCGGTGACCGTATCGGCGCTCTCGGCTTCGGTCCGGGGCTCAATGCCGAAGTCAAACCCGGCGGTGGTCCGCGCGGCGCGCTGCGTGTGTTGCGCGCGCTAGCCGAATGGGATGCGATCGCGGCCACCGGCAACGAAGTGGTGCCGCTGTCGCAGGCGTTGCGGCGTGCGCACAGGCTCGCGCGGCCGGGAAGCCGCGTGATTCTGCTGAGCGATGGCTTTTCCGCGGACGCCGCGGCAGAGGCACCGTTGACCCTGTTGGCCGAGCACTGCGATGTCGCTGCACTGGTGCTTACCGACCCGCTGGAGCAGCAGGCGCCGCCGCCCGCGCGCTATGCGCTGCGCAGCGAGTCCGGCCAGGTGCTGCTGGATTTCAGCGCCGCGCGCACGCGCGCACGCTGGCCGCAACTTTTTGCCGAGCGGCGTCAGGGCTTCATCGACATGCTCAAGCGTCATGGTCTTGGCTGGACCCTGCTCGATACGGCCGCCGAACCCGAGCCCGCTCTCGCCCGGCTGCTAGGTCTGGACGGCCGCCGCAATATTGCGAGGCCGGCATGAACCCCGCGGCCGGACCGTCCCTGCGCGACATCCACCTGCCGCCGCCGCCCGGATGGTGGCCACCCGCGCCCGGCTGGTGGCTGCTTGGGCTTGCGATTGTACTTTGCGGCTTTTTTGTCTTTGTGAAATTGCGCCGGGAGCAAAAACTCCGGCGGACCAGAAAGGCCCTGCTGGCGGAACTGGACCGCTGCATCGATGCCGCAAAGGGAGATCCGGTCGCCCTGGCCGCGGCGTTGTCGCAGTTCCTGCGGCGCATGGCGTTGCGGGACAAGCCGGCCGCCGCCGCCCTGCCTGATGAGCGCTGGCTGCAGTATCTGGACTCGCGCTTGGCTGGCGATGAATTTGCCTGCGGCGTCGGCCGTGTTCTGCTCGATGCACCATTCCGCGCGTCGCAGGTCTACGATGCTGCGGCATTGATCGCGCTGGTGCGACGCTGGACCCGCACCGCGCTCGACACGGAGAGCGGTCATGCTTGAATGGGCATGGCCGTGGCTGTTGCTCTTGCTGCCGCTGCCGTGGCTGGCAGCGCGCGTTTTGCCGGCCGCACGGTTGCCGTCGGGCGCGGCCCTGCGCTTGCCGCTCACTCTGTCCGGTCTGGACAGCGCGGATGCTGCGGCACCGGTCCCACGTTGGCGCGGAGTGCTCGCGCTTCTGGCCTGGCTGCTTCTGCTGGCGTCCGCGGCGCGGCCGCAATGGATCGGCGATGCGCAGGCCTTGCCGCGCAGCGGACGTGATCTGCTGCTGGCGGTGGATGCGTCCGGCAGCATGAGCACCGAGGACATGGCGATCGGTGGCCGCGCCGTGAGCCGCTACGGTGCGGTCAAGGCCATCGCCGGCGATTTCATCCGCCGTCGCGTTGGCGATCGCATCGGGCTGGTCGTATTCGGCAGCCAGGCGTATCTGCTCACACCGCTTACCTTCGATCGCGATACCGTACTCAAGCAGCTCGATGATTCGGCAGTGGGCTTGCCGGGAAGGGAAACCGCGATCGGCGACGCCGTGGGTCTGGCGGTGAAGCGTCTGCGCGAACGCCCGCAGAATCAGCGCGTGCTGATCCTGCTCACCGACGGCGTCAACGATGCCGGCGAACTCGACCCGCGCAAGGCGATCGAGCTGGCGGTCGCAGAGCATGTGAAGATCTACACGATCGGCATCGGCGCCGAGGCGATGCGCGTCAATGGGTTCTTCGGCAGCCAGATCGTCAATCCATCGGCCGATCTGGACGCGAAACTGCTCACCGATATGGCTGAAAAGACCGGCGGCCACTTCTATCGCGCGCGCGATACCGCGGAACTGGCACAGATTTATCGCGAGATCGACAAGCTCGAACCCGCGGACGATGCACAACAACTGTATCGCCCGGTCGACGAGCTGTTCTACTGGCCGTTGTCCGGAGTCTTGCTGCTCGCGCTGGCGGCCTTGCGCCCGATCGTTTTGCCGCGTTCACTGGCCGTGGTGCGATGAACGCGATTATTGCCAATTTCCACTTTTTGCGTCCGTGGTGGCTGCTGGCCCTTGCCGCGCTGCCTCTGCTCTGGCACATGCTCGTGGACCGCGGCGGCGATGCCGGCGCGTGGCGCGGCGCCGTCGATGCTCACCTGCTTGAGCACCTGCTGGTCCCCGGTGACGGTGCTGCGCCGACACGCCTGCCGCGCTGGCTGGTTGCCGCCGGCTGGGCGCTTGCCTGTGTCTCCCTGGCAGGACCTGCCTGGGAACGTCTGCCGCAGCCCTTGTATCAGAACCGGGCAGCGCGCGTATTTGCGCTGGAGCTGAGTACCAGCATGCTGGCGCAGGATGCGAAGCCCAGCCGCTACGAGCGCGCGCACTACAAACTCGACGATATGCTCAAACGCAGCGGTGATGCGCAGACCGCACTGATCGCCTATGCCGGTGATGCCTTTGTCGTCGCGCCGCTGACCGACGATACCAATACGGTTGCGAATCTCGTCGATGCGCTTGACCCGGGCGTGATGCCAATCAACGGCAACGCCACCGGACGCGCGATCGATCTCGCGCTGAAGCTGATCAAGCAAGGCGGTGCCGATGACGGCGAGATCGTGCTGCTTGCCGACAGCGCCGACGACGATGCAGCCGCAGCCGCGCGCCGCGCGCTCGCGGCCGGCGTGAGGGTCTCGGTGCTCGGCATTGGCAGCGAGCAAGGCGCGCCGGTCGCGCTGCCGCAGGGGGGCTTTCTGAAAAATGCTGCAGGCGATATCGTTTTGCCGAAACTCGATGCTGGTGCGCTGGCCGCCGTCGCGGCGGCCGGCGGTGGGCGTTACGTTACCTACACCGCGGATGCCGCCGATCTGGACAAGTTGCTCGACACACTGGCGCCGCATGCGGTTGCAGAAGCCAGGGCGACGCAGGCGACCACACCGCGTTTCCTCGACCGTGGCCCTTGGCTGGTGCTGCTTCTGCTGCCCTTGGCGGCGTTGGGATTTCGTCGCGGCTGGCTGATGCTGTTGCCGCTGGCGTTATGCGCGCATACGCAAACGGCACAGGCTTTTTCCTGGCAGGATCTCTGGCAGCGCCCCGACCAGCAGGCGCAGCGCGAGCTCGAGGCCGGCCACGCGTCCCAGGCGCAGGCACTGGCGCAATCACCAGCGTTGCGCGGCAGCGCTGCTTACAAGGCTGGCGACTTCGCGACGGCAGCACAGGACTTCGGTCGTGCTGACAGTGCCGATGCGCAATACAACCTCGGAAACTCGCTGGCGAAGCAAGGGCACTACCCGCAGGCCATCGCCGCGTACGATGCGGCGCTCAAGCTCGCGCCCGACATGCAGGATGCGGCGGCCAACAAGCAGGCTGTCGAAGCATGGCTGAAGAAACAGCAGCCACAGCAACAAGATAAAAAGCAGCAAAATCCACAGGATTCGAAAGATCATCAGGGCCACGATCAAGACCAGGATGACGGTTCCGGAACCTCATCCGGGGACAAGCCGCAGGACCAGCAGAATCAGGATGGAAAAGGTCAGCAAAAGGACCAGCAGCAGGATTCCGGCAACGAAGCGCAGAAAGACAAGGATGGCCGGCAAGGTTCCGGGCAGAACGAATCATCATCGGATCAAGGCAAGCAGGATCAGGACAAGCAGGACTCGGCGGAGGGCAGACAGAATCAATCCGGTGACGAAAAAAAATCACAGGCGCAGCCAGCGGCCAATGAAGCGGACCAGCAATCACAGCAGCAATTCCAGCAGGCGATGGACCAGGCTGTGAAAAAAGATGCCGGGAAGGACGGACAACAAGCGCAACCGGTGCGTCTGGGAGCGCGCGAGACTGACGCCCCGCACGATGAGCACCAGCAAGCGGTAGAACAGTGGATGCAGCGCATACCGGACGATCCGGGTGGCCTGCTGCGGCGCAAGTTTCAGCTCGAATATCAGCGCCGGCAAAACGGTCAGGGCGCGCAAGGAGGCGGCGGATGAAAATTCGACTCAGGCACTTAGCGATATTGATTTCATTTGTATCTTTGTGGATTTGCGCCGATGCCAATGCGGCGGAGGTGCGAGCGTGGCTCGATCGCAATGCCATGCAGATGGGCGAGACGGTAACCCTCAACGTCGAGGTCACCGGCGACAACGGTGCCGCGAAGCCGGACTTCGGCGTGCTGGCGCGGGACTTCAACCTGCTTGGCTCGCAAAGCTCGACGTCGATGAACATCGTCAATGGCCAGGCCAGTTCCAAGCTGCTGTGGGCCATCGGTCTGGAACCGAAACATGCGGGCACACTGTCGATTCCCGCGCTCGACGTTGCCGGTCAGCATACACAGCCGCTGGCGCTGAATGTGCAGGCGGCGGTTGCCGGCACGGGCGGCAAGGCAGGCGATGATGTCTACATCGAGGTTGCCGTCGATCCGCGCGCCCCCTACGTGCAACAGCAGGTGCGCCTGACGGTAAAACTATACTTTGCGCTGAACCTGAGCGATGGCAGCCTCGACGATCCGCAGGCCGACGGGCTGGTTGTGAAAAAACTCGGACAGGATGCGAATTTCGCGGCCGACGTCGGCGGGCGTCGTTATCGCGTACTCGAGCGCCACTACGCGCTGCTGCCGGAAAAAAGCGGTCCTGCGACCGTACCGGCCATCACATTCCGCGGCCACGCGGTAGATCCCAGCGACATCAACAGTTTCTTCAGCCGTGGCCGCAGCATCTCTGCGCGCGCGGACGCGATCACGCTCGATGTGCGCCCGCGACCGGCGGCTTCCGGCACGGACGCATGGTTGCCCGCGCGTTCGGTGACTCTCGGTGCCGAAGGCATCGATGCGACAAAAACCGCAAAAGTAGGCGAACCGCTGACGCTGACCCTGCACCTGAAGGCCCAGGGATTGGGATTTGAGCAGTTGCCGGAATTGGCGCTGCCGAAGATCGACGGCGCCGACGTTTACCCCGACAAGACCACGACGCAGAATCGTGACGATGGCGAATGGTTGTATGGGGAACGCGAGCGCAAGTTTGCGATCGTGCCCAATCGTGCCGGCTCGTTGAGCCTGCCCGCGATCAGCATCGGCTGGTGGGACACGGCGCACGATCGCGTCGAGACTGCCGAAGTGCCGGCCCTGAACTTGAATGTCGAGCCCGCTGCCGGGCCGGACGTGAGCAATGTCGCAAATGAACCTAAGGCCGCAGTGCGGCAGAATCCCCTGGCACCCGCAGCCGCTGCCGGCGCGACGCCGGGGCCGTCGGATCAGGGCGCGGAAGCGGATCTTTGGCGCCGGCTCGCGTTTTTCGCACTCGCATTGTGGGCACTCACCCTGACGGCGTGGATTGTCTGGCTGGTCATGCAACGTCGGCGCGCGCAGGTCGAAACGCCGGTAAGCGCGGTTGTCGACACCACGGCGTCGGCCCGGTCGGCGTTCCGCGATGCCTGCACGAATCGGGATTTGCCGTCCGCGGCGCGCGCCTTGCTGGCGTGGGCGCGGGCAATCGATCCCCAGGTGCGCAATCTCGGCGACCTGGCGCGACGCGTCAGCGATCCTGGCCAGGCAAGCGCCATCGCCGACCTGGATCGCGCGCTGTATGGCGCCGGCAACAGTGAGGGCCTGTGTGCACGCCTGGCCGCAACATTCCGCAACGGACCGGATCTGGCGTCGTCGGCAGCGCCCACGCCGTCTTCGCCCTTGCCGCCCCTGTATCCATTCCGCACCTGATACGATCCACCGGCGTGGGCGGCTGACACCGAGTTCGCTGCCGGCCATTCCCGCGTCCGCGCTACACTTGGCGCACCCGACGCAGGTGGAATCCGTGCATGGCGGACGAAGGCGAAGTCACCGGGCTGCTGCATGCCTGGCACGCAGGCGATCGAGCCGCACTTGAAAAGCTGATGCCGCAGCTGTACGACGTCCTGCGTGCGATGGCGGTGGCGCGCATTCGCCGCGAGGGGCCGGCGCAGACGCTCAACCCAACAGCCCTCGTGCATGAAGCGCTGATCCGGCTGATCGGTTCCGACGTCGATTGGAAAAGTCGCAGTCACTTTCTCGCGCTGGCAGCCTTGCATATGCGCACGGTGCTGGTCGACCAAGCCCGCGGGCGCATGTCCGACAAGCACGGCGGCGGCGATGTGCGCGTGACTTTGTCGCAGGCCGACATTGGCCAGAACGGGAACATGGAACTGGATCTGCTCGCGCTGGATCAGGCGCTGGCACGCTTGCAGGAGTACGACGAACGCAGCGCCCGCATCGTGGAAATGAGCTATTTCGCCGGCATGCAGCGCGAGGAGATCGCCGAGGCGATCGGCGTGTCGGTGCCGACCGTGGACCGCGATCTGCGCTTTGCGCGCGCATGGCTGAATCAAGCCTTGTCCTGATGCCATGACCTCGTCGACGCGCTTTGCCGAGATCCGTCGCCTGTTCGATCTGGTCTGCGATCTGCCCGCGGACACGCAACGAGAACGCCTGACCACGGAAGGCGCCGATGCCGGGTTGATTGCCGAAGTGCAGGCCCTGCTTGCGGCGCAGACCGGTTCGCTGCGACGCGCGGCAATTCCGGTAGATGCCTTGCTAGCGTCGTTGCCGGAGACTGAACTTGGCGTCGGTGAACGCGTAGGCGCGTGGCGCCTGGTGCGCAAGCTCGGCAGCGGCGGCATGGGCGCGGTGTATCTGGCCGAGCGCGCGGACGGGCATTTCCGGCAGCAGGCAGCGATCAAGTTGCTGCGCGGTTTTCCGACCGCCGACACGCTTGCGCGTCTGGCCGCCGAACGGCAGATCCTGGCCGCGTTGCAGCATCCGGATATAGCGCGCCTGCTCGACGGAGGCGCTACGCCGAGCGGACAGCCGTATCTGGTGATGGAATACGTCGAAGGCGTGCCGATCGACCGTTATTGCGCCGATCGCCATCTTGATCTGCTCGGACGTCTGCGTCTGTTCCAGCGGGTGTGCCGCGCGGTACAGGCCGCGCATCAGCAGCTGATCGTGCATTGCGATCTGAAGCCGTCCAATGTATTGGTGCGCGCCGACGGCGTACCCGCTCTGCTGGATTTCGGTGTCGCACGGGCGCTGGACCGCAGCGGCGGCGCCGCTGCGGAACATCAGGGTGGAAATTTCTTCACGCCGCACTATGCCAGCCCGGAACAGCGGCTGGGCGTGGATATTTCCACGACCAGCGATGTGTATTCGCTCGGCCTGATCCTATTCGAGCTGCTGAGCGGTCGCAGCCCGCAGATCAATGCCAACGAACGCACGGTGGCGGGGCTGGTTTCCGGCGAATACCGGCCAAGTTTGCTGGCCTTGCCGTCCGTCTGTCCCTGGCGGCACCGTTTGCGCGGCGATCTGGATGCGATCGTGCTGCGCGCGACGGCTACGCGCCCGACGGTGCGTTACGCCTCGGCCGAAACTTTCGCTGACGACATCGAGCGCCACTTGCAGCTGCGCCCCGTACAGGCACGTGCGCAATCCCTGCGCTATCGCTACGCTCGGTTGCTGCGCCGGCGCTGGCCCGCGTTCGCTGCGGGCGCCCTGTTCGTGCTGCTCGGCGTGCTGTTTACCTGGCGCGTGGTCAGCGAACGAGATCGCGCCCTCGCCGCCGAGCACGAGGCGCGTTTGCAGGCCGATACGGCCAGCCAGGTCAGCGATTTCCTCGTGTCGGTGTTCGAGGTCGTCAATCCCGAGGTTGGCAGCAAACGCGACATCAGCGCGCGCGAAGTGCTCGATCAGGGCAGCAAGCGCATCGACCGCGAACTGGCCAGTCAACCCGGCGTACGCGCGCGCCTGCTCGATGTTCTGGCGCGCGCCTACTGGATGCTTGGCAAACCCGATCGGGCGATCGATCTGTATCGGCGCGCCGCGGATGCCTGGCGCGATCCCGCAGTCGGGCAGCCATTGGAGGCCGCGGAATCGCTGAGCAAGCTCGCGGTCGTGCTGTCGAACAACAATCACGACGCGCGTGCCGAAGCCGCCGCGCGCGAGGCGCTTGTCCTGCGACAGACACGCCTGCCCGCGAACGACCTGGCGCTGGCCGATTCCTGGAACACTCTGGGCCTGGTACTGGCCGGCGAGAATCATTTTGCCGAGGCGGAAGATGATTTCCGCAAATCGCTCACGATCCGCGTTGCGCAGGCAGGGCCCGAATCGATGGAGGTTGCGATTACCCTGCACAATATCGGCCTGCTGTACCGCGACCAGGAACGGTTCGCCGAGGCGACCGATTCGTTTCGCCGCGCGCTGGCGATCGAGCGCATGCACCACGACGACAGTTTTCCTGCCGTGATGCAGACGCTCAGTGATCTGGCCAAGACGCTGACTCGCGACGGCAAGAGCACCGAGGCCATTCCCCTGCTCACCAGGATTCTGGCCGCACGCAAACAGAACCTGGGTGAGCTCAACGATGATGTGGCCAACGACTATAACGAGCTGGGATACGCGCTCGAGGATGCCGGACGTTTCGCCGAGGCTGCCGCGAACTATCGCAGTTCGATGGATCTGTATGCACGCATGAACGAGGACGGTACGCGAGGCTTCGTCCTGCCGCTGAACAACCTTGCCTTTGCCAGCGAAGACATGGGCGACTATGCGCAGGCCGAACCGCTGTTCCGCCAATCGCTGGAATTGCGCCAGAAACTCTACCCCGCCGATGATCCCAGCATCGCGCGCGCCGAACACAACCTGGCCCGTTTGCTGATCAGCGAGGGCAAGCTCGACAGTGCCAAACCGCTGCTCGATCATGCGTTGTCCGAACGCATCGCCAAACTCGGCGTCGACCAGCCGGATACGGCGCGATCGCAAATGCTGCTGGCGGAGTGGTGGCTGCGGCGGAACGATCCGGCCCAGGCGCAGGGCGCGCTGGATACGCTGGCCAAATCCGGCGCCCGCTTCACGCCGCTGATGACGGCACAACGTCTGCAGCTCAGCGGCCGCATCGCGCTGGCTCGCGATGACCAAAGTGCAGCGTTGGAGGATTTGCGCCTGGCGCGCGAAGCGATGATCGGTGGCTGGGGTGAAAACCATCCCCTGACTGCCGCGATGACCCTGGACTACGTGGCGGCGCTGCGGGCCGACGGCCAATCCGGCCCGGCGCGGATCCTGCTCGAGCGTATACGCCCGATTATCGAAGCGGCTTTCGTGCCCGCTTCGCCAATGAGACGGCAGTTGGACAAGCTGATCAGCAGCTAGAAAAAGGATTGGCAGCGTTCTTGCAAGATCAACTTTGCCAAAACATGTCAAAACTGACGGATTGAAAAAAATCCGTGATAGAGTTCGCAAAAGTGAGCATTGAGGTCATTCTTTGACAAGTTTCGTCGGGTGACAGGTGACGTCCGAAGAAGCTGGAACATAGTTCGCCTAAGCAGCATCAGGGGGATTCATGAAACACAAGTTTCTTAGCGCGCGTGCGCGCGCCAGGCTTCGCTTGCGCACGCTTGCCGCCTGCGGCTTGGCTAGCATCGTCGCGATTCCTTGGACGACCGGCTACGCACAAACTGCACCGGCTCAGTCACCTTATTGCACTCCGGCTTCAGCGGGGCAGACGCCAACCTACTGCGTCAATTGGTCGGCGGTGACCAGCGGCGGCATTCGGCGCGCGCACAACAGCTGTTATCTGCTCTCCGGCACTGTCGGGCAGCTTGCGCCTGCGCCGGGATATGCATATCAGGCGACCGCTGGCGCTACCAATTATGGCGTGTTCTCCGGTTTCTGGGCGGCAGCGCAGACAAGCGGACTAGACGAAATTTTCTTTAACGGATTCGAGGATTGTGGATCATGAAGCACAAACAGCTCTATGCTTTTATCGCTGCGGCACTGATGTCGGCAGGCGCGTTGAACGCGACGGCGACGCCTACGGCGCAAACGACGGCGTTTACCTACCAGGGACAGCTTTCAAACAACGGCGGCCTGGTATCGTCGAGCACGCAGCAGTCATTCACGTTCACCCTTTACGACGCGGTAAGCGGCGGATCGGCGGTACTCACGCCGAAACCCAATCCGCAGACCGTATCTGTCGCCGTGGTCGACGGCTTGTTCACCGTGGATCTTGATTTCGGTCTGGCGTTCTCCGGCCAACAATACTGGCTGGAGATTGCAGTCAACGGACAAACCCTTACGCCACGCCAGCAGGTGAACACCGTGCCGGTGGCCCAGTGGGCGCTGAATTCGCCGGCGGGTGCGACCGGCACAACGGGACCGACAGGACCGACAGGACCGGCCGGCGCATCCGGCGCGACAGGTCCGGCGGGGCCGACGGGCGCATCCGGCCCAGCCGGCGCGACAGGTCCAGCGGGGCCGACAGGCGCATCCGGTCTAGCCGGCGCGACAGGTCCAGCGGGGCCGACAGGCGCATCCGGTCTGGCCGGTGCGACGGGTCCAGCAGGCCCGACGGGCGCATCCGGCCCAGCCGGCCCGACAGGTTCAATCGGCGCCACCGGTCCGGGTGGCGCGACGGGTCCGATAGGTCCGGCAGGTGCAACAGGCGCAACGGGCCCGGCGGGTCCGGTGGGCGCGACCGGCACACAAGGCATTCAAGGCGTTCAAGGCCCGATTGGCCCGGCTGGCCCCATTGGGCCGGCGGGAACCAACGGTCAGGATGGTGCAACCGGCGCGGTGGGTCCGCAAGGCCCGACGGGTGCAACCGGCGCTACCGGTGCGGTTGGCGCGTCGTTTGAGGGCGTGTGGACGATCGGCTCGAACTACACTGCTGGCAATATCGTGACGTTCAACGGCTCCAGCTATATATCGCTGGACAACAACACGGGTACGGCGGGCGCCAGTCCGGATGTCGATCCGACCGACTGGTCGCCGCTTGCAACCGCAGGTGCAACTGGCGCCACCGGTGCCACTGGCGCAACAGGTCCGGCAGGGACCAATGGCCAGAACGGTGCGACAGGAGCCACCGGTGCGACGGGTGCGACCGGTCCAATCGGTTTGACCGGTGCAACCGGTCCGATCGGTTTGACGGGTGCGACTGGCGCGGTGGGTCCGACCGGTTTGACGGGTGCGACCGGCGCAACAGGTGCAACAGGTGCAACAGGTGCAACAGGTGCAACAGGTCATGGTTCCACGTCGACGAGTGCCGCGTTTACCGTCGCGGCGGTCAATGCAACACAGACGGTCAATGTCGTCGATTCGACAGCATTCCCGGTCAACGATTATTGTCTGATCTCCGATGGTACGCACGCGTTCGTTGGCCAGATTACTGTCGTCAACAGCGGCACGCAGATCACGGTCAAGACGCTCACCGTGGTTGCCGGTGCTGCCGGTAACACCATGGCGACGAGCGCCGTCGTTTCCTTCAGCGGCCCGACCGGAGTCACCGGAGCAACGGGAGCCACGGGAGCAACAGGAGCCACGGGAACCAATGGAGCGGTCGGGGCAACCGGTCCGACTGGCGCGACTGGCGCGACGGGTGCGGCGGGTCCAACAGGCGCAACCGGTCCGACGGGCGCAACAGGCCTGACGGGCGCCACCGGTGCAACGGGCCCGCAGGGCGTGGCTGGTGCCGCCGGGCCGACGGGCGCCACAGGACCGACGGGTGCTACCGGCCCAACCGGCACGATCAGCAGCTCGGGGACGATACAACAGAGCACAACCACGTCCAATTGCCCGGGAAACTCCACCTGTACGGTTACCGTCACCTGCAGCGGCACGCTAAGTGTTACCGGCGGCGGCTCGCAGGTAGTGACTGGTCTCGCCCAAAACCTGCATATGACGCAAAGTTACCCAAGTGCTTCAAACGCATGGACCGTCACCGGCGACAACATCAGCGGCACGGCCATAACGATTCGCGGTGTCGCCGTCTGCGCGCAGTAACGGCATCCGTTTCGCGTAAATAGTCCCGGCCCCGGCGCGCAAAGCGCCGGGGCTTTTTCATGGGCGCGACAAGTCGAAACGATTCGGCGACAATGCGCACCCCGGCGGCATCGTTCGGTGTCGCGTCTGTTTCCCGAGAGTCGATCATGCCGAGCCGCAGAGAACTCGCCAACGCCATTCGTGCGCTGTCCATGGACGCGGTCGAGGCCGCCAAATCCGGACACCCGGGCATGCCGATGGGCATGGCCGACATCGCCGAGGTGCTGTGGAACGACTTCCTCAGCCACAATCCCGCAAACCCGAGCTGGGTCAACCGCGATCGTTTCGTGCTCTCGAACGGACACGGCTCGATGCTGCTTTATTCATTGTTGCACCTGACCGGCTACGACCTGCCGATCGACGAGTTGAAACGCTTCCGCCAGTTGCACTCCAAGACAGCGGGACATCCGGAAGCCAGCGAATTCCCCGGCATCGAAACGACGACGGGACCGCTCGGCCAAGGCCTGGCCAACGCCGTGGGCATGGCGCTGGCGGAGAAAGTGCTGGCGGCACGCTTCAATCGCCCCGATTTCAGCATCGTGGATCATCGTACCTATGTCTTTCTCGGCGATGGCTGCCTGATGGAAGGAATCTCGCACGAAGTCGCATCATTGGCCGGCACGCTTGGATTGGGCAAGCTGGTCGCGATCTACGATGACAACGGCATCTCGATCGATGGTGAAGTGCATGGCTGGTTCACCGATGACACGCCCAAGCGCTTCGAAGCCTACGGCTGGGAGGTGCTGCGCGACGTCGACGGCCACAATCCAGAAGCGATCAAGGCGGCACTGGTGTCCGCGGCGCTCGATCCGCACAAGCCGACCCTGATCTGCTGCAAGACCGTCATCGGCTACGGTGCGCCGAACAAGCAGGGCAAGGAGTCATGCCACGGCGCTGCGCTGGGCAAGGATGAAATCGCCGCCGCTCGTGTTGCACTCGACTGGAACCATGCGCCGTTCGTCGTACCGGACGACATACGAGGCGCTTGGAATGCGCGCAAGAAGGGTGCCGCGCTAGAGGCTGCGTGGAATGCCTTGTTCGCAAAGTATAAAGAAACGCATGCGGAGCTTGCGGCCGAATTCGCGCGCCGCCTGGCTGGCGATTTGCTGGCAGGGTTCCATGCAAAGGCCGATGCGTACATCGCCAGACTGCAGAACGAAGGCCCGGTCGTTGCCTCGCGCAAGGCCTCGCAGATGGTGCTGGACGCCTATGGTCCGCTGCTGCCGGAACTGATTGGCGGCTCGGCGGACCTGGCCGGATCGAACCTGACCGTCTGGAAAGGCTCGAAGGACGTCAATTCGTCCGGCGCCAACGCCAACTATGTCTACTACGGCGTGCGTGAGTTCGGCATGAGTGCGATCAGCAATGGCTTGGCGCTGCATGGCGGATTCATTCCTTACGATGCGACCTTCCTGGTTTTTTCCGACTACGCGCGCAACGCCGTGCGCATGTCGGCACTGATTCCCGCGCACGCGATTCATGTCTATACGCACGATTCGATCGGGCTGGGTGAAGACGGACCGACGCATCAACCGATCGAACACCTGGCCAGCCTGCGTCTCATTCCAAAGAATCAGGTCTGGCGACCCTGCGACGCAGTCGAGAGTGCAGTCGCGTGGAAAGCCGCGATCGAGCGCCGCGAAGGTCCGTCCTGCCTGGTGTTCTCGCGCCAGAATCTTGCACACCAGGCGCGTACGCAGGCGCAGCTGGCGCTGATCGACTGCGGCGGCTATGTCCTTGCCGATCCCGCGGATGGAAAATTCACCGTTATCCTGATCGCAACCGGTTCGGAAGTCGCGTTGGCGACGGATGCGATGCGCGCGCTCGCCCAGGCCGGCGTTCCGGCACGCGTGGTGTCGATGCCGTGCACCAACCTGTTCGATCGCCAGCCGCAGCCTTATCGCGATGAAGTGCTGCCGCCGGCTTGCCGCAAGCGCGTCGCCGTGGAGGCAGGCGTTACTGACTTCTGGCGCAAATACGTCGGCCTCGACGGCCACGTCGTCGGCATCGACACGTTCGGCGCCTCGGCGCCGGCGGAAGCGCTCTACAAGCATTTCGGCATCACCACCGATGCCGTCGTCGCAGCGGCAATGTCCCTGCTCTGAATCGGCGGATATCGATAGCTTCGCATTGCGCTTGACTTTCATATTTACACGTGTAATCTACCGTTAGATTACATGCGTAAACGGTGGTTTTCGTGCCGATCAGCGATGCCGAAAGCGTGGTCATGGATGTGCTCTGGCGCGAGCATCCGCTCAGTGCCGAGGATGTCGTCGCGGCCCTGGAAAGAACCACCGACTGGCAGGAACCGACGATCAAGACGCTGTTGAATCGCCTGCTGAAGAAGCGTGCGATCGCTGCCGAGCGCGATGGCCGCCGCTATCTTTACCGGCCGCTGCTCGAGCGCGCCGACTACGTGCATGCCGAGAGCAAGGGCCTGCTCGATCGCTTGTTCGATGGCCGCGTCGCGCCGCTGGTGGCGCATTTTTCCGAGCGACGCAAGCTCAGCAAGAAGGACATCGCGGAACTGAAGCGGCTTATCGCGGAGCTTGACCATGATGCATGAATCCTGGGCCATCCTTTGCCACGGTACGCTCACAATCAGTGCCGCAATTGCGCTCGTACTGATCCTGCGCCATCCAGCACGGCGCTGGTTCGGAGCGCGGTCCGCCTATTTGTTGTGGGCCGTGGTGCCTGTCACCACGCTTGCGATCCTGTTGCCGGCACCGGCGTCTCCCCTGGCAATCGTGTTGCCGGCAGTGTTTGCTCCGGTTCGAGATGCCATACCGGCGGCGCAGCATTCAGCGGCACCCGATTTCACGCCGTGGCTCACAGTCGCATGGCTGTCCGGTGTCTGTGTCCTTTTTCTGACGCTCGTGAGCCAGCAACGCCGCTTCGTACGGCGTTTGGGTCGACTCCAGTCCACCTGCGACGGTTGGCTTGCCGAGATTGCGGACTGCGGACCAGCGCTGGTCGGTGCGTGGCGCCCACGTGTGATCCTGCCCGCCGATTTCCAGTCGCGCTACAGCGTTGTCGAGCGCGCGCTGATCCTGGCGCACGAGCGAACGCATCTTGCGCGCGGCGATGCACAGATCAATGTCGTTGCCGTCGCCTTGCGCTGCCTGCAGTGGTTCAATCCACTTGTATACGTTGCTGCATCGCGGTTCCGCTTCGATCAGGAACTGGCCTGCGATGCCATCGTGATCTCACGCTTTCCGGAAGCGCGCCGGGCGTACGCTGACGCGATTTTCAAAACGCAGCTGGCCGGTTCCGGACCGCCGCTAAGCTGCCACTGGCAGTCCAGCCAACCCTTGAAGGAGAGAATCGCCATGTTGAAACAGCCATTGCCGGGACGGACGCGTGCTGCCCTGGGTCTGGGAATTGCCACGGCCTTGACCGTTGCAGGAACCTATGCCGCGTGGGCGGCGCAACCATCCTCCATGGGCAAGCCGGCAATAGTGACGCACGAGGGAAGTTCAACCGATCAAAGTCAGATCGGCGGACAGCTGATCAGCGTTGATATCGGCCTGCGCATTGGCGACGGCAAGAGACATGCGATGCAAGTGCGCAGTCCCGATGGAGTACCCTTTGCCGTCGCCGATGGTGAGGGTACGCAGCGTTGGGAAGTGGAGGGGACGGCGAGAACACGCGACGACGGCAAACTCTCCATCGACACGGTGATCAGGCACAACAACAAGATCGAAAGCCGGCCAAGCCTCATGGTTGAAGAAGGCAAATCCGCAGCGCTCGAAATCACCGAGCCCAGCGGCCTGCGGACGTTTGCGGCGGATTTCATACTAAGGAGGCTTGGTGCCGACGGCGTGCAATCGCGGGACGAGGCTGCGTCGGAGGACCTGAGCTACCGTCGCATGTATCCGCCCGAATACCCAAAGGCGGCGATTGATGCGCGCCTGTCGGGCAAACTGGTGCTCAAGATTCAGGTCGACGAAAAGGGAAATGCTCAATTTGCCGAGGTAGTCGAGTCCGACCCGCCGCAAGCCCGGGCCGCCTTCGCACAGGCTTCAATCACCGCCGTGATGCGGTGGAAATACAACCCCGCCAGCAGAAATGGAAAACCGGCGTCCGGCTGGGCCCTCGTGCCGATTGACTTTTCATTGACCGACGACGACAGCTGACCGGTCAACCATCCAGGAACACCGGCAGCCGTAGAAAAATCCTCCCAGACGCGTCGGCAGCCGGCAGCTTTCCAGCACAAATATTCACTTGTAGAGAAGGATACAAAAGCCTCGGTGCGGCCAAGATTGCGTCGCGGCGGATGCGCAGGAACACATAGTCGGCTTCCGTGGTCGTCGCATTCAACTGGGCGTTGCCGGCTTTTTCCGCGCCGATCGTGGTTTGCGCCTGTGGCTGCGCGTCTACTGCCGGATAGTCGTGGCAGAGAAATACTCGCGTCGCATCCGGCAGTGCATACAGGCGCTGAATGGAGCGATACTGCATCGCCGCGTCGGCGCCGGGGAAATCGCAACGCCCGGTGCCGGATTGCGGGGCGAATAGCGTATCGCCGACGAAGACCGCGTCGCCGATCAGATAGCTGACGCCGTCGCTGGTGTGGCCGGGCGTCGCAAGCACGCGCATATCGAGCGCGCCCAGAAGGAAATGCTCTTCATCTGTAAACAGGTGATCGAACTGCGACCCATCGGCAGCGAAATCGGGGCCGAAGCCGAAGACCTCGCGAAAATGCCGCTGCACGTCGAGGATACCGGCGCCGATGGCGATCTTCGGCGGCGCGCCGGTTTCAGCCAGTATCCGCTGCAACCAGTCTGCCGCCGTCAGATGATCGGCGTGCGCATGCGTTTCCAGAATCCATTCCACGCGCAGGCCGTGTTTGCGCACGTGGACAAGGATGTCCCGGGCACTCTCCACGCTGATACGCCCGCGTGCAGGATCGAAATCCAGCACCGGGTCGACGATTGCCGCCGCCCGCGTCGCCGGGTCGTGGACGACGTGGCTCCAGGTGCAGGTATCGGCATGGAAGAAGGACTGGACTGTCGCTGGCATTCCTCGATCTCGGTCATGCCGGTGCATGGCGGCGTGCACAGGATAGCCGGTCGCCGCTAGAATAAGCGTCCGTTTCCGCCGTCCCGCCAGGAGTTTCCATGTCCGTCAAGGTTGCCATCAACGGCTACGGCCGCATCGGCCGCAACGTGCTGCGTGCGCTGTACGAGGCCAATCGCACCCAGCAGATCCAGATCGTCGCGGTCAACGATCTGGGCGATGCCGAAACCAATGCGCATCTGACCCAGTACGACACGGCGCACGGCAAATTTCCATATGACGTGTCCGTTGAAGGGGGCGACCTGGTCATCAAGGGCGACAGGATCAAGGTGTTCGCCGAACGCGACCCGGCCAAGCTGCCCTGGGGCTCGCTCGGCGTCGACGTCGTGCTCGAATGCACGGGCCTGTTCACGTCCAAGGCCAAAGCCGGCGCGCATATAACCGGCGGCGCGAAGAAAGTGATCATTTCAGCGCCGGGTGAGAAGGATGTCGACGGAACTTTCGTCTACGGGGTCAACGATGACAAGCTCACAGCCAGGCACGAGGTGATCTCGAACGCATCCTGCACGACCAATTGCCTGGCGCCGCTGGCGAAAGTGCTGCACGAGAAGATCGGCATCGTGCATGGCCTCATGACCACGATCCATGCGTACACGAACGACCAGGTGCTGACCGATGTCTTCCACAAGGATCTGCGCCGCGCACGCAGCGCCACGATGAGCCAGATTCCGACCAAGACTGGCGCTGCTGCCGCGGTTGGTCTGGTGTTGCCCGAACTGAACGGCAAGCTCGACGGCTTCGCCATGCGCGTGCCGACGATCAACGTTTCCGTTGTCGATCTGGTGTTCCAGGCCGCACGTGCAACGACGCACGCCGAAATCGATGCGGTGGTGAAGGAGGCAAGCATGGGCAAGCTCAAGGGCATTCTCGGCGTCAACACCAAACCGCTGGTGTCCGTCGACTTCAACCACAACCCGCTGTCGTCGATCTACGATGCGACGCAGACGCGCGTCATGAACGGCACGCTGGTGAAGGTGCTGAGCTGGTACGACAACGAGTGGGGATTTTCCAACCGCATGCTCGATATCACGCTGGCCTTGATGGCGGCGAAATAACGTTTTCCCTTCTCCCCGCTGGCGGGAGAGGGGTATCTGATGTTCAGCTGGATTCCTTTTCCGATTGCAATGTCTCCAGCAGCGCAATCTGCAGGCGCGAATGCAATTTCACCATCGTGCGCCAGAGCAGAGCCAGGATCAGCGCGCCCATCGCCAGCATCGCGACAAGCAGGTCGGCCGGCGGCAGGATGCTTGAGCTGAGCGCGCAGACCAGCAGCAGCATCGCGGCGATCGATACGGCCGGCAGCACCTCGGCAACGATGCGGCGCACGCGCTCGGTGTAACGGCCGGCGTGCACGCTGACCTCGGCCAGCATCATCGACAGCGCCTTGAGCTTGCGATAGGCAGCGATCAGGAACGGCAGCGACAGCACCAGCGCCATACCCCAGATCACCGCATCGGCGATGCGCGGATTCGGCAGCCATGCGCGCAGATCCATTCCGCGCGCGCTGGCCAGATAGGCGCCGCCGCCGAAGATCGCCGCAACCAGGCAGAAGTTGACGAAAGTCTGCAGCAGGATGCGGCGCACCATCGCCGCGATCAGCGCGCGGTCGCCCTCGAAGCGCAGGCTTTGCAGCCAGCCCGTATACAAATGCAGGATGCGGCGGAATCCGGAAGGCAACACCGCGCGCAGGCCGCGCGCCAGCGGATCGGCGGAGCGGATCAGGTAGGGTGTGAGCAGAGTCGTGACCGCCGAGACCGCCACTGCGATGGGATAGAGAAAATCGCTGGTTGCCTTCAACGTGGTGCCGAGCGTGGCGATGATGAACGAGAATTCGCCGATCTGGGCCAGGCTCATGCCCACACTTATTGCGGTACGGCCGCTCTGGCCAGCGGCAAACGCGCCGGCGCTACGCGCCAGCACCTTGCCGACGACCAGCACGACCGTCACCACGGCTATCGGCGCCGCATAGGCGAGCAACACATGTGGATCCAGCAGCAGGCCGATCGCAACGAAGAAAATCGCGCTGAACATGTCGCGCACCGGTGCGATCACGCGCTCGATCCGCTTCAGGCACGCTGCTTCGGCCACGATCACGCCGATGACGAATGCGCCGAGAGCGATGCTGTAGCCGAACCGCGCGACCAGCAGGCAGAAGCCGAACAGCAATCCCAGCACCGCGACCAGCAGCATCTCGTTGCTGTTGAAGCGCGCGACGAAATCGAGCAGGCGCGGTACGGTGAGAATGCCGATCACCAGCGAGGCGACCAGGAACACCATCAACGTGCCGAGCGTGCCCAGTACTTCGCCTGCATCCACGGTGCCGGTGGCGGCCACGCCCGAGAGCAGGGCGATCATCGCGATCGCGAGCACGTCCTCGACGATGAGGACGGCAAAAACGACCTGAGCAAATGGCTTTTTCTTCAGCCCGAGCTCCTCGATGGCCTTGATCGTGATCGTCGTCGAGGAGATCGACAGCATGGCGCCGAGAAACAATGCATCCATCGCGCGCCAGCCGAATCCGAGGCCGATCTCGTAACCGGCCCAGAACATCAGCACGATGCCGGCAAGTGCGGCGATCAGTGCGGTGGCGCCGACCTGGCGCAAGTGGCGCAGGCTGAATTCCAGACCGAGTGAAAACAGCAGGAAGACGATGCCGAGCTCGGCCAGGGTCTGGATCGTCGTTTCGTCGGTGACCAGCGAATACGGCGGCGTGTTCGGACCGATCAGCACGCCGGCAACGATGTATCCGAGAACGACCGGCTGGCGCAGCAGATGGAAAACAATGGTGACCACGCCCGCGGCCAGCATGATGGTGGCCAGGTCGCGAATGAAGGCAATCGTGTGCATGGTAAGCCCTGCGTCATGCAATGGATATGGTGACCGATCCGGCACATCGATGCAACGCCGCATCGGTGCCCGAGAGTTCACGCGCGCTCCGCGGATCGCGGCTTGACGCGGCGACGCATATATGATTATATAAACAGACATCTAAACGTCTATACATCTATTACATGAAAATCGAAGATAAGTCGCGACGCGGGGAAACCAATGTCGGGTTTGATGCGCCCGCGGCAGCGGTCAATATCGCCCTGATCGGCGCCAGTGGCCGCATCGGCCGCCGTCTGCTCGAGCTGGTTGCCGCGCGAATCGGCGCAGTGCGCCTGCGCGTCGTCGCCATGGCCAATTCGCGTAGCTGGCTGATTGCACGCGACGGCCTGGGTCCGCAGCAGGCGCTCGTGCGCCTGGCGGCCGAAGCAGATGCCTCGGGCACCGACTTTGCTGATCTGCTGCTGCGTCTGCCGCGCCCCCTGGTTGTGGTGGACTGCAGTGCCAGCGCCGAAATTGCGGCGCGTTATCCGCGCTGGCTCGGCGCCGGCATCGACGTGGTTACGCCGAACAAATTCGGGTCGTCCGCGAATCGGCCGCTGGCGCAAGCCATTGCCGCCGCGCAAGCGGCTTCCGGAGCGGTTCTGCGCGATGCGACCACGGTCGGCGCGCAATTGCCGATTTTGTATACTTTGCGCGACCTGCACGCGGCCGGAGACCGCGTCGAGCGCCTTGAAGCCGTGCTCTCGGGCACGTTGTCCTATGTGCTTGGCGGCGTGCATCGTGGCGCCGCCCTGTCGCAGGCAGTTCGCGACGCGGTCGCGCAGGGATATGCCGAGCCGCATCCGGCATGCGATCTGTCTGGCGAAGATGCCGCGCGCAAGCTAGTGATCCTGTTGCGCGCGCTTGGCCACGATATCGAATTGGGCGATGTCGAACGCGTGCCCCTGGTCGATGCCGCGCTGCTGGACGCAGCCGATCCGGCGCATCTGCTGAGAAGCCTGGAAGGCGCGGATGAAACCTGGCGGGCGCGCGCTGCGGTTGCGCAAGCGCGACGCGAGCGTTGGGTTTATCGCGCCAGTTTCGATTGCACGAGCGGACCGGGACGCGCACGTGTCGCACCCGAGCGCATTGCGATCGATCATCCACTGGCACAACTGACCCCGTGCGAAAACGCCCTGATCCTGCACAGCGCGTACTACCATGCGGCGCCGCTGCGCATCGCCGGACCCGGCGCCGGCATCGATCTGACTGCCGCAGGCGTGTTCGCCGATTTGCTTGCGACGGCGCAGCGTCACGCGCCGGCAGTGGGCGTGGCGGACACGGCCTTGGTCGAAGCGGCGGCATAGTCGCGCGCCAGCAGCGCGTAAATCGCGCTGTCCTGGATTTCACCACCGACGTGCCAGCGCTCGCGCAGCAGGCCCTCGCGCACGAAGCCAAGACGTTCGAGCAGGCGCAACGATGCAGCATTGTGCGGATCGACGTCGGCCTCGATGCGATGCAACTCCAGTGTGCCGAATGCATGATCGAGCGCCAGGCGCACCGCTTCCTGCGCGTAGCCGTGTCCCCAGTGCGCGCTCGACAATGCGAAGCCGATCTCGGCGCGGTGATGGGCGGCATTCTGCGCAAACAAGGCGCAGCTTCCGATCATGAGGTCGTCCGAGCACATGGCGATCGTCCACTGCAGGAATTGTCCGGCGCGGACGCCGCGATCGATTTCTTCGAACAACTCGCGCGCATCCTCCATGCGCATGAGTGGTGTCCGGCTCCAGTAGCGCATTACCTTCGGGTCGGAAAATTGCGCGAACAGCCGCGGCACGTCGCTGACCGTCATCGGCCGCAGGCGGATGTGCGTACCGCTGAGCACAGGAGTCGTTTCAATCGCCGGCATAGTCCTGATCCGATGCGCGTCAGTCCATTCCGCATGCTTTCCCGGCGAGGGGCGCCGGAAGGCGCTGCACGTTGCTGCTATCCTGCCAGAAAATGCCGCGCGGCGCTGCAACGCCCGCGCCGCGCACTCCTGACGCGACGACCTTGCGCGACTACAATACGCGTTCAATCACGAACGGATACGGAGCACTGCATGGCCATTCTGCGCATGACCCATCTGGACCTGGCCGGCAAGCGCGTGCTCATCCGCGAAGACCTCAATGTGCCGGTGCATCAGGGCCGGGTGACATCGGATCAGCGCATTCTTGCCGCGCTGCCGACGCTGAAATTCGCACTCGACCAGGGCGCGGCAGTCATGGTGATGTCGCATCTGGGGCGCCCCACCGAAGGCCACTGGACGGCGCACGATTCGCTGGCACCCGTCGCCGCGCGCCTGAGCGAGTTGCTCGGCCGGCCGGTACCGCTGGTGCGTGACTGGCTCGACGGCGTGGACGTGCAGCCGGGCGAGATCGTGCTGCTGGAAAACTGCCGCATGAACGTCGGCGAGGCCAGGGACGACAGTTCGCTCGCGCAGCGCTACGCGATGCTGTGCGAGATCTTCGTCATGGATGCGTTCGGCACCGCGCATCGCGCGCAAGCCTCCACGCATGGCGTGATCCACCGCGCACACATTGCCTGCGGCGGCCCGCTGCTGATGGCCGAGATCGATGCGCTGACCAAGGCGCTGGAGCATCCCAAGCGTCCGCTGCTCGCGATCGTGGCCGGCTCGAAAGTTTCCACAAAGCTGTCTTTGCTGCAGAATCTCGTCACCGGGATCGATCAGCTCATTGTCGGCGGCGGCATCGCCAACACCTTCATCGCCGCTGCGGGATTTGCGGTCGGCAAGTCACTGCACGAAGCCGATCTGATCGGCGTCGCCAGGCAGATCATGGCCGATGCCAGGGGGCGCGGCGCCGAGGTGCCGATTCCGGTCGACGTGGTCGTGGCGACCGAGTTCAAGGCCGATGCGCCGGCGACAGTGAAGAACGTCGGAGACGTCGCTGCCGGCGACATGATCCTGGACATCGGGCCGCGCACTGCGCAGCAGTATGCAGCGCTGATCGCGAAAGCAGGCACGGTGGTCTGGAACGGGCCGGTCGGCGTGTTCGAGTTCGACGCATTCGGCAAGGGCACGGAAACCGTTGCCATAGCGATTGCGAAATCCGCGGCATTCTCGATCGCCGGCGGCGGCGACACGCTGGCCGCGGTGGAAAAATACAAAGTGGAAAAAGATATTTCGTATATTTCCACCGGCGGCGGGGCGTTCCTGGAGTTTCTCGAAGGCGCGAAACTGCCGGCGATAGTGGCGCTGATGGAGCGCGCGCGCTGATGCGGCGCAGTTCCACGCGGCTGGCTCTGTTCGATCTTGACGGCACGCTGATCGATTCGGCGACCGGCATTTTCGCCAGCCTGGATCATGCATTCGCCCAGATCGGTGCGGAATTGCCGCCGCGCGAAACGCTGCATGCGTGGATCGGACCGCCATTCCACCAGACCTTTCCCAGCGTGCTCGGTGACGATCCTGAGCGCGTCGAGCTTGCCATCGCGAAATACCGCGAGCACTACATCGACAGCGGCTGGGCCGGACACTCGGTCTATCCCGGCATCGCCGAGGCCATCGCCGCGCTCGCGGCGACCGGTTGCGCCCTGGGTGTCGTGACGACGAAGGTGCAGGATCAGGCGCGCAAGATTGTCGATCACTTGCCCTTCGGCGCGCATTTCCAGCGCGTCTACGGTCCGGATTTGAAGACGCCGCACAGCGCCAAGGCACAGATGATTGCGCAGGCCTTGCAGGATTTTGCCGTGCCGGCCGCGAACACCGCAATGATCGGCGATCGCCATTTCGATATCGAAGGCGCACGCGCCAATGACGTGCGCGGCATCGGTGTGGGCTGGGGTTTCGGCAGCATCCGGGAACTGGAGGCAGCCGGCGCAGACGCGATCGCGCATGCACCGCGTGAATTGCCGGCGTTGCTCGGACCGGCCTAGCCTGGCGCCGGATGCGCAAGCAAGGCGCGCAGCGTTTCCGGATGCTGCAGCGACAACAGCAGGGTTTCACCGTCATGGCTGCGCACATAGCAGACGCGGCTGCGGTCAAGGAGCAGGCAGACCGCGGTGTCGCCGTTGTGCAGCCGGAACCAGCCGCTGGCAAAGCCGGGCAGTCCCGCACCGCGTAGTCGCCATGCGGGGCGTAATTCGCTCTTTTCCGACAGATCGACGACGCGCAGGGAATCTTGCCGCAGGGCCGACAACGCAATCCGCTTGCTGCCGAATCCCGTATTGATGACCAATGCGCCGCCTTTCACGCTTACTCCGGCGCGCGAAAGGCAGAGCCCGACAAACAGCAAACCACCCACGAAGATCACCGGCACGAGGAAGACGGCGTGGCTTGCGCCGCCGGCGCCATGCATTCCGGCGACGGACAGCGCGATCGCAAGGCCAGCAAACGGTACCGCGCTGATCACGACGAGCCAGAACAGTGGCCGGCCCAGCGAGCCATTGAGCGCCAGTTGCCTGCTTGCGTTATCAGCACTCATGCAGTCATTCCCGTTTGGCTTACTATGCTAGTTTAGCGCCAATTCCGAAACGAGGTTCCGCATGGACTCGCCATTGCGCCGCACGAAAATCATCGCCACCCTGGGTCCGGCCACCGATGCACCCGGGATGCTCCAGCGCATCCTGGAAGAAGGCGTGGATGTGGTGCGGCTGAACCTGTCGCATGGCGCGGCGGAGGACCATCAGCGCCGCATCGATGACGTGCGGGCGGTAGCCGCAGCGATCGGTCGCGAAGTCGCGGTGCTCGCCGACCTGCAGGGGCCGAAGATCCGCATCGCCAAGTTTGCCGCAGCACCGGTGCTGCTCGATACCGGAAAACACTTTGCACTGGAGTGCGATGCCGAAGCGCTGCCCGGCGACATCACGCGCATCGGCGTCAGCTACCTGAATTTGTATAAAGATGTAAAAATTGGCGATACCCTGCTGCTGGATGACGGACTGATCGCGCTGAACGTCGATGCGATCGAGGGGACGACGATCCGCACCACCGTGCAGATCGGCGGCGCGCTGTCCGACCGCAAGGGCATCAATCGCCTCGGCGGCGGCCTGTCGCTCACGGCGCTGGCCGACAAGGACAAGAACGACATCAAGCTGGCAGCCAGGCTCGGCGTGGATTTCCTCGCCGTGTCGTTCGCCAAGAGCGCGGCCGACATGGATGAAAGCCGCCAGTTGCTGCGCGCGGCAGGTGGCAACGCCGCCCTGGTCGCCAAGATCGAGCGCGCCGAGGCGATTGCGGCGCTCGGCGAAATCATCGATGCCTCCGATGCGGTCATGGTCGCGCGCGGCGATCTGGGTGTGGAAATCGGCGATGCCGAACTGCCGGGTATCCAGAAGAAAATCATCCGCGAGACGCTGGCGCGCAACAAGGTGGTGATCACGGCCACGCAGATGATGCAGTCGATGGTCGAGTCGCCCATTCCCACCCGCGCCGAAGTGCTCGATGTCGCCAATGCCGTGCTCGACGGCACCGATGCGGTGATGCTGTCGCAGGAAACCGCGGCGGGCAGGCACCCGGACAAGGCCGTCGCGGCAATGCGCCGCGTCTGCCTGGGTGCCGAGCGCCAGTTCGAGCCGATCGAGGATCTGAGCCCCGGCACGCACCAGCTCGACCGCACCGACCAGGCCATCGCCCTGGCGGCGATGTTCATGGCCGGGCGCATCGGTACGCGCGCGATCGTGGCCCTGACCGAGTCCGGAGGTACCGCACAGTGGTTGAGCCGTTATCGATCCAGCGTGCCGATCTACGCTCTGTCGCGGCGCCCAGCCGCGCGCCGGCGCATGATGCTGTACCGCGATGTGACTCCCGTTGCCTTTGATCCGCACGGCGTGGATCCGACCCATGCGGCAAAAGCGGCAATCCAGCATTTGTATAATATGCAGCGTCTGTCCGAGGGTGATCGCGTCATCGTCACCACCGGCGACCACACCGGCCAGCACGGCGGCACCAACACGCTCCGGCTGTTGCGTGTCGGGCCGGGCGGAGTGGCGGAGGGGCTGGGCGAGTTGTAGCAGCTTTCGCAGGGTAAGAAGGGTATTGAATATGTGGCCTTGGTCGAAAAGCGTTCTAGTGCTTGGCGTTGCCGCCGGCGCGGGCTTGGCCGCCGAAAAACCCCAAGTCATCCCGCCCGAACGCCTGGCCAACTACTGGCTGCTGGCGCAAGCGCCCGATGCGAATGCGCCGAACTCGGGGCGCAATCTGGATGCGCCGAGCTGCGCGGCGGTTTCGTACGTTGTCGAAAAAGACGGCAGCACCAGCCAGGCAAAGCTCGAACGTCTGGTGCCGGACGGCGATCTGGGCAAGGTTGCGGTCGGCGTCGTCGCCGGCATGCGCTTTGCGGCGACCAAACAGAATCTGGGCAAGGATCGGGTGTTTACCTACGTCGTCATCCCGTTCAATCTGCCCGATGCCGACTCGCCGAATGCCGCCGACCGGGCCCGGCGCATGCAGGCCCTGGCGCCTTGCAAACTCGACAATTTCGGGCACGCCGACAAGCAGGTCGTTCCCATCGTCCACAAGTAACGCCCGATAGCGGCACCAAGTCGCATTCCGGTCTATAATCCGCGCCCTCGCAAGGCGGCCACAGGGGCGGCCGCGAATGCACGTTTCTGGAGTTGAGCCATGAGTATCGAACAACTGGAAAGCATCGCCCAGGCGATGGTCGCGCCGGGCAAGGGCATCATTGCGATCGACGAATCCAACAGCACGATCAAGAAACGCTTCGATGCGCTTGGCGTGGATTGCACCGAGGAAAATCGCCGCGCCTACCGCGAGATGCTGCTGACGACGCCGGGTCTGGGCGAGCACATTTCCGGCGCCATCCTGTACGACGAAACCATCCGCCAGTCGACCCGGGCCGGCGTGCCGTTCACCAAGGTCATGCTCGACGCCGGGATTCTCCCCGGTATAAAAGTGGACAAGGGCCCGCAGCCGCTGGCCGGGTTTCCGGGCGAGGTGGTCACCGAAGGTCTGGACGGCCTGCGCGAGCGGCTCAACGAATACGCGCGTCTGGGCGCCAAGTTCGCCAAATGGCGCGCGGTCATCAACATCGGCGAGGACGCGCCGAGCGGTACCTGCATCGAGGCCAATTGCCACGCGCTGGCGCGCTATGCCGCGCTGTGCCAGGAAGCCGGCATCGTGCCGATGGTCGAGCCCGAGATCCTGATGGATGGCGATCACGATCTGGAAGCCTGCTACGACGTAACCGAAGTCACGCTGCGTTCGCTGTTCGGCTCGCTGTACGAGCAGAACGTCATGCTCGAAGGCACGATCCTCAAGGCCAGCATGGTGATCTCGGGCAAGACCTGCGTGGACCAGGCGAGCACGGACGAAGTCGCCGAGGCCACGGTGCGTTGCCTGAAGGCTGCGGTGCCCGCCCTGCTGCCGGGTATCGTGTTCCTCTCGGGCGGCCAGTCCGATGAACAGGCCACCGCGCATCTGAATGCGATGAATCAGATGGGCCCGCATCCGTGGCCGCTTTCCTTCAGCTACGGCCGCGCCATGCAGCAGGCCGCGTTGAAGCTCTGGGCCAAGGACATGCAGGCCAACTTCGCCGCCGCGCAGAAGACCGTCGCGCAGCGCGCAAAGGAAAATGGCCTGGCAGCGCTGGGTCAGTGGAAAAAAGCCGCATAAGGTAAAATTGCAAAGTGATAAAAACAAGCGGGCGCTGCGGCGCCCGCTTGCGTTTTCGGGACCGGCGATTCAGCGCGGCACCAATGTCCTCTGTATCGCAGCGACGAATTCCGCATCGGCCGCGCCGAGCTTGTCGGTGCGCGCAACGACGCGGCCGTCGGCGTCGAGCAGGATCAGCGCAGTGGAATGATTGAAGTCGCCGCTGGCAAGCGCACGGTACTGGATGTCGAGCATGGCGGCGAGCTTGCGCACATCTGCCGCATCGGTACGGGCCAGAGTCCAGCCGGACGCATCGAGTTTGCGTTCGGCGAATACTTGCTTGAGCCGCGCCGGCGTATCGCGCTCCGGATCGAAGCTGACCAGCAACACGTCGAGTTTGCTGCGCTCCGCCGGCGTCAGTGCAAGCCGGGTCTTGCGCAAGCTGTCAATGATCAGCGGACAGACGTACTGGCACGATGTATAGAACATGCTGATCAGTTGCGGCTTGCCGCGGCGCTCGACCAGTTGCTGCGCGTGGCCGTTCTGATCCACCAGCACCAGCGGCAGGCGATAGATCGAATCGCCCGGCAGCTCGACGGCCGACGCCAGAGGCAGCGCGACCAGTAACAGCAACAGCGACAGCATGGATCCCAGAATGCAACGCCTGTTCATCGCAGCACCTTTGTGTCGGCGGGCTTGGCGCAACGGAAGCCGAGATTCGCCGTGGTGTCGGCGGCCTTGAGTGACGACAGCATCGCGATGCGCATCAACACCGCATAGTTGTCACGATCGCGCAGGTTCAGGGCGCCGGCGCCGCAGAACTTGAGCCGGTCCGGATCGTTCTGGTCGCGGCTGTCGCTGGCGACGAGCAGCGCATTGAAGTCGTCCACCCATTCCCAGACGAGTCCGTGCAGATCGCGGACGCCGTAAACATTGGCCGCACCACCAACCGCGGCGAGCGGCGTATTCGATGGGTGCGAATACCACGACAGGATTTGCTCGCGCCAGGCCGGGTCATGGCGCGCGTCGGCGCGCGTGGCGTCGGCGGCGGCGGCAAATTCCCATTCGTTCCAGGTCGGCAGGCGCGCGCCCTCGCTCGCGCAAAACGCCTGCGCGGCGAACCAGCTCACCTGGGTGACGGGCTGATCGGGCAGGGCATCCCCACCGAGCGCGTCGGCGGACGACCATTGCGCAAGATAGCGCGGCTCGGCGAACACGACCGGAGTGCGGTCGCGGCGCCAGTCCGGGTGTGCGGTCACGAAGGCAAGGAATTCGGCGTTCGTCACCGGTGTCGTGCGCAGACGGAACGGCGCGATCACGACATCGGCATCCTTCACATCGGCGGGCAGCACGCTGGCGAATCGGCCGCCCGGCAGCGCCGTGTATTCGGCGGCAAGGGCCGGCGCGGCGAGCAGGACGAGTGCGATGGCAGCGGCGGGGTACATTCCTATACTTCTTAGTGACCTGCTGCCGCGGCCGGCGCCGGCTCCGCGCGCGCCTTGGCCACTTCTTCGGTCGTGATGCGACCGCCAGGATTGCCCCAGCTGTTCAGCACGAAGGTGATGATATTCGCCATTTCGTCGTCATTGAGCTGGCTCATGGGCGGCATGACCGAGTTGTAGTCCTTGCCGTTCACAACGACCTTGCCGGTGAGCCCGTGCAGCAGGATCTGGATTGGACGCTTCGGATCGGCGGCGATGATGCGGGATTTGGCGAGCGGCGGAAACACGCCGGGCAATCCTTCGCCGTTGACCTGATGGCAGACCGAGCAAGTGCCGGTGAACAATTGCTGGCCGGCCTTGATCTGGTCATCCTTGGTCAGGTTGCCAGCGGTAGCCGCCTTGGTCGCGTGCGTCACCGCCGCCAGGTTCGGCTCCGAACGGTCACCCAGGTATACCGAGTCCACTTCCTTGCCCGAGTAGATCGTCTTGTTTTCCGGACCGTCCACTCTGAGGATCGCGAGCGCACCCTTGTTGAAGGCGCGGAAGATCGAGTGATCGACCAGCACATAGCTGCCCGGCACTTCGGTATGGAATTGCACGATCGCCGCACCGCCGGAAGGGATCAGCGTGGTCTGTACGTTCTCCTGCGGATGCGTGCCGCCTTCCTGCTGCACACGATCGAAGATTTCGCCGATGATGTGAAAGCTCGACACCAGATTCGGGCCGCCGTTGCCGACGAAAATGCGCACGGTTTGTCCGGTCTTGGCGGTCAGCGCCTTGTCGCCGGTGAGTGAGCCTTCGGCGCCGTTGAACAGAACGTAGGTGGGTTTCTCATCGATTGCCTTTTCCATGTCGAACGGCTGCAAGCCCTTCTCGCGATATTTTCCCGTTGTATAGAAGTCCCCCTGCATCACGTAGTACTCGTGATCGACCGGCGGCAGGCCTTCCGGCGGCTCGATCAGGATCAGGCCATACATGCCGTTGGCGATGTGCATGCCGACCGGCGCAGTCGCGCAGTGATAGACATAGATGCCCTGATTCAACGCCTTGAACGTGAATTGCGATTCATGGCCGGGAGCGGTAAACGTTGACGCCGCGCCGCCGCCGGGTCCGGTAACCCCGTGCAGATCGATGTTGTGCGGCATCTTGTTGTTCGGATTGTTCTTCAGATGCAGTTCCACCGTGTCGCCCTGGCGTACGCGGATGAACTTGCCCGGCACGGTGCCGCCGAAGGTCCAGAACGTGTAGGTCACGCCTTCGGAAATCGGCATTTCCTTTTCGATCACTTCCAGCTCGACGATGACCTTGGCCGGATAGTTGCGAAAAGTCGGCGCGGGCACGTTGGGCGGATTGGTCAGGACTGCATGAATGGGATCGCCGCGCGGCGGTCCGAAATCGCCGTGGACATAATTGTTGCTGTCGACCGTCGCCGCCTGAGCGTCGGCAGCGTTGGTGGCGCGGCAGGCCGCGCCGGACAGAATGACAACGGCGAGTGCGAGTACTAGGCGATTCATGAGATTTCCACAGATTGGCTGGTTCGTTGTTCGCTGATGCGATTCTGCGGCTCGGGGCGGGCACCGGCAATGATCCAGATCAATGCGCCAGCAGTATCATCCAGCCGCGCGGATCGTGCGCGATCGCCACGCCGATGATGAAGGCGAACACCGCCAGCGCCATTCCGAAGCAGGCGGCGCGCACTGCGCGCGTGCGTCCGCGACGCAACGCGAACACGCCCAGCACGATGTACACGACCAGCAGCAGTACCTTGACTGTCAGCCAGGTTTGCATGAAGGGATATTGATGCAGGATCATCACCAGCATCAGCGCTGCGGTCAGCAGGGTAGTGTCGATCGTGTAGGACAGATAGCGCAACGCTGCATGGTTGGCAAAGCGTGAACCCGCAAGCATCAACAATCCACGCAGCATGAACAGGCTGCCGGATGCGACGACCGCTGCGACATGGACAAACTTGATCTGCGCATAGAACTCGATCATGGATGGCTCGCGGGCGACCGCGGCGATGTTCGCACACCGCGCGCCTAACCGGGCATGCCGTCGATCCGCGGCGTGAGGTAGATCCACAGCGAGCGCAGTACCCACGGTACGAAAGCGGCGAGCCAGCCGAAGGCGGCAGCGACCACCCACAACGGCATGTTCGGCGCGATCTCGGCGGCGATGCGCGTCAGCGCCACCAGTTGCAGCAGGCCGAACGTGAGCCCCGGAATCGCGCCCAACTGCAGCGGCCGCCCGGAGTGCCCCTGGGTCACGCGCGTGACCATCGCCACTGTCATCGAACCGAAAAACCCGACTGTCAGCGCGTGCACCGGCGCGCGGCCGAGAACAAAGTCGCCGCCGAAACACAGGATCAGGCTCTGTGCGGCAAACAGGGCGAACGCCACCGGCAGCCACGCTGTCGCCAGATACAGCGCACCGAGCAAGGCCGGACGCAGGCATTTCCAGGGCTGCCAGGCCAGCCAGTGGACGAGGAAAAACGCCGTCAGTGGCGCGTCAATCAACCACAGCCAAGCATACTCATGCGCGACTTCCAAAGTGAGATGCATAAGCAACAGAGCCCACAGCAACGGCAGGCTCCACGCCGGCTTGAACATCCGATAGCGTGCGCCGACGACGTTCGCGCTGAAAAACGGAATCATGCGATGGCACACGCTAAAGAAAATCGGCAGCAGCAGGCCGAACGTGCCCAGCTTGATCGCGACAAAGGCAAACTGCCATGGCGCGCCGAGTACGAACGCGGTAAACGCGGCGAGACCGAATGCGCCGAATGCGAGGGCGACGTAGCACGACAACGCGTGCCGGTCGCGCGCGCCATTGCGCCACAACAGCCCGCCGAGCGCGACCAGCGCGGCGATCCAGCCGACGAGCATCAGTGCCAGTCCGGCGATCAGCAGCGGTTTCAGGTCGAGCAGGCCGGCATGGGCCAGCAGATAGCCGCCGAACATGCCGGCGAATACCGGCACGTAACGGGTTTTCGTCAATGCCGGCTGGCCCATCCAGCGTGGGAATACGGTGAGCAGGAATCCAAGAATGAACAAAGGCAACATGCCGTACTGGGTCAGCACTGCATGCGCCCAGCCTGCCGGCACCGGCGCTGCCGGAAACGCATGGCCGGAATAGCCCGCGGCCAGGTAACACGCCCACCACAGCATCGACACGATCACTGCCGATGCACCGGCGAAGAACATCATGCGGTGCGGGGCCGCGGCGAAGATCTTCGGCAGATCAGCCAGGGTGGGCATGCCCGCTACCGTCGCATCCGGTCGTACGCGACTATCCATGAGCGCCGATCCCTTCCGTCACCGGCACGTTCTCCTTTCGTGGAGCAATCCACAACCGCAGCACGAACCAGGCGATGAGCGGAGTGCCGGCGACAACGATGGCGTCACCGTGCATGCGCATCCAGATCAGCAGATGGACCAGCGGCTGACCACGACGACGGTGGGTGGACATGGACATGGTGGAGCTCCAATACGATCGGACGGCTGCAATCGTATTGGGCACCAACCCTGCGCGCCCTGACTCAGGTCAAGCCCACGCAATGGATTTTCAGTCGCGGAGGATGCTGCGTGCCAGTCGGCGCAGCGCCGGCACGTCGAGCAGCTCGACGTCGCGGCCATCGACACGGATCAGACCCTGATCCTGAAAGCGGCGCAGCACGCGGCTGACCGTTTCGGTCGCCAGGCGCAGATAGTTGGCGATGTCGGCACGTGGCATCGTCAGGTGAAATGCTGAGGGCGAAAAGCCCCGCGCGGCGTAGCGCGCAACCAGGCCAAGCAGGAAGGCGGCGAGGCGCTCGTCGGCAGAATGATCACCGGCCAGTTGCGTGGCCTTGCCGATGTCGGCGCTGAGCAGTCGCAACAGTTGCTGCTGCACATCAGGGATCTTCGCTGCCAGCGTGGTCAGGGCGGGAAACGAGAAGCGGCAAACGTACGCGGTATCCAAAGCTATCGCATCGCATGGGTACCTGGCCGGATGGATCGCATTGAGTCCGACCATTTCGCCGGGCAGGTGGAAGCCAAGTATCTGTTCGCGGCCGACATCGTCGATCACGCGCGTCTTTACCATGCCGGCACGCACGGCATAGATAGCGCCGAAGGGCTCGCCGGTGCGGAAAACGTTGTCGCCGGCATGGAATGGGCCGATGTGTTCGACCAGCATGTGCAGTTCGCGCAGCGCGCTCTTGTCCACACCTGCCGGCAGGCATACCGAGCCGAAGGCGCAGGTCGAGCAGAAATGCAATTCGTCGCCATCGTCGGCAATGGGATTCGGGGTCGGCAATCTGCCGGCGCTCACTGGCTTGCTCATGCGTGGCCCCGCCCGGCGCGGAGCGGCGGGCTACAAGGCTCGGGAATAACGTACGTCGACCGCCTGCGCCCGGGGCAGATGCGCGTCGAAGCACATCGCGATGATACGCAGCAGGAAGTGGCCGCGCGAGCTGACTTCAAGCCGATCGGGCGCAACCATGATCAGGCCGTCGGCCGCGGGTTGGCGCAGGCGCTCGAGTTCGGCGGCAAAATACACGCCGAAATCCAGCCGATGGCGCCGCTCGAACAAGAGGATGTCGAGACTGCCGTGGCACATCAGCTGCTGGATCGCGTCGGCGCGGATCAGATCATCCTCGTCCAGTGCCAGACCACGCGCGACCGGCAAACGACCCGCGTCGAGTGCCGCGTAGTAGCCGACCAGATCGCGGGCGTTCTGGCTGAAGCTGGCGCCGATGTGCGAAATGGAGCTCATGCCCAGGCCGATCAGGTCGCAGTCGGCGTGCGTGGAATAGCCCTGGAAATTGCGCTGCAGGGTGCCGGCATCCTGGGCGCGTGCAAGATCATCATCGGGCCGCGCGAAGTGATCCATGCCGATATAGCGGTAACCGGCGGCGGTCAGCGCCTCCACGGTCAGGCCAAGCAGGGCCAGTCGCGTCGCCGCATCCGGCAGGTCGGCCGCAACGATGCGGCGCTGTGCCTTGAAGCGTTCCGGCAGGTGCGCATAGCCATAGGCGGCGACGCGGTCGGGCGCCAGCGCGATCACCTGGTCGAGAGTACGGGCGAATCCATCCAGAGTCTGTTTCGGCAGGCCATAGATCAGATCCACGCTGGTCGAGCGGAAGCCCGCGTCGCGCGCGGCATCGAGCACGGCACGTGTCTGTTCGACGCTCTGGATACGGTTGACCGCGCGTTGCACGGCCGGATCGAAATCCTGGATGCCGACCGAGACGCGGTTGAAGCCGAGCGTCGCCAACATGCGCACATAGCCGGTTCCGCACCAGCGCGGATCGAGTTCGATGCCGAATTCGCGGTCGGCTTCGCGGCTGAATGCGAAATGCCGGGCGAGGGATTCGAGCAAATCGCCCATCCGCGCTGCGTCGAGGAAGTTGGGTGTGCCGCCGCCGAAATGCAATTGTGCCAGTGGGCGATCGCGGTCGAACAAGGGAGCGACCCGTTCGATCTCGCGATACAGATGATCCAGATAGACCATTGCCTTGCCGGGCTGGCGCGTGATGATGCGCGTGCAGCCACAATAAAAACACGGACTCAGGCAAAACGGCACATGCACGTAGAGCGACAGCGGGCGCGGGATCGGATCTTCGTTCGACGTGCGCGCGAACGCTCGCAATTCCGCGTCACCGAAACGGTGGTGGAACTGCGGCGCGGCGGGATAAGAGGTATAGCGTGGACCGGAAATATCGTAGCGTTCGATCAGGGCCGGATCGAAATGTGGTGCGACGGTGCGGGAGGTGATTTCCATGCCGTGATGCTGGCGCGCGCGTTTCCCCGGCGCATTGATCCGGATCAAGCAGACACGCTGTCGACTGCGATCGTGACTATGCGCGGTCAGTTCGCAGCATGCGGCGATAAATGCCGGCGGCAGCGTCGGCGAAGCAGCAAAGCAGCACGCGCGCGACGCAAGTATCGGTATGCTGGATCGCACGCGCTTCGCGCACCGCAATTGCTGCGGCAGCGGTCAGCGGGTAGCCGTAGACGCCGCAACTGATTGCGGGGAACGCGATGTTGCGCACGCCATGCTCGCGGGCTATGCGCAAGGATTCGCGATAGCAGCCGGCGAGCACTTCGGCCTCGCCGGCGCTACCACCCCGCCAGACCGGACCGACGGTATGGATGACGTATTTGGCAGGCAGTCGGAAACCGGGTGTGATGCGTGCCTGACCGGTCGGGCAGCGCACATTGGGTCGCACCTGCGGCAATGCACGACAGGCGACCACAAGTTCAGGGCCGGCGGCGCGGTGGATGGCACCATCGACGCCGCCGCCGCCCAATAAAGTCTCATTGGCGGCATTGACGATGGCGTCGATGCCCAGTGTCGTGATGTCGGCCTCGATGACTTCGATGGTGGACATGGCCGGGCTCCGCGGTTCGGCTCGCGGCATGTTCGCAAGCCATTGCGCGCCGGGCAACCGTGGTTGCGATCCGTGTGGCAGGTGAGAATGCCGGTGCCGGATTTCACGCGTCGTGGTCTTTCGCGCTTGTCCGGGCGATAGCCGGAGTCCCAGAGGTTATCCGAGCGCCGCGATAATCCGGTCGGCAGCAGCGCCGGCGCCATCGGACTGCTTGAGCCTGACGGCGACGGATCCGGCGGCTTCCGCGTGACATGGATCTGCGAGCACGCGCTGCAGTTCAATTCGCAGCCGCGCAGTGTTCGCACGCGCGAACGGCAGCACACGGCCGACACCGAGCCGGGCTCCGCGCGCGGCATTGTCGGGCTGGTCGAACGCGAGCGGCGTGATGAGCTGGGGCCGACCGGAGCGCAGTGCCTGCGAAAGTGTACCAATGCCGGCCTGATGCACAACCACGGCCGCATGCGGAAACACCAGCGAATAGGGCAGATATTCAAACGCCCGGATACCGGGCGGCAGGCGTGGCAGGTTGTTTTGGCCGGTGAGCAGGACGGCGCGCCGTTTCAACTGCCGGGACGCTTCCACGGCATGAAGCCAGTAGTTCCCGGCAATCCATACGGCGGAAGATCCAAGGGCGAAGACCAGCGGCGGTTCGCCGTCGTCGATGAATCGTCGCAGTTCATCGGTTTGCGTCGAATCATCGGTGACGCCGTCATACAGGGCGGCACCGCAGAGCTGGGTATGTGCTGGCCAGTCGGCTTGAGGCCGTGCCAGAAGAGCGTCGAACAATGCCAGGGTGCCGTGCGGCGAAAACTGGCCTTCGAAGGTCATGACCTGACGCGTCGGAGGCAAGCCGAGTTCGCGGCGGTAGACGTGCAGAGGCGCTTCCCACTGCCGCACGGCGCGTCGCGCCAGGCCGAACGCCAGCTCGTAGACGGCAGGACCAAACCGGCGGGCAAGCCGCAAGACGTCGAAACCGGCAACTGCTGGCGGATCATGACGCGACAGAAAGCTCATCGGCGCCAGCACACTCGACAGCCATGGCTTGGATTGTTGTTGCGCCACGATGGGCAGCGTGTAAGTAAGCGGATGCGATACGAGCAGGTCCGCGTCCGTGGCGGCACGGGACAGATCCGCATGGGCGTCGCGCAGATGCGGCATGACGATGTCATGCAGCAGGCGTTGCGTTCCGCGCAACGGGTGAAACAATCGTCGTGCGATTTCGGCCCGCGGACCGAGGGCGTCGATGCGCGGTCGCATCGGCGCGAATTCCAGTCCGGCAGCTTCGATCGCATCCTGATAGTCCGGCGACGCAGCGATGCGTGCCTGATGGCCGCGCGCGTGCAGCGCCCGGCCCACCGCTAGGTACGGATGCAGGTCGCCGAGCGAGCCGAAGGTCGCAAGCAGGATGCGGCTCATGACGTCAGCCGCCTTGGATCACGGTCGTGCCATCGAACTGTTGCGTGGTTTGCTCGTACATTTGCCGAAAAGTGCCTGCTGCATCTGTTGCGGACACACGTTTGCATGGCGCTGCAGCGGCTTGGACTGATTGCCGCCATCACGACAAGCCTCAAGCGACCGGTCGCGCGATCACGCGGCGGGGAAATATCTTCCAGCCGATGCGAAATCCCGTAGGGATTGTATTCGGTTCGTCCAGGGTTTTGCGCGGCGATTGAGGTCTGTCGCCGGCACAGTCCAGGCAATTGATTTTCAGGCGGCGGGGAACCGGACGAATGTTCTTGATGGCAATGGCAGCCCGTGCCGTCGATCTGGGTCAGCCCAATGATAGGCGTCCTCACCTCAACTCTTGAAAAATACCTGCCTAGGACATAATATATGCAGCAACTATGAACCCATCAGATAAAACCCCCTTTGGCTTCCTGGTCACCGACGTCACGCGCTTGATGCGCAAGCATTTCGACCGGCGCGCGGTGCGTTTCCAGATGACGCGTGCGCAATGGCGTGCACTCAAGCGCCTGCATTACAGCGAGGGCATGCGCCAGAACGAACTGGCCGAGCACCTGGAAATGGAGCCGATTGCCATCGGCCGCGTCATCGACCGGCTGCAGAACGCCGGTTTCGTCGAGCGCCGCGCCGATCCCGCTGATCGCCGGGCCTGGCGCCTGTATCTGACCCCGCGCGCACACGCCGTGGTCGACGACATGGAACAGATTTCAAGTGAACTTTTTCGCCAGGCCCAGCGCGGTATTTCCGCCGCAGACATGAAAACGATGATCGGTGTACTGAGCCGGATGAAACTCAATCTCAACGCGCTGGATCACGTGGATGATCCGGCGACGAGGACAGCATCATGACCGACAAGCAAGACAATATTCCCGCCGTCGATGTGGCTGTGGCGCCGGCAAAGAAAGTGCGCAAAAAGAAGAATCTGGTTTTGTGGATTCTCGGGCCTGCGGCGGTACTGTGCATCGGCGCGTACATGTATCTGACGAGCGGCCGTTTCGTTTCCACCGACAATGCCTACGTCGAGGCCGATCACGTGATCATCGCGCCACAGATCAGCGGCCGCGTCAGCGAAGTTCTGGTGCGCGAGAACCAGGCGGTCAAGGCCGGTGATGTGCTTTTCCGCATCGACAGCCAGCCGTTGGAGATCGCGGCGACGCGCATGCGCGCGGAAATGGAATCCGTCGGCAGTCTGCTTGATGCCGCACGCAACGGCTACAGCTCGGCACAGGCTGATCTGCGTTCGGCCGAGGAAACCCTGCGCATCAACCAGCGTCAGTACGAGCGCATGCAGGAAATGCGCGCCAAGGGCCTGATCGCGCAAAAGGACGTGGATGACGCCAGCAACAATCTGGCCTCGGCGCGCGGCAAGCGCGATTCGGACGTGGCCGCCCTGGCCAAGGCGCGGAACATGATCGGTGGCCTGCCCACCACGCCGAACGATCAGCTCGCCGGTTACAAGTTCGTGCAGGCGCAGTACGAGCAGACCAGGCTCGATCTGGAGCATGCCACCGTACGTGCGCCGATCGACGGCGTGGTCGGCAAGCAGAGCCTGCAGCCCGGAGACTTTCTCGCGATGGGGCAGGCGGCGATGCCGCTGGTTGCCAACAAGGCGTTGTGGGTCGACGCCAATTTCAAGGAGACCGACCTGACCCATGTCGGCATCGGTCAGACGGCGACGGTCGAAGTCGATACCTATCCCGGCAGGAAATGGAAGGCGCATGTGGCCTCGATCAGTCCCGCCTCGGGCGCCGAGTTTTCCGTGCTACCGGCACAGAACGCGACCGGCAACTGGGTCAAGATCGTGCAGCGCATTCCGGTGCGTGTGGTCATCGATGATCCGGGCGAGGGTCCGACTCTGCGTGCGGGAATGAGCGCCATCGTGGAAATCGATACCGGCAAGCAGAATTCGCTGCTCGGCCGCATCCAGGGTGCGCGCGACGAACCGGCCGCACGCGTGGCGCTGAGTCCGCGCTGAGGCGGCGATGAGCGACGCAGGATCCACTCATCGCGAAGTAGCCAATCGCGGCCTGCTGGTCGTGTCGGTCATGCTGGCGACCCTGATGCAGGCGCTGGACACCACGATCGCCAACGTCGCCCTGCCGAACATGCAGGGCTCGCTGTCGGCGACGCAGGATCAGGTTTCCTGGGTGCTGACCTCGTACATCGTGGCCGCCGCGATCGCCACGCCGGCCACCGGCTGGCTTGCATCGATCATGGGACGGCGCCGCCTGTTGCTGATTGCCATTGCGGGTTTCACGGTGGCGTCGGTGTTGTGCGGCATCGCCACCGGCATCGGTGAGATGGTCGCGTTCCGCTTGCTGCAGGGATTGTTCGGCGCCTCGCTCGTGCCGCTTTCGCAATCGACCTTGCTCGATGTTTACCCGCGCGAAAAGCACGGCGCAGCCATGGCGATGTGGGGCATGGGCGTGATGATCGGGCCGATCCTCGGGCCACCGCTTGGCGGCTGGCTGACCGACGCGTACAGCTGGCATTGGGTATTTCTGATCAACGTGCCGATCGGTGCGCTGGCGCTGTTCGGCGTTGCCGCCAGTCTGCCCACGGACGAAACGCGGGCTTCGCGTTTCGACTGGCGCGGATTCTCTTTCCTCGCCATCGGCATCGGCGCGCTGCAACTGCTGCTGGACCGCGGCGAGCAGCAGGACTGGTTCAGCTCGATGGAAATCCAGATCGAGGCCGCGCTAGCGTTCCTGGGATTCTATCTTTACGTTGTCCACTGGATGAGCAGCGATCGTCCGTTCGTGAACCTGGGCCTGTTCAAGGACCGCAACTTCTTCGCCAGCAACATCTTCATCTTCGTGCTTGGCGTCGTCCTGTTCGCGACCATGGCGCTGTTGCCGCCGTACCTGCAAAACCTGATGAACTATCCCGTTATCACTACCGGCATCCTGCTGGCGCCGCGCGGTGTCGGCACCCTGATTGCGATGATGATGGTCGGACGCCTGCTTGCGCGCGGCGCCGACGCGCGCGCGCTGGCCGGCATCGGCATGCTGCTGACGGCGTATTCGCTGTGGCAGATGGCCCACTGGGGCGCCGACGTTCCAGCCTGGCTGATCATTGAGGCCGGCGTCGTGCAAGGCCTGGGACTGGGGCTGGTCTTCGTGCCGATTTCCACGGTCGCATATTCGACCCTGCCGATGGCCGCTCGTACCGAAGCTGCCGGCATCTTCAGCCTGATGCGCAACATCGGCTCCAGCGTCGGCATCTCGATCGTCATGACCCTGCTCGCGCGTGGCACCCAGATCAATCACGCCGAACTTGCCGCGCGCATCGACCCGTTCGCCGGCAGTGCCGCGCAATTGCCGGCTGGCTGGAACCTCAGTTCAGGGACGACGCTGGCGATGCTGAATGGCGAGGTGACGCGGCAGGCGTCGGCGATCGCCTTCCTCAATGATTTCTGGCTGATGATGTTGATGACGGTAGCGGCGATTCCGCTTCTGCTGCTGCTCAAGCCGGTAAAAGGCCGCGTGGTTCCCGCAGTAGTGGCGGATCACTGATGAGCGAACGCAGACCCCCATCGCCGTGGCCATCGACCGTACCATCAAGGCAGGTGGAGGCGCCGCGTGAAGCGCCTCAACGCCGCAACAACGACGAAGTCCGCATCTACGGACGCAATGCCTGCCAGGCGGTGTTCGCCAGGCGGCCGCACGACATCCGCAAAGTCTATCTGCTGGAGTCGCGCCTGGGTGAACTGAAAACCGTGCTGGCCTGGTGCGTGCAGCGGCGCCTGGGCTACCGCGTGGTCGAAGGCGCCGATCTGGACAAGCTGACCCAGAGCCAGCACCACGAAGGCGTCTGCTTCGAAGTGCGCCGGCGCCCGCCTTTGACATTTTCCACATTGCTGCAACTGTTGCCTGCGCCGCCGAAGCCGGCACTGCTGCTCTGGCTCGACGGTGTCGGCAATCCGCACAATTTCGGCGCCGTGCTGCGCAGCGCGGCCAATTTCGGTGTTCACGGCGCGATCCTGTCCCAGGATTCGGCCCTGGCCCTTTCCGGCGCCGCGTATCGCGTGGCCGAGGGCGGCGCTGAAGCCGTACCGATTGCGCAGGTCGCAGCGGGCGAAGATGTTTTCGGCCCCTTGCGCAACGCCGAATTCAGCGTCGCCGCGACAGTGCCGCGCGAAGGCGAATCTCTGTATACGGCGAGATTGCCGAGGCGTCTGGTGATCGTGCTCGGCGCTGAAGGCGGCGGCCTGCGCCAGGGGCTGATCGACCGGGCGGACCTGCACCTGACCATCCCCGGCAGCGGCGCTGTGGAGAGTCTGAATGTCGCCGCCAGCGCGGCTGTCCTGCTGGGAGAATACTACCGCCAGCAGCAAGCCGGCGCGCCGCGCCGCGAACGCGGCTGAGCGGCAAAAATCGAATTCGCGGCAGTAACACGACCCGCGCAACCGCAGTGTGGCGCGGATGGTGCCGTCTACTGAGCGTTTGCTCGTTCTTGCCGCCGATGTTCGGTTCGGCCTTGCCCGACGTTTGTTGGTGTTGACTGTTACCACGCCATCAAACGCTGGGAGTTTCGCCATGCACGTTTCCACTGCGCCCGCGCGCTGTCGCCTTCCGCTGCGCTTCGTCGCCCGGTATTGCAGCCGTTTCCTGCTGCTCCTGCTGTGTGCGCTGCTCACCGCGCCAGTCATGGCCGCGTCGTTCACGGTGAATACCGGCACTACCGACCTGGATGACAAAAACCCGGGCGACGGCGTGTGCGCTGATATCAATGGCATGTGCAGCCTGCGTGCCGCCATTGATGAAGCCAATGCGCTGGCAGGACCTCATTCGATCACGTTCGCGGTACCCACTGTCCTCGTGATCAACGGCAGCCTCCCGAGTCTCACCGCTCCCGTCATCATGACCGGGCCGGTCATCATCAACGGTACCGGCAACGCCTTTGCCCACGGCTGCCTTGATCTGGAGGATACGACCACAGGCGTCAATCCCAATGGCGCAACAGGATCGACGCTGACCTTGCTGAGCATCGTCAACTGCAGCGGCGACGGCATCGTGGCCAACGGCCACGGCTATCAAATCATCGGCAACTTCATTGGCGTCGACCCGACGGGCCTGATCAAGATGGGCAACGTCGGCAACGGCATTATTCTGTCCGCGTCACATACCTATGGCAATTTCGTCGATGCCGCTGCCCTCGACGCATTGTTTCAATCATTTCCGCCGCTGCCCGTGCAGGGCAGTGACATCAATTCATTTGTGCAGAACCTGGCGACCAAACTGGTGACGCTCAATCCGATCACCATCTCCGGCAACGTCATCTCCGGGAACGGCGGCGATGGCATCAACATTCACAGCGAGAACCTGGGCGCGGTCTTTGTTGCCGGCAACATGATCGGCACCGATATCAGCGGCAATGTCGCCATCGGCAACAGCGGCAGCGGCGTTCACATCAACGCTTTTGCCTTCGGCAATGTGATTGGCCCCAACAATGTCATCAGCGGCAATATGGCCAACGGCGTTACCGTGGACAGCCCGACCGTCTATTTGCCCAACTTCATCATGGGCAACCGGATCGGCCTGGCGTTGGTGGACTCCAACGCGCATATCGGCAACGCGTTGAGCGGGATCTACACCGATACCGCTCCCGATGGCAGCGTGGCGAACAAGAATCCCAGCGGCATGGCGGCGCTCATCGGACCGGCGAATTTCGTCAGCGACAACCAGGGCGCAGCCGCCAGCACAGACCCCGATAGCGTGAATATCGACGGCGCGGGCGTATTCGTCACCGGCAGCAGCAATGGCGTCAGCGTGATCGGAAACACGATCGGCATGGCCGAGTTCCCGGCGGGAACGCCGGTCGAATCCAGGAGCCACGGCAACGCAGGCGATGGTGTCGTCGTAACCGCGTCCGGAAACACGATCGGTGGCAGTTCGGCGGGCGGCGGCAACGTGATCGCCGGCAACGGGCGTCACGGCATCATGGTGTCGGTCGATACAACTTCCAGCACCCATATCGTGGGCAACACGATCGGCATCTATCCCGCATTCCCGAGCGATCTGACCCTGGGCAACGGGTTTGACGGCGTGCATATCGATTCGGCCAGCAACACGAACGTCGGCGGTCCTGGCGCCAGCGATTTCAATATTGTCGCCGGCAATGGCCGCAATGGCGTCAAGATACTCAACGGGAATCTGCTCAACGGTTGGGCCAACCTCGTTCAGGCCAATCAGATCTACGCCAATGCGCAGGGATATCCGGCCGCCGTGCCGACGCCGTTGTTGCCGGGCATGGGCGTTGGCATTGACCTGGACTTTGTGCAGAACGCGGCGAATCCTTTGCATACTGAAATTCCGGCCAACTATGCGAACCTGGACCAGGCCCAACCGCAGATCTGCCTCCGCAACGCTGGCGACCCGCCGCAATGCACCGGCGCCGCGGGCCCCAAGTCGGTGGGCGGGACGACCACTCTGCAATGGACCCTGCAGACCCACGGTCCCGCAACCTTCAGGCTGGAATTTTTCAAGATCGACTCGGCCGACGACAACACAGCCACGAGCATGACGTTCCTCGGTACGCAACAGGTCACGACGGACCCGACGGGCCTGCTCACCGGTGCCGGTTGTGCGGGAGGAATTTGCACATCATCGATCACAGGCAGCACGAGCGGCGCCTTTGTTCTGATGACCGCCACCGATATCACCGCGTTGACCAATGCGCCGACGATGTCTCCGGACTGGGAAGGCACTCTCAAGTGCTTTGCCGGCGATCTCGGAATCATCCTCATGGCATGCCCGGTCAACAACACGTCGGAGTTTTCGAATGTGGTGGCAGTGCCTGACAGCAATGCCAATCTCAACAATCTGATGGTATCCAGTGGCAGCTTGATGCCGTCTTTCGCAACAGCGACGCTGAACTACACCGATGCGGTATCCAATGCGACCACGTCGATCACCGTAACGCCGACACTGGCAGACGTGAGTGCAACGGTGACGGTGAATGGCACGGCCGTAGCCAATGGCACGGCTTCCGGCGCGATCAATCTTGCTGTTGGCATGAATAATGTGACGGTCGTGGTGACCGCGCAGGACGGCACGACCACGCAGACCTATACGGTCGTCGTCAATCGCGCGGGTGCGCTGAGCAACAATGCGAGTCTGAGCAACCTTGCAATCTCCAGCGGCAGCCTGGT
>JARLJU010000149.1 GCA_031291055.1 Rudaea sp. | reverse complement strand
CATCTCGCCCGATGGGCGAGCGCAGAACCTGGGCGAAGTGCTGCCGGCAGGCACCAAGAACAACATCCGTGTAACCACGGCGCTACAGTCGTTCGGCATGATTGTCACGGCCGAACCGTACTTCTCTGTCACCGAGCCGAGCGATGTTGTCGTTATCCAAAACGTGATCCGGCCCGACAAGACAAACGGCGTGATGGAAAAGGTGAACGCCAACTACTATCTACTACCGAGGGGTGCCTATGCCGAGACGGCGGGAGCGCACACCGTAACCAACCCGATCACGCGCGACGAGCATTCGCCGCTGGAATTGTTCGAGGCGGATAACGCAGTGCGCATTGCGCAGGATGCCGGCGCCGACAAGTATGCGCCTGAAATCATCTCGCAGGCCAAACTGGACCTGAAGAATGCATCGGACATCGACGTGAGCAAGCATGGCGATCAGAAGATGGAGATCACCGACGCTCGTGAGGCAGTGGAGCGAGCTGAGGATGCGCGCATCGCGTCGCTGCGCAAACAGGCGGCAGAGCAGCAGGCCGCCACTGTGACGGCAAAGGACGTGGCCCAGCAACAAGCTGCGCAGGCGCAAGTCCAGGCTGCGCAGTCGCAGGTCCAGGCGGACCAGGCGCATATGCAGGCTGAGCAGGCAAAGGCGGCTAAGGAAGAGGCCGATGCGGCGCGTTCGCAGGCAGAGGCGCAGGCAGCCGTGGCACAGGCAAATGCGGCGGAGGCCAACATGAGCGCCGAACACGCCAACGCCGTTCGCGAGAAGCTGCGTCAGCAGTTGAACTCCGTGATCGCAACCAGTGAATCTGCGCAAGGCTTGATCGTCAACATGTCCGATGTCCTCTTCAACACGGGACAGTACACGCTCAAACCGGACACCAAGGTCAGCCTCGCAAAGGTTGCGGGTATTTTGCTGTCATATCCCGGATTGACCCTGCAGGTCGAAGGCTATACCGACTCGGTCGGCTCCGATACGTTCAACCAGACGCTCTCCGATAAGCGGGCGGAGACGGTGAAGAATTTTCTGGTTGCGCAGGGTGTGTCGCCGAATAACATCACCTCGCAAGGATTCGGCAAGAACGACCCGGTGGCGGATAATTCGACAGCCCTCGGCCGCCAGCAGAACCGTCGCGTGAACCTGGTGGTGTCGGGCGATGCAATCGGCATCGACGAAAGCAAGAACGCCAGTGT
>JARLJU010000148.1 GCA_031291055.1 Rudaea sp. | reverse complement strand
GCGGTGGTCTGCTGACGGCGCATGCGCTGCACCCAGCTAGGCGTGCCGCCGGACGATCCGCCTTGAGGCCCGCCGCCGGGGGCTGGACGTTCGGTCGCCGCGCGCGCGCCGGCGGCGTAGCTTTCTCCAAGACTGGCCGCGGCTCGTCTGAGTGGGCTCGTTGCCGCTGAGACGCCGGCTTGTGCGACACCGGCAAGACCGCCAGCGCGATAGGCGGCGCTGGCACCACCCGCCACACTGGCCCCAGCGTGTGCCGCGCCAGAGGCAAGACCGCCGGCTGAACGCAATCCACCAGCTGTGGCGACGGTGCCCGCCGCGCCAAGGCCGGCGGCGGCAAGTCCGGTACCGACCGCAGCACCGGCACCTAGCTGTGGGCCGCCCGCGATCAAACCGTTGGCAATGCCGGGACCAAAGATCGAAAGCCCCAGCAAAGAGAGACTTGCGAGGATCAACGTCAGCGCGTCGTTGATCGTCGGGGGATTGTTGAAGCCAGAGGTGAACTGGCCGAAAATCGTTTGGCCGATGCCGATGATGACGGCGAGCACCAGAATCTTGATGCCGCTTGAGACGACATTGCCCAGGACTTTCTCGGCAAGAAAGGCGGTGCGGCCAAAGAGGCCGAAGGGAACAAGGACAAAGCCTGCGAGCGTGGTCAGCTTGAATTCGATGAGGCTGACGAAGAGCTGGATCGCCATCACGAAGAAGGCGATGACGACGATAAGCCAAGCGATCAACAGGATCGCGATCTGGACGAAGTTCTCAAAGAAGCTGGTGAAACCCATCAAGCCGGAAATCGAATCAAGAATCGGCTTTCCAGCATCAATACCGACTTGGGCGATATGACCGGGCTGGAGCAACTGCGCAGCCGTCATCGTGCCACCGCCCGCCTTCAGCCCCAACCCCGCAAAGGAATTGAACACAATCTGTGCGAGGTGGTTGAAGTTCCCCAGGATGAAGGCAAAGACACCTATATAAAGTGTTTTCTTGATCAGTCGGGCGAGCACGTCCTCGTCTGGCGCCATGGCCCAGAACAAACCCGCCAGCGTGATGTCGAGGGCGATCAGGATACCGGCGAGCCAGCGCACATCGCCCTGAACCAGACCGAAACCGGAATCGATGTATTGGGTGAAGACACCCAGAAAATTGTCGATGACGCCGGTTCCGGTCATGGTAGAGCGGCCTCACCGGATTTGGCGCGTGCGGCTAGAGCAGATGCCGGATGTGTGGTGGTTGCGCCGTCATTGAAGAACCGGCGCCGATTTTCCGCCCAGGCTGTGATGCAGTCGGAATCGTTCTCGGCGCGTGCGCCAACGGCTTGGCAACGAGCAAGCTCGCGCGCCAATCTGTCGTTTGACGTCAAATGGACAGCATCCGGAGGCGAGCCCGCGAACTGTTCGCTTCGGTGTGTGACGTGAACCACCGTAGCAACAATGGCGACCGCGGTCAGCGCGTAGCCGATGACAGGCCCCACGAAATGCCAATTGATAAGGCGTCCTTTTCTGAAGGCGGTGCGCATCAGTGGAACATCTCCGCGGTGCCAGGCTGATAGCCGGTTCCATAATTGAGGAAGCGTTCCGTCTGCTGGTTTGCTTGCTCTTGTGCTGCCGCGGCGCGCGCGCCTTCCAGGCTTTGCGCGCGAGCGATGGCCGCCATGACGGCGGTGAGATCGGCGAGTTGCTTGGTCTGAAGCGCCACCAGCTGATTGCCGGACTGCGCTGCCTGCAGCGCCCCTGTGGCCGACTGGCTTGCACCCACCAGGCCATCGATCTGGCTCTTCGTGCTATCCAAATTTTTCACGACGCCCGCCTGGACGCGCATGGCATCCTGGAATGCCGCCAACGAGTTTTGCCAGCGCGTCCGTGCATCGGTCAGAAGCTGCTGCGATGAAGTCGATGCGGAATAGCTGGCTGGATAGGTCTGGTTGAACGCCTGATCGATCGCATTGACGTCATAAGCGATGCGCTGTGCCTGTGTGAGAAGCGAGCTCGTGGCGGTGATCGATTGGTCAAGCTGCGATAATGCCGAATACGGCAAGCTGGCCAGATTGCGGGCTTGATTGACGAGCGATGTTGCCTGGTTCTGCAACATCGCAATTTGATTATTCACCTGTTGCAGTTCGCGCACGGCAGTCAGGACATTTTGCGTATAGTTAGTGGGGTCGAAAACGACGCCACCGAAGAACTGCGCCTGCGCGGCTGCGGTGAAGAACGAAAAGACCACGCCAACGAGCAGGGCTTTGCGGAGACGAGAGCGTGCGACGCGATGAAAACTCATGGGGAAACCTCCTGAAACAGCATGGGGAGCGCCCAATCGAGGCCTTTTTGACGAAGCCATTGGGCGGCAAATCCGGTGCGGCCGTGTTCGGCGACGATCTTGGCGATAGCGGTCTGGTCGGCTTTGGATGAGGCGGCCGTAATGGCGAGCGCCACTTCCGAAAGCCCGAGTTCGAAGAGCCGATTGCCGCGGCGAGATTGGCAGTAGTAGTCGCGCTTGGGCGTGGCGCGCCCCAGGATTTCGATCTGCCGGTCGTTGAGACCGAAGCGGTGATAGATGGCGGCAATCTGTGGTTCGAGGGCGCGCTCATTGGGCAGAAAGAGGCGCGTCGGGCAGCTTTCGATGATGACCGGTGCGATGGCGCTGCCGTCGATGTCGGCAAGGCCTTGTGCCGCGAAAATCACGCTCGCATTCTTCTTGCGCAGCGTCTTCAGCCACTCGCGCAATTGCGCGGAAAAGCCCGGATCATCGAGGGCCAGCCAGCCTTCATCGATAATGATGAGCGTCGGGCGTCCATCAAGGCGTCCACCGATGCGGTGGAAGAGATAGGACAACACGGCTGGCGCAGCACTGGCGCCGTAGAGCCCTTCGGTCTCGAAGGC
>JARLJU010000147.1 GCA_031291055.1 Rudaea sp. | reverse complement strand
GCACTGGTTGAGTGTACAGTTTCGGCGCGCTTAACCGTTTGTTGACCGCAGAAGTCGCTGGGCGGCAGCCAGTTTTTGTTGGTCAATGGCCCGTGCGCATAATTGTGAGGTTTCTGCGACGCCGTGCTTGTAGTCAAGGTCAAGCGCTGACCGTCGCGGGCGTTGCAGAAACCTTCATTGCACTGAACCGCGGGCCGCGAGTTCGGACTATGGAGATTTGCTTGAGGTGGTCGCCGCTACTTTGAGCACAAGGTACGGATGAATGGGTGGAAAGTCGGCGCGCGCAACGGCAAGTTGGCCGTTTGCGGGCCGCACGGTTCGCTCGCGAGCGGTTTTATTGGCTCGATAGGACGAGGAAGTTGCAGCGATGTGCGGGTTGAAGCACGGCTGGTCGTGGCCATCGGTGCGGCGGCGTGCTTGGTTCTCGTCAGGCAGAGCGATCACGAGGCGCTCGTCGTTATAAGGCGTCGAGCCTGCGGACGCGATACGGCCGGGAGAGCGGTCCATCGAACGTTTCGATGATCTTCATGCGGCCTCCGCAGCAAGGGCACGGGGGCGGTTCGTGGTCGGAAACGCCGGGGCCATTGTCGTCATCGTTATCGCGATGCATCGGCGCGGATGGCACATCGAGCAGAGTTTGACAGAGTGCGAGCTTGTCGGCGCGGTGGCCGTTGGCGAAGAGGCCATAGTGGCGAATGCGATGGAAGCCGTTCGGCAGTACGTGGAGCAGGAAGCGTCGCATGAACTCGCCGGCGCTGAGGCGCATGACTTTGCTCTTGCGACGGCCGCTCTCGCGATAGTCCTTCCAGCGGAAACTGACATGGGTCTCGTCGAGTTCGATCAAGCGGCTGTTGGCGATGGCGACGCGATGCGTGTAGCGCGCGAAATAGGCCAAGACCTGCTTGGGGCCGGCGAAGGGTTTTTTGGCATAGACGACCCATTCGGCTCGGCGCAGCGGCGCGAGAATGGCCGCAAACGCGCTCGCCTCGTTGAGACTGACGAGATCGGCAAAGAATTGCAGCTCGCCCGCAGCATGCATGGCTTCGAGGCCCTGCAAGAACAGGCGCCGGAACAGGCGTGAGAGCACGCGAACCGGAAGGAAGAAGCCGGGCTTGCAGGCGATCCAACGCTTGCCATCCGGCGATATGCCGCCGCCCGGAACGATGCAGTGCACATGGGGATGGTGATGGAGGTTCTGGCCCCAGCTGTGCAGGACGGCAGTGATGCCGATGTCGGCGCCGAGGTGCTTGGGCTCGGCTGCGATGATGGTGAGCGTCTCGGCCGCGGCCGTAAACAGCAGTCCATAGACCTTGGCCTTGTTCTGGTAGGCGATCGCGCTGATTGCGGCCGGCAACGTGAACACCACGTGGAAGTACGCCACCGGCAACAGTTCGGCTTCGCGCGCCGCAAGCCACGCCTGGGCGGCCGGCCACTGGCACTTGGGGCAGTGCCGGTTGCGGCAAGAATTATAGGCGATGCGTGTGTGGGCGCAGTTCTCACAGCGCTCGACATGGCCGCCCAGCGCCGCCGTGCGGCAAACCTCGATCGCGGTCATCACGCGCCGCTGGCTGAGGCTCAGATGAGCTTCGTTGGCTGCACGCCAAGCGGCACCGTGGCGGCGGAAAACGTCCGCCACTTCGAGCTTTGGATAGGACACTGCCGGCGCATCAATCCGGCGCTGTCCTCGCCATGTTCAGGAATTCGAGAGGGCTCCGAACCTGGCGGATTAAGTTGATTGCAACCCGCGCATAGCCCACGGTCGACTTGATGTGCCGATGCCCGAGCAAGTCCTGGATCACGCGAATGTCGACACCCTGTTCGAGGAGATGGGTCGCAAAACTATGTCGCAACGTGTGGACGGTGACCGATTTGCTGAGCGCGGCCGCTTCGGCCGCTCGCCGACACGCAAGTTGCAGCGTACGCTTCGCCATGGGACGTGACGGCTTAAGGCCGGGAAACAGCCAGTGCGATGGCCGGGTACGGTGCCAATAGTCGCGAAGAATGCCGAGCAACTGGTCGGACAGCACCGTATAGCGATCCTTGCGCCCTTTGCCTTGCCGGACGCAGATGACCATGCGTGCGCTGTCGATATCGCGCGCCGTCAGCGCAATGGCCTCAGAGATACGCAGACCCGCCGAGTAGATCGTAATGAGGGCTGTGCGCTGCTTGAGATCGGGTACCGCATTGAGCAAATGCTCGACCTCCTCGCGTGCGAGTACCGTGGGCAGATGATCCGTCCGGCGGGGCATCGGAATCCGACCGGCGATGTCCGGCCGCCGCAATGTCGTGCCGTAGAAGAACCTCAGCGCACCCATCTTCACACAAATAGAATTGGCCGTGAGACCGCGTGACACAAGGTGCAGATGATATTCCCGTAAATGCTCCACCCCGAGCTTGTCGGGAGATCGCCGGTGAAACGCACTGAACTGCGCTACCGCACGAATGTAAGTCTCATGGGTGCTCGGCGACAAATTGCGCATCGTCATGTCGTCGATCATGCGCTGGCGAAGAGGAGAGATCGGCTTGGTCATCGGTGGACTCCTGTCTACTGGACTGCACAACGTGCAATCCTCTCAGACAGGGTGTTCAGCTGCGATGGTCACTCCCCCTCCGCCAGCAGCCATTGGCAAGGGTCAGGAAAAAGTTTTGCGACGCGAGAATGGCCCCGTTGAGCCATATTCCCTATCATTAGTGGTCGCCGAATCACGAAGCTCGATTGGCGAAGGAGGCCGCTGATGCTCGACAATCCGGAGAAAACGGCACGGCTGGTCGCCGCACTAAAGGCAGCTGTGCCATTCGAAGTCGAATTGACACCAGAGGTGGTCAAACAGCTTCAAGCCGAAAATATTGCTAAACCCGATCAGACGCACCGCACCGTCTCGGACTTGTATTATGCCGGTGACGAAGGCGGCATCCTTTGCCACATCGTCCCGCCGAACAAACAACAAGCACTGTTTATCTCCCTCACTCATGTTCGAATGCCCCGTACGATGGCG
>JARLJU010000146.1 GCA_031291055.1 Rudaea sp. | reverse complement strand
GCCGGGCTCGATCTGCTGCTCGTGCCGGAAATGTACTGGGAGTTCTGCACGCCCACGGTGCTGGTGATGGAGCGCATGGTCGGCGTACCGATCAGCCAGGTGGAGACGCTGCGCGCGGCGGGCGTCGATATTCCTAAGCTGGCACGCGAAGGCGTCGAGATTTTCTTCACTCAGGTGTTCCGCGACGGTTTTTTTCACGCCGACATGCACCCGGGCAACATTCAGGTGAGCCTCAATCCGGCGCACTTCGGCCGGTATATCGCGCTCGACTTCGGCATCATCGGCGCGCTGTCGGATTTCGATAAGAACTACCTCGCCCAGAACTTCCTCGCTTTCTTCAAGCGTGACTACCACCGCGTCGCCACGCTGCATCTGGAGTCGGGCTGGGTGCCGCCCACTACCCGGGTCGAGGAACTGGAAAGCGCGATCCGCGCGGTGTGCGAGCCCTATTTCGATCGCGCGTTGAAGGATATTTCGCTCGGTCAGGTGTTGATGCGCCTGTTCTCGACCTCGCGCCGCTTCAACGTGGAAATCCAGCCGCAACTGGTGCTGCTGCAAAAAACCATGCTGAACGTGGAAGGGCTCGGCCGTTCGCTCGATCCTGAGCTGGATCTGTGGAAGACGGCCAAGCCCTATCTCGAACGCTGGATGAACGAGCAGATCGGTCTGCGCGGCTGGTACGAGCGGCTGAAGATCGAGGCGCCGCAGTGGAGCAAGACGCTGCCACAGCTGCCACGCCTGATTCATCACGTGTTGGCCGCACGCCACGACACGACGCGCGGCGCAAATGACGACATGATTCGCCAGATTCTGCTCGAGCAAAAGCGCACCAACCGGTTGTTGCAAGGCTTGCTGCTGTTCGGCGTGGCGGTCGGTGTCGGCGCGGTGCTGGCGCGGGCGTTTCTGGCGTTCGCCTACGGCGGTTGATCCAAGATCCAGACGAGGCATGCCATGAGCGACCCGAACCCGCCTTCCGCGCCTGACTTCGCGACCCGCGATCCCAATTCGCCCGAGTTCTGGGACGAGCGCTTCGAGCACCATTTCACGCCGTGGGATCAGGCGGGCGTGCCGGCGGCCTTCCAGTCATTCGCCGAACGGCATCGCGACGCTGCGGTATTGATTCCAGGTTGCGGCAGTGCTTACGAAGCGCTATGGCTGGCGCAGCAAGGCAATCCGGTCCGGGCGATCGATTTTTCGCCCGCCGCCGTCGCCGCGGCACGCGAACAGCTGGGCGCGCAGCATGGGCAATGGGTCGAGCAGGCTGACTTCTTCGCTTACACGCCGCCGTTCACGCCCGCATGGATCTACGAGCGCGCGTTCCTGTGCGCGTTGCCGTTGGCGCGCCGCGCAGACTACGCCCGGCGAATGGCCGAGTTGTTGCCCGGCGGTGCGTTGCTGGCGGGTTTCTTTTTCATTGGAGCGACGCCGAAAGGGCCACCGTTCGGTATCGAGCGCACCGAGCTCGATGCGTTGCTTACACCGTACTTCGATCTGATCGAAGACGAGGCCGTCCACGATTCGATTGCCGTCTTCGCCGGCCGCGAGCGCTGGATGACCTGGCG
>JARLJU010000145.1 GCA_031291055.1 Rudaea sp. | reverse complement strand
GGCTCGATCCCTCAGTGTCCAACCCGTTGCCCGCTTTGGCTACAGCTCTGCCGATCGTTGGCTGCGACAGCTTTGGCCATGCCGAAGTGCGCGGCATTCGGCATGTCGGCCGATGCTGCGGGCAAAGCGGCCCTCAACCGAATCTCTTCCACGCGTGAGAGTGTCATGCTGCCATCCCGCGAAATTCTGCCGGGCGGCGGCAACATCCATTGCGTGACTCAACAGCAGCCGGCGTCGCGCGGGGCTGCATAGCCAATGGGGTGCGCGATGCCCTGATGTTGAGGATCGCGGCGTCGATACCCGGGGGGGGTGTCGGCGCCGCGATCGAACTTTGCGGTTCCTGACTATGCGGTTTCTGGTCTGGTCGGTTCCGCCAATCATTGAAATTTCTGGCTGATTCTTATGCCGAAGTAGCGCGGCTTGATCGGATAGCTGCGCGTGCCTTCATAGCACGTCTGGATTTCGCAGAATGCGTTGCGGCTTAGCACGCCGCGCCGATCAAAGGCATTCTGGATAAAGGCTTCGATGCTGAAATCGCCGCGTTTGGCCCCGGCGGAGAAGTTGAAGCTTTCGAAGCCTGCCGGGTCGCCATAGAGCCCGTCGTTCTTTGTGTTGAGGTCGGACGTGCTGCCCGACTGGTGGAATGCCACGGCCTGAAGGAACGCCTCGTATCCGCTGATCGCAATGGTGTAGCGCGCGCTCAATTGCCCCTTGAAGATCGGTTGGCGCGGCAGGCGAGTGCCAGCGGCAGCGGCGAGATCGCCGGTCGCCGCAGAACAGGTGCTGCGCGGGACAAGGTTGGTCGGTTTGTCGAGATCGCAGAAGTTGGTCGAGAGCTTGGCATCGTTGTATGCGCCCGATCCCGACAGCGTGATTGGCCCGATCTTCCAGTCGAAATCGCCCTCGATACCATAGACCCGGGCATTGCCGGCGTTGACCGTTGCCGTGCTGCCATAGGTATCAGGGACAATGACCGAATACTGCACGCCCTTCCATTTTTCATAGTAAAATGCGGTGTTGATCCTGAAATTGGGGCCGAACCGCAGCTTGGCGCCCACTTCGAAATTGTCGATCGTATCCGCCTGATAGGGTTTGCTGCCGACGAGATTGTTGCCACCGCCTGGGCGGAACCCGGTTGAATACGTGGCATAGACCATCTTGTTTGGCTCGAATTGCCAAGCGAGGCTTGCTTTGTGAGTCTCGCCGGTCTGGTGATACGATTCGGTGACGTTGATACATTGCAAATGGCCCGTCAGCGGAAAGGTGCAGCCAGGTATCGGCGCAAGCGTTCCATTGAAGCCATAGGTGCTGTTGCTGGTCGAGAAATAGCGGATGCCGCCGGTCAGCCTGAGCGTGTCGAGGATCGGATAAGTCCCCTCGCCATAGACGCCGAAATCCTTGAATTTCCGGTCTTCGTCGGTTGCATAGAGCGCGTCGCCGCGTACAGCCGGGGCCGGATCTGTTGCTGTAAAAATGCCGGTGGCGGCATTGTAATCGGTGCCGAGATAGCCCTGCGCAGAGCCGGGGTAGATATAGTTGGCCTCGACCGTGTCCTTCTGGAACTGGTTGAACACCCCGGCGGTCAATTGCAGTCGCGATGCCTTGGGTGTGGAAATGCGCAGTTCTTCGGTGACTTTGTGCGAAGCGGACGAAGTAAATGCATATTGCATCGGGTCGAGAATGGCGCCGTTGGCGTCACGAAAATAGTAATATGACCCGCCGTTCTTGTCATAATCGATCGCGTAGTAGCTGTAATCCTGCAGCGTATGGGTGTCGCGGTGGAAATAGCCAAGAACCCCGGTGACATCGAGCCCGGCAACCTGGCCCTGGACAGTCAAGGAGGCCTGATACCATTCGTCCTTGTTGCTGGTCGGCGTATAGTCGTGGACCTGCATCCCGGCAAAACGAGGGTCATAGCCAAACCCACCATAGCTTTGCAGGTGCTGATATGTGATCGACGGCGTGATCGACCAGCCGTCGGCGACTTGCATCAACAGGCTGGCGCGACCGCCGTATTCGGTGACCGGATTGTAATTGTTCTCCACCACATTGGCATTGGTGCGGGTATAACTGATCGCCGGATTGCTCTGCCCGAAACCGAACGTATAGCTGCCCGGCGTGTTGTCGATATAGCCGCCTTCGTGGTCGTAGAACGCCATCACGCGCAAGGCGACGCGGTGCGCCAGCGGCAGATTGAGATAGCCTTCGACTTGCGCGCCGGCGGCGCCCATGCCGTATTTGTCGACCTGCACGTCGATTCCGGCCTCGACTTTGTCGAGCTTGGGCTTTTGCGTGATGATGCGCAGCGTGCCGGCAAGCGAACTCGAACCGAACAGCGTGCCCTGCGGTCCCGACAGCGCCTCGACGCGTTCGATGTCATAGACGTGGATTTCGGGCATGCCGCCGACAGACGTGATCGGAACATCGTCGATATACGTCGCGGCCGTGGGCAGACCGCCCGAATTGACCGAAATGCCCCGGAAATAGAGGTTCGTCCTGCCGGGCCCCAAAGTGTCGAAGCTGACGCTGGGCAGCATCGTGACATAGTCGGTAAAGACATTGACCTGGCGCTGATTGAGTTTGTCCATGGTCAGTGCCTGCACGCTGACGGGCACTTTCTGCAGACTTTCCTGCTTGCGCGTTGCGGTGATGACGATTTCGCCGAGCGCCTCGCTCGCGGCGGGGGCATCATCGGCCAGCGCCGGCCTCGCCGCTAGCGGCGTCAGCATCGTCGCCGCAACAAGGATCGCATGGCGGTGCAAGGCAGGCACAGATCGGCTATGGTTGCATCGCTTCATGTCTGGTTTCCCCATGAATCGTCACCGGCGCGGTTGCTTCGCGACCATTGGTATCTTGAGCCGCAACGAAATGCGCTGCGGAGCAATAAATGACTTGAAATCAGATTTTTGCATGGACCATTCGATGAGGTCCGAACGCATTTCCCGTTCATCGGGACTATGGCCGGCAGACTTTTCCTGTCAAGCAAGCGGCGCACCCTTTTAGCGGCTGGCAATGGTGACTTTGTGCATTGCGGTGGTGACTCGTTGTGCAACAGTCGTGTGCGGCAAAGGCATGGATTTGCCCGGCCTGGTACGCCAACATGGAAATAGTCCGGACGGGAGGTGCCGATGGAAAGGTCAAGCGTGCCGGATGTACTGCCTCCTGCGCTTCAGGCGCGGCTGGTCGAAGCGCAGGGCGCGCTTGGCCGCGATCCGGCGCGTGCCGCGATTTCGGCGCGTGCGGTGGCCAATGCCGTGCCGGGCCATGTCCTTGCGCATTGCCTGCTGGCTTGCGCCTTGCGTCTCGCGGGCGATGCACAGGGCGCTTGTGCCGCGCTCGAACCGCTCGCTCGCTCGCATCCCGATGATCCGCAGTTGGCCGCCGAATGGGGGCAGGCCTTGCTTGCTGCCGGCGATGCGGCGCAAGCGATCGCCCCGTTGCGGCAGGCGACGCGGGCGCGTCCGGGGCTGACCATTGCCTGGCATGCGCTGGCCCGCGCCTTGCGCGCGACCGGTGCCGAGGAAGAAGCCTGGCGCGCGGATGCAGGCGCGGTTTCGGCTGCGAGCCGCGACCCGTTGCTGGTCGAAGGCGCGCGGGCGATGGTGGCGGGTGAGGCCGATCGCGCAGAGGCGCTGATTCGGCGCTATCTCGATGCGATTCCCGACGATGCCGCCGCGTTGCGCCTGTTGGGCGAACTCGCGTGGCGACGCGGGCGCGGGGATCAGGCGATCGACCATGTCGCGCAGGCTGTTGCGCGGGCGCCGGGGTTCGAAGCGGCGCGTGTGTTTCTGACGCGGATGCTGGTCGAGGCGGATCGACTGGTCGAAGCGCTGGAGCAGGCGACGATTCTCGTGCGCCATGCCCCGGATGAGGCGGGCTTGCAGATGTTGCGCGCTTCGGTGCTGGTCAAGCTGGGCGAACAGGACGAGGCGCGCCGCGTCTATGAGGCGATGATCTCAGCCGGCGGAGCGCCGCCGCCGGTCTGGCTCAATCTGGGCCATGTCGCCAAGACACTGGGGTTGCGCGATCGGGCTGAGGCGGCGTTTCGCGGCGCGATCGCGTGTGCGCCGGGGCTGGGCGAGGCGTGGTGGAGCCTGGCCAATCTCAAGACCGTGGTGTTGCGCGATGACGACATCGCGGCGATGCGCGCCGCGTTGCCGCAGGCAAGCGGCGAAGATGCGTTTCATCTTCAGTTCGCGCTGGGCAAGGCGTTGGAGGATGTGGGGCGCGACGCAGAGGCTTTGGCCGCTTATGATCGGGGCAATCGCCTGCGCCGGGCCATGTTACCCCATGATGCCGGTGCGGCGCGCGCGCGCGTTGCAGCGCAGGCCCGGCTGTTTACGGCCGCATTCCTTACCGGCTTGCCCGAGGGCGGCGCCATGGCCGATGACCCGATTTTCGTGGTCGGCCTGCCGCGTGCCGGATCGACGCTTGTCGAACAGATCCTGAGCAGTCACGCGATGGTCGAAGGCACGCACGAATTGCCGGTGATGATGATGCTGGCCGATCGTCTGGCACAGCGCGCGCGCAGCGCGGGGCAGACTCCGGAACAGGCGATGGCGGCGCTTTCGCCCGACGAACGGCGCGCCATGGGGGAGGACTACCTCGCGCGCGCTGCGGTTCATCGCAAGACCGGGCGCGTGCGCTTCATCGACAAGATGCCCAACAATTGGCAGCACCTTGGCCTGATTCGCCTGATCCTTCCGCGCGCCTGGATCGTCGATGTGCGCCGCCATCCCATGGCGTGTGGTTTTTCTGTTTGGAAACAGCATTTTGCGCGAGGCCAGGCGTTCAGCTATGACCTTGGCGACATTGGCCGGACCTATCGGGACTATGTCGCGTTCATCGCGGCATTCGATGCCGCCGCGCCGGGCAAGGTGCGGCGCGTCGTCTACGAACGGCTGGTTGCAGATACCGAGGCCGAAGTGCGTGCGCTGCTCGACGCGCTCGACTTGCCGTTTGACCCCGCGTGCCTGTCATTCTGGCAGAATGCGCGTGCGGTCCGTACCGCCAGTGCCGAACAGGTACGTCGCCCGATCTTTACCGATGCGCTCGACCAGTGGCAGCGCTTTGCCGAAGGTCTGGGCTCCCTGCGCGAGGCTTTGGGGCCGGTGGTCGACAGCTGGCCCGAGCCGCCCTCCGACTGGCGTGACTGGCTTGGGCTCTGATGCGTTTTTAGCCGACCTTACCCGACGCGCCGTTATCCAATGCGGCGAGGCGTGAAGGGATAGGTCTTGCGTTCGATCACTTCCTGCACTGCGCGATGGGCTTCGAGCATGGCGGCGTCGGTGTGCGGGCTGGCGGCGGCGTCGCTGTTGGCGATCGAGACGAGGCCAAAGGGTTGGCGCCCGACGACGCAAGGGCGCGT
>JARLJU010000144.1 GCA_031291055.1 Rudaea sp. | reverse complement strand
GCACGATCCGCGAGCAGATTGAAGAAACGCTGGCCAGCGGGCGTAAGGAAGGGGAATTTATGGGACTGATCACGCAACAGCCGGAGCAGGCGCAACGGGCGGCCGACCTGTTTCCCGCGCTGCGCAGTCTGGTCGCGACGAAGATCTGGCTGGCCGATCCGGCGGCCGAAGAAGAGGCCTATCTGCGTGACGGCATGACCCGCAAGGAGTTCAGGGAATTCAAAAAACTCACGCCACAGTCGCGTCGATTCCTGATCAAGCAGGGCAACCAGTCGGCCTTCGCCAGTTTCGACCTGAGCGGCCTGGACGATGCGATTGCGGTGTTCTCCGGCGATCGAGAGAACGCACTGATCTGCGACGGTGTGCGCGCCGAGTTTGGCGACGATCCGGACGTCTGGCTGCCCGTCCATCTGTACCGCGTGTTCGAACGCAAGCTGCGCACGCGGCTCGCGGCGAAGCACGGCGCCGATGAGCGTTTGTGGTCCGCCGAGCTGCAGCGCGGCCTCGAGCGCAAACGTGCTGAGCTTGCGCAGGTTTATCCACCGGTTAATCAGCCGGTTGACGACGACGTTTTTGCCTGATGTGCTGCAACCCAGGGAGGGAACGATGAACAGCACCGATGTCTATCCGGCCGTGCGCCGCCCGGTTGACCCAGCGATCTGGAAGCTTCGCGAGACACTGCAGGCACGATCAACGCGCGCCGGCATGAGCGCTTTTGCCTATCTGCCGGGAATTACGCTTTGGCCTCGTCGCACGCTGGTCACGCTGCTGTGCGCCTGTGCGTTTTCGCAGGCCCACGCGCAGGGTGTGCCGACCATTTCGCCCGCGGAGCTCGCGCAGCAGATGGTGCAGGTCGAGCAGCTGATGCAGCAGGTCCAGAATCAGGAGGCCCAGTATCAGGCGCTGACTGGCAACAGCAGTTTCGGCAACATCATGAACGATGCGTCGCTGCGCAACTACCTTCCGGAACAGTGGCAAAACATTTATGACCACGCGAAGAACGGCGGTCTCTCGGGTATCAGTTCGTCGATGCGTTCGATCGAGCAGCAGGAAAGCATGACCGGCGCGAGCACGCCCGGTCAGCAGCGCTATTACGACACGCTCGCGGCCAACAAGGCGATGAACGAGCAGGCGTATAGCGCGATCATGGCGCGCTTTAACAACATCCAGTCGCTCATGCAGCAGTCGAATCTGACGCAGGATCCCGCGCAGAAGGCGGATCTGCAGAACCGCATGGCGGCCGAAGAGACGATGGTCACGAACGATCAGACGCGCTTGCAGCTCACCGCGCAGTTGCAGAAAACAGAGCTGCAGCTTGCCGAACAGCAGCGCGACCGTGAATTCGACAACGCATTCCTGGGGAAAACCAATGATCAATAAGACACTTCTCGGCTCAATCATCGCTTTGCTGGTCGCGATCGCCGGCTACCTCGGCTACCTCGCATGGGATCGTCACCAGCACAACCTGCAGGAAGAGCACCGGCAGCAACAGGATCTGAAGTTCGACGCGGCGTTTCTCGGCACGACGCCTGAGAAGCTTGCCGCTGAGCGTAAGGCGAAGGGCATCAACGCTGCAAGCGACGATGCCGAAGCCAGCGCGGCAGGGCTGAAGTAATCGGGTTTATCCATCAACCCCAGACCGAAGCAGGAGATATCCGTGGCAGACGTCCAGCTTTTCACCTCAATGACCAACTCGTTCGATCAGAACGTGCTGAACACGATCTCGACCGGTTCGACACGCATCATTTCGCTGATCTCGCCATTGATGGCTACCTGCTTCAGCATCTATGTCCTGTTGATCCTCTGGACATACTGGCAGGGGCGCAACGACGAGCCGATCAACGATTTCCTCATGCGTATGGCAACGTGGGCGGTCATTCTGACCTGCGGGATGAACATCCAGTTCTACAGCGAGTACGTTGTTCCGTTCTTTAATGGCCTTGGCGAGCAGCTGGCCGGCGCGTTGACCAACGGTAGCAACCCGGTGTCCGGCCTCGACAACCTGCTCAATGCATACATCAATGCAGCCCAGGCGATCTATGCACAGGCGTCCGGCCTGAAGGTAATTGCAGCCATCTGGACGATCGCGCTGATGATCATTTTCGGTGGCCCGTTCATGGCGATAGCCATTGCATACATCATTCTGGCGAAGTTCGCGCTTGGGCTTCTGCTCGCACTCGGGCCGTTGTTCATCTCTGCGGCGCTCTTCCCACCATCGCGACAGTTCTTCTGGAACTGGATCGGTCAATGCATGAACTACACCCTGCTGGTCGCGCTCTTCGCGGCTGCATGTGCACTCGAAGTCAATTTCGCGATGGGCGTGGTACCGCTGAACGGATCCCCCTCTCTCGCGCAGGTCATTGACCTGGATATCATGGGGCTGGCCTTCTGGGTTATCTCGCTTAACCTGCCGGGTTCGGCTTCGTCTCTCGCGGGCGGTGTCGGTATCTCGACGATGGTGGGCAAGCTGGGTAGCGTCGCGAGATTTGCCGGTTCGCTTGGAAAGATGGGCGGTGGCGGATCGCCGAAGACCGGCGGTAGCTTGAGTGAGGCATAAAAGTGATTAGGTTATTCAATACGATCGCACGTTGGTGGCTTATCGCGGCGGTGGTGGCAACGATCGGCGCGATGGTATCGATCAAGCTGTTTTACTAGATGCCACGCAATACGCCTGTTTTGCTCAATCCAAAGGAGAAACGGAGACCATGAAATCTCCTGTCGCTATTTTACTGATGGCCTTCGCGCTGCAGGCGTGCAGCTCGGCGCCAAAGCCACCCGAGCCGACTGGTCAGTGGGTACCCGTCAATCAACCGTTGGCCCAGCAGTCGGGCCATACGGAACCGAAGTGAGGAGCAGGATGGCATCGACTATCAGGCAATGGTTTGCGTCGGGAGCGAACGCGCGCAAACGTAAGGGGAGCCCGGCCGGGTCGACCACGCGCGCAGACGCGCCGGTGAGCGGTGTTGGGTCAGGTGAGCGCGATGCGGTCAGCTGGTATCTGAAACAGGCACAGGCCTTCGAAAAGTCGAAGGTCGAAGCAGCGGAAGAGAAGGCCCGTATTGCGGACCGGCGCTCGGTATTATCGGGCGTTGTCGCTCTCGCCGCTGTTTCTGGCATGGGGGTTTTAGGACTCCTAAAGCGGCCGAACCCGCCGGCTGTGCTGCGCGTAAACGACACGACAGGGAAGGTGGATGTGTTGCCGACGACCGCGAACGGACACGTTACTTTTTCCGAGAAGACCGATCGCGCGGATCTGCACCGTTACGTCGAACTGCGCGAGAGCTACGACTGGGAGACGATTTCGGACACACACGCCGCGGTGATGTTCATGAGCGACGACCACGAGAAGGAAGCCTATGACGGGTTCGTGCGCGGCCCGGCGGGCCCACTCAAGCTGCTGAAGGATCAGGCGCGCGTCATTGCACACGTCGGCTCTATCACCTTCGTGGGAACGACGGCACAGGTGTTCTGCTCGCGGCAACTGGTTTGGCTCAACGCGGCCGTGAAGCGTCCGGATCCGACGTACTGGATTGCGACGGTCGCATTCGAGCGTGTGAACGTTCCGGAAAAGCAGGACCAGCAGGATCTCAACGCGGACGGTTTTCGCTGCACCAGCTACGAGGTCACGCGCGACTGGACCCGGGCGCCCGCCGATGCTGCGCCGGCGTCGGGCCCCGTGGCAGCCGGAGATGGAGCATGAAAGGACGAACGATCCGGATGTCAGCGAGCGCAACGGCGGTCGCACTGGGCTTCGCGTTGGTGCCGATCCACTCGCGAGCGCTCGAAACGCCGCGCAGCTGCGGTTCCGACCCGCACATCCAGTGCGCGACCTACGATCCGGACCAGGCCTATCGCGTAGCCACCATGCCGGGGCGTGCGGTGATGATCCAGTTTGAGCCAGGTGAACACATCATCAACAGCGGCGAGGGCATCGGAGACGGCAAGGCCTGGCACGTGGCCATCAACGACAGTGGCGCGATGCTCAAACCGGGCGCGCCGCAGCCGGAAACCAATCTTCTGCTGGTCACCAACCGGCGCACCTATCCGCTCTCGCTTGTTGACGTGTCGGCCGCACAGCCGGCGACATGGATACTGCGTTTCGACTATCCGGACACGCGTGCCAGAGCGGCGAGCGCGCAGCTGCGCCGTCAGCAAGCGGTAAGCGCTGCGCTGGGCAGTCAACCGGGCAACGGGCCGGCCATTCCCGCATCGATCACGAACAGTGTTGGTGCTGCGAAATCCACGCCTGTGGTGTCGGTTCCTGTGGCCAATATCCAGTACATGATGCGCGGCGACCACGCACTCGCACCGACTGCACTTTGGGACGACGGCCGGTTTACGTACTTCAAGTACTCAACTGCGCGTGACCTGCCGACGATCTTCACGAAACTGCCCGACGGTGGCGAGGCGACGGCGAACTTTCATATGGAGGGCGATACGGTCGTCGTGCACGAAGTGTCGAAGTCGTTTGTCATCCGCTACGGTCAGTCGGTGCTGGGTATCCGCAACGACGGCTATTCGCCTGATGGCCATTTCAACCGTGCGGGCTCGTCGGTGCCGGGCAGCGTGCGCATCGAGCGCGATCACTCCGATGCATCGACGAACTGATCAAGGGAGCGAACGGGGCATGACTGAACCAAACGAAATGGAACATGCGGCGTCGGCCGACGTCGGCCCGCAGCCTTCGCTCGACCTGCCGGGTCGTCGGAAGACGCGCGTAGGCAAGCTGCGTCTGGTGCTGGTCGCGCTCGCCGTTATTGCGCTGGGTGCATCGGGCGTCACGATCTATCTTCAGCGCCTGTTCCAGCAGCATCAGGACGCGAAACAGGCGGCGCTGACAAAACCGAAAGACAGCGGCGCGAGTGACGCCGGTGCGGATCTGGAGACGCAGAAGGAACGTATCAAACGCGCGGAAGACCAGGCCCGCGCAGCGTCGGAGGCTGCGGCCGCCGCTGCAGCGAATTCCCACCTCGCGACGCCGGCTGGCGCGGAATCGCAGACGAACGGACAGGCGGTGACCGTGAGCAACCAGCCGCGGCCGCTTACGCCGGCCGAGCGCCGCCTGCAAGGCAGCGTGCTCGTTGCGGGTAGGGGCAATGAGGGCACCAACGATTCCGGCCAGAGCAACGATGGTCCCGTGGCATCCAATGAAGCCGCTGGCGACAGCAACAGTGGCAGCACTGGAGCTATCGACCACGATGCCGATGGTCTGGCAGGTCTGGCGAAGTCGATGGGCATGTCAGCGCTGCGCGGCGGCAGTGCAG
>JARLJU010000143.1 GCA_031291055.1 Rudaea sp. | reverse complement strand
CCGCAAGCGGATGCGCGTGCGCCGCGGCTCGCCTCGGTGCTGCAGGTGATCTATCTGATTTTCAACGAAGGCTATTCGGCCACCGCCGGCGACGACTGGATGCGTCCGGCGTTGTGCGAGGAAGCGCTGCGGCTCGGGCGCGTGCTGAGCGGGCTCGTGCCTGACGAAAGCGAAGTGCATGGCCTCGTCGCGTTGATGGAAATCCAGGCGTCGCGCACTCACTCGCGTACCGATGCTGACGGCAAGCCGGTGCTCCTGCTCGACCAGGACCGCAGCCGCTGGGACCCGCTGCTGATCCGCCGTGGGCTGGCGGCGCTCGCCACCTCACACGCGTTGGGCGGCGCGGGCGGTCCCTATGCATTGCAGGCCGCGCTGGCCGCATGTCATGCGCGCGCCCGCCGTGCCGAAGACACCGACTGGGCGCAGATTGTCGCGTTGTACGACGCGTTGGCGCAGGTGGCGCCTTCTCCGGTGGTCGAGTTGAACCGGGCGGTGGCGGTGGGGATGGCGTTCGGGCCGGCGGCCGGTCTGGAAATCGTCGATGCGCTCGCCGCCGATGCGGCGCTCGCGAACTACCACTGGTTGCCGAGCGTGCGCGGCGATCTGTTGGAGAAACTCGGCCGCGTGGCAGAGGCGCGTGCCGAATTCGAACGCGCCGCCGGCATGACGCGCAACGCCCGCGAGCGCGAGCTGTTGCTCGAACGTGCTGCGCGCGGCATCGCGCATTGACGGTTGTTGGGTGTCGAGCCCGAGCCTGGGTCTGGGCAGGCGCGATATGACCGCCGTTGCTTAGCCAGGCAACCGAATATCCCCCAGCATGGCAAGCACGGCTTTGATCAAGACGTCCGGATCGTCGCGCTGCACGAAGTGCTGGCTCGCCGGGGCCATGATTTGGCGTGCGCGCGTCGACAGTTGCAGCAGTTCCCGCTGCAGGTCTTCCCACTGTGACTGCAGCGCATCCCGCGTCGTCGTCGGAAAGAATCGGGAATTCGAGAAAGCACCCGCAGTCACCACGGTCACCGGAAGGTTGCCGAGCGGCGCGATCTCGCGATACATATCGAGACTGGCGGGCAGATCGATGCGCTCGGGTGTCGCGTCCGGCATGCGCCACCCGCCCGTCCAGAATGTCCGCATGCGCGCTTGTTCAGGCGTATCGGATTCGTTCGGGAGAGGAAACGCGTTTGCGAATACGTCGAACTGGCGCGGATGCATGGATTCCACCAGCACAAGCCCGTGGACTTCGTCGCGGTACCGCTGGGCGAACCCACGCGCCAGCAGTGCGCCAAACGAATGACCGACGATGAGGTAGGGCGGCGACGTCGACGTCGCCTGCAGCAGTGCGTGCAGTTCGTCGACCAGATGGCCGGCGTGGCGCACCGTCGACGGGCGGTCGCTCGCACCCCGTCCCAGCCGGTCGTAACGGAACACCCTGCAGGACAGAGCAAGCGCGGACTGGATCGCCTGCCATTCGGCGCTCTCCGCGCCTAGTCCAGTTTCGAGCACGACGGTCGGCGCGCCTTGCCCCGATGTGGCATAGGCCATGCGGGCAGACTCGAGTTTGGCGACGAGGTCGCTTGCAGCGTTGGGGGATGCATTCACGATAAGTCCTCCACGACGGGTTGCGCCCAATACAGCAGCGCGGACACGCGATGCAAGATCGCGGCGCCCTGAATTAATGTCATGAAAGTCGGACTGCTGAGCATCCAATCCGTGCGTCGTTGACCTGCGGCAAAGTGGCGCGCGAAGGGCTTGAGGACTGAGTGAGGAGCACGAGCGATAGAGGACTTACCGTATCAACTGACGCACATCCAACGCGACAATCAAGCCGAAAAGAACGCCATCGCACCGGTGATCACACCCGCAGCCGCAATACCGAACGATAGGTTGCGCAGCCATTTCTTGCGGGTCAGCAACGTGATCGCGCACAGCGCAATCGCCACCTGAATCAAGGTGGTGGCCTGCGCCCAGCGATGATGGCCATGCAGCAGCGTTTCACTTTTGGCGTCATTGTCCACGACCTCCTTTTCGATCGCTTCGGCCTTCACGCGAATCGGCTCTTTCTGCTGCTTGTACTTGTCGACATCGGCGACGAACTTCGCGTGCGCATCGGCGTTGCCGAGCGACAGCGCCGCGCCGAGTTCAGCGAGATTCTCTTTCTCGCCCTTGGCCTGGTAATAGTTCCATTGATTCGACGCTTCGGTCTTTTTGATCGCGGCTTCGTTCTTGTAGTACAGCGCCAGATTTTCGCTGTTACCACTCTGGTAGGCGCACAGTGCGCCGATCGTCGCGAGGATCGCCGTCATCACGGCCATACGGCTCGCAAAGGGGTCCTCGTCGTGGTGGCCGGCGTGTTCAACCGCATGGTCATGCGGACCATGCACTTCATATTCTTCAGACATCTGATTCTCCGAGCCAGGCTTTTCTTGTGATCGCCGGGCGGCGCGCATGGCGGTGGCACATGCGCGGGCAACGCAGCAAGTGCTGCGCGCCAGCCCGGCGGCCTCAATCTTAGCGTGAGGCGCTCGGTGATGGACAAGGTATCGGCGTCGGCTTGCCTCAATGAACGCCGATGGCCAGCCATGTCCGTACGAGGGGGATGACGTGCTCGCCAGCCAGCATGCCGAGCAAGCCGACCAGCGCGACTGTCGGCGGCGCGGGCGATTTCACCTGCATCACGCTGTAGAGCAGACCGACCACCACACCGGCAGCGAGTGAGATCAAATACGCTTTCATGTCGTTGCACCCATCTGAAATGCGGGCAGCCACGCCCGCCGGTTGCTTCGGCCATTACATCGTGATGACGACCCGGCCGCGCGTGCCGGCGGCCACCGCGGCGTAGGCCTCGCGTGCCCGTTCGAGCGGAAATTCTTGCGCGATGGCCGGCGCTTGCAGCTTGCCACTTTCGAAGCCTTCCACCAGCGCCGTCATTAGCGGCGCTGATTCGGCGACGCCCAGTTTGGCGCTATCCACGCCGAGCAGTTGCGTTTCGTTGTGGTAGAAATCGATCAGGTCCAATTCCACGCGGCGTTGACCCGTGGCGCTGATTTCCAGCACCCGGCCGCGGCGCTTGACGAGACTCAGCGCGGTCGCAAACGCGACGCCGCCGACCGTGTCGTAAACCACGTCCGCGCCGGCGCCGCCGGTCAGAGCCTTCAGGCGCGCGGTCGCGTTTTCGTCGAACGGCACGTAGTCGTCGATCAGCCGGCCCGCAGGCGTATCGGGGGAAAGCGGATGGCGGTCCATGGCAATCACGCGAGCGCCCCGCGCTTTCGCGATCTGCACCACCGCGCCGCCGACGCCGCCGCCCGCACCGATCACGGCAATCGTCTCGCCCGCTTGCAGGTGGGCGTACTCGACCGTGCCGAGCCAGGCGACCACGAAGTTCACGCCGATCGCGGAGGCTTCAGCGTGGCTGAGCGTGGTGGGCTTGCGCGACAGGGCGGTGAGCGGGACCTTGATGAAATGGGCGTGCGTGCCGTCGCGCGTGAAGCCGATATCGCCGCCGGTGCCCCACACTTCGGCGCCGAGCCATGCCTGCGGGCCGTCCACTACGACACCGCTGAAGTCGCGGCCGGGTGTGCGCGGCAGGACGGTGTGTTCGAAATGGCCGGACACATTCTTGACGTCGCTCGGATTCACCGAGGCGGCCTTGATCTGCACGACGACGCTGTCCGCATCGGCTTGGGGCGTCGGCAGATCGACGGTTTCGAGCACCTCGGGGTTGCCAAATGTCTTGAACTGAATCGCTTTCATTGCGTGTCACTCCTGTCGGGTCTTACGCTGCGCTGTGCAGCCAATGAACGTAGTCTAGGTGACCGGCACAAAGGCGTTGAGACAAAGACTTTCGAATTTCGGACAAGGGGTGCCGTGGGCCGGCGTACCGGTCGCGCTGGGAGCCGCTTGTCCGTCAGCGCGCGCTGCTCAGCCCCCAATGAGTGACCCGGCCAGACGCCGGCGCGAATCGTTCAGCCGACAGCGCGAAGGGCTCAGCCGACAGCGCGAAGGGCTCAGCCGTCAGTGGACAGCTTGTCTCGCCCCTGCTCCGGCGAAGCGTCAGAAGCCGCCTCGCTGAGCGTACTGCTCGCTTCGAAGCTGGTCGGCGGCGCACCTAACTCACGCCGGAACATGTCGCTGAAGCTGCTCGGCTGGAAACCCAGTGAGCGCGCGATGCTGCTGACCGAGCGCCCCTCCGCCAGGCCCGACACGGCCACCGCCAGTTGCACCTGACGCCGCCATTCGGCAAAGCCCACCCCCAGCTCACGCGTAAACAGGCGCGCCAGCGTGCGCACGCTCGCGCCGACCGATGCCGCATGTTGTTCGAAGCTGATCGCGATCGACGGGTTGTCGATCACCGCGCGACACAACGCATCGAGCCGCCGGTCCGACGCATCGGGCAGCGCGATGCGCAGCGACGAACGCGGCGCGTGCCCCAACTCGAGCATTGCGAGACGATAGGCGGCTTCGAGATAGGTTTCGTCGCGAGCATGGGTGCGCTCGTATTCCGCAATCGACGTGATGAGTTCGCGCAGCAGACCGTTGATCTCGAACACGTCGCTACGCCGGCTCAGGAGGCCGACGTTGCGCTCGTGCAGATAGAGATTGCGCATCTCTACCTCGCTCATCATGTGGATGGAGTGGACGGTGCCAGCGGGCAGCCAGACCGCGCGCTGCGGCGGCACAACCAGCGCTTCGCGGCCGACTTCCACCCACATCACGCCCGACACCGCATACAGCACCTGCGCCCACGTGTGCGAATGCGGGTCGATGTGCAGCCCACGTGGATAGCGTCGCGCGAGCGAGCGGGCGTCGGCGTCGTCATGGAGTTCGGGTGGGCGGGCTTGGGACACGGCGGTTCGGTTCGCTGTTTGCGGTTCGCGCACATAGATTGCGGACCCTGGTGGTCCGTGTGCGAAGCATAGCGTGAGGCGCGAAACAGTGCAGAAACCGTGCATTCTCCAGGCTCGCCTACGGACGATGTCCCATCACCAGCAGCAGCAACGACAGGGTCACCACCGACCCTACCGTCGACAGCAAGATCGTGCGCGAGGTGATGTGCGCCTCGCGCCGGTAGAACTCGGCCAGCATGAATGGGCCGGTGCCGGTGGGCAACGCGGCCAGCACAACGGCCATCTCGACCAGCGTGGCTGAGAGCCCGAATACGCGCGCCGCGAGCCACCAGGTCAGCGCCGGCTGCCCCAGCAGCTTGAAACCGGTCAGCAGCAGCGAGATGCCGCGCGAGCCCGCTTCGGACGGACGCTTTTCCGCGAGGAACAGGCCGAGGCTCACCAGCGCGCACGGACTGGCGGCACCGCTCAGCAGCTTCAGAAATGTCTCCGCGCTTTGCGGCAATGCGACGTGAGTGCTCGCGAACAGCACCCCCGCAATCGGCGACACGATCAGCGGATTGCGCGCCAACGAGCTCAGCACTTTCAACCCCAGCTTGTGCGGCGTGCGTTCGGTCTGCAAGCCGACTTCGATCAGCACGATCGCGAGCGCGAACAGCACGCACGCGACAAGGATCGTGGCGATCGTGGTCGGCGTCAGGCTGGCTGAGCCGAACGCGATCATGCCGAGCGGAAAGCCGATGTAGCCGGTGTTTGGATAGGACGCCGCAATCGCGTCGACGCTCGCGTCGGCCAGATGCCGGCCACTCATCAAGCGCATGACGAGAATCAGCAGAAACACGCTGAGGCAGCCGATCGAGAACGCCGCGACGAAGGCAGGCTGATACAGCTGCTGCCAAGTGGCATGCGCCATCGTGTCGAACAGCAGGGCCGGCAGCGCCAGCCAGACCACGAAGCGATTCAGCTCGGACGCGGAATTCGGTCCAAGCACGCCGCGCCGGCGACAGGCAAAGCCGGCGAAAATCAGGCCGAACACGGGAAGCAGAATTTCAAGGGTGGCTAACATCGATGCAAAAGGCGTGGGTGAACAGAGCGATGCGCCAGCGTAGTGGCTTGCGTTGATACAATCCAATACTGTTTTTTGTCTCCAATAATACCTTTTCTGCATCGTCATCCAGGCCGAGGGCGTCGTGATCGATATCAAGCCGCTACGCTACTTTGTGACACTCGCCGAGACGCGCCATTTCGGCCGGGCGGCGGCCCGCCTGAATCTGTCGCAGCCGCCTTTGAGCCGGCAATTGGCGGCGCTGGAGGCGAGCCTGGGTGTCACGCTGCTCGAGCGCAGTCCGCGCAGCGTCACGCTCACGGCGGCGGGCGAGCGCTTTTACGTCGATGCGAAGGCGATCCTTGCGTCCGTGGAGCAGGCGGTCAGTAACGCGCAAGCCGCGGCACACGGCGATGCCGGCAAGCTCGCCATCGGCTTCACGATGTGCGCCGCGTACAACGTCGTGCCCGGTTATGCGCGTGCTTTCGGCGCGGCGTTTCCCGCGGTCGCATTGAATCTGCGCGAGGTCGTCTCGAACGATCTGGCCGCGCAAGTGCTGGCCGGACAGATCGACGCGGCGATCATGTTTCCGGGCGTGCCCGACAAGGGCATCGTGACCCGGACGATCCTCAGTGAGCCTTTGTGCGTTGCGCTGTCGCGCAGCCACCCGCGAGCCCGCGCGCGGCGTCTGAGAATCGCGCAACTGGCGGGTGAGCCGTTCGTGCTGGCGTCCGAGGAAGTCGCGCCGACCTTGCGCGCGACCATCCTCGAGCATTGCCGCTCGGGCGGCTTCGAACCGGATATCCGCTTTGAAGTGCAGTTGCAGCAGACCGTGCTCAGCCTCGTCGATGAAGGTGTGGGGGTGGCGCTGGTGCCCGCATCGATGCGCAAGATGCAACTCGCGGGCGTGGTGTTCCGGCCGCTGGTCGATGCGCCGTTGATCGAGCAGGTGCTGGCGTGGTCGCCGGCTAATCGCAATCCGTGCCTGGCGCGGTTTCTCGAACTGGCGTGAGGGGTGGGGTCATGAATTTGCCAGAGGGTTCGTGGTGTCCGGCGGGTCCGCCGGGTCGGGTGGATAGCGCATGGCGTCCTGTTTGAGGCGTCGCCGGCACCAGAACGTCCAGACCGTTAGGCCGGCATAGACGCCATAACGCAGTACCTCGGAGGCCAGCGCCGAGCGCGGATCGTTCGGCCATCGCCAGATGATCAGGCTGCGCAAGAGGTTTTCTCCGGTCATGCCCAGGCCCCATACGAGCGTCATCAACCGGATATAGGCGGCGAGCACAGGACGTTCGCGCCAAAGCTTTTCGTAGCTTTCGACGCTGCGATGATCTTCGCGTGCCCGCGTCGAGCGGCCGAGGTAGAACACCAGCGGCTTCGGCAGGGCCAGTGAGACGAGGAACGACACGCCGATCATCCCCGAGATCATGGGATCCTCCAGCGCTCGCATGCGCGAGCCGCCGCCCGCGGCCATCACGATCAGCGACAACACGATGCCGACCAGAACGATCGCGCTGAGCGCGTCGAAATGGCGGTGGCGCACCAGGTCCCAGATCATCCACGCGATCAAGGGCAGCGCTGACGCAACCAGCGCGCCGAGTTGGCCATAGTGCGGGAACGCAAGCCGGTAGGCGAGCCACGGCAAGGCGAGGTTCACGATCAGCGCGGAGACGTAACGCAAGCGGGCTTTCATCGTGCGCGTTCGCGATAAGTGCTGCCTAAGCGCGCTTGCCTTCGATAGCGTGAAGGAGCGGGCTGTCAGCTGCAATACGAATGAAGAACTGCGGGGGTTGAAAGCCCGCCGACGCTGCTCTTAACTCCGTCAGCGAAATGGTGCCGGCGAGTCGCTGCGGTTCGTGCAAGCCCAAAGCAAAACCTTTGGACAGCCCATCGAAGTAGTCAAAGAATTCGCGCCGAGTGACGCCGCACACATTCGCAAATCGCCGCCATAAAGTGGTGGGCGCCAGCGAATGGGCAGCGCTCACCGTGGCACAACCGACCACGCGGCCAACTGGTAACTTCACATAAATCCATACGACAGTACCCGCTTTCACGTTCATTGCGCGACGCCGAAGCTCCACATGCTTGGTGCCGGCAAGTATGTTTTCGGCGTGGCGCTCTTCAAGCGAAATGAGTACGTGTTCTGGGCGTTCCATGGGCAAACCCTTCCTGGAGGATTCCTTGAAGCTGGGTGTTATCGATTGCATGCGTTGTAAGCAGGTCTTGCGGACTGCCGCAGCCCAACCGTTGCAGTGTGGCGAGCGGAACTGGACGTTCAAGGCAGATAATGTTGTCGAACACCGTCACGGTTTTTGTCTTGGATCGACCAATCGCTTCGAGTCCTGCGGAGTCGAGAACTGACGGATCGAGGTCCGAATTTTCCATCGCCTCTTGGGATTTCAAATAGGCTTGCTGTACGCGCGCGATCGCGACAATGGCGCCGAGACCTTTGTTCTTCGCGGATTCGTAGAACAAGATCAGGCTACCACGCTTAAAGTGTCTAAGCGTCGCGGCCCCGCTCAAATAGTGACGCTCTTTATATAGTCTGGCTCGGGCGTGCGGAAGGAGGCTTTTCTGGGGTGAGTGTGCCAATAAGTCCTCTGCAAATTCGTGTCGCACCGGAGAAATCACCGCCGCTCGTCCGGGTAGGCAAAAGAGCGCCGGCGAAAGCAGCGTTTCCAGGGTCATCAAGGAAACATGTCCCACGTTTCCGTCAGGCCTGACAAGGCGAACCTGCTGGTCAACGTCCCTATAGACTGGTGCGGCGTCGGGCAGACGCACACGGGCTGCCCGAAAAAGATGATCCTTGCAGTCTGCCCAATTCGATGTGGTGACGACACGTCCAACGGCAATTTTGGTTAGCGATGTCTGGTCGGTCAATCCTCCAAAGCCGAGCGCGGACGCTACCTCGCGGATTTGCGCCTGCTGCGCAGGAAATGTCAGTCTGATTTGGGACGGGCCTTCTGCTGTAGCTTGCTCTATCAGGTATCCAAGCAGGAGACGGACTGCATGTATCGCACCGGGTTGAGTTTCGTCGATGGCGACGCGTGCATTGAGATCGACGCCAGCCATTACCCTAGGCCACATCAGATATCCCACCAGAATTAGACCAGACACCATGACGGTTGCAGACTCGCTCGTTCGAGTCGATCGCGGCCCACGCGGTGACGATAGCCGCGACCGGGATGCCGAGCCGGGATAAAAGCCGATGGACTTCGGCTTCGTCTGCCTGCGCAACGGATGCTATTGAGAGTGCGTCATTTTCCCGGGTCTGAAATACTTCTTCTCTTGGTTCGCCAGTATTCAAGTCTTTAAAAGCACCGGGCGAGATCACCTGGATTCCACATCGGTCGTATAGTCTCGCGGCGGCGTTCAGTATCGACGAGTCATTTGTGATTAGACCGGTGAGCCCATTCTGGATGGCCGTGGCCAAATGTCGTAGGTCGGAAACGTCATTGCTGCTCAATGCATCGGTTCGATAACGTTCCGGGAATACGATAGACGCCAGTTCCGGCTTGAGTGCATTCCATTCCTCAGTACTCGGGGTAGGAAAAGAGGGGAATATGCGAGCATACGCCAGCATCGGATCCGTCACGCCAACGCTCGCTGTTCGGGTGAGTTCAGCCGTAATCTCTGTGCTCAAAGCCAACTGGCAGGAACCGGTTCTTTCAATTCTGAACAGGTCAAGGATTTCTTCATTTCTGCGTCTGCGTGGACCCAGGTCGAACAGTACGTTCAGGTCCAGAAGGAAGAGTGGAGTCGACGCGCCGTATGTCGAATTCAAACCCAAGGGGTCGGCGGCGCTGAGCCCGCTTGGCGCGAACAACTGCGGCGTATCTAGCTCGTGACTGCGAACGATGATTGTCCGGTTTCTTGTCTCTCCACCTCTGACGATGCTCTGTACGTAGAAGCCTTGTTCTTCCCAGAATTGGTTGGCCTGAGTGAGGTCTTCTGCCACTCGTGCATACATTGAAATGAATGCGTGATCTGTCAGATGTTTCTTGAGATGTTGGAGTAGGCGCGTTGCTATTCCGTGCTTTCTGAGCGCCGGCGCAACGAAAATCTGCCGGACGCGTCCCTTCGGATGTCTGGCTTCAAACAGTAGGTGGCCTGCATATGACATGCCCTTTGCATGACGTTCGACCGCGACGAAGAGTTGCTCCTTGCGGGCGAAGTCCTCAAAGACGCGTGACGGAAAGAATCCGAGAGCATTTTTATCGCTGTCTGCCGCCTCGTTGACTGAATCTACAAATGGAGCAACGTCGCTATAGCGATCCAGAATTTCAATGGCGTGTTTTTCGACGATCATCTTAATGCGTGGCCTCCCAGTGTCTTGTCGCAAGCAGGCGATCCCCTGCAAGGCGATGGTTTGCGGGAAGCTGTTGCGAACTATTTTGATTGAACTGTCCTTGAACGAGGTGCGCCAACCTCTGCAAGAATAGGATCGTAAAGATACCAT
>JARLJU010000142.1 GCA_031291055.1 Rudaea sp. | reverse complement strand
GGCGCGCAGCGACATCTTCATCGACGGCGGCGGAATCTAAACGGGCGATAACGATGAAAAGATAGGTCCTTGCAGCTTCAAAAGTGCGCCTTTTGCCCAGGAAAGGCGTGAGATCGCCCATTTCACTCCGGCTACGGCGAAGGCTTTGTCCGATGTACCACGGACGCGGCGAGAGAACCGATTGATCGCGGTCCTGTACCGCTGTGCGCCGGAAGCGCGCTGCTTGTCGGCGTTCCGCGCCTCTTCCAGAACCGTCTCTCGATCAAGGGTTCGGAAGGCGTTGAGGCTCGCCAACTGCTGTGCCCTGTCGAGCAGCGCGCGAGCATAATCCTCGGCTTTAATGTCACCCCTGCGGATCGCTGCGACCGCCGCAGTCGCGTTGAGTTCAATGAGATTGGTGTCCGCCGCGCGGGCCGGGGTCGTTGGAAGCATGCCAGTTGCGACCATTCCTCCTACGATCTGCGTTGTTGTGATCAGGAATTCGCGGCGCTGAATTGTCGTCCGACAGATCAAAACACCCTCCCAATTTTTCGATGACTCAGGATGACCAAGCTAACCTAGTTCCCGCTCCGAAGCCTCGGCGTGTGGCACATTTTAGCAATCACCGCCGAGTGCTCAAACAGGCTGCCGTTAAATTCACGGGACCTCGACATCGAGGCGCCGGCTCACGCACGCCAACAACTATCTGATCGTTGAATCGCGACGGCCTTGCGAAAGCGTCTCGACCAGGCCCACTGTCCAGCACATCGGGCATCCGCGTAGCGCGACGAGGGCGGCAACGCCCGCGCCCAAGGAAAGCCAAGGGTGCGCGGTCTGGTAGACGATGGCCCAAGCGAGTAGCGCCGCCGCAGCTGCGCCGCGCATCAGGTGTGCGCCCAGTAAGGCGCTCCCGAACATGCCGACTCCACGAAAGTAATTCATGTGCTCTCTCGTCCGCTGTCCTTTGTGCCGAGCAGGTATTCGCGCACCAGTGTGCGGGCGCGGCGCAGGCGGCTTTTGGCCGCTTCGCGCGTCACGCCGAGCCGCCCGGCGATTTCCCAAATCGTCAGATCTTCGAGATCTCGCAGCAGCAGCACTTCGCGATGCGACGGCGAAAGCGACTCGATCGCATTGACCAAGTCCATGCGTAACTCGTCCGGCGGGACCTTTGCGAGCTCGCGTGACTCTTCCAGGCTGGCGAGCTCCTCGACTCCGCGCATCAGCATCAGCGCCGGCAGCATGCAAAGGCGCGCGATGACGGTCACCAGCCAGCCGGCGAGTGCGGCTGGACTGCGGATCGTGCCCACGCGCCGGTACACGACGATGAGTGCTTCTTGCACCACATCTTCGATGACCGAGGTGCGGTGGCAATGGCGCCGGGCGTAGCGTCGAATGTCCGGCTGCAGCGCCACCAATAGCTGTGTCAGCGCGTGCCGGTCACCCGACTGTGCCGCGAGCAAGAGATCGTCTGATACGCGCGCCAAGGCGGTCACCCCTTCAGTGGCACGCGCCCGGCGACGGCGCAGGCAGGACAATAGCCGAACACGCCGGTGACCAGCGTCACCACACCCGCACCGCTGAGCAGTAGCCCGAGCGGCGAAGCGTGCAGCGCAACCACGCCGCAGATGAGCATCAAGCCCCCGCCGATCAGCCTGGCCGCGCGCTCCCACCCGCCAACATTCTTCCTATACCACATGGTTCTATGCTCCGGTTCGTGACGCGCCGCTATGGCGCATTCACCCAGACAAGAGGGCGCAAACCCGGCGCCGGGGTCGCGGCACAAAAAATAATTTGAGGGGGTGGCAGCTTCAGCAGGCTGGCGTGGGCGTCGGGCGCGGGCCTGTGCCGCTGAGGAACGCCGGCATCGGGTCGCCGGCCAGCAGCCATCATTGCACGACGCCAAAGTGGTTGCCCAATTCCGATCGACCATTTGGCG
>JARLJU010000141.1 GCA_031291055.1 Rudaea sp. | reverse complement strand
TCAGACGCTCAGTCAACGGCGCAATGGACATGCCTTCCGCGGTGTTGAAGCCGCAGACCGTGCCTGCCGATCCCGCCGTCAGCGAGTTGGTGCCTGCAGGGCGGACCGAGCCGCCGAACGGACAGTTGTTCAACGCCTGCACACCGCCGCCGGGCATGCTCCAGTACGACGGCGCGAGCAACGAAAGGCCGCCTGGCTGATTGGTGAAATCCTGGTTTTGCGTCGAGTCGCGGTCGGCGAGCGTGAAGCCGTTCGACTTGTAGTAGCTCGCCGCAGCCGTCACATTGAAGCGATCGGAGTTGAGATCGCCGAAGCCGCCCAGCACGCCGAATTTGGTCGTGCCGGCACCGCCGCCGCCATTAATCGCGCTACCGTAGCTGCCGTCGAGTTGCAGCCCCTGGAAGTCGTGCTTCGTAATGATGTTGACCACACCCGCAATAGCGTCCGAGCCGTATTGCGACACGGCACCGGTCTTCACGATTTCGATGCGATCAATCGAGTTCAACGGCAACGTGTTCAGGTCGAAGAACGAGTCGACGCTGTTCGAGTAGAACGCGAACGGCGTAACGCGCTGTCCATCCACCAGCACCAGCGTGTATTTTTCGCTGAGACCGCGCAGGGCGATACCCGCAGCGCCTGCGGCAAAGTTGCCGGACTGGCCTTCGCTCCAACTATTCGCCGAGTTGGCTGAGGTATCGCGCAGAAAATCGGCGACAGTCGTGGCGCCGCTATTCTGAATGTCTTTCTGCGAAACCGTCTGAACCTGATTGAAGCCGACCTTGTCCGAGCTGCGGATCAGCGAGCCGGTCACTTCGAATTTCTTCAGTTGCTGTACGCCTTTGCCAGCCGGCGTCCCGGTGTTGTTGTCCGCGGACGGTGTGGCGGCAGTGCCTGATGCCGGAGCCGGAGCCGCAGCCGCAGCCGATGCCGGAGCTGCAGCCGCTGCCGGCGTGCTTTCCGTGGTCGTCGCGCCTGCCGCGGTTCCGGTGGTGGCCGGCTGGCTTTGCGCAAACGCCGGCACGGCGATTGCGGCCGACAACGCCAGTTCAGCCCAGATTATTCTTTTGATGGCAAGCGCCAATGCCCTTTGTTTCATTTTTCCCCTTCCCGCTCGTCAATAAGGCCACAGCTGTGT
>JARLJU010000140.1 GCA_031291055.1 Rudaea sp. | reverse complement strand
GGCGTCTCCACCCGCGCCAGCGCATCCCGTCCCCGAATCCGATCGGCGATTTTCTCCGCCAGCATGATCGTCGGTGCGTTCAGATTACCGGTTGTGATCTGCGGCATGATCGACGCATCGACGACGCGCAGCGCTTCCATGCCATGCACGCGGCCCTCGTTGTCCACCACAGCCATATCGTCATAACCCATCTTGCACGAGCACGAGGGATGAAACGCAGTCTCCGCACGCATGCGCACGAACGCATCGAGCTGTTCATCCGTCGCCAACTCCGCGCCCGGATTCAGTTCACGCCCGCGATAACGATCGAGCGCCGGCTGCCGCAAGATCTCGCGCGTAATGCGTATCCCGTCGCGGAACTCACGCCAGTCGAGCGGATCGGCCATGTAATTGAATAGAATGCTCGGATGCGCGGCAGGATCGCGTGACGTGAGCTTCACACGGCCACGGCTTGGCGATCGCATCGAACCGACATGTGCCTGAAAGCCATGCATCTTGATCGCGTTCGAACCGTTGTAGTTGATCGCAACGGGTAGGAAGTGATACTGGATGTTCGGCCACAGATCATCGTCGCGGGTACGGATGAAGCCGCCCGCTTCGAAGTGATTGCTCGCGCCCAGACCCGTGCCGTTAAGCATCCATTCAAGTCCGATGGCAGGCTGATTCCACCATTGCAACGCGGCGTACAGCGAAACCGGCTCCTTGCATTCGTACTGGATATACATCTCCAGATGGTCCTGCAGGTTTTCGCCGACACCCGGCAGATCGTGCACGAGCGGCACATCGAGTTCGCGCAACCACGTCGAGCGGCCCACGCCTGAGCGTTGCAGCAATTGCGGCGAGGCGATCGCGCCGCTGCACACCAGCACTTCGCGGCGTGCATGCGCAGTCACGCCATTGCCATGTTGCAGATACGCGACGCCAATCGCCCGCTTGCCCGAGAACAGCACGCGATCGGTCATGGCATGCGTCACGATGGTCAGATTCGGACGCGTCTTCGCGCGATCCAAATATCCCCGCGCGGTGCTGGCGCGT
>JARLJU010000139.1 GCA_031291055.1 Rudaea sp. | reverse complement strand
GCGCTGATGCAAAGCCGTCGCGGCACTACTTAGTGATGGCATGCAGCGCGCCCTCGGCACAGCCTGGCCAATAAGCTCGACCGATCGGCTATGCTTTCACGGTCCTGCTTTCATGGCCTCACACCGCCGCTGGCAGCAGCAGCATGGCTTTGAAGTCTCGCTTTATAGCCCATTCATGTTGAGCCACTAAGTAGTGCCATTCGGCTTCCTTCCGAACTTTCAACGAGCACACACACAAGCCACGCTTCACGTTTGAAAAAAGTGTGGACGCACCACACTTCGGAATCCACCATGTCCTACTTCAACGGCGGCTCGCAAGGCTTCGTCATGATGCCGCCGGATCGCATCTCGCGCTTCGCACAACCGTGGCTGCGGTACATCTGCATAGCCGGCGTGAGCGCGGCGAGCGACGCGGACGAACTGCGCCATCACGGCGTCACGCACGTCTACACGCTGATGAGCGCCAACGACCCGGACTTGGTGCGCCTCCTGCGCCGGCTCGCCATCCCGCAGCGATTCACGCGAGTCGACGACGAGGAGCGAGTCGACATCATCGCCGTCGCGCGGCGCCTCTACCCGCAGATGGAGCGCGATCGACGCTCGCGCCCCGACGCCTGCATTCTCGTGCACTGCCGCGCCGGTTGGTCGCGCTCGGCGAGCACGCTCCTCTACCACCTCATGCGTTCGTGGCGTATGCCGCTGCGGCACGCCTGGCGTATGCCGCTGCGGCACGCCTGGCGCCTGCTGAAGGAGGCGCGCCCCGTCGCAGACCCGAACAACGGCTTCCGCGCGCAGCTGCATCGCTGGGATCAGCAGCAGCAGGAGATGCGCTACCTCTGCGGCCTGGAGGCGGCCTACCGGCTCGACCAACGCGGGTACACGAAGCCTCGCTATGAAGCCTCGCTTTGAAGCCTCGCTATCACAGCATCGCTTTAACAGCCTCACAGCGCCGCCGGCAGCAGTCGCATCACTGCGCAGTCTCGCTTTGAAGCCTAGCTTTCAATGTATGCCTTTCGTAGTCCCACTCCTTCGCCTGGAATTCTAAGCCAGAAACGAGCCGATGAGGCGCACGATGTCGCTCGAGCCGTGGCATCGCTTCCAGAGCTGCGCCTGGAGGAGGAGCGCGCGCGCGCGACGTCGATTGGCGCACGCATGCGG
>JARLJU010000138.1 GCA_031291055.1 Rudaea sp. | reverse complement strand
CGCCAACCGGAAAGACCTTGCCGCAATGGTCGAGCAAACCAAAGCTGCCGAGCAGCAGCGCAAGGCAGCCACGGCTGAGCGGTATCCCACCTTCCGGTTCGACGGCGACTATGGCGACATCGGGGTCAACGTGGCCACTTCGCATGGTACCGGCGACGCGGCGGGCACCTTCAGCGTCCCGCTGTTCAAGGAGTTCGGATTGCGCGGCGACGCACAGATTGCGCAGGCGCAGCTCGATACCTCGCGGGCGCAATTGAGCGACAAGGGCGCGCAGGTTGACGCCGATGTTCGCGACGCCTTGCTCGACATTGAGTCGGCGCAGCAACAGGTCGAAGTGGCGCAATCGAGCGTCGCCCTCGCCGACGAGGAATTGAAAGAAGCGCAGGAGCGCTATGCCAACGGAGTGAGCGACAATCTGCCGGTGAGTCAGGCACAGCAGTCGGTGGCGCAGGCCAACGATCAATACGTGTCGAGCCTTTACCGGCACAATGTGGCCAAGCTCAGCCTGGCGCGTGCACTCGGCGCGGGCGCGAGCTACAAGAACTATTTGGGAGGGAAGTAAACGTGGCGGATCCTAAGCCAACACCGGAATCGAATGAGCCGATCTCAGAGACTGAGATCGTGCAGCCGCAGTCCCGCCGCAGGGGCATCCTGGTGGCAGTGACTGTGGTTATTGTGCTGGTCGCTGCCGGCGTCTGGTGGCACTCCACCTTTAGCGAGGACACGGACGATGCCCAGGTCAACGGGCACCTGATCCAGGTCAGCTCGCGCATCGCCGGCCAGGTGGTGAACGTAGACGTAAACGAGAATCAGGTAGTGAAGGCGGGTGACCCGATCGCGGAACTGGACCCCAGGGACTACCAGGTTGCGGTTGAGAATGCCGAGGCAGCGCTGGCCAGCGCGAAAGCCAATGCCGCGGCGGCCGACGTCAACGTGCCCATCACGACTGTCAACACTGGCAGCAACCTTAGCTCCGCGGCCGCAGATTTGACCGGCACGCAGGCCTCGGTGGCGCAGGCTGAGCAACAATTGGCTGCGGCAAAAGCCCGCGTTGCACAGGCTGAAGCGAACAACATCAAGGCGCACGCGGATCTTGAACGCTACAAACCACTGGTGGCGAAAGACGTGATCAGCAAGCAGCAGTTCGACGCTGCGGTGGCGGCTGCCGATGCGGCCCAGGCTTCAGTTGCGGACGCGCATGCCACGGAGCAGGCGGCGAGAGATGG
>JARLJU010000014.1 GCA_031291055.1 Rudaea sp. | reverse complement strand
CCATCGGCAGCCACGGCTCGTACGCGGATGGGATTGGCACCTTGCGATCCCACGGGTGTTGCGGGCTCCCCGCCTTGCAGCAGAAGCAGCTTATCCGTGGCGAGAGCGCCGTACGTGAGCGCTCCCGTCATTTGGGAAAAGCCGCCCGTGACCGGATCGGTGACCTGGATGCTGGCAATTCCATCCTGCGTCGCGGCAGGCGCGGCCACCTCGATCTCGCGGGCCGACGCGGAAAGAACACTGCCATTATTGCCGCCGATCGCCACCTGCAGTCCCGGCTTGAACCCGATGCCGTTGAGCGTAGTGATGCCGCCGGCAAGACTGAGCCGCGCCGGCGTCAAGTGATCGGCGTAAAGCAGGCTGGCCTGGTAGAAATAATCCGGCCGGCCGTCGCCGCGGTGGTCGGCGATTCCGACCCGGTAGGTGCCGGCGGCGCTGAACTGCGCGTCCAGCCGGGTCGTTGCCCAGGTCGTCGAGTTGAATGCCGACGGTGTGGACGCCGGAGCCGGATTGCCGGTCTGGTCGCTGAGTTGCCAGATTCCGATCACCGGCAACAATTTGCTCTCCGTCGGCCGTCCGGTTTCGTCGAGGGCCGTCACTGCAACCGACGCGGTGCGGTTTGCCTGCGCCGTGAACTGGAAAAAATCCGCGCTGCCATAACCCGAGATCCACGATCCCCATTCGCCGCCCGCGGGAACAGGCGCGGGGGTTGTGTAGGTCGAGCCGCTGCCGGGATGCGCTTGCGCGACTTCATCCTGCAACATCAAAATGTCGCGCTCGGCATTCGATCCGTTCGCCACGGTCACGACCACCGGAGCGAGCGCACCCGAAGGAGCGACCTGCGCCGGGACGTAAGGTTTCACTCCGAGAGACCAATTCGCGTCCAGCGCTTCCACACTTAACTGATATTGCGCGATATTCTGCCCGACAGGAATCATCAGTTGGCCAAGATCGTAAAATCCTTCCAGCGTTGCATCATTCGATCCCCAGCGATCGAAGCGAAGGCCATTGGCGTCCACGTACCCGTTAATGATGTTCCCGGCATTGCCGTGAAATAAGAATCCAGAGACCGAGCTGACCACATACTGCCGCGAGGGCAATCCCGACACCAGCAGACGCGCTACGACATTG
>JARLJU010000137.1 GCA_031291055.1 Rudaea sp. | reverse complement strand
GTCGACGAATTTGACGAAGTCGTCGAGCGTGAGCGGATCGGAGACTTTCTTGTCCGTGCCGCTCGATTTGTCGACCAGATAAAACAGGCCGCCGGACAGACTGATCGCCGCGAACAGCGGATTGCCGCTGCGGGTTTTCAACCGCTCGACGGCGTGGATGGCTCGGGTAGTGCGCATGGTGTGGGAGACGGCTAGCTGAAGGGTTGAACTTTAACAGCGGACAGCGGCATGCCGGATTGTCGACGATTTTTTTGGGTGGGTAATCACACTGCTTCCGGCGGCTATTCGAGCGCTGTACGATTTTTTGATGCGTTCAATAGAAATCGTACACGCATGCTCTGCCGCACGCCCACTGCACGACCATCAACGCAGTACAGAGCCTGCGCACCGCCCGACTGGCACGTCCGGGCGGTGCGGCTACCTGGATGCGGCTATCTTACTGACTCAAATAAACAAACTTCCCGTTCCTGATCACGCCCATCACGCTCGCCCGCTGATCCAACCCCACGTGATCCTTCGGGCTCGTGTTGACCACACCGTTCGGCACGACCAGTTCATGCGCGTGTTCCAGTTCGTCGCGCAACGCAACGCGGAACGCCGGCGTGCCCGGCTGTGCCGTCTTCAACGCGCGCGCCACGGCGTCCTGCAACCGCGGATACACGCCTGCCGCGTCGCCTGCGAACTGGGTCACACTGCCGGGACCGTACTTCGCTTCGTATTCGTTGGTGAACGCGAGCGCCGCCTTCTTCGCCGGATGATCGGCCGGCAGCGTGCGCGCCACCACGACCGGCTGGGTCGGGAACAGCGTACCTTCCACGTCCTTGCCGCCTAGCTTGATGAACTCGGGTGTGGCGATGCCGTGCGTCTGATAGATCGGGCCTTTGAAGCCGCGTTCGATCAGCGTGCGCTGCGGCAGCACGGTCGGCGTGCCGGCTCCGGCGATCAGGATCGCGTCGGGCTTGGCCGCCATCAGCTTGAGGATCTGCCCGGTGACGCTGGCATCGGTGCGGTTATAGCGCTCGGTGGCCACCAACTGAATATGCCGCAAGGCCGCGAATTTGCTGAACTCGTTGAGCCAGCTCTCGCCGTAACCGTCCGCGAAACCGATGAAGCCCACCGTCTTGACGTTGTGGTTCGACATGTAGCGCGTCATCACGTCGGCCATCGCGCTGTCGGTCTGCGCCATCTTGTAGGCCCACACCTTCTTGCCTTCCTGCGGCTCGACCACGCTGGCCGAGCCGATCAGCGTGATCATCGGCGTCTGGCTTTCGGCGACCGGATCGAGCGCGGCCATCGCGGCCGGCGTGATGTTCGGGCCGACGATCACGTCGACATGGTCTTCGTTGATGAGCTTGCGG
>JARLJU010000136.1 GCA_031291055.1 Rudaea sp. | reverse complement strand
TTGCCGACATCGCGCCGGTGCCGGAGGAGGCCACGTCCACGATCCTCTATACGTCGGGCACAACCGGGCGACCAAAGGGCGCGATGCTGACGCATTTCAGCATCGTGCATTCGGTCATCCACTACACCACCGTGATGGAACTGACGGAGCGCGACCGCTGCATCATCGCCGTGCCAATGAGCCATGTGACCGGCGTGATCGCGATGATCGGCGCGATGGCGCATTGCGCGGGCACGCTCATCATCATGCCGGCGTTCAAGGCGACGGATTTCATCGCCCTTGCCGTGAAGCACCGCATGACATTCACCCTGATCGTGCCAGCGATGTTCGCGCTCTGCCTGATGGCGCCGAATTTCGAGGGCGCCGATCTGTCGTCATGGCGCATCTCGGGATATGGCGGCGCGATCATGCCGGAAGTCACGCTGGAGCGGATCGCCGAAAAGCTGCCGCGCCTGAAACTGATCAACACCTATGGCTCGACCGAGACGACATCGCCCGCCGTGTTCATGCCGCCGGATCAGGCGGTGGCGCGCAAGGAGTATGTCGGGCTGACGGTGCCCTGTGGCCACATCGTGGTGATGGACGACCAAGGTCGCGAAGTGCCACCGAACACGCCGGGCGAAATCTATATCGGCGGGGCGATGGTGGTGCCGGGATACTGGGCGAACCCCGAGGCCACGGAGCGCGAGTTCAAGGCCGGATACTGGAAGTCCGGCGACCTCGGCATCATGGACGCGCACGGTTATCTGCGGGTGATCGACCGGATCAAGGATGTCATCAACCGCGGTGGCTACAAGATTTTTGCCTCCGAGGTAGAGAACGTCCTGCTTGACCACCCCGCCGTGGTCGAAGTCGCGGTGGTCTCGAAGCCCTGTCCGGTGCTTGGCGAGCGTGTACATGCCTGCGTCGTGCTGCGTGACGAGGCCACGACCGACGACGAGCTCACACGCCATTGCGCCGCGCTGCTTTCGGACTACAAAATTCCCGAATCCTTCTATCGCTTCGAGGCCACTTTGCCGCGTAACGCCAACGGCAAGATCCTTAAGCGTGAACTGCGCCAGCGATTGCTTTGACCGCTCGCGCCGCCAACAAGAACCGATGGGCGTTGCCCACGAAACGTTGAGGGAGAAACGACATGGCCGCCGACTCCGGCTTGAGCAAGGAACAACAAACACGCGCGGGGCAATTGCTTGCCGGCTCGCCAAGCAACTGGGGCCGCTGGGGCGCCGACGATCAGGTCGGGTCGTTGAACTTCCTGACCAACGCGGAGGTGCTGCGCGGCGTCCGCGCGGTCAAACAGGGTAAGGTGTTCACCTGTGGCGAGGTGATTGGCAGCGCCGCCGGCGATCCCATCTGGCCGGGCCGCGTGCCGGCATCTCGCGTCAATGTGCGTGACAAGAGCTACTACGATGACGGACGGGTGCAGCCCTTCCCCGGCGGCATTGAATACGCCGACGACCAGATCACCATGTTCCTGCAAGGATCGACGCAATACGATGCGCTCGGCCACGTCTGGTACGACGACAAGTTGTGGAACGGCTACCCGGCTTCGGACAGCGTCGGCGCGATGCAGAAGGCGTCCGTGTTGCCGATCGCCGAGCGCGGCATTGTCGGCCGTGGTGTGTTGCTCGACATGGCAGCCTACAAGGGCAAGTTCGCGCTCGATAAGGGCGATTTGCTGGGGCTGGACGACCTGCTCGCCGCCGCCAAGCAGCAGGGCGTCACGATCGAGAAGCACGACGTGCTGTGCCTTCGCATCGGTTTCCTGCAACTCCGGCTGAAGCAGTCCGCCGAGCAGTTCTACAAGAACTTCAATGAGCCGGGGCTGACCTACAGCCCGGAGCTGGTGGACTGGTTCCACAAGATGGAAATTCCGGCGCTGTGCACGGACACCATCAGCAATGAGTGCGAGCTTGACCCGGAGGTGGGGGTGCAGATTCCGCTGCATTGCGCGCTGATGCGCAATCTTGGAATCGCATTCAACGAGATCTGCAACTTCGAGGAGCTGGCCCCTGACTGCCACAAGGATGGCCAGTGGGATTTCCTGTACGTCGCGGCACCGCTGAAGGTGGTCGGCGGAACGGGCGCTCCGGTGAACGTCGTCGCCATCAAGTAGCCGCGGCGGCGGGACGGCGTGAAAGCAATGCCGGCGTCAATGATGTCGCCGCGAAGGGGGAAAACATGAAGTCCAGGAAACTGCTACGGGCGATGGGCGCGACCGTCGGCCTGCTTGCCGGGGTCGCGGCGATCACCACCGCTCAGGCGGCGGAGAAGTATAAGATCTATCTCAGCATGAGCTATATCGGCAATGACTGGCAGGCCGAAGCGGCGAACGACGTCAAGGCGATGGCGGCCTCGGCCGGGATGAAGGACAAGGTTGATCTGCGCGTGCAGGTGGCCGGCCCGAACGCGCAAAAGCAGATCCAGCAGATCAACGCGATGGTTCAGGCGGGTGCCAAGGCGATCGTCATCTATCCGATTTCGCCGACGGCGCTGAACGAAGCAGTCAAGGCCGCCTGCGACAAGGGCGTCACCGTCGTTGCTTACGATGGTGTGATTGACGAGCCGTGTGCCTATAACGTTCACGTTGACCAGTACAAATGGGGCCAACTGACGGCGCAGTGGCTGGTGGACAAGCTCGGCGGAAAAGGCAACGTGGTGATGATCACGGGCGTTGCCGGCACATCGGTCGATACGCTGCGCAACAAGGCCGCGCACGAAATCTTCGCGAAGTATCCAGGCATCAAGGTCGTCGCCGACGCCAACGGCATGTGGAGCCAGGCGGTGGCGCGGACTGAGTTGTCCAAGATCATCGCCACGCACCCGTGGTCCACGATCGACGGCCTCTGGATGCAGGCCGGTTGCTACACCGGGTTCTCGATGCAGAACGAGGCTGGCATTGCCGATGACAAGCTAAAGCCCTGCGCCGGCGAAGGCTCGAACGGCCACCGCATCCAGATGCTGCCGGTCGGCACCAAGGTTGATGGCGCGAATGGCACCTATCGCCCGATGGGCGCGCCCAGCATCTCGGCAAGCTCACAGATCACGCCTGGCGCCAAGGCGCTCAGGATGGCGGTTGATAAGTTGGACGGCAAGAACGTCGAGAAGCTGGTGCTGCTGTCGCCGGGCGCGGTGACCAACGACACGGTCAAGATGTGC
>JARLJU010000135.1 GCA_031291055.1 Rudaea sp. | reverse complement strand
CTCGCCGACGCGGACAAGCTGCTGTGGGGTTATGAGATGAGCATCGGCTTCCGCGGTGCGGTGCTCACGATCCGCTTTGTCTTTTGGCAGGTCGGCAGCAGCCACTTCTCGTCCGACTCCATCGTCTACGGCCCCTTCCTCTGCTCGGCGGCGTCCAACGTCGACGACACCTCCCTCACCATCCCCGCCGGATCGAAGCTCAACATGGAGCAGATCCAGGCGCCCTTCATCCACATCCAGCAGACCTGCCCCTGGTCGTTTCCGACCAACGCCGCGCAACGCCTTGATGGCGCGACAAATCAGCTAAGTGAGTTCTGGGAGTGCGGCTACTCGCCCGACGTCGCGGGCGCGCAAGGCGGCTGCGGCAACTACCAGTCGGGAACGACTCCCTACACGACGTGCAGCTTCACCATGGGCGACTGCGTGGCGCGCGGAATGTACACGCGCGATTCGCTGGCCCGCAAGACGGGCCGCTTCGGCGGGATGCAATTCCAGCCGCCGACAGCGCTCAAGTCGCGATCGTACGTCTCCGGCAACTGGCAGGAGATCTACAACAACCTCAACGAGTCGAAGTACGGCGACTTCGTGCCGCTGCTCTATGGCACGCAGTGGGTAGATTGCCCTGTCATCGTTTCCACCGGCGACGCGAACATGGCCAAGTTCGAGGTGATCGTCTGCTACGGGCAGCCGCAGGCCATTCAACAGGTCGTGCTCAACGACACGTTGATCCCGTGCGCGGTCGACGTGAATGGTCAGTCCTACCCGGTGTCGGACGTTGCGTTCTGCTGGCGCACCGTCAACAACGGTTCGCGCAGCGGCGCGCCGAATCTCGACACGCTGTTCAATGGTCTCGGCGATCCCTACGGCTCGTACTGCGCCCTCGAGATTGTGGTCCCCGTGCAACTCGCGTCGTCGGCCTCGGCGCCGCGCGTGCGTGTGCTGGTGAATGGACCGGCGGTGCGCATCTACCGGACGATCAGCCAAGTCGTCGTGTCCGGCGGCTACGCCACGGCGACCATCAACGCCGTCGACGTCGTGCCGCCGACTTGGAATAGCGCGTCGAACCAGTTCACGATCAGTGGAACCGGGATTACCGGCATCGACGGCACGTTCACCGGTGCAATGCACAACTGGTCCGGCGGCGCGCCTGGCACGATCCAGTTTGCGACCACCGCCGCAAGCGGCACGTACACGGGACTCACCGGCCTGTTCCAGTACGAAGCGTTCACGACGCGCCCCGTTTGGGCGTTGCTCGACGTCCTGCTGTGGTGCGGTTGGAACATCGCTGACATCAACATTCCGAGCCTGGTCGCGGCCGACGCAGTGTGTGGCCAGCAGGTGAGCTACCAGGATCAGTACGGCCACACCCAGACCAAGGACCGCTACAAGTACTCGAACGTGCTGCGTCAGCGCCGGAGCGCGGCGCAGGTGGCGCGCGGGATCCTCGGCGCAATGAACGCAGTCGCCGTTCCGAACGCCGGCGGCGCATTGACGCTGCTCGTAAAGCAGACGCTCGCCGATCAGCAGCCTGCGTTGCAGGACGGCTCG
>JARLJU010000134.1 GCA_031291055.1 Rudaea sp. | reverse complement strand
GGCAAGTCGTTCCTGTCGGTGAATCTGGCGGCGCTGGTGGCGTCGGCGAACAAGCGGGTGCTGATTATCGACGGCGACATGCGGCGCGGCGACGTCCATTCGCATTTCGGCATCGGCCACCAGCCGGGCCTCTCGGATGTGCTGAGCGGCGGCGATCTCGGGTCGATGATCCAGCGCGACGTGCTGCCCGGACTCGATGTGCTCGCCAAGGGCACGCTGCCCTCGCATCCGTCTGAATTGCTGATGAGCAAGCGCTTCGAAACGATGCTCGAAGAATTGAAATCGCACTACGACATCGTGATCGTCGATACACCGCCGGTGCTCGCCGTGACCGACTCTACGGTGATCGGCAAGTACGCCGGCACGACGCTGCTGGTGGTGCGCCACGGCCGCCATCCGTTGAACGAGATTGCCGAGACGGCCAAGCGCCTCTTCAACGGTGGCGTATCGCTCAAAGGGGTGTTGCTCACCGATGTGCCTCAGGAAGGGGCATTCCTCGGTTCTGGCTATCAGGGCGGTTATTACGGTTACGACAGCATTGCCGGCTAAGGGTTGATGCAGCGGCGGCCCCATGACGGGGCCGGCCACTCGAGCGTGCTGTTGCACGGACATCGCAAAGTTCAACGAAGAGAGGGTTCCATGAAACGTAAGGTCGCGTTGATCACCGGTATCACTGGACAGGACGGGTCGTATCTAGCTGAGCTGCTGCTCAGCAAGGATTACGACGTACATGGCATCAAACGCAGGTCATCGCTGTTCAATACAGACCGGATCGATCATCTTTATCGCGACCCGCACGATCCCGATCAGCGACTCTTTCTGCATCATGCCGATCTGACCGACTCGACCAGCATCCTGCGCGTGATCCAGCGTGTCGAGCCCGACGAGATCTACAACCTCGCGGCGCAGAGCCACGTGGCGGTGTCGTTCGAGGAACCGGAATACACGGCCAATGCGGACGGCCTCGGCGCCTTGCGGATTCTCGAAGCGATCCGCATTCTGGGGCTGCAGCACAAGACGCGTTTTTATCAGGCCTCCACCTCGGAGCTGTACGGCCTCGTGCAACAGGTGCCGCAGTCCGAGACCACGCCGTTCTATCCGCGCAGCCCGTATGCGGTCGCCAAGCTGTTTGCCTACTGGACCACGGTCAATTACCGCGAGGCGTACGGGCTCTACGCCTGCAACGGGATTCTGTTCAATCACGAATCGCCGGTGCGGGGCGAGACCTTCGTCACGCGCAAGATCACGCGCGCCGTGGCACGTATTGCGGTGGGCATGCAGAAAACCTTGTACCTCGGCAATCTCTCGGCGTTGCGCGACTGGGGCCACGCGCGCGACTACGTGGAGATGCAATGGCGCATGCTGCAACAGCAGCAGCCGGAGGACTACGTCATCGCCACCGGCGTGCAGTACAGCGTGCGTGAGTTCGTTCAGCACGCCGCCGCCGAGTTGGG
>JARLJU010000133.1 GCA_031291055.1 Rudaea sp. | reverse complement strand
CGGGCTGTTGTGCTTCTCCTAGTGCAGCGTATAGGTGATAACTCAGTGACCATTGTGGTTCGGAATCATGCCGCTCGTCGAGCATCGACTCCAGCTCCTGTAACGCCTTGCTGGCAGCCGATTGCGTCATCGACATCGCGCCGGCTGCTTTGTGCAGCGAGGTGTGGTCGTCGAGCGCGATCAGCAATTGCAGTTGCTTCATGCGCAGTCTCGACAGCAAAACGTTCAGGGTGTCTTTCATGGCTTGCCGCGAACCCACGAGGTGAGTCGTAAAAGCGATCACAAGATGGAAACTATTCAATATACCCGCCACGCACGCCGCCGTATAGTCAGTTGCGGAGACATTCAAAAACCCGCGCCTCATCACGTCATCCCCTCACCCCAGCACAACGCACATCGCTATGACCCAAACACCCAACCCTGCTCCATTGCGCGGCGTGTTCCCCGTCGCGCCGACCATCTTCGACGAGGCCGGCCGGCTCGACCTGGATGGCCAGAAACGCTGCATCGATTTCATGATCGATGCGGGTTCCAACGGCCTGTGCATTCTGGCGAACTTCTCCGAGCAGTTCGCGCTATCCGACGACGAACGCAACACGCTAATGCACCTGGTGCTTGAACACGTCGCGGGTCGCGTGCCGGTGATCGTCACGACCACGCATTTCAGCTCGCACCTATGCGCTGAACGCAGCCGCAGCGCGCAAGCTGCGGGCGCCGCGATGGTGATGATCATGCCGCCGTACCACGGCGCAACGATCCGCATTGGTGAGCGCGGCATCGATGAGTTCTATCGCACGGTCTCCGATGCCATCGGGATTCCGATCATGATCCAGGATGCGCCGGTCAGCGGCACGGCGTTGTCCGCACCGTTTCTCGCGCGCATGGCCCGCGAACTGCAGAACGTGTCGTACTTCAAGATTGAAGTGCCGCAGGCGGCGAACAAGTTGCGCGAGCTGATCGAACTGGGCGGCGACGCCGTGGTGGGTCCGTGGGATGGCGAAGAAGCGATCACGCTGATGGCCGATCTCGATGCGGGCGCAACCGGTTCGATGACCGGTGGCGGCTACCCGGACGGCATCCGCTTGATCCTCGACGCCTATGCGGCCGGCGACACCGAAGCGGCCGCCGCCCACTATCAGGCATGGCTGCCGCTCATCAACTACGAAAACCGCCAGGGCGGCCTCGCGTCGTGCAAGGCTTTGATGAAAGAAGGCGGTGTGATTCGATCGGACGCGGTGCGCCATCCGTTGCCGCCGATGCATCCGGCCACGCGTGCAGGCTTGCTGAAAGTCGCG
>JARLJU010000132.1 GCA_031291055.1 Rudaea sp. | reverse complement strand
TTGCATCTCGATGGACTTTCATCCACCCCAAGGCGCCCACACAAGTCACCTGCGCACACTGTCAAAGAACTCTTTTACTCCCGCTGACGTTTCGTCCGCGGAGCCGCGCATTATACATCCGCTCTACCGTCCGTCAACACCTGCAGTAACAGCGCAATTCACGCAGCGGCCACCAGCCGCACACGCGCATAGCCGCGCTTGCCGAGTTGAAGCAGATGCTCGCCGCCAACGCCCAGCGTAAGCTCACGGTCGTCCACCACCGCGCCATCGATACGCACGGCGCGTTCATTGAGTTTGCGCATCGCTTCCGATGTGCTCGGCGCGAGCCCCGCCGCCTTGAGCAACGCACCAATCCGGATGCCATCGCCCGATACCGGAACTGTCTGGACCGCAAGATCCTGTGGCACACCGCCCCCCTGCACGACCTCGTGCCAGTGCCTGACCGCTGCTTCCGCAGCCACGCTGTCGTGAAAGCGCGCCGTCAGCTCGGCGGCGAGCTGCATCTTGAAGTCGCGCGGATTGGCGCCTGACGAAACGCTTTCACGCATCCTGGCAATGTCCGCCAGGGACTTTGCGAATGAAAGCAGTTCGTAGTAACGCCACATCAGTTCATCCGACAGACGCATTACCTTGCCGAAGATCTCGTTCGCCGGCTCGTTGATACCGATGTAATTGCCCAGGGATTTCGACATCTTGTTGACGCCGTCAGTGCCCTCAAGCAGAGGCATTGTCAGCACGATCTGTGGCGGCTGGCCGACATCTTCCTGCAACTGACGTCCGACCAGCAGATTGAACTTCTGATCGGTGCCGCCGAGTTCGACGTCGGCCCTGAGCGCAACCGAGTCGTAGCCCTGCACCAGCGGATAGAGAAACTCGTGGATCGCGATGGGTTGTCCACTTTTGTAGCGCTTGTCGAAATCGTCGCGTTCGAGCATGCGCGCGACGGTGTGGCTCGCCGCGAGCCTGATCATGCCCGCGGCATCCATCGCCCCGAACCACTCGGAATTGAAGCGCAGCTCGGTCCGTTCCCGATCGAGCACCTTGTATACCTGCGCGGCATAGGTTTCGGCGTTGGCAAGCACATCCTCACGCGTCAGCGGTTTGCGCGTGACGTTCTTGCCGCTGGGATCGCCGATCATGCCGGTGAAATCGCCGATCAGGAAAATCGCCTGATGGCCCAGATCCTGGAACTGCCGCATCTTGTTCAGCAGCACGGTGTGGCCCAGATGCAGATCCGGCGCGGTTGGATCGAAGCCTGCCTTGATGCGCAGCGGCCGACCCAGTTTGAGGCGCGCCTCAAGATCGGCCAGCTTGATGATTTCCTCGGCGCCACGACCGATCTGGTCCAGCGCCGCCGTGATGTCGTTCATGACTACCTCGTGAGAGCAGAACTCGCGCAGGCCATTCAAACCAGCGGTCCCAGGGAAGAATGGACGGCCAAACCGCCACTCGCGTTAATTATTCGTTAACCGCGCGAGCCCTGCAAATCCTTGTTTCACATTGCGTTGACGGGGGTAGATGCAGCGGCTATGTTACGTCGCGTTTGCCGGATGCCGACCGTGCCCCAGAATAACAGCGCCGTTCATTTTATACGACAGGCAACACGACGTCTGATGAATGGCTTCATGGCGTGCCGGCAACATTTCCACTATTATAAATTTTCCACAATGCGAACCTCCGTACGCGACATCGTCGCCGCACCGGTGTCCTGGCGGCGCCGACACTGGCTGATTGCAGGCGCGGCGTTGACGCTGACCCTGCTTGCCGGTGCAGTGATCCCGCGCTGGGCCAGCGCCACGCGGCAGCCCGAGACCAATGCGCTGACCACCTTGAATCTCGAAGTGCCGCCGCTGCCTTCGCCACAGACCACGGACGGCGATACGGATACCGACGCCAGTGCCAGCGCAGGGTTTGGTGACGACGTCGACTGGCAGGTAGTGACCGTGCGTCCTGGCCAGACCGTCGGCGATATCTTCCGGCAGCATGGAATAAGCCCGGGCGAATTGCAGAAACTGCTCGACGACCGCAGCAACGCAACCGCCTTGCACAATATTCATCCCGGCGACGAGTTTGCCTTTGCCCGGTCAGCCGACGACAGCAGGCACGGCGTGCGCTTCGATCGCGATGACCACACACGCGTTGTCGACACCTTCGCCGCCGATGGCCTGCACCAGAGCGTGCAGGATCGGCAACTGGAACGTCGCACGTATGTTGCCCATGGCGTGGTCGAGCGGTCGCTGTTCGACGCCGGCGAACAGGCCGGCATGAGCGATTCGATGGTGCTCAAGCTGGCCAACGCATTCGGCTACGACATCGATTTCGCCCAGGACCTGCGCCAGGGCGACAGCTTCACTGTGATCTACGACGACGTGTACTGCGAGGGCGAGCACCTGCATACCGGCGAGATCATTGCCGCCACGTTCGTCAACCGCGGCAAGCGCTTCAGCGCGTTCCGCTATACCGACAGCAGCGGTAACACCATGTATTACAGCGGCGATGGTCGCCCGCTGCGCAAGGCCTTCCTGCGCACGCCGGTGGAATTTTCCAGAATTTCCTCGCTGTTCAGCGTTGCTCGGCTGCATCCCGTACTCGGCACCATGCGCGCGCATCGTGGCGTCGACTACGCTGCGCCGACGGGCACACCGGTTCACGCCGCGGGCGAAGGCAGGGTGACCTTCCGCGGCTGGCAAAATGGCTATGGCAATGTCGTCATCCTGCAGCACGGCGGCCGCTACAGCACGCTTTATGGCCACATGTCGCGTTTCGCGTCGATCCAGACCGGCCAGCACGTCAGTCAAGGCCAGACGATCGGTTTCGTCGGCATGACCGGCATGGCGACAGGCCCGCATCTGCATTACGAGTTCCGCGTCGACGGCGTGCATCGTGATCCGCTCACGGTGACCCTGCCCAAGCCCGAGCCCCTGCCGCCCACGGAGTTCGCGCGTTTCGAACGGCAAAGCCAGCCGCTGCTGGCGAAGTTGAAGACGCTGGAAGCCACTCAGCTCGCGCTCGCCAAATAGTTCGCGCACCGGTGACGCCGCAACCCGCGCTTTATCTCGGCCTGATCTCGGGCACCAGCGCCGACGGCATCGATGTGGCCTTGACCAGTTTCGCTCCGCAGCCACGCTTGCATTCGGCGCTGACTCACCCCTATCCCGAGAGTTTGCGTCAGCGCATCCTGGCGCTCGCCCAGGGCAATGGGCATATCGCACTGGATGAACTCGGTGCGCTCGATGTGGAAATTGCGCAAAATTTCGCAGCGGCGGCAAATACCCTGCTTGCGCGCACCGGCGTTGCGCCGGCCGCCGTCAGCGCGCTTGGATCGCACGGCCAGACAGTGCGCCATCGCCCGTATGGCGCAGTGCCATATACCCTGCAACTCGGCGACGCCAACGTCATTGCGGAACTGACCGGCATCGTTACCGTGGCCGATTTTCGCCGTCGCGACATGGCCGCTGGCGGCCAGGGTGCGCCGCTTGCGCCCGCTTTCCACGCTGCGATGCTGGCGCGCGCCAACGCCACGCGCGTGGTGTTGAACCTCGGTGGAATCGCCAATATCACGATCATCCCGGCCGATGCGGCCACGCCGCTGCGGGGTTTCGATACCGGCCCGGCCAGCTGTCTGCTCGACGCCTGGGCGCAGGCCCAGCTCGGCAGCCCGTTTGACGCCGATGGCACCTTCGCCGCATCCGGTACGATCGACCAGGCGCTGTTGTCGCGTCTGCTGGCCGACCCGTATTTTTCCGCAGCCCCGCCGAAGAGCACGGGCCGCGAGGTGTTTCATCCGGCCTGGCTGCACGAGCATTTGCGTGGACTGACGATTGCGCCGGCCGATGTTCAGGCCACGCTGGTCGCCCTGAGCGCGCGCAGCATCGCCGATGCGGTTCGCGCCCATGCGCGCGGCGCGAACGAAGTTCTGGTATGCGGCGGCGGCGTGCACAATCCGGTGCTGATGCAAGCCATCGCGTCGGCCCTTGCACCGGCCACGGTCGCGAGCGTTGCCACGTTGGGCGTCGATCCGGATTTCGTCGAGGCGATGACGTTTGCGTGGCTGGCGCGCGAACGTATTGCGGGGCACGCACCGGAAAATGTCTGCACGGTCACTGGCGCGCGCGGATCACGCGTGCTCGGCGGCATCTACTTCGGCGGCTGATCGTTGCGCTTGGGCGTGTCGACGAACAGGGGTCTGCCGTCGATTTGCTCGAATGCCTCAAGCGCGGTGCGGAACGCAGCGCTTTCGCGTGGATCCCAGGTGCCACCGAGCGCGGCAATATCCTGGATTTCGCGTTTGACGATGTCCTCGCCGCCGAAACCCAGACTGTGGCGCAGCACGTACAGGATGACCTCGTTGATCGACCAGCTGCGCTCGCGCGCGATCGCCTTGATCCGCTCCGCGACGGCGTCTTCGATGTTGCGGACGAGTATGTCGGGCACGTTGCTCTCGTTTGTTATACGTCCAGCCCCTGCCAAAACGATTTTCGCAGCAAACACGTCCGATTACACGCCTGACCGACTTGCGCCCGCGATATTCAAACCGGCCGTGTTGCTTCCAGGCGTCGAAAGCGCGGCCATAGCCACAGACACAGCAGGGCCGCCGGGAAGACCGCCAGCACAGTAATGACAAAATAACTGCCGTAGCCGGTCGCGGCAACGATGCCTCCGGCAAAAAACCCCAGAATCTTCCCGGGCAGATTCACCAGCGACGAAAGCAATGAGTATTGCGTCGCGGTGTGCCGTCGGCTCACTAGCGACGACAGGAACGCCACGGTAGGTGGTCCTAGGAAACCCAAGGTGAAATTCTCGGCAGAAATCACCGCAGTGAGCACGCTCAGATCGCCGGGATGCGTGATCAGGCAGAGATACAACAGATTGCTGCCGCCACAAAAAACGATCGCCACAAGCAGGCTGCGCCAAACGCCGAACCGCGCCACCGCGGCGCCACCAATGAAAACACCGACGATGCCGATGGCAACACCATAGACCTTGGTGATCGCGCCGATCGCAGTCAGGCTGAAGCCCATGTCACGATAGAACGGACTCATTACACCGCCAACCGTCGCCTGTTCCGGCATCTTGAACAACAGGATGAATAGAAGCGTGACGGCGGCCAGCTGCCAGCCGTAGCGGCGGAAGAAATCAAGAAAGGGCTCGACTACGCTTTCGTGCATCGCATCACTCCAGCCATGCGGCAACGTGCGCTGGATTTCAGGCTCGCGCGCGACCAGGTTGGCGACGACCGGGATCATCATTGCCAATGCCATAACGCAATAGACCCAACGCCACGACAAATGGTCAGCCAGGATAAGCGCCAACGCGCCGGCCACCATCAAGCCAATGCGATAACCGAGCGCATAGGTCGCCACCAGCGCCCCTTGCACGTCGATCGGTGCTATCTCGATGCGATATGCATCCACGGCAATGTCCTGCGTCGCGCCGAAAATTGCGACCAGCAAAGTCATGCTCACAAATGCGGGCAGGTGCGCGGGCGTAATCGCGGCCATCGCGAGCAGACCGGACACAATGCCGACTTGAGCGAACAGCAGCCAGCCACGGCGTTGACCGAGCCGGGCAAATCCCGGCACCCGCCAATGATCCAGCAGCGGCGCCCACAGGAATTTGAGGGCATAGGTCATGCCGGCGCTGGCAATCATGGTGATGTCCTGAATCCGGACGTGGTTTTCCTTGAGCCAGTAAGCAAGTGTGCCAGCCACCAGTAGAAAGGGCAGGCCCGAGGAAAAGCCGAAAAACAGCATCGTCCATGCCGATCGCTGGGCGAATGCCCGCCATACCGAGGGCCTGGCGTCCGCGTTCGCGGGTGCAATCACGCGTAGTCCACCGCATACGGCGCATGATCGGAAAACCGAGGCGTCGGTGTGATCGCACAAGCCTTGAGCTTTTTGCGCAGCGATGGCGAAACGACCTGATAGTCGATACGCCAACCGACGTTGTTCGCGCGTGCCGCGCCGCGGTTCGACCACCAGGTATATTCGATCGTATCGGGTTTCAACGCGCGGAAACTGTCGACCCAGCCGCGCTCGTTGAACAGCAGATCCAGCCATGCGCGTTCCTGCGGCAGGCAGCCGGAATTCTTCTGGTTCGAGCTCCAGTTCTTGATGTCGTTGCGTGTGTGCACGATGTTCCAGTCGCCGCAGATCACATAGTCGCGCCCGCTTTTGAGCCACGCATCGAAGATCGGTGTGATCCAGTCCATCGTCTTGAACTTGAAATGCTGGCGCTCTTCACCGGATGAGCCCGACGGAACGTACAGCGAAACGACGCTGAGCTTGCCGAAACGCGCTTCGATGTAACGCCCCTCTTCGTCGAATGGCGCCCAGCCCAGTGCCGTGCGCACTTCGTCAGGCTCGCGCCGCGAATAAATCGCCACGCCGCTATAGCCTTTCTTCGTCGTCGCATCGCGATAAAAGCAGTGTTGGCCATCCGGACGGAACATCGGATCGGTCAGTTGGTCTTCCTGCGCCTTGGTCTCCTGCAGGCAGACCACGTCGGCGCGCTGCGTGCGCAACCAGTCGAAAAACCCCTTGGTGGCGGCCGAGCGTATACCGTTCGCGTTGAAAGTGATGATGCGCATGAGGGCTGTGGAGTAGAGGTCGGGGCCCCAAGCTTACCCTGTAGCGCCAATTTCGTGGATCGACCGGTCAGGACCGCCCGCCATCGGGTGTGCGACGCGCTAGACTCTGCTTCCATACCCCATCCATCAGCCCCGCATGCACACCTACCAACGCGAATTCCTCGACCTGGCCCTGCGCAAGAACGCGCTGCGTTTCGGCGAATTCACCCTCAAATCCGGGCGCCTGAGCCCCTATTTCTTCAATGCCGGGCTGATCGATTCCGGCGCCGCGCTGGCAACGCTCGGCAGCGCCTACGCACAAGCTGCCACCGATTCCGGCGTCGGGTTCGACATGCTGTTCGGGCCGGCCTACAAGGGCATCGCGCTTGCCACGGCGGCTGCAATCGCCTTTGCGCAGACCCATCAGCGCGATTTGCCGGTAGCGTTCAACCGCAAGGAAGCCAAGGACCACGGCGAAGGCGGCGTGCTGATCGGCGCGTCCTTGCAGGGTCGCGTGCTGATCGTGGATGATGTTATCAGCGCCGGTACCGCGATTCGTGAATCCCTGGCGCTGATCCGTGCCCACGGTGCGACACCCGCTGGCGTACTGATCGCGCTGGACCGCCAGGAACGCGGCAGAGGCGCGCACTCAGCGGCGCAGGAAATCACCGCAGAGTTCGGCACGCCGGTCATCGCGATTGCGCGGCTCGACGAATTACTCGCCCTGGCTGCCGAGCGGCCCGAACTTGCGCTGCACCGCGCGCGGCTGGAAGCCTATCGCTCGACGTACGGCTGTTGAAGCGCGGCGCAGGCCGCCTATACTGATTGAAAGGAGGAACTGCTCATGCGCCAGTCTGGACTCTCGCTCGCCGTATTCGCCCTGACCCTTGGCGTCGCCGCTCAGGCAATCGCGGAAGGCGGCGTACACAATCGCTACAAATGGAAAGATGCACAAGGCAACCTGCATTTCGACGATGCCCTTCCGAATGAGGCGCTGCTGCTGGGTTACGACGTGGTCAATGCGCAGGGGATCGTGGTCAAGCATGTGAATCGCGCGAAAACGGCGGAGGAAACGAAGGCCGACGAGGATGCCGCCGCACAGCAGGCTGCGCAGAAGCACGTGGCCGACGAAAAAGCGAAGAATGACCAGCAGATTCTCGCCGCCTACCCCAACGAACACGAACTGGTCAGTTCGCAACAGGCGCAACTGGACATGATGGACCAGAATATCCATTCGACCGAAGTCAGCCTGCAGAGCCAGGAAAAAAGCCTGACCGAAATACTCTCCCACGCGGCAGACCTGGATCGCAATGGCAAACCGGTGCCGGCAACGCTGCAGTCACAGATCGAGTCGTTGCGCCGCAACATCGAAAAGCAGAAAGCCTACATCGTGGCCAAACAACAGGAAAAAATCGACACCACGAAGAGGTTTGGCGACGACCTTGCCCACTATCGGGAACTTCAGGAAAACGCACAGACTAAACATTAGCCCGCGCGGCTAGAACGGCAGCGCCAATGCGGCATTCAGCGCAAGCAGTTGCTTGCGAAACACGTCTTGTATGCGCAGCAGCGCCGTGTCGCTGTCGGCATCGAAGCGCAGCACCAGCACCGGCGTGGTATTGGATGCGCGTACCAGTCCCCAGCCGTCAGGCCAATCCGCGCGCACGCCATCAATGGTGGTTACGCGCGCGCCTTCGAAGCTGGATTTCTCCTTGAACTTCTCGATGAAGCGGTAGTGCTCGCCTTCGGCCATTTCGATCTTCAGCTCCGGCGTGCTCACGCCCTTGGGCAGACTGTCGAAGATCTGCTGCGGAGTGCGGCCTTCCGGATCCGCGGTGAGGATTTCCATCAAGCGCGCGGCCGAATAGATGCCGTCGTCGAATCCGTACCAGCGCTCGCGGAAAAAGAAATGCCCGCTCATTTCGCCGGCCAGCTCGGCATCGGTTTCGCGCATCTTCGATTTGATCAGCGAATGTCCGGTCTTCCACATGATCGGACTGCCACCCGCCTGCAGGATCAGCGATTGCAGTTTGCCGGTGCACTTGACGTCGTAGATGATCGTTGCGCCGGGATTGCGCGTGAGCACGTCCTTGGCGAACAGCATGAGCAGTCGATCCGGATAGATGATTTCGCCGTCGGCGGTGACCACGCCGAGGCGATCGCCGTCGCCGTCGAACGCCACGCCGAGGTCGGCGTTCATCTGTTTCACCGAGAGGATCAGATCCTGCAGGTTGTGCGGATCTGATGGGTCCGGATGGTGGTTCGGGAATTTGCCGTCAACGTCGCAGTACAGCGGCAGCACTTCGCAACCGATGCCCTCCAGCACGGCCGGTGCGACTGCACCGGCAATGCCGTTGCCGCAATCGACCACGATCTTCAATTTGTGTTCGACCTGGACATCGCCGGTGATGCGCTCGATGTAGTCGCGGGTTACTTCCATTGTCTGCAAACCACCACTGCCACTGGTGAAGCGGTTTTCGCTGACCCGCGCGTAAAGATCCTGGATCGCGCCTTCCGACAGCGTCTCGCCGCCGAGCACGATCTTGAAGCCGTTGTAGTCGGGCGGATTGTGGCTGCCGGTGACCATCACGCCGGACCCGATATTCAGATGGAATGTGGCGAAATACAGAACCGGCGTCGGCGCGGCGCCGATGTCGATCACGTCGCAGCCGGCGCTGCGCAGACCGTCGATCAGCGCGCCGGCCAGCTGCGGGCCGGACAGGCGTCCGTCACGTCCAACCGCGATCTCCTTCAAACCGCGTTGCTGCGCCTCGCTGCCGATGGCGCGTCCAATCTGGCGCGCGATACCCGCGGTGAGTGTCTTGCCGAGCACGCCACGGATATCGTACGCGCGGAAGATACTGCGATCGATGACGATGTCGGCGTCGGCCGGTTTCGGCATAGCCTTGGGCTTGGCGGCAGCCGCCGCTGCCGGCGACCGCGCGGCATCCTGCGCCGTTGACTGGGCCAACGTCGGTTCGGCCCCGGTGCTGCGGGTATCGCGCTTGCGTCCGCGCAGACTCGCCAGCGCGCCGTCCCAGCCTTCGGCTCGCACCAGCCACAGCATGAATGCCAGGCCCAGCGCAACGACGGCGAGCAGCAAGCTCAGCAGCAGGTTGTGCGGCAAAACAATGAAAAACTCCTCGGCGACGCTGCCGATGCGGAACAGACTGCCGGCAACAGTCAAGCCGGGATCGGCCAACGATGCCGGCGTGCTGCGACTGCCGATGCTGTCGAGCAGCAAGTCGCCGCGACCATCGCCCTGGCGCAGATCGATGCGCGCATCGGCAACGCTCGGTTGCCGGAAGATTTCGAGCATGGGCGCAAAGGGCAACTCGACATAGGCAAAGGCGACAACTTCCTTGCCACGCAGGACCGGCAACGCAAACGCCAGGCTGCGCGCTTTCTGCGCAGCGGCATGCGATTGCAACGGCGCCCCGCGCTGGTATTGATGCGCCTGGACGAGCATTGCGGCCTTGGCGTAGCCGAATTTGGAAAAATCGCTGCTCAGGACATCGGCCAGATCGGCGCGATAGAAGTCCACCGCGATCAGATCGGGCAAGCCCTGCTTCAGGGCGAGGGCAGCCGTGGAATTCGCATCCTCGCCGGGCTGCACCAACGCCGCCGTCACCGTGTCGCTGTTCACTGCCTCGATCACGCGCTTGCGTGTATCGGCAACGAACTTGTTCAACGCCTCCACTTCCGATTGACGGACGTGCTCGGCCTCATCGGCGCCGCGGATTTCGCTGAACACCAGCCAGCTCTGCCAGGCGCAGAAAATCGCCGCGCCGAACGCAAGCACGGCGCCGATCAGCAACAGAAAGCGCGGATCCAGCAGCCGCCGGATCCGTTCGGGCTGTGCCGCCTGCGCCAGCGACTGCTGCAGAGCACTTAACTTGTCGCCGGGTTTTTTCATGATAGCGAGAATGCTCTGGGTATTCTGGACTGCGAGGCTGCGATCAATTCGCGCCGGTGTGACCGAAACCGCCCGTACCGCGCTGGCTGGCCGCAAATTCCTCCACCACGCGAAACCCTGCGCGCGCTACGGGTATCAGCACCAATTGAGCGATGCGTTCCCCGGGCGCAATGGTATAGGCCGTTTGCGCACGGTTCCAGCAGGAAATCATCAGCGGACCCTGATAGTCCGAATCGATCAGGCCGACCAGATTGCCGAGCACGATGCCGTGCTTGTGACCCAGGCCGGAGCGCGGCAGGATCAGCGCGCAATAGCCCGGATCGGCAATGTGGATGGCGATACCGGTGGGAATCTGCGCCGTGATGCCCGGTTCAAGCGCCAGCGGTGCATCGAGCACCGCGCGCAGATCCATGCCGGCCGAGCCGGGCGTCGCCGGCGCCGGCAGCGGAATCTCGCGCCCGACGCGCGCATCGAGGATTTTCAGCTCGATCTGGATCACCGCTTTCTGCCTCCAGGCCGGGTACGCCCCAGGGCGGGCTCGCGCAGTGCGGCGATGCGCGCGACCAGCGCCCTTGCCAGCACGATCTTGTCTGCACGCGCCAAGTGTTCTTTGCCGCCGGGCCAGAGCAACAGCAGTTCGTTGTCCGCACAATCGAAGCCGGCGCCGGCGCCGACCTGGTTGGCTGCGATCAAATCCAGTTTCTTGGCGGCGAGCTTGGCCTGGGCGTGGGCTTGCAGATCCCGCGTTTCCGCAGCGAAGCCGACCACGAAGGGCCTGTTTTTCAGCGCTGCAACCTGCGCCACGATATCCGGGTTCTCGGTCAACGTCAGCGTCAGCGAGCCACCGGTTTTCTTCAGTTTATGCGTAGCGATTTCCGCCGGCCGGTAGTCGCCGACTGCCGCAGCGGAGACAAAGATGTCGCTTTGTGGAATATGCTGCATCACCGCCGCGTGCATCTGCCTGGCGCTGCGCACGTCGGTCCGGACCACGCCCGCAGGCGTCGGCAGATGCACGGGACCGGCGACAAGCTGTACTTCGGCACCTTGCTCGGCCGCGGCCTGGGCGACGGCAAAACCCATGCGTCCGGAGCTGCGATTGCCCACATAACGCACCGGATCGATGTCCTCGAACGTCGGCCCGGCGCTGACCAGCACGCGCGTGCCGGCGAGCAACTGTGGGCCGTGCATGGCGGCCAGCGCCGCGACGATGGCGTCAGCCTCGAGCAGGCGCCCCGCGCCGAATTCACCGCAGGCCTGACTGCCCGATCCCGGCCCGAGCACGCTGATACCACGCGCGCGGAGCACGGTCAGATTCGCTTGTGTCGCCGCATGCGCCCACATCTGCTGGTTCATCGCCGGCGCCAGGGCCACTGCGGCCGTGCTGGCAAGGCATAGCGTGGTCAGCAGGTCGTCGGCCAACCCGTGTGCCAGGCGTGCGATCAGGTCGGCGCTGGCCGGAGCGATCACGATGCGCTGCGCCCAGCGCGCCAGCTCGATGTGCCCCATCGCCGCTTCCGCGGACTCGTCCCATAGACCGCAGCGTACCGGCTGGCCCGAAAGCGCCTGGAACGTCAGCGGTGTCACGAAGCGTGCGGCATTTTCAGTGAGCACCACCCGGACCTCGGCGCCGGCGTCGCGCAGGCGCCGGGTCAACTCCGCGGCCTTGTATGCGGCAATACCGCCGGAGACACCGAGCAGGATGCGCAGATTGGCGAGAGCCGGAGCGCTCATGTAGGAATCCGCCGACAGCATGACAGGCGGGTAGCTTACCGGAATTCGCGGGTTTTCCGCCTGCCGTGCGCGGTCTTGTCGCGGAATATTGAAGTCATGACGATACGCGACTGGCCCGAAGACGAACGACCGCGCGAAAAGATGCTGGCGCGTGGCGCGGCGGCGTTGTCCGACGCCGAACTGTTGGCGCTGTTCCTGGGCTCGGGCAGGCGCGGGCAGACCGCGGTTGATCTTGGCCGCGAACTGCTGGCCCAGCACAGCGGACTCAAGCCGCTGCTCGAACTGGAACCCGCGGCGCTGGCCGCGCAACGCGGGCTGGGAGTCGTGCTGCCTGCTCGCTGCCCTGGAACTGGGCAGGCGCTATCTCGCCTGCGAATTGCAGCGGCCGGATGCACTGAGCAACCCGGCCGCCTGCGCAGACTACCTGCGCGCACGTATCGCCGCCTATCCGTACGAAGTATTTGCCTGCCTGTTCCTGGACAACCGCCATCGCGTGATCGCATTCGAGGAACTGTTTCGCGGTTCCATCGATGGCGCCAGTGTGCATCCGCGCGAAGTGGTACGGCGTTGTCTGGCACACAACGCGGCGGCGGTGATATTCGCCCACAACCATCCTTCCGGCGTTGCCGAGCCGAGTCAGGCCGACCGCGACATTACCGCCGAGCTGCAGCATGCGCTGGCCCTGATCCAGGTACGAGTGCTCGACCATTTCATCGTCGGCAGCGGTCGCCCGTTGTCGCTGGCCGAGCGCGGCATGCTCTAGGCCGGGCTCTCGCGCCAGGCGCTTCGGCGCATCGAAATTTCCGCGGCGTCCGGGCTATACTGCAACGCAATGCGGATGGCGATCGGGGCCGTGATTTTTCAATATCCTCAAGAATTCCCCCCAGACGACTTCGAGCGCATGGTGCCCGATGCCAAAACGGCACGGCGCCTGGTGAGCGAGCGCAGCCCCGAACTGCTGGATCTGCTTGCGCGACGGCGCCGGCGTTTCGCCGCCCTGATCGACGTCGCAACAGCACCGGTGCAGCCGGCCGAAGATGTGGTCCTGATTGCATTCTGCCGGCTCGCTTACCGCCACGGCAGTTGGGGCAAGGATTTTCATCACTACCACAACGAAGGGCATATCTTCGAAATTCTCGGCCCGCGCCTGGAGCGGCTCATCGATGCAGTCGGCGTGCCGGCACTGGGCCTGCGCGACTGGTTCCTGCTGGCCTTGTTTGCCGCGGCGCACGATCTGCGCCAGCGCGAAGTGCCTGCGTTCGCCGCCGGTATCGGCAGCAACGAGCGCGCCAGCGTCGAGGAAACGTTCCGGATCCTGCGCATGTGCGGGTTCACCGAGGAACGCAATGCCGAGGTATTCCTCGCCATCGAACTGATGATCTCCGGCAGCACCTTCGACGCCAGGCCGCCGCCGCCGATGCTGGAATACAACAGCGCCGAGATCGTCGTCCAATCCGGCGGCGCGCTGGCACAGAAGCTCGACGAGAAGCTCGACAAGCACGCCGCGGGATGGCGTGCGGATCCGCGCATCGCCCATGCCTTGCAGCTGACCCTCATCGCCGCGGACCTGGACACGGCCAACGTCGCCGAGGCGTTTCCCATATTCATGGCAAGCACGGAACGCCTGTGCCTGGAACGCGAGATGCGCAGCCACCGCGATCCTGCCGATCCGGCAGCGGCGCTGCCGGTACTCAACTTCCTCAGCACCGGCCAAGGCCACTATTTCTTCGACCTGCATCGGTTCAGTTCGGACTACGGCCGTCAGGCATTCGCAGCGGCCAAGCAGGCCAATACCGAACCGATGCGCAAGCTGATTCACGAGTTGCGCGCACGCGTGCCGGCACCGCGCAACGGCACACAAGTGCTGGAAACCTTCCGCTCGATCGTCGCCGAACTGGCGCCCTGAAGCCGAGCCGCGCACCAGGCGCGCGACGTGCTGCGCCGCCTGCTCCATTGGCAATTCCAATGGCTGCCTTGAATGAATGGCGCGTCCCTGCACCTGTCGCAACGTGCGCATCCCGCACGCCACGTTTCCCGAGCCGGGCGTTGAACCCGGCATGCGCACAATAGCCGCGCGACATTGCAGAATTCTTACGCGCGCACAGAGACTTATGCTGTCTGCGATGCAGCTTTATACACAATGCAGCATCCGCTGCATTTGCCACATGGCTGGGTCGTTTCAGTTGCGTGACGACGCATTTATTTTATTGAAAAACAACAACCTGCACGTAGATTGCTCACACACGCCCGGCGCATACGCCAATTTCGTGCTGGCGATCTGGCGCCATCGCGACATCCTTACCCACAGAGTTATCCACAGCCCGCGTCGTGCCCTGCCGGAAGTCATGCGGATCAGCCACTTGTCGTGCATCTTTGACTCGGCACTGCGAAGCGGCGTGCAAGTCCCGGTATGCAAAAGCCAACTTCTTCGGGCGCTTTCTGAGTCGGCCTTGCGCCGACTACAATAGCGCTCGCATTTCCGGAATTGCTGCGTGAAAGAGCCTTTGCGCCAGATCGTCCTGCAAGCCATCGCGCGCCTGCAGGAGCAAGCCGTGTTGCCGCCCGATGCCGCCGTGCCGTTCGTTGTCGAGCGTACGCGCAGCCGGGAACATGGCGACTTCGCAACCAACGCCGCGCTGCTGCTGGCAAAACCGGCGCGCAAGAACCCGCGCGCGCTGGCCGACGCGCTCGCCGCGGCAATGCCGCAAAGTACACAAGTTAGCAAAGTGGAGATTGCCGGCCCGGGTTTCATCAATTTCTTTCTCGGCGCGACAGCCTGGCACGCCGAGATTCGCCGCATCCTTGCCGAAGGCGAGGCTTACGGCCGCAACACCAGCGGTGCCCACAGAATGGTCGGCGTGGAATTCGTTTCGGCCAACCCCACCGGCCCGCTGCATGTCGGTCACGGCCGCAACGCCGTCATCGGCGACTGCCTGAGCCGCCTGCTCGAAGCCACCGGGTGGAACGTCAGGCGCGAGTTCTATTACAACGACGCCGGCGCGCAGATCCACAACTTGGCGATTTCAGTGCAGGCTCGCGCGAAAGGCCTGAAGCCGGATGACCCGGGCTGGCCCGAAGACGGTTATCGCGGCGACTACATCGGCGATGTGGCGGAGGCCTATCTTTCCGGCGCCTCGGCCGTCGCCGACGGCCACGCCGTCACCGCCGCGAAAGATCCCGACAACCTCGATGCCATCCGCCGGTTCGCCGTGGCCAGCCTGCGCCACGAGCAGGATCTGGACCTGAAAGCATTCGGTGCGGATTTCGATGTGTACTTTCTCGAATCCTCGCTGTACACCACCGGCAAGGTGGATGAAACCGTGCGCGAACTCGTTGCCCACGGCCACAGCTACGAGGACGGCGGCGCATTGTGGTTGCGCACCACGGATTTCGGCGATGACAAGGATCGCGTCATGCGCAAGTCCGACGGCAGCTACACGTATTTCGTGCCGGACGTGGCCTATCACCTGAGCAAATGGCAGCGCGGCTATGAGCGCGCCGTCACGGTGCTGGGCTCGGATCACCACGGCACGCTGGCACGGGTAAAAGCCGGCCTGCAGGCGCTGGACGCCGGCATTCCCGAGAACTGGCCGGAGTATGTGCTTTACCAGATGGTGACGGTGATGCGCGGCGGCGAGGAAGTGAAGCTTTCCAAGCGCGCCGGCAGTTATGTCACCTTGCGCGACCTGATCGATGAAGCCGGACGCGATGCCACACGTTATTTCCTGATAGGGCGCAAGACCGATTCGCAGCTGGTATTCGATATCGACCTGGCGCGCTCGCAGAGCAACGACAATCCGGTCTATTACATCCAGTATGCGCATGCGCGCGTGTGCAGCGTGCTGCGCCAGCTCCGCGAGCGTGGTTTGAACTGGAACCGCGACAATGGACTGGCCCACCTGGCCAGGCTGGACAGCGAACACGAAATTGCGCTGATGAACGAGCTGGCGCGTTACCCCGAAGTCATCGAAGCCGCGGCGGCAAATCTCGAACCGCATCTGCTCGCCCAATACCTGCGCGAACTCGCCAACGCGCTGCACACGTACTACCACGCCCATCAATTCATCGTCGACGATGTCGACTTGCGCGATGCCCGGCTGGCTCTGATCGTTTCTGCGCGCCAGGTGCTGGCGAACGGCCTTGACCTGATCGGCGTGTCCGCTCCGGAGAGCATGTAATGGCAGGCAAACGCACCGGCAAGCAGGCCTTCCGCGAAAATGAACGTCAGTCGTGGCCGGCCTGGGTATGGCTCGGCCTGGGCGTGCTGCTGGGATTGACCTTGTCAGCCATCATGCTGATCAAGGAATGGGTGCCGATGCTGCACCGGAAAAACCTGCCGCAACCCAATCCCGAAGCTACCGCGCCGAAGGAACCCGACCAGGCCGTTGCCGACGAGGCCGGCAAGAAACCGGCGCCGCCGAAGAAGACCTACGATTTCTACTCGGTGCTGCCGGAAATGGAAGTCGTGATTCCCGATGCGGAGCTGTCGGCCAAGGCCAAGGCCGAACAGCAACGCCAGCAACAGGCGATGGCGCAAAGCCAGTCACCAAACGCAACTGCTTCGGCGCCAGCTCCGCCAGCCGACGCCGGCTCGCATTATTTCCTGCAGGCCGGCTCGTACCCCGACGCGAAAGGCGCCGACGAGGCAAAAGCGAAGCTGGCGCTGTTGGGATTCATCGCCAAGGTGCAGCCGATCACGATCAACGGCAAGACCTGGAACCGCGTACGCGTCGGTCCCTACGCCAGCGCCAGTGAACTGGAAACGGCCAAGAAAGCGCTGGCCGATAGCGGCGTCAACGCGATCGCGTTGAAGGAAGCCCCAAGCCAGTAACGGATCGGCTTACTGGAAGCCGCCCTTGAAGATGCCGTCGAGCGCGTAGACCCAAAGGGTTGAGTTGCCGTCCACGAGATACAACCGCCCGTTGACGACAATCGGACTTTGCCAATGAATATTCTGCGGCGAACTATCCGACCAGACCACGGCGCCCGAAGTGGCATTGCCCGTAGTCACGTTCACTGCGTAGATCGTGCAAGAGGAACAATTGTTCGCCACATAGTAAAGCATTCCATTTGCGAGCACTGGCGAGGTGCCGCCTGGCAAGCTGGAAAGAGCCGAGGACAGTGGTTGCTTGAGAGTGGGAACGCTCGTGCCTGTAATGGACAGCTGATAGCCGTAAAGGCCGCCATCGGCAGCAATGAAGAACCATGTGGTTCCATCGGCAGGGTTCACCCACACTGCCGGCTGCGTTCTGACCTGTCCACTGACAGCATCGGTGGAACAGCTGGTGGCGGCATTCAATTCGCTGCCAGTCGTTGTCCCCACGTGGCCTGGGCCTGGCGCATTACCCATCTGGTCCAGATTCAGCAGGCGCACGCAACTGTCTTTTCCACTCTGAACGGCAAGATGCGGATAGGTCGTGCTCGTCGACGGCAAGATCGCAGGCGCGGTCGAGCCAATATCCGTATCGAAGCGATCCAGACTCACATACGTCACTGGCGTGTAACTGTCCTCCGGCTCACCATTGCCGGATCCAGTGCCATCCACGTTCAGCTTCAGCACGCTGTCGCCCCATTCGTAGCCACCGGAAGTGTTGGCGTTAAAGAGACCGTTGCCGGTTGCGATATAGATTTTATTCGTGACGGCGTCGAAGATCGCGCCGGGGCGTCCCCAGATTCCGCTTTCTTGGCCATCGCGACCAGAGGGACCACCGGGATTCGTACTGGTTCCGAGATTGCAATCGTTGCTTTGCGGAGTGCCGTTCTCCACGAAATGAATGTTCAACAAATTGCTGCATTGAGTGTTGAAAACATATTGCGCGCCAGTGCCCAGGTTGATGGTAGTGATATGGCCTTGATAATCGCCTCCATCACCGTCATAGCCGTTGGTCACCGAATACAGATAATTCACACCGCCCGATGTGGCAATCGAAAGACCCGCCGCGCCCTTTTCAACGTCAGGTTTCAGGGTCGATAGCTCGGGCCAGCCGCCGGTGGTGATTTCAGTGCCGCCATCGACCGGATATTTGTGTACGTTTCCATCCAGGCCATAGGCATAAACGTATTGCAGGCCGGGGTCGATCGCCGGTGCGCCGGTTGTGAGCCTTGTGCAGTAATTGAAAGGATTCGGATTCTGCGTCGTGGGCACCGGCGGCACACAGGGTTTCGACCACGCCGTCGTGCCATTCGCGGCATTCAGCGCGAGCAGTGTTCCGTTTCTCGCGACAATGAACAGCAGATTCATCGTGCTCAGGTAGATTGGCGTGCTATCCGAACTCGAAGGTATCGTGGCCGAATAGGCGAGCTGGTTGCCTGCCGTGGAATATCCTGGCTCCGCGGTGTTATTGCTGCTGCTGGTCTGGTCGTAGCCGAACTGCAGCCAGTCCGTCGCGTGCGCAGAGGTTGCGCATGCGCCGACTCCACTCAAGAGGATGATCGTTCTGGACAACTGCCGTTTGCGCATAACCCGCTCCCTTTCCAGCACAAACCCTGTCAATCGACAATAGCACCGGATCCGATGCAATTTTGTGAAGGCGCGCAAGATCGGACGCTTGCAGTTTCTACACCGGGGACGCCTACCGGAAGTTGTCGCGAAAAATGCCGTCCAGCTGGTAGACCCACAACTGCGCCTGCTCGTCGGTGACGTACAAACGGCTGTTGACGACGATCGGGCTTTGCCAGTGGATGCCGCCGATCCGGGCATCCGACCAGATGGCGCTGCCGGTGGCCGCGTCCAGCGCTCTTACGACGCCGGATTGCACGTAGTAAACCGTCGCGTTCGCCACCACAGGGGAAGTTCCGCTATCGCTCGAAGTCCACACCTGGCTCAGCGCCGGGTTGCCGGATCCGGTGACGACAACCTGGTAGGCCACGATGCCGGCGTTGTGAGCGACAAACACCCATGTCGAGGCATCGGCCGGATTGACCCACACCGCCGCCTGTGCCTTGAACGTGCCCAGGTTGCCGCCTTCGGCACACTGGTTGCCGCCCGGCAAATCGACCGTCTGCAATTCGCCACCTATATGGCCAGCGCCGGCGCTGCCGCCAAGCATGTCGAGATTCAGCAAGCGCACGCAGCCGTCCTTGCCGCCTTGCAATCCCAGATGCGCGACATTGCTGCCCACCGGTGCAGGCAGGATCGCCGGTGACGTCGAACCCAGATCGGCATCGGAATCCTGCAATTGCACGTAGGTCGAAGGCGTGTAGCTGTCGACCGGCATGCCTTGCACGCCCGATCCGCTGCCGTCCGGATTCAGCGCGAGCACACTGTCACCCCAGTCGATGCCGTTGCCGAGCATATCGACCGGATCAAACAAGCCGTTTCCGGTGGCGACGTAAACCCGGTTGGTCCCTGCATCGTAAACCGCTCCCGGACGCCCCCAGATTCCGCTTCCTGCCGTCTGACCGGCCTTTGCACTGGCGATTTGCTGGCAATCGTCTTGACCGCTGCCGCTGGAGATTCCATTTTTGACGAAATGAAACGTCAGATCACTGCACTGCGCGTTGAAAACCGCCTGCACGCCGGTCGACAGGTTTATCGACGTCAGATGTCCTTGATAGTCGCCGCCGTCGTAGTAGCTGTTGGTTACCGAGTAAAGATACGTCGCTGCACCCCCGGTGGTGGCGATGGTCAGGGCGGACGCGCCTTTTTCGACGTCGGGTTTCAGCGTCGATACCTGCGGCCAGCCGGTAGCCAGCACTTCCGTGCCGTCGCCGAGCTGGTACTTGTGCACTTTTCCATCCAGGCCGTAGGCATAGACATATTGCCGGCCCGGCTCGACGGCTGGCGAACCGGTGGTGACCATGCCTGCGCCGGCTGGCTTCTGCGACCAGACCAGCGAACCGTCGGCGGCGTTCAATGCCAACAGGCTGCCGTCCATCGTCGCAACGAGCAGCAGATCCCGTATGCCGGTGCCGGTGGCAACATCGCCGACGAAGATTGGCGCGCTGTCGGCGACCGCGGGCAAGGTGACGGGTGCAAATGCAAGCTGGTTGCCGGTTGCGGTGGAATAACCACGTTCCGCGCTGTTATAGCTGCCGTGCGCCGCGTCGCTGCCGAACTGCAGCCAGTCGGTCGCGTGCGCCATGGCTGTGCACGCGGCGATGCCCAGCGCCGGGATCAAGCGTGAGCGCCAATCAGCACGCATCGCGCAATTGCGTGAAAACGCAGCGACAGCGACGCGAACAGCGCAAGCATGTCATTTTGCGGCGAACTCAGGGCGCACGACGCTTGAGCCGGATCAGCGCGGAAATCTCCTCGTCGCCACGGCCCTGCGCCATCAGCTTGTCGTAGTCGGCCAACGACTTCTCGATGATGCTGTGATCGGTTCCCGCGGCCTGTGCCAGGCTGCGCACGATATTCAGATCCTTGTGCAGCAACGCCAGCTTGAAACCGCCGGAAAACTCGTTGCGCAGCATCGTTGCACCGCGTTTTTCCAGGAACCAGCATCCCGCCGCGCCGCTCAGCAACGTCGGCAACAGCACCTCCGGATCCAGGCCCAGCGCCTCGCCGAGGGCCAGTCCTTCGCATACGCCCTGCGCAATGCCGGCCACGAGCACCTGATTCACCGCCTTGGTGTTCTGGCCGGCACCCACCGGCCCCATGTGGCTGACGCGCGCGGCGTAGGCGTCGAGCACCGGGCGCACGCGCGCAAGCGTCCCGGCGTCGCCGCCAACCATAATGGACAATTTTCCGTTTTTTGCGCCTTCCACGCCGCCAGACACCGGTGCATCGAGGAAATCGCCGCCGGCTGCCTGCATCGTCGCTTGTGCCTGTTTCGCCGTCGCCGAAGATACCGTCGAATGATCGATGACGATAATGCCAGGCTTCACGCTCGCGGCAATTTCACGCACAACGCCGATCACGTCGGCATCGGCGCTGACGCAAAGCGCAATGACGTTGCACAGCGACGCCAGTTCGGCGAGTGTCGCCGGAGCCTCGGCGGCACTCTCGCGGGCGAATTGCTGCGCCTTGGCCGCGTTGCGATTGACGACGGCGACGAGCAGTCCCTGGCGCTTGAGATGGCCGGCCATGGGCCAGCCCATGGCGCCAAGGCCCACAAATCCAACGCGCAATTCGCTCATGTTCGACCCTCGTCGTCTTCGGCAAGATAGGTGTAGCCGGTCAGTCCCTGCTCCAGCGCGGCCGCAATCCGACCAGCTTCCTCGTCCGTGATCCCGGCCGCGTCGATCTTTTCGCGATATGCAGCGCGCAGATCCTTCAGATCGTAGCCGACATAGTCCAGCATTACGTCGGTAGTATCGCCGCGGCGCACGTGCGAGAACTCGTAACCGCCATTGTTCAGACGCACGTTCACCGCGTCGGTATCGCCGAACAGATTGTGGATGTCGCCGAGCGCTTCCTGGTACGCGCCGACCAGAAAAATACCCAGACGATACGGCTTGCCCGGATCCGGAGCATGCAGGGGCAGACTGACATCGACGCCGTCGGCATCGACATACTGGTCGATGCGCCCATCCGAATCGCAGGTGAGGTCGGCGATGACGCCACGCCGGTCAGGGGCACGGTCCAGGCCGGCTATCGGTACGATCGGAAAGATCTGGTCGATCGCCCAGGCGTCGGGAATCGATTCAAAAATGGAAAAATTCACAAAGTACTTGTCCACCAGCTTTTCATTCAACTCGTCCAGCGCCTGGCGATGGGCGCGCTCTTCCGGCTTCAGGCGCACGCGCAGCGCGCCGACGATCGCGTAATACAAGTCGTCGAGCCGCGCGCGTTCGCGCAGACCCAGCTGCCCCAGTGCAAACAGCGCATGGCCTTCGGACCAGTGATGCTGCGCTTCGTGATAAAGCTCGATCACCGAGCGCGCGTCGATCTCGCCGTGGATCTCGCGCAACCGGCGCAACACGGCCGGTTCGTCGGCATCGGCCGGCGGAATGCGGCCTTCCGGCGCACGCTCGATGTCGCTGACATTGATGACCAGAACCGCATGATGCGCGACCATCGCGCGGCCCGTCTCGCTGATAACATGCGGCGGCGCGATGCCGTGTTCCGCACAGGCTTCGGCCAACGGCTGCACCACGGTCGCGGCATATTGGTCGAGCCCGTAGTTGATCGAACAGGCGGAGCGCGAGCGCGTGCCTTCGTAATCCACGCCGAGGCCGCCGCCGACATCGACATAGCGGATCGGCAATCCAAGTTTGCACAATTCCACAAAGTAGCGTGTCGCCTCGCGCATGCCGGCGGCGATGTCGCGCACGTTGGAGATCTGCGAACCCATGAACACGTGCAGCAGTTGCAGTGAATCGGCCAGGCCTGAAGATTTGAGCTGTTCGATCAAGGTCAGCAGCTGGCGTGGCGTGAGGCCGAACTTCGATTTTTCGCCGCCGGTGTTCTGCCACTTGCCCGCGCCGAGGCTGGTCAGGCGCATGCGCACGCCAAACAGCGGCTTGACGCCAAGCGCACGCGCCTCTTCCAGCGCGAGTTTCAGCTCGGACGGCTTTTCGATGACGATGAATACACGCAGGCCCAGCTTGCGGCCGATCAGCGCCAGGCGCAGGTATTCGCGATCCTTGTAGCCGTTGCAGATGACGATGCTGTCCGGGCGTGCCAGCGCGAGCACGGCCATCAGTTCGGGCTTCGAACCGGCCTCCAGGCCAAAGCCGCTGTTCCCGGCGACGGCCAGTTCGCCGGCAACGCCCTTCTGCTGATTGACCTTGATCGGATACACCGCGGTATAGCCGCCGGCGTAGTTCCATTCCCGCATCGCCTGCGCGAACGCGCCCTGCAGGCGCACGAGGCGGTGACGAAGGATGTCGGCAAAGCGCACCAGCAGCGGCAGGCGCGAACCTTGCGCGCAAGCGGCATCGACGATCTCGGGCAAGGCCAGTGCCGGGCCATCCGCGCCGCGCGGGCGCACGATCAGCCGGCCGGCCGCATCCACATCGAAATAATTCTCGCCCCAGTGCGCGATCGCGTACTGGGCGCGGGCCGCGTCGGCGTTCCACGGGGTCGTCATCGTCCCGTCTCCTCGATAACGGTGAGTGAAACGTCGCAGCGGCGGGCCTTGACGCGCAATGAATCGTGCGACCGGAAGCCTGCTGCGCCGCGGGGTCGCCGACAACGCTATTGTAGCGTCGCCTGTGACGATGTGTTTACCGCGGTGGGAACCGGTACAATCGCCGCCCCCACGAGTTTGCCCGGATTTCCGCCATGTCGGCCCAAGATCAGCAATGGTTCAACGAGCAGCATGACTACTCCGGCTCGTCGATCGGATTCCGCGTCAAGCAGCTGCTGCATGCCGAGCAGACACCGTTCCAGTCCATCGAGATCTACGCGACCACCGACTGGGGCAACCTGATGGTGATCGACGGCTGCACGATGGTCACCACGCGCGACAATTTCCTCTACCACGAGATGATGGCGCATCCGGCCTTGTTCACGCATCCGCGCGCCAAGCGTGTCGTCATAATCGGCGGCGGCGATTGCGGCACCCTGCGCGAGGTGCTCAAGCACGACGAAGTCGAAACCGCGATCCAGGTCGAGATCGACGAGCGCGTGACGCGGCTCGCAGAAAAATATTTCCCCGAACTGTGCGAATCCAACAACGACCCTCGCGCGCAGCTGCTGTTCATCGACGGCATCAAGTGGATGGCCGAATGCGAGCCGGAGTCGCTGGATATCGTGATCGTGGATTCAACCGATCCGATCGGCCCCGCCGAAGGCCTGTTCAACGAGGAATTCTATCTTTCCTGCCTGAAGGCGCTGCGCCCCGGCGGCATCCTCGTGCAACAAAGCGAGTCGCCACTGGCACATCTGCCCTTGCTGAAGAAAATCCGCAACGCGATGAAAGCCGCAGGCTTTCATTCCGTACGCACGCTGACCTTTCCGCAGCCGTGCTATCCCACCGGCTGGTGGAGCAGTACGCTCGCGCGCAAGGGCGTGGATCTTTCCACGTTCCGGGAACGCGGCGCCGCGACCAAGCAATTCGCCACGCGCTACTACAACGCCGAGATGCACAAGGCGGCGCTGGCGATGCCGGAGTTCTTGAAGGAAGCGCTGGGCGAGTAGACTTGGCGCGTGACCGTCAGAGTTTCGGCCATGATCATGCATAAGTCGATTGTTGGGCTTTCTTTGGTTCTGGGTCTCGGCGCTGCGTGCGCGTTCGGCATTGCCGCAGAAACCGCCAGCACAACGTCGGATGGTTCTTGCACACACCCAGCGACTGAAACGCAGGCAGCAGCTGTATCGGTGCCTGACTACGCAGTCGAAACAAAGGACACGCCGGAGCAGAACGCCACGGAAACCGCCTGGCGCGACTATCAAAAAAGCGTGTTCGATGAGTTGAGCCTAAGCCCCGACCCGCGCGACTGGGCCCTGGCAACGCTTACCGGGACACTCATGTTTGATCCTACCGGGCAAGATCGGCGCGACGCGCTGTTGCAACGTGCCGCGCATGCAGCGCCGGACGACGTGCTGGTTCAATTCATCGTGGCAAATTCGTCACGCGTCAAGACTGGCGCGCCCGCATTCGCCAATGAAGCAATGCAGACCTTGCAGCGGCTTGAACCCGACAATGCGATAGTATGGTTAGGCGGCCTCCACGAGGCCGTGAGCAACAACGACAATAAAGCCACAGATGCCGCATTGGCGAGAGTCGCGGGCGCAGCGCGTTTCGACGAGCATTCCGCCGAGGTGCTCAAAGCTATGGTCGATGTGTACACGCGTTATCCAGTGCCGGATGAATATTTGGCCCTGACAAAGGATGCGCTAGCGGCCGAGAAGTTTCCTGCTGCAAGGGATTTCATCCCGCATACCATGGCGTTGGCGACTGTGTTTGCGGTCGTCACCCCACCCTACCAAGATATCATTCGTGAATGCCGGATTGATCCCGCTTCTAGTGACAACGCCGTTCGGGCGGACACGTGTGCAGCGATTGGTCGACTGATGGCAAGCCACAGCACAACTTGGGTCAGTACCTTGATCGGCTACTCGGTGTTGCGCGTTTCAAACACATTTAATGATGACGACGTGCGGCGGGCACGGGATGAAGATTGGCTCTTTAAGGTCCTTGGCGAATCATTGAATGATTCGTCCGATCAAGTAGCGGCGGACACTGTAGCCCGCGACAACGACTGGATTGAAACCGGCAGCGAGATCGAAGCCGCGCGCCGTTCAATCGCGCGTGCCGGAAAATCGACGGAACCGCCGACGGATTGGGTCGACGATCGTTCGCCGTTTTCGGCCAAACGACTGCAGGACAGTCAAATCCTTCTAACGAAATGGGCTGGCACCCACTGACCCTGCAAGAATCGCTACATCAATGCGATCTGAGCGGTATCCTTTGGCAATTCGAAGTCGCGGAGATCCGCATGAACCGCCTCCTGCTCGTTCTCGCCATTGCCTGCGTGAGTTTCACTACCCACGCCGCCGACCGCATCACCGGCAAACCCTTCGCCACGCGTTCGGAAGTGCTGGCCGTGCATGGCATGGTCGCGACATCGGTACCGCTGGCGACGCAGATCGGGCTGGATGTGTTGAAGAAGGGCGGCACGGCGATCGATGCGGCGATCGCCGCGAATGCGGCGCTTGGCCTGATGGAACCGGTGTCCAACGGCGTCGGCGGCGATCTGTTCGCGATGGTCTGGGATGCGAAGACGAAAAAGCTCTATGGCTACAACGGCTCGGGTCGCTCGCCGAAATCGCTGAGCCTGCAGTGGTTCATCGAGCACAAGTATAAAGATATACCCGCACTCGGGCCGCTGCCGGTGAATGTACCCGGCGCCGTCGACGGCTGGTTTGCATTGCACGAACGCTTCGGCAAGCTGCCGATCAAGGACGATCTGGCGCCCGCGATCCGCTACGCGCGCGAAGGCTTTCCGGTCACCGAGCTGATCGCGCACTACTGGAAGCTGTCCGTACCGCACCTGTCGAAGTTTCCCGGCTTCACCGAGCAGATGACGATCGACGGCCGCGCACCGGAAAAAGGGGAAATCTGGAAAAATCGCAATCTGGCGAACACGCTCGAAACCATCGCCAATGGTGGCCGCGACGCGTTCTACAAGGGCAGGATCGCACACGTCATCGGCGACTATTTCAAGGCCAATGGCGGATTCCTGACGTATGAGGACATGGCCGCGCACAAGGGCGAGTGGGTCGAGCCGATCTCGACCAACTACCGCGGCGTAGATGTGTGGGAACTGCCGCCGAACGGCCAGGGCCTGGCGGCACTGGAGATCCTGAATGTTCTCGAAGGCTATGATCTGAAGAAATACGGCTTCGGCAGTCCCGAGCACGTGCACCTGTTCGTCGAGGCCAAGAAGCTGGCCTGGGAAGACCGCGCGCATCTTTACGCGGATCCGGATTTCTTCAAGGCGCCGATCGACCAGTTGCTGTCGAAGGACTATGCCGCCGAGCAGCGCAAACGGATCTCGATGGATCATGCGATGCGCTCGGTCGAGGCCGGCCATGCGCCACTCGAACACGGCGACACGATCTACCTGACCACGGCAGATCAATGGGGCAACATGGTCTCGCTGATCCAGTCCAACTATCGCGGCATGGGTTCGGGCATGACGCCGCCGGGGCTGGGATTCATCCTGCAGGACCGTGGCCAGTTATTTGTGCTCAAGGAAGGCCACCCGAACGCGTTCGCACCTGGCAAGCGGCCGTTCCATACGATCATCCCCTCCTTCATCACCAGGGACGGCAAGCCGTGGATCAGCTTCGGTGTCATGGGCGGCGGCATGCAGCCGCAGGGACACGCGCAAATCGTCATGAACCTGATCGATTTCGGCATGGGCCTGCAGGAAGCCGGCGACGCACCGCGCATCCAGCATGAAGGCGACACCGAACCCGAGGGTCAGGCCACGGAAATGAAGGATGGCGGCGAGGTGGAACTGGAATCCGGATTTGCCTACGAGACGATCCGCGCGCTGCTGGAAAAGGGCCATCACGTCACCTGGGCCGATGGCCCTTATGGCGGCTATCAGGCGATCGAATGGGATGAAAAGCATCACGTCTATATAGGCGCGTCGGAAGGCCGCAAGGACGGCCAGGCCGCGGGCTATTAAGGCACCGCTCACGACGGATAGGACTAAACTGCGCGCCTCGGCCCACAAGCAAGGCGTCATCATGCAGCGTTGTATACTTTTCCTCACGGCATTGCTGGCGTTGCCGGCGTTGGCGCAGACCGGCGCGCCAGCGCCGGAGCCAGCGGCGACGACCGAGGCCGCTCCGGCAGCGGCCGCAAGCCCCGCGCCCGAGGTTGCACCGGCAACCGCGACAACAACCCCGGAAATGACTCCGGAACAGCGATTGACCCAGTTCCACCATGACCAGATCAACCTGCTGGCCTTGCACGGCGATGCCGGATCGCTGCTGGCCGCGGCCTTGATGGCCGGGACCGACGCCGAGGGCAGGAATCGTCCGCCCGCGCTGCAATCCCCCGCCCTGCTCAAGCGTGCGCAAACCGCAGGCGCGGAAAACGCCCTGGTCTGGTGGGTGACGGCCGCCTTCGACTGCCACGAGAGCAACAAGAACTGCCCGCTCCCGGAAACGCTGCAGAAGCTTGAAAGCATCGATGCTGAAAACGCGGCAGTGTGGACGCTGTCGTTGTGGCACGCACAGCAGGCCAAGGACGCTCCGGCAGCCCGCGCGGCGCTGGCCAGCGCGGCCCAGGCCAAGAACTACAACGACCATTTCGGTGCGCTCATCGACGATATCTACCAGGCCGAGGGTGTCCTGCCGATAAGCACGGAAGTGCTGAACGCGACCGGCCAGAATGTCAGCGCGGACGGCTATCGGCTCATTTCCGCGGCAGGCATCGCCGCCGGCGTGGCATTGCCCGGCTACTTTGCCCTCAACGATATCTGCAAGGGCACCGACCCCAGCGACACGGCCCTGGTCGCCGATTGCCTGGCAGTGGCACAAAAGATGGAACTCAGCGGCAGCATCAATTCGCAGAATGCCGGCCTGAGCCTGAAGATGGCAATGCTGCCCGCCGGACCCGAACTGGATGCTGCTCGTGCGCGCCAGCGCGTCCTGAGCTGGCAGACTTCGCGCATCAGCGATCTCGGCGACCGGCTCGCCGCCGAGCCGGCCTTGAGCCGCGTCTACACCCAGGCCTTGAACGAATCCGGCGATGAATCCGCGGGTGTCCTGGCCGTGTTGCGCAGCCAGGGCGTGGCGCTGGAACCTCCTGTGGACTGGCATCCGCCACACGCCGGGAGCACGCCAAAGCCCTGATCGGCTTTTCCCCAGCCGCATCGGCGTTGTACTCTTGGCCGCGGCAGCGATGCCGGTTGTGAGAATTCGCTAACCTCGCCCACACGGAGATTCGCCCATGCAGAAGATTCTGGTGGCCAGTTCCAAAGGCGGCTGCGGCAAGACCACGATCGCGACGAATCTCGCCGCGCACTTCGCACAGGAGGGCAGGAACACCGTACTGGTCGATGCCGACCGTCAGGGATCGAGCCAGCGATGGGCGGAAAAACGCGCCGGACTGCCCGCTGCCGTGCTGGCCATTTCCGGTCTCAAGCGCGACTGGCAAAACAAGATTCCGCAGGATACAGAGCGCGTCATCATCGATGGGCCCGCCGGCATTCGTGCAGGCGAACTGGCGGAACTGCTCGACGGAGTCGACGCCCTGCTGATCCCGGTACTGCCCTCGAGCATCGATCTGGAAGCCAGCGAAGCCTTTCTCGCCGAGATCGCCAATCTGGCGCGGATCAAGCGCGGCAAGGTCGCTGTCGGCCTGGTTGCGAACCGGCTCAAACCCTGGACTACCGCTTCGCAGCAAGCGGTCGATGAAATCAAGCGTCTGCCGTTTCCATTGCTCGCGCAATTGCGCGATACCCAGGGCTATGTGCTCGTGGCGGGATTGGGCAAAAGCATCTTCGATTACCACTCCGAACTGATCCGCACGCACCAGGAAGACTGGGACAAGCTCCTGCGCTGGCTGAAGAAACTCGGCTGAGCAGGGTCGAGTTGCGGACACGCCGCCGGCCATTGGCATGCCGGCATGCGAATCGGACATGATGCAGGCGAGACAAGGAATCCAAATGAAACGCGAGATCATCCTGCTACGCCATGCCCATGCCGACGGCGCCAGCGCTGCCGGCAACGATGCCGATCGCGGCTTGAGCGACCGCGGCATCGCCGAGGCGCGTGCCGCCGGGCGCTGGCTGCGCGAACACGCTGTCCTACCCGCCACCGTGCTCTGCTCGCCAGCACGGCGCGCGCGACAAACGCTGCAAGAGGCGCTCGGCGACGTCACGGCACAGACCGAACAGCGCATCTACGACGCGACCGCCGGCGAGCTTGCCGGCCTGATCGACGATCATGCCGACGTCGCCCGTCTGCTGCTGGTCGGCCACAATCCCGGATTCGAAACCCTGGTGGCCCTGCTTGCGACGGGGCAATCGGGCGATTTTCGCGGAATACCGCCCGGCGGTGTCACCTGGCTGGAACTGGACGGAGCGGCAGAACCCGGCAGCGCGGTGCTCAAGGCGTTCTGGTCGCCCTGAAGGTTTGCCGGTGACGCGGCGCTCCTCCCGGCGATCTGCCTTTCGGATATGGCCGCTGTTGCTCAGCGGCGTATGCGGTGCCGCCGGCGCGACGCACGGTGCAACGGCCGCTGAAGTCCGGCGCGAGACCCTCGCCCTTGACTCGGCGCGTTCGCAGGCCGGATTCGAAGTGCGTGTGATGTGGCTAATCGGCGTGCGCGGCCGCTTCGGCACGCTGCGCGGCACCATCGACATCGATCGCTTCCGTGGCAATGCCAGCGTCAATGCACGCATCGACGTCAATGACGTGCACATGCGCAGCGCCAGCAACGAAGCCTGGGTCAAATCGGCCGAATTCTTCGACGCCGAGCACTATCCGCAAATCCAGTTCGTATCGGACTCCTTTCCGCTGGTCTGGCTCAAGAGCGGCGGACAGATCGAGGGCATGCTGACCATTCGCGGCGTCACCCGGCATGCAAACTTCGACCTGGCCGCTTCGGCCTGCCCCGATGCCATCGCGCGCGCCTGCCCGACCGAGGCCGGCGGCACGATCCGGCGCAGCGATTTCGGCATGCATTCGCGCCGCGGCGCACTATCGGACAAGGTGCAGCTCGATTTTTCGATTTACGTCTTGCCGGTTGCGGAAGCCGCACGGTGAGCGCGCATCGGCGTGCGTGCGGCATTGCCGCACGTCTGGTTCTTGCGCTGGCCGCGCTGACCACGCTCAGCGGCTGTGCGGTGGATCGCCTGCACGCGCGGCGAGCCGCTGCAACTGCCGCGGCGGCGCAAGACCGCACGCTGGAATGCAGCGCCGTGGACGCGTGCGCGATCGCATCGCCCTATGCGGATCTTGTCGGGCAGGCGCAACGCGATTCGCGTGCGCAGGCACCCGTGCACTACGTGAACCTGCTCGACCGCGGCGAGGATTCGCTGCTGCTGCGCATTCATCTCGTCCGCTCCGCGCGCAAGAGCATCGATGTGCAGACGTTCATATTCGCCGAGGACGATGCCGGCTACCTCATGCTCGACGAACTGGTGAAAGCGGCGCGGCGCGGGGTCAAGGTGCGTGTGATCGTCGATCAGCTGTTCTCGCTCGACGACGTCGAGCTGCTGGCGCAACTGGCGCGTGCGCATGTGAATTTCGAACTGCGCGTGTACAACCCGACATTCCACAAGGCGCGCACGCCGCCGCTCGAATTCGCCGCTGGTATACTTTGCTGCTTTTTCCAGTTCAACCAGCGCATGCACAACAAGCTGCTGCTGATCGACGGCGCGATCGGTATCGCCGGTGGCCGGAACTACGAGAACCGCTACTTCGACTGGGACGACGACTTCGACTATCGCGACCGCGACGTGCTCGTCATCGGCCCGGCGACGGAATCGATGCGCACTTCGTTCGAGCAGTTCTGGCGGCATCCGCGCAGCGTGGCCCTGAGCCGGCTGCGCGACGTCTCGGCACGCATCCTGGCTGACGGCGTGGACGCGCCCGCCTATGCCGTGCACGCCTACCGCAACGCGCAGCGGGTGGCAACGCTGTCGCGGCTGGCGGACGATCCCGAGTACATCCGCAGCCATTTCGCCGCGCCGTCGCTGCGCGTCGGCGCGGCCGAATATTTTTCCGACGCACCCGACAAGCCCGTCGCACCGGATCAGCCCAGGGACAATCAGCTGAGTAACCATATCATCGAGTTGCTGCGTGGCGCGCAATCGCAGATCATCCTGCAGACGCCATATCTGGTACTCAGCCGGAAGGCCCGGCAGGTATTCGCCGGCCTGCACAGGCAGCGTCCGCAGTTGCGCGTAATGGTATCGACCAATTCGCTCGCAGCCACCGATGCGTTCTACGTCTACGCGCTGTCGTACAAATACAAGAAACGCGACCTGAAACTCGGCTTCGAGATCCACGAATTCAAACCCTTCCCCGACGAAGCGGCGGACCTGGTCGCGAACTACGCCGAGCTCGGCGAAAACGATGGCGGCACCGGTGCGCGTTATCGAAAGTATGGCCAGGCCCCGCTGAGCCGGCACGGCGTACGCCTGGGCCTGCACGCCAAATCCATCGTCATCGACGATGCCACAGCCCTGATCGGTTCGCACAATTTCGATCCGCGCTCGGACTACTACAACACCGAGTCGGGCTTCATCATCCACGATCACGCCTTTGCTGATGCGCTGCGCGCTTCGATCCTTCGCGACAGCGCGCCCGGCAGCGCCTGGACGGTCGCACGCCGGCCGCGCTCGGGAGTGTTCAGCCGCCTGAGCAATTCGATCAGCGATTTCTCCACTGCCCTGCCCATTTTCGACCTGTGGCCATTCCGCTACGCAACCAGCTACCAGATCAAGCCTGGCTGCAGCCCGCTGCCGCCGAGTGATCCTCGTTTCTACGATTGCTACGAAGATGTCGGGGACTTTCCGGAGGTGAACCTGCCGCTGAAGACCATCTACACACGCATTGTTACCGCGTTCGGTGCGGGACTGCATTCGATCTTGTAAGCAATCGGGAAAGAGCGCTGAGAGCGACGGCTGTGGCTGCGAGTCCGAAAGCACCACGCTTTGCGCTCACCGGCCCAGGATGCCGCGTCAGCGCAATTGACGCGCGCGCCGAGGCTGGATAGTCTGAACGGACTGACCCCCTGCATAGCGAATTGCGTCATGGCCCTTGAGTTCACGATCGAAATCACCGACGAAGATCTGCCCTTCTTCATGCAGGCGATGGAACGCGCGGAAAAGCGCGCCGCCGGCAAGACGGCGCAGCAGATCCTCGACGAGGCCAGCAAGACATTCGCGCAGTCGCAAGGCCAGAACATGCCGCAATTCGTGCGCTCGCGCCTGGCCTCGGTGGAAAACCTGGTCGCCATGGCCGCCGACGAGGGCTGGGCCCTGGCCGCGGATGATCGCAGCCGCGTGGTCGCGGCACTGACCTATTTCGCCGACCCGGAAGACCTGATTCCGGACAATATTCCGGTGCTCGGCTTCCTCGATGACGCGATCATGATCGAAGTCGTCGAGCGGCTGCTGCAGCCGGAGATCGAGGCCTACGCTGATTTCTGCGCGTACCGCAGCGACGAGGCCTCGAGCCGCGGCGCCGATGCCGGCACGCTCGGTCGCGAAGAATGGCTGGAAGGCCGCCGCGCCGAACTGCAGGCGCGCATGCGCCAGCGCCGCGGTTCCTACGCGCCGAGCGGCAACTGGACACCGCAATTCAAGTTTTCCTGAAGCCGTGCGGCGCGCACATGGACGAACATTTTTCCAAGGATATCCGCTACCACGCCGCCATCGCGCATGAATACGACGCGGTCATTACGCAGCCGCGGACGTTTGCCAATCAACTGCTGTTTGGCACACTCGACCCGTTGATCGTGCGCGGGTCGCGGATGCTCGATGTCGGCTGCGGCACCGGGCAAATGCTGCTGCGCTATGGACGCCTGTTCGAAGCAGCGACCGGTATCGACCATAGTCCGCAGATGCTGGAGCGGGCGCGCGCAAACCTCGATGCGGCGGGTTTGCCGGGAGTTCGCCTGCAACAATCCGACCTGATGGAATTCCTGCGACGCGATGATCAGCATTACGACCTGATCGCCTGCGTGGGCTGCCTGCACCATTTTCCGCACGCCGGCATCCCGGATGCACTGGCCGCACTGAGCCAGCGTCTGGCGCCTGACGGCGTCTTTCTTTTTGCCGAACCCATCGACGTGTCCGCCGATACCGTGCCGGCGGAAATCGCGCATTGGAATGCAGCCTCGGTGATGCGCGGCCGCGGCTACAGCGCGCACTCCGAGGATCCCGACGAAGGCCCGCTGCCGCTGGGTCTGCTGCAGGATGCGCTCGCTGCGTCCGGCCTGATCACGGTGGCCGAGAGTCGCGGCTGGGAGATGTTTCCGCAACACCTGCCGGCCAGCGCAGGCGACCGCATCGCATTGTGGAAAATGCATCATCGCTACGGCGGCAACGGCAATATCTACGCCGCAGTCGCCGCACGTTCAATCGATCTTTGAAGCAGCGTCGCTGCAAATCCCTGGCTACGGCCGCTCGACGATAGCGGTGACGCCCATGCCGCCGGCCGTGCAGATCGAGATCAGGCCGCGTCCGGATCCTCTTTCCTCCAGCAGTTTCGCCAGCGTGGCGACGATGCGCGTGCCGGTCGCAGCGAATGGATGGCCCAGCGCCAGGCTCGAGCCGTTGACGTTGAGTTTTGCCGGGTCGATGCTGCCCACCGGTTTGTCGCGGCCGAGCCGGTTCTTGCAATAGTCCGCGCTTTCCCAGGCCCGCAGCGTGCACAGCACCTGTGCGGCAAAAGCCTCGTGAATCTCGTAGAAATCGAAATCCTGCAGGGTCAGCCCGGCGGCATCGAGCATGCGCGGGATCGCAATCGTCGGCGCCATCAGCAGACCTTCGCCGTGGACGAAATCCACTGCGGCAACGTTGGCGTGCGTCAGCCATGCCTGTGCCTTCAGACCGCGCGCGCTGGCCCAGTCCTCGTTCGCCAGCAGCACTGCCGAGGCACCGTCGGACAGCCCGGTGGAGTTGCCAGCGGTGAGCGTGCCCTGGCCGGAAGTCTTGTCGAACGCGGGTTTGAGCGTCGCCAGCTTTTCCAGCGTCGAGTCCGGACGCAGGAATCCATCGCGCTCCAGGCCACGGAACGGCACGACCAGATCCTTGAAGAATCCGCGCTCGTAGGCAGCGGCCGCTTTCAGATGGCTGGACAGCGCGAGCTTGTCCTGGTCCTCACGCGAGATTTTCCATTCCTTCGCCATCAGCTCGCAGTGATCGCCCATCGACATCCCGGTGCGCGGCTCGGCCACGCCGGGGAAGCTCGGCTTCAATTCGGCGAAGGAAAATCCGCGCACGGCGGCCTTGAACTTGTCCAGCGGGGTCTTTGCGCGATTCATCGACAACAGCCGCTGCTGCAGCGCACGGCTGTAGACGATCGGAACATCACTGGTGGTGTCGGCACCGCCGGCTATGCCCGCCTCGATCTGGCCCGCGGAAATCTTGTTGGCAATGATGATGGCGTTGTCCAGCGAGGTGCCGCAGGCACGTGCCGTGGTGATGCCGGGCGTGAGCGGCGACAGGCCCGAGGACAGCGTCGCCTCGCGCGCCAGATTCCAGTCCGAAGCGTGCTTGATCACGGCACCGAAAGCCACTTCGCCGAGTTCAACGCCGTGCAGGCCGAAACGTTCGACCAGGGCGCCGAGCGTCTTCACCGCCATGCCGAAATTGCCCACGTCGGCATACGCTGTATTGTTGCGGCAGAACGGAATGCGCACTCCGCCGATGATGGCAACGCGATTTGTCGGGGTCACGAGGGCGTCCTTGGCAAACTTGGAATCGGGAGCGGTGCTGTCGCTGCGCGCCGCCGGTTATCTGACATGTATTGTATGCCTTGTGTTTTCGATCTTGACAGCGCGCGCACTCAATTTGAATCAGTTTGAATCGGCACGAACATCGACGGCGCCTCGCGCCAGATCTGCCAGGCCTCGGGAGCCGCGCGCAGGCGCTCGTCCAGATGCGCCGCATAACGCTCCATCACCTGCGCCGCGGTCAGATTTTGCGGCATCGATTCGATGCATAGATCCCTGCGGCCCGTCTGGAAATCCAGGCCGAAGCTGAAAAGCGCGATCTGCGCGGGCGCCTCGGCACCCAGCCGCGCCAGGCCCACCGGGAAACGTACCTGTCCATCGAGCAGCGCAAGCTGCGCGGCGCTCTGCTGCGGCTGGGCCGGCAGATCGAGCATGCCGACCACGCAATGGCCTGCGCGCAGGGCCGCGGTGACATCGCCGGAACTGCCTCCCGTGAACAAGGCGCCATTGCTGCCGATGCGACGCAACGCCCAGCCACGGAAGCGGCCGAACCAGTGCGACAGGCGGGTCAGGCCCAGTGATCTTCCCTGCGCGCGCCGGGCAAGGAAAAACGCGTCGAATCCGCGCTCGCGCAGCAGCGGCCATATCCAGTTTCCCGTACCCCAGTGATAGGTCAGCAACACGCAGGCACCCGGATCCGGCCATGCACCGCGTACGAGGATATTGCGAGCGCGCCAGCGCCTGCCGCGCAGCAGGGTCAGGTAGACGTCGGCGTGATCGACCAGGCGCAGCAGGCGAAACCGGTATTTCCACGATTTCTCGTCGCTCCCCGGGAAATGCACTCGCGCCGCAACCCAGGCAGGATCCGCGGCCTCACGGTACAGGCGCTCGCTGCGCGCGCAACGCCTGAGCCATGCGAAACCCAGCGACCAGGGCAACAGCGCCGCCAATGCCGGCAGCAGATACAGACCCAGGGCATCGGTCGTGAAGCGATCAATGCGCCCGTGTATACTTTGATTCATTTTTCATCCATGTCGTACGCCGCTCGGCGTGGGTTCTCCCAAGCAGCCGCTCGCAGCTTTTTCGTACATGCGGTAGTGCGTTTCGTGCATGCCCAGCGTCGCATAGGTTTGCTGGGCGCTGGCGTTGTCGCGCTCCACGTACAAACGCAGTCCGGCGACGCCGGCACTGGTGGCTGCACGGCGTTCGACCTGCGCATACAGCGCACGAAACACACCGCCGCGGCGGTGTTCCGGCCGCACGTAGACACTTTGCAACCACCACCAGTCGCCGTTGCGCCAATCGCTCCACTCGTAAGTGATCATCAGGCAAGCGGCGATTTCCCCAGCCTGTTCGGCAACCAGATAGAAACCGCGCCGTGGCTCCGCCAGGACCGCGGCCACGCCGGCTTTCAACACGGCCGGATCGAGCGTCTTGGCCTCGGTTTCGCGCGCCATCGCCGCGTTGAATTGCACCAGCACGTCGATATCGGCCTGTGTGGCTTCGCGAATGCCGAGCGCGGATGCCGGTGCGTTCATGTGCCTGAGTCCTTCGGTTTGCGCCGGCGCAAGCTGCCGAGCTTGCGTGTCAGTGTATTTCTACCCATGCCGAGCTTCTGTGCAGCGCGGCTGCGGCGATTGTCGTTTTCGGCGAGCGCGGCTGCGAGCAGCGACTGGTCGAATTCGGCGCGCAACGACGAATACATTCCACTTTCTCCCTGTGTCAGCCGCTGGCGCACCGAGCGTTGCAGTGACTTGCGCCAATCGTCCGCCTCGGCCAGGGAGACGCGTTCGTTGTCCGGCAGGTCCTGGACGCGGATCTCGCGACCGGGCGCCATCACCGCGAGCCGGCGACACAGGTTTTCAAGCTGGCGCACGTTCCCCGGCCAGGCGAACTGCGCCAGGGCACCGAGTGCCGCCGGAGAAAAGCGCTTCGGCTCAAGGCGCATGCTCGTGGCCGCGCGCGCCAGCAGTCGTGCGGCCAGCAACGGTATGTCTTCGCGCCGCTCGGCAAGCGCCGGCAGGTGCAGGCGCACGACATCGAGCCGGTGCAGAAGATCGGCGCGGAACTGTCCGCTGACGACCTTGGCGTCCAGATCCTGATGCGTCGCGGCGACCACGCGCACATCGGCGCGGATAAGCTCGCGTCCGCCGACACGATAGAACTCGCTTTCCGCCAGCACGCGCAGCAGGCGTGTCTGCAACGCCAAGGGCATGTCGCCGATCTCGTCGAGAAACAGGGTGCCACCCTGGGCCTGCTCGAAGCGGCCCGGATGGCGCTTGAGTGCGCCGGTGAACGCGCCGGCTTCATGGCCGAACAATTCAGATTCCAGCAGCTCTGCCGGAATCGCCGCCGTGTTCATCGCCACAAACGCTCGCGGCGCGCGCGCGCTGTGGCGATGCAGGGCGCGTGCGACCAGTTCCTTGCCGGTGCCGGTCGCGCCGGTGACGAGCACATTCAAGTCGGTGGCTGCGACACGGCCGATGCTGCGGAATATCTCGCGCATCGCCGGCGACTGGCCAATCAATTCCTGCTCCGGCTCGATCGCCGGCATCGGTGCCGGCGGCGGCCGGGTCTCGGCCTCGGCACGTTCGACCGCGGCAATCACCTGATCCAGATCGAAAGGCTTCGGCAGATAGTCAAATGCCCCGTTGCGGTAGGCGGCAGCGGTAGCGGCCACATCGGTGAATGCGCTCATCACGATCACTGGTGCAGCCACTCCTCTAGCCTTGAGTTGTTCGAGCAATTTCAGACCACCGACTCCAGGCATGCGCACATCGCTGACGACAACATCGGGCGTGGCTTCCTGCAACGCAACGAGCAAGGTTTCTGCATCGGCGAATTCGCGCACGTTGCGGCCCGATTCGCGCAACGCTTCGCCAAGCACGAAGCGGATGACCTGGTCGTCGTCGGCTATCCAGACCTCAGCCATGCGCCTGCTCCGCATGGGCCTGGCCCGCATGCGCATGCTCCAGCGGCAGCAGCAGGCTGAACGTGGTCAGCCCCGGACGGCTGCTGCAGCCGATCTGGCCGCCGTGTTCGTGCGCGATTTCCTGGGCCAGCGCCAGGCCGAGTCCGGTGCCCTCGGCGCGTCCCGAAACCAGAGGCAGGAACAGCGTGTCGTGCAGGTTTTCCGGCACGCCGATGCCGTCGTCGATCACATCCAGGCGCGCCGCCAAACGGACGGGCTGACTGTCGATCACTGCGGCATGCTCGGCGCGCGTGCGCACAACTATACTTTTTGCCTTGGCCTGCACGGCGTTGCGCATCAGGTTCAAAAGCAATTGCAGCAGGCGATCGGCGTCGCCGCGCAAGCTCGGCAGGCTCGGATCGTAGTCGCGATCCAGTTTCAGGTCGGGTGCTGCTGCTTCGGCCGCAATCAAGGCGCGGGCGTGCTCGGCGATTTCGTGCAGGTTGACCTCCGCCGGATGGACCACACCCAGATGCGGCTTGCCGCCCGGATGCAGCAACCGGTCGGTGAGCGCGGCCAGGCGATCGGCTTCGGCGATGATCAGCGCCGCCAGTTTTCGCAGGTCCGGCTCGACGACGCGACGCAGGAGCAATTGTGCCGCCCCGCGCACGCCGGCAAGCGGATTTTTCACCTCGTGCGCAAGGCCGCGCAGGCTTTCGGACAGACGCGATGGTGCAGCCGGCAGCTCAGGAGTCAGGCGATGGATCTCGATCAGGATGCCGGCGTCCGGCGCAGGGCTGGCGATGATATCCACGTGCAGCTTGCGCCCCGGTGCCACGGTCAACGGGTGTCCACGCTGGGCGACTGCGTTCTGCTCCGCCCGGACACGTTGGGCGAGCGGCAGCAGCACGGCGGACGCCGGTCCAAAGGCCTCCAGGGTCAATCCACGAAGCCGGGACGCACCAACATCGAACAATTCGCAAAACGCCGCATTCGTCTGCACAAAGCGCAGGTCGGCGTCGATCAGGGCGACTGCCGTAATCAGATGTTCGATCAGCATTTCGCTTGGCAGCACGGATTCGTGCGTTGCCTTGGTGGCCTTCATTGCACCAGTTTAGTGCAACGCGGACTCGAACGCAGCTTGACTGGCATGAAATCGCTGGCAAGGACATCCCGTTTTGCATGCGCTGACAGTGACCAAAAAAAGGGCGGCGCACCGGGAGCGCCGCCCATTCGACCACTGGGTATGAGCCGCAAGTCGCGCACCACTTCAGAAGAAAATAATGCCTCCGATCGCGTACGTCGTGTCACTGGCCGAGTTGCCGTTCCAGGCTTTTGACTTGGTGTCGATGTACTCGCCGACTAGGGTCACGTTCTTGGTCAGGCTGTAGTAGACGCCAACCACGCCGGAATCGTTGCGCTTGAGCAAGTCCGACGCGCTCGGGTCGGCCTTTTCGTCCGAGGCCAGCTTGAGATTTGATTCACCGTAGCTCGCGCCGATTTTCAACTTGTCGATCTTGTAGGTGAGCTGGGCATAGCCACCGTCCGAATCGCGCTTCTGGCCGTCCGCGGATGTCGGCAGGATAAACAGACCCGTCGTTCCGAGTCCCTTGCCCGAGTATCCATACAGCACGCCCTCGAAGCCCGCATAGTCCAGTTTTATCCCGCCATCGAAACCACTGCCGGTGAAACTGGTGGACGCACCGGATCCGTTCGCGGCGATGTCGGCGGCCGTCGCCTGCGCTTTCTGGCTGACGACGCCGCCCCAGACCTTGCCGGTAAAGTCGTCATTCTTGGCATCGCCCCAGTCGTAGCTCAGACCCGCTTGTATCTGCGGCGAGGAATGTCTGGTGTAGCTCGCCGAACCGACGGCGTCGAGCGGCTGGAAAATACCGACCGATCCACTGAAGCCACTGTAGTTCGGCGTGGTATAGGTGATCTGCGGTTCCCAATCGGTATAAATGTATCCAATGCCGATCCGGCCGAGACTGGTATTGCCGGGTGCAGCATTGCCGCCGGTGGAACCGACGCCGAGCAGGGTCATGTCGTCCAAGATCGCATCCTTGCCGAAGATGCCGATGTCGCGGCCCATCTTCACCGTGCCCCAGCTGGCGTCGCCGAACGTGAAGAACGCCTGGCGTGCATCGATGCCGGGGGTCTGCAGGGCCTGAGGCAACCCGGCCCCGTTGACGCCCGCGGCGGCCGAACTGTTGATGCCGGGATACAGGCCGATCGTCACGCCGACATCGTAATCACCCTGCCGCGACGTGGCGCTGAATACAAAAGCCGCCGGCAGCAAGCCGTTGCGCACCGAGGTGGCCCGGTCTCCCGTGCAGGCGAGGCCGCCGACTACCGCGGTATTGGCACCGTTGTCGCAGTCCGCACCCACATAAAACGCATTGACGTTGCCGGATATATCCACCTTCCAATCGCCCGCGGTGAAATCAATCCCTGCGAATGCCGGAGTCATGTACACGGCAGCGAGAATGCTGCCCACAGCTATTGCTAGGTTGGTACGCGTTTTCATCTGTGTCCCTCCACATCAGAGTCTTTCTCGTGGTTTTCGGACCTACGGCAACTCATTGCGCGTCGCACGACGTGTGAGCTTGCACCTAACGCAACGATCGGGGCCGTGGCCAGCCTGGCTTCGCCGAGGGGATACCCGACTCTTGCGATTGCCCTGACGTCAGGCAGTCGCAGTGAACTCATTCGCTTGTGTACAAATGAGCATCGTGATTCCCCGCAGACAATCGAAACGCGGATGCGTTCGATGAAGTCCGGCGCGAACTCGCAAGAGGCGTACCAAAGGCGTCACGGAATCGAAATTCCTGCGCGTGAACCGAAGGCAGAGGCAGCGGACGGCCGCGGGGCGGGCGCTGATTTCGACACGAAACAAAGAGTTGGATACGGATTGAATGGCGCTGCGCGCGCGCACGGATTCGCGCGACGCAACCAGAGTTGGAACAACCTGCGCCGGCCATGGCGCTGCCGGCCGGCCCGGGCCTATTCCTATATCAATCCTGGCGCGTGTCATTAACGTTACAACGCGCTGCAATAGTTGACACAATGCCACGCGCGCCGCGCGCCTGCCTTGGTCGTTGAGTACACTTCCCGCGCCTGCCGGGAGAATTTCCCGCGCTTGGTTGTTTCGCGAACACCGCAAGTCTTTGACGAAACGGGAGGCGATACGGGTGAGCAGCAGTGCGGCTCGAACACGCCCGACGCGGCACGGTCTGGTCGGCACATGTCGCCTGGTCGGCGTGCTCGCGATCGCGATTGCCGGCTGCGCCAGCTACGAGCCCAGACCACTCGATCCGCAACGCAGCCTCACCGAGTTCTCGGCACGTCGGCTCGACTCGGCGGCCATGCACGACGCGGTTGAACTTTTGCTGCCGAGTGCGACGGCGTCCTGGCCGCCGCTGGCATGGGACCGTGCGCAACTGCTCGCCGTCGGGCTGGCAAGCAACCGCAAGCTGGAGGTGGCGCGCGCCCAGGTGCAGGTCGCGCTCGCGCACGAAATCAGCGCCGGCGAAACCAGGAATCCCGATCTGACCCTGCAATCGGAATATGCCCGCCACGATCCGCACCCCTGGCTATACGGCCTGGGACTGGATTTCCTGTTGCGCTCGCCCGAACGCAAGCGTCTGGAAATCGAATTCTCGCAACTGCAAACCAGCAACGCGCGCTGGCAGTTGCTCGATCAGGTGTGGGCGGTACGGCATGCCTTGATTGCCGCACTGTCGGATCGCGAAGAGGCGCGGCAACGCCTGGATCTGCTGCAACATCTGGCCGCGGCACAGGACGATCTGGCCGTCATCGAGGAAGAACGCGTCGCTGCCGGCGAGGATACGCCGGCCGACCTGATCGTCGCGCGGCAGGCCCGCATGGAGATCACGCAGCAACAGGCCGAAGCGCGAATGTCGATGGCGGCGGCGCAAGCGGCCCTGGGCGCAGCCCTGGGTCTGCCGCAAGCGGCCCTCGATCAGGCGGCTGTGTCATGGCCGGACTGGGGCGCACCGCCGGCGCCGGACCGGGACAAGCTGCGCGAATCACGCGAACAGGCCTTGCTTTCGCGCTCCGACCTGGCCGCCGCGATCGGCGAATATGCCCAAGCGGAGAACAAGCTGCGCCAGGCGATCGCGCAACAATATCCACAATTCCAATTGTCCCCGGGCTACTACTGGGATCACGGCATTGCCAAATTCCCGTTCGATGTCGGTTTCACCCTGCCGCTGTTCAATCGCAGCCAGGGTGAAATCGCCGAGGCGCGCGCGGCGCGCGAGGTCGCGGGCCAGCATCTGCTGGCGGTGCAGACCGACATCGACGGCGACATCAGCGCTGCCGAAAGCGCCGAGCACATCGCCCGCGACAGCGCCACCGTGGCCGCGCGTCAACTCACCGCGGCCCAGCGGCAGCGGGAACAGATGGAACTTGGCCTGCGTCTGGGTGCGGTGGGTGGCGAGGAACGGATTGGCGCGGAAGTGATGGTGCTGCGGGCCGAACTCGCATGGTTGCAATCGCGCGCACGCCTGCAGAACGCACGCAACGCGCTGGAAGACGCGCTGCGTGTTCCGCTGTCCGGTCCGGAACTGGCTCTGGCCAAATCATCGGCGCGTACCGACGTGGAGACAAGTCGATGAAACCCGTTTGCCTGCCGCTAGCGCGAGCCGCCCTCTGCGCGTTGATTTTTGTCTCGTCGACGGCGTTTGCCGCCGGCGATGACGACGACGACGACAAGACGACAACCGCAGGAACGTCGCCGGCGCTGAACGCAGAACAGCAGCGCGTCGTGGGTATCGTCGTTGCGCATCCAGCGAAAGCGAACGCGCCGGAACGTATCCAGGCTTTCGGCATGGTGCTGGACCCGGCAGTGCTGGTCGCCGAATCCGGCGAGGTCAGGGCTGGCGCTGCGTCGGAAGACGCGGCAGCCGCTGAAGCGGAGCGGCTGCGCGGCTTGTACAGCGCGGGCGCGGGCGCATCGCTGAAGGCCCTGCAAACGGCACAGGCGGAACAAGCGCGGGCGCATGCGCAGGCCGACTCCGCAAAAGTGCGCTTCGCCCAGCATTGGGGTCCGCTGGTTGCTTTGCCGGTTGCCGAACGGCAGACGTTGATCGACGCTGCAGCGAAAGGCGGCAGCCTGCTGGTGCGCGCGGATGTTCCCGGGCGGCATACCTGGGGGACGATACCGGAGCGCGCGATGCTCGACGTGGACGATATCCAGGTGCCCGGCCGCGTGCTCGGCGCGCTGCCGCAAGCGGGCGCCGACGCGCAAGGCGCGGGCTTGCTGGTCGTGGTCGAAAATGCGCCAGCCGGACTCGGGCCCGGCGCGCGTCTGCCCATCGCGCTCGTCAATCCGGCGCGTGCCGGCCTGCTCCTGCCACGCGGTGCCCTGCTGTATGAGGAAGGCGGCGCTTTCGTATACAAACAGCTGGGCAGGAAAGCCGACGACGGAAAAACCCGCTATGCCGCCGTCAAGGTGAAGCTGCTTCTGGCTTACGGCGACGGCTGGCTCGTCGACGGCGTCGACGATGACGACAACGTCGTCGTGCACGGTGCCGGGGTGCTGTGGTCGTTGCAGGGACTCAGCGGCAAATCGGCTGGCGATGATGACGACGACTAGTGGATTGCGCGCCTCATGCTAGCCGCCATCGTCCGCGCTTCGCTCGCCAATCCACGCATTGTCACCGCGTTGTCGGTGCTGGTAGCCGTGCTCGGCATTGCCGCATTGCTGTCGGCAAGCTTCGACGTGTTTCCGGATTTCGCGCCACCGCACGTGCTGGTGCAGACCGAAGCGCCGGGTCTGGATGCCACCCAGGTCGAAGCACTGGTGACGCGGCCGCTGGAGGATCTGCTGGCCGGCGCCGAGAACGTGCGTTCGGTGCGCTCCACGTCGAGCCAGGGCTTGTCCGCGATCCAGGTCGTGTTCGACCGCAGCGGCGATCCGTATCGGCAGCGTCAGGTCATCACCGAGCGCCTTGCCGAGGCCAACGGCGTGCTGCCGGAAGGCGTTGCCGCACCGCTGCTGTCACCGCTGTCGTCGTCGATGGAGTATCTCGTCCATTTCGGCTACACCAGCGACGCGCTATCGCCAATCGAACTGCGCGATCTCGTGCAATGGGTGATCAAGCCGCAGATCCTTGCCGTGCCCGGAGTCGCACAGGTACAGATTTTCGGCGGTGAGGTGAGGGAACGCCTGGTCAATGTCGATCCGGTCAGGCTCGCGGCGGCCGGATTCACGCTCGATGATGTGGTCACCGCGACCAAGCGCGCAACGGCGCTGATCGGCGGCGGCTATGTCGAGACGGCAACGCAACGCATCGTGCTGAAGGCGGAAGCCGCCGGCATCACCGCGACGGCGCTCGCGCAGGCGCTGGTCGGCACGCACGCGGGGCTTCCCATTCGCCTGGGCGATGTCGCCACGATCGGCGATGGCACCGAACCGCGCTTCGGCGACGCCATGATCGGCACCAAGCCGGGCATCCTGATCGAGACGTCCACCCAGTTCGGCGCGAACACGCTCGATGTGACGCGTGCGCTGGAAGCACGCCTGGATGCGCTGGTGCCGGCGCTGAGGAAACAGGGCGTGGAATATCACCCGGCCCTGCTGCGCCCGGCCAGCTTCATCGAAAGCGCGATTGGCAAATTGCGCAATTCGTTGTTGATCGGCGCCGTGCTGGTGGTCGCGCTGCTGCTGCTGACACTGCGCGACTGGCGTGGCGCACTGGTATCGTTCAGCGCGATTCCGCTGGCCCTGCTGACCACGGTCTGGCTGCTCGAATCCTTCGGCATGAGCCTCAACACGATGACCCTCGGCGGTCTCGTCGTCGCGCTCGGCGTTGTTGTCGATGATGCCGTGATCGACGTCGAAAATATCCTGCGTCGGCGGCGCAGCGCGAAAGCCGACGTCGACATCGCCGGCCTGCTGATCGGCGCATCGCTGGAAGTACGCCGGCCCGTGTTCTATGCGACCGCGGCCGTGGCCGTGGCCTTCCTGCCCATTCTCATGATGACGGGTATACAAGGCGCATTTTTCCGCCCGCTGTCGCTGGCCTTCCTGCTCGCCGTGGGCCTGTCCCTGCTGGTGGCGATGAGTGCGACGCCGGCATTGTGCGCGTTGACGATGGGCCGGCATGCGCCCAGGCCGGAGGCGACTTTCCTGGCGCGCTGCAAGCGCTGGCAATGGCGCGCCATCGAGGCGCTCGGCAAACGCCCGCGCACGGTGTGGATGATCCTCATCGCGTCCGGCGTTGCCGGCATCGTGCTGCTGCCGCTACTCGGCGCACGGCTGTTGCCGGACTTCCGCGAGAACTATCTGATCGCCCACGCCGGCCTGCGCCCCGGCATTTCGCTGACCGAGACCACGCGCATCGGCCAGAGCATATCCAGAGGACTGGCTGCGATTCCAGGGGTCAAGAGCGTCGCCGAGCAGATTGGCCGCGCCGAGAATGGCCAGGATCCGGATACGCCGGACCGCAGCGAGTTCGAAGTCCAGATCGATCCGCAACGAGGGCCCACGCCCGCCGAAATCGAAACGGCCATCCGCGCCGTGTTCGATGACTATCCGAACCAGCTCGTCGAAATCTATTCGGTGCTGGCCGAACGCATCGGCGAAACGCTATCGGGCGAATCGGCGCCGTTCTCGATCAGCGTGTTCGGCGCCGACCTCGACGCCGACGATCGCGTCGCTGCACAAATCGCCGATGCACTGCGCGCACTTGCCGACAGCGGCAATGTGCGCCTGGTCGTGCCGTCGCGCCAGCCGGAACTGCATCTGGACCTGATGCCGGATGAGCTGGCCCTGTACGGCCTGCAGGCGGCCGATGTGCTGGAGACGGTGAATGCCGCGTTCCATGGCAGCGTGGTCGCCAGCCTGAGTCAGGCCGATCGCAGCGTGCCGGTCGCGGTGCGGATCGCCAACGCGGGGACTGAACCGGATGCCGTCGGTGCCTTGTTGCTGCGCGGCCACGACGGCGCGCTGGTGCCACTGTCTTCCGTGGCCAAAATCGTCATGCAGTCGGCGCGCAGCGTGGTCAACCATCAGGATGGCCTGCGCCGGCAGATCGTCGTCGCCACGCCGAGGACCGCCAACCAGGCCGGCTATGCCGAGAGCGCACGCAAGGCCATCGAGAAAATCGAATTGCCTGCCGGTGTGTATTTGCGCTACGGCGGCGTGGCAGAAGCCGAGTCGGCGGCGGCGCATGAACTGTTGCTGCATTCGGCCGCCGCGTTCGTGCTGATCGTGTTGCTGCTCGCCCTCGCGTTCGGCCATTCGCGTCATGTTCTGCTCGTACTGCTTGCCCTGCCGAGTACGCTGATCGGCGGTGTCGTCGCCGTCGCCTTGACCGGGAGCACGCTGACCCTGGGCGCGATGGTCGGCTTCGTCGCGCTGTTCGGCATGGCGGCACGCAATACGATCCTGCTGATCTCGCACTACGATCATCTGGTGCGCGAGGAGGGCCAGCCATGGAATCTTGCCACTGCATTGCGCGGTGCCGGGGAACGCCTGACACCGGTGCTGCTGACCGCGCTGCTGACCGGACTGGCGCTGCTGCCGGTGGCGCTGCAGCTGCATCAACCCGGGCACGAGATCGAAGGGCCGATGGCCGTGGTGATTCTCGGCGGCCTGGTTTCCTCGACCCTGGTAAGCCTGCTGCTGATTCCTCCAGTTGCGGCAGAGTGGCTGCGGCCTGGATGAGATTGCACCGGCGCCTGCCAATGCACCGCGGCTGTCCCAGCTTCGACACAATCTGTGCGATTACCGCACATTTGCCGCGTGCGCGCTTGCCGCAGGCCGCCGTCGCGAAGCTATCCCATCACCTGAATTTTGCCCGGTAATGGTAAAGTCAAAACCCATGCGCAGTGCATGCCCCGGAGCGATTCGCGCCGCCGATGCAAACCGCGCTGCACTTGAACAAATCTATCGACAGCGATCATGGCCGCACTCGAAGTCATCTCTGAGCAACGCAGCTTTGGCGGCACGCAAGGTTTTTACCGGCACGCCTCGCAGGCATGCGCCGGACCGATGCGCTTTGGCGTATACGTGCCGCCGCGCGCGCGGCACGAGCCGGCACCGGTGCTGTATTACCTCGCCGGTCTGACCTGCACCGAAGAGACGTTCGCGATCAAGGCCGGCGCGCAACGTGTGGCGGCCGAGCTCGGACTCATGCTGGTGACCGCCGATACCAGTCCGCGCAACACCGGAATAGCCGGGGAAGCGGACGATTGGGAATTTGGTGCGGGGGCAGGATTCTATCTGGACGCGAGCCAGACTCCGTGGTCGCAATTTTTCAACATGCATACGCATGTCGTCGAGGAGTTGCCGGCGATGGTCGCCGAGCATTTTCCGGCCGACATGAAGCGGCAGGGCATCTTCGGGCATTCCATGGGCGGCCACGGCGCGCTGACCATCGCCCTCAAACATGCTCAGCGCTATCGCTCGGTATCCGCACTCGCACCGATCGTGGCGCCGACGCAGGTGCACTGGGGCCAAAAGGCGTTTGCCCGTTATCTGGGCGCGGATAACGCGAGCTGGAACCGCTACGACGCCTGCGAGCTGGTCAAAGCGCAGTGTTTCCCCGGCACCATACTGATCGACCAGGGCGATACCGACAAATTCCTCGTCGACGAGCTGAAGCCGCAACTGTTCGAAACTGCGTGCCGGGCCGCCGGGCAGGCGCTGACCTTGCGCATGCAGCCTGGCTACGACCACAGCTATTATTTCATCAGCAGCTTCATCGAAGACCATTTGCGCCATCATGCGGCGATACTCAATGCCTGAGCCGGCGCACCAGCTTTCGGAGGACCGCTTCCGGGTTGCTTCAGTTTTGAGGCAACGACTGTGCCGAATCAGAAACAACGCTGCGGCGGATTTGCCAGCCGGCGGAATTTGCAGCCCGCAAACCTTTGATGGACTGATGTTATTCGACATGCAATCCAATTGGCACGCATGCTGCTGCAAGGGATGACAAGCGGGAACGGTTGATCTGCTGGCGTACACACACAAGAATCTTCAAGGAGTTTCCTACCAATGAAAACAAAAGCGGCGGTTGCCTGGGAAGCAGGCAAGCCACTCAGCATTGAGGAAGTGGATCTTGCCGGACCGAAAGCCGGAGAAGTCCTGGTGCGCATCGTCGCAACTGGCGTCTGTCATACCGACGCGTTCACCCTGTCCGGTGCCGATCCCGAAGGCTTGTTTCCGGTGATCCTCGGCCACGAGGGCGGCGGCATCGTCGAGGAAGTCGGCGCAGGCGTCACCAGCGTAAAACCCGGCGACCACGTCATTCCGTTGTACACGCCCGAATGCGGCCAGTGCGAGTTCTGCCTGTCCGGCAAAACGAATCTATGCCAGAAGATCCGTATTACCCAGGGCAAGGGCCTGATGCCGGACGGCACATCGCGCTTCTCGATCAAGGGCAAGCCCATCCTGCACTACATGGGCACGAGCACGTTTTCCGAATACACGGTGCTGCCGGAAATTTCGGTGGCGAAGATCAATCCAAAGGCACCGCTGGACAAGGTTTGCCTGCTCGGCTGCGGTATCACGACGGGCATCGGCGCGGTGCTCAATACTGCGAAGGTAACGCCGGGTTCCACGGTTGCGGTGTTCGGCCTCGGCGGCATCGGTCTGTCGGTAGTCCAGGGCGCGGTGATGGCGAAGGCCAAACGCATCATCGCCGTTGACCTGAATCCACTCAAATGGAACATGGCCAAGGCGCTCGGCGCAACCGACTACGTCAATCCCAAAGAGTACGACAAGCCGATCCAGCAGATCATCGTCGACCTGACCAACGGCGGCGTCGACTATTCGTTCGAATGCATCGGCAATGTCAATGTGATGCGTTCGGCGCTGGAGTGCTGCCACAAGGGCTGGGGCGAGTCGATCATCATCGGCGTCGCCGGCGCCGGCCAGGAAATCTCGACGCGGCCGTTCCAACTGGTCACCGGCCGCGTCTGGCGCGGCTCTGCATTCGGCGGCGTCAAGGGGCGTTCGCAATTGCCCGGCTATGTCGACCGTTATCTCAACGGCGAGATCAAGATCGACGAAATGATCTCGGAAGTGCTGCCTTTGAACAAGATCAACGAAGCCTTCGACCTGATGCACGAGGGCAAGGTGATCCGCTCGGTAATCAAGTATTGAGAAGATGCTGGTGAACTGGCGTGGAAGGTTGGGCTGTCATTGTTGATAGCGGTCTTACTGAACGGCAACGTGGAATATTCCGGAGGAACGCACATGGCAAGCAAAGTTTCGATTCATCCATCGGTCGACAATGGCATCAAGCCGGCTGCGAAGGATTTTGCAGGCGGGACGCTGACCTGCAAATGCACGGACAAGCCGGTCAAGGTGTCGGTCAAGGCGCAGTCGGCGCACAACCACGCCTGTGGCTGCACGAAGTGCTGGAAGCCCAAGGGCGCGCAGTTCTCGGTGGTTGCGGTGGTGCCGCGCGACAAGGTCAGCGTGACCCAGAATGCCGACAAGCTGGCAGTCGTCGATCCCGGCGCCACGATCCAGCGCCATGCCTGCAAAGTTTGCGGCGTGCACATGTATGGACGCATCGAGAACAACAAGCACGCATTCTACGGACTCGATTTCATCCATACCGAGTTGTCGCCGGAATCCGGCTGGTCGGCGCCCGGCTTTGCGGCCTTTGTCTCCTCGATCATCGAATCGGGTGCGGACCCCGCCAACATGGGCGCCGTGCGCGCACGGCTCAAGGAAATCGGCCTGGAGCCTTATGACTGCCTGAATCCGCCGCTGATGGATGCACTGGCAACCCACGCCGCCAAGCAATCGGGTGTCTTGAAGAGCTGAATCCGGATAACGATGCGCCCAGAGAAAGACGTGAGGCCGGCGCAATGCCGGCCTCATGTTTTGTCGGTCAGCGGCGTCGCTTCAATGTTTCCAGTCGATGCGCACACCGGCAAACACATTGCGGCCCGGTGCCGGTTCGAAATAGCGGCCATTGCTCTCGTTGACGATGACCGATCCCACATAGCTGCGGTCGAAGACGTTGTTCAGCCGGAAAAACGTCGATATGGTCGCGTCCGCCACTTCAAACGTATACCCGACGCTTGAATTAACCACAGCGTAACCCGCCGCAGCCTGGGTGTTCAGGTCATTGACGGGCGTGTCGCTGGCCACGTTGGCTTCGAGTGATGCGTTCCAGCCGAGTCGGGCACCGTAGTGCAGGCCGGTGTAGAAGTCCTGCCTGGGCACGCCGGGAATGCGCGCACCCGCCGCAACCAGAGTGTTGGGCGTCGTGCAGGTGGATGCCGCCGGACAAGTCAGGAACGGCGACAGGAATCTTGCATCCAGATAGGTATAGGCACTCTGGATGCGCCAGCGTTCGGCCAGCGGATAGACCACACGTGCTTCCACACCTTTGCGTTGCGCGCGGTCGATATTCTGATACGTCGTGCGTCCGCCGGTCGACGTATCGATGGCTAGCTCGTGACGGGTGTCGGACTGGAACAGCGCGATATTGAATCCGGCGCCATTGCCGCCCACCCACTTGGACCCGATCTCGCCATTGCGGCTGCGCGCGGGCACCAGATCGAAATTGATTCCCGCGCTGCCGTCCGGACGATAGCCCAGCTCGTTGAACGTGGGCGTCTCGAAGCCGCTGCCGTAGGATGCATAAAGATGCCAGGTTGCCGAAGCGCGATACAGCAACCCGGCAACCGGAGTCGTTGCCGAATAGGATGTCTGCCCGCTGTCGTTGGGGTTGCCCGTGGTGATGAAACTGTCGTCGGAAGTGAAATCCACGTTGCTGTGGCGCGCACCGGCGATCAACAACCAGCGCTCGGCGAAATTCCAGGTCGCCTGCACGTACTGATCGAAATCGTATTCGTCGTCCTGCTCGTCGCGGCGCAGCGCACCTTGCACGCCGAGCACGGTGCCGACGTAGTTGTTGTAGCCCAGACGATGCTGGTCCTGGCGGTCGTAGCTGACGCCCGCGCTGAGATCGAGCGGGCGTCCGCCGAGCACGCCGTGCCAGGTCCAGCGTGCGTCGCCGCCGCCATAGTCGCCATCCAGATCGATCACACCGCCGGGACTGGTCGGCTTGAGCTGGGTCGATACGGGAATCGCCTGGAACTGCTGCACATCGCGCTGGCCGAAATAACTCATTATGCGGATACTCTGGTCCGCATCCAGCGTCTGCTCGTAGATCGCACCGCCCTCGGCCTGGTGCACGCTCTTGCGCGTATCGAACTGCACCGCCACCGGCTGGGACTGGCGCGGATCGGCAGCAAGTTGCGCACTCGTCAAGCCAAGTGGATCATCGGCATTCGGCAGCGCGACTGTGTTCAGTATCAGGGTAAGCTTGCGCTCGCCATCCAGGTGAATATCGAACTTCGCGTTGCCGTTCTCGCGTTCGGCGCGGCTGTGGCCGCGATAGCCATCGGTATAAAACTGGGACAAATCCACATTGTATCCAAGCGCGCCGTTCAGGCCACGCGCATTCAGATCCAGCTTGTACGTGCCGTAGCCGCCACCGTCGAGCCCGGCGCGCAGTTCCGGCGGGTCGGCACCGTCGGCGGTGAATATCTGGATCACGCCACCCGAGGAGTTGCCGTACAACGCCGAAAACGGCCCGCGCAGCACTTCGATGCGATCGGCCGAGTCCAGGCTGAAGTTGGAAACCTGGCCCTGCCCGTCCGGCATGGTTGCGGGAATGCCGTCGGTGTACAGGCGAACCCCGCGCACGCCGAACGTGGAGCGCGCGCCAAAACCGCGGATCGAGATCTGCTCGTCCTGCGCATAGTTTTCACGATCGCGCGCGAGCAGTCCGGGGATTCCGGCCAGATATTCGGAAGCGTTGATGCCCGGCGTGTTCGTACCCGGATCATCCAGATAGACCGCGTCGATGGACGCGGGCACCTCGAACGGGGATTGCGCGGTACGCGTCGCAGTGACCACGACTGGCGGCAGGCTGGTTTGATCAGCGCCGGCATCGGCCCAGGCATGGGCGCAGAAGAAAAATACGAAGGACAGCGCAGGCAGTGAACGGCGGCACACGGTCGCCACGTGCCGGCGGCACGCATGTCGAATGCATGTCATGCGCTTTTTCAGTGTGTCAGCACAATCTTGTGCTTGTGTATCTTTCGATACAGCGTATTGCGGCTGATGCCCAGCGATTGCGCGGTGCGGCTGATGTTCCAGCGCATGCGTTCCAGCTCGCCCAGCAAGGCCGCGCATTCGGCGTCGCGCAAGGCTGCGGAGGGCATGCCCGACGTGGGCGCGACGATATCCGCAGGAAGATTCATGCTCACCGGCGCATGTGCCGTGGCCGGCATGCGCGGTTCCGTGTCGAGAATTTCCTGGGGCAGGTTCGACAGGCGGATCGTGTCGTCGCGACACAGAGCCGACGCGGTGCGCAGTGCATTGCGCAGCTGGCGTATATTGCCGGGCCAGGAATAGTCCAGCAGCTTGCGGAATGCATCCTCGGCAATCTGCAGGGAATCGTCGCCGCTTTCTTCGCGCAGCAGGGTGTGAATGAGTTCGGACTTGTCGTTGCGCTGGAGCAGCAGCGGCAAGTGCAGGGTGATGCCGTTCAGGCGGTAATAAAGATCATCGCGAAACTCGCCGGCTGCGATCATCTGGCGAATATCGCGGTGGGTGGCGCTGATCACGTGCAGATCGACGGGAATGGGCTGATCGCTGCCGAGCGGAACGACTTCGCGCTCCTCGATGACACGCAGCAGGCGCGTCTGCAGCATGAGCGGCATGTCGCCAATTTCATCGAGGAACAGGGTGCCGCCGCTGGACTGCAGGATCTTGCCCGGTCGACCCTCCTTGGCGGCGCCGGTGAATGCGCCGCGGGTGTAGCCGAACAGTTCGCTTTCGATCAGGCTTTCCGGGATCGCGGCGCAATTGACCGTGACGAATGGCTTGTCGTACCACAGGCCACCGCGATGCAGGGCCTTGGCAAATGCCTCCTTGCCGGTGCCGGTTGCACCCTGCAGCAGGATCGGCACCTGTTTGGCGAACAACTGCCGGCCGCAGACGAGGTTCTTGCGCATCTGTCCATCTTCGCCGACATATTGCTGCTGCGTCTGATCGGCGCGGGAAAGGCCAATGGCGCCGCTTATGCTTTCCGGCCGCGCGGCCACCGCGCGCACGGTTCTGCTCAACGGCGCCCGGACCAGGGCAAAAAACCGCCGGCCATGGGCGACGTCGCGCACCGGCCAGATCGTGCTGGGTTCGTTGCTGGCGCGCTGTTCCAGAATATCGAAATCGAACTGGAAGAATTTGCTGATCGACTGGCCGATGAAGGCGACGCGATTCGAGTGGTCCAGTTGCAGCATCGCGCTCTCGTTGACGGCGATGATCGTGCCGGAGCCATCGATGGCAAGCAGTGCCTCATGCAGCAGGCCCACGAATTCCGGACGGCTGTGGAAACGCAGCACCCACGCATGTCCGAACTCGGACAGGAAATTCCAGCGCGAGATCAGATTCGCCGACATGTTCACCAGGGCCATCGTGTGACGCTGGATCAGGCGGCTGTCGTTGGAGTTGACCGATGATGCATCGAGCACAGCGAGAATCTGCCCGTGCGGGCCGAGAATGGGCGCGCCCGAACACGACAGACTCATGTTGTAGCCGCGGAAGTGTTCCTCGCGATGGACCGTCACCGGGCCTGCTTCGGCAAGACAGGTGCCGATGCCGTTGGTGCCCTCGTGGCGTTCATCCCAGAGGGCGCCAAGCCACAATCCAGCCTGGCGGAACTCGCGTTGCAGAGTCGGATCGGTGATCGTGCTCATGACCGCTCCCTGCATGTCGGACAGGATCACCGCGAATCCCGAGCCGGCGATCTGCTCATACAGGCTTTCCATTTCCGATCGCGCCACGCGCAGCAATTCACCCATGCGCTGCTGCAATTCCTTGACCGATTGCGGATCCAGCACGGAAACCTGACGGGCCGCTGACGGCTCGATGCCGTATTCGGTCACGCAACGGTGCCATGAGCGCGAGACGTGGGGTTCAATCCCGGCAAGCTTCAATCCGCCCTTGACGACGTTGAAGATGCGCGAAGCGTGGCTCGATGCAGGATGAATGTTCATCGAAGCTCTACCTTGCCAAATTGACGTGCAGTTTGAAGCCTCGTCTTTTTGCAGGCTGTGTGCAAACTGCGCTGCAGCAATACCGCCGACCTGTATCGATATTGGAACAGTCGGCATGCCGCAGCGACCCGGTCTGCGCCCAAGCGCGGCAACCCGGTGCCAATCCGGCTTACTGCGGATCGGGCGGAGCGCCGAATTTATAGGCCGGATCGCCGTTGTACCGGGAACGGACAAAGGCAAAGATTTTCCACAAATCATCCGAGCTTTTTATGATGGCGCCAAACGGCGGCATCGGACCGACCACGTTTTCGCGGCCGATGCGCGTATAACCGAGTTTTTGCAGTTCATCGCTACCGAGGGTGACCAGGCGGAAGATCGTGTCGTCGTCGCCGCCATAGACCCAGGTATCGTTGATCAGCGGCGGGCACATGCCGCCGCCACCGCCGCCGCCATGGCATCCGTTGCAGCCGTAGCTGAGGAACAAGTGTTCGCCCTGGGCAACGATGTCGGCCTGGCTGTCCTTGTAGGGATTGGCAAGCTTGCCCTTGGGCGTGTTCTTTACCAGGTCCGGCGGCAGGATCTTGGTGTAGTCGATGGCAGGTGCCGTTCCGGCGGCCAGCACTTTTCCAAGCATGCCGACCGCGGTCAAAACCGAGCAAATCGCGACGATACTTACAACCAGAACTCTTCTCATCAGTGCAACTCTCCTTGCCAGTAATTAGCGCCGTCAATTCTGCCTCGCACCTCAGCCCGACTTGCCGCCACCCTGCGCTGCCACCTGCAGCAGCTTGACGACGGCCTCGCTGTTGTTCGTCCGCGCGATCGTCAACGCCGTGCGGCCATCTTCGCTGCGTGCGTCGACATCGGCACCGGACTTGAGCAGCAGCTCGGCCACTTTCGAATGATTGCCGGCGGCGGCGATCATGAGGGCGGTAACGCCACCGGAATTGGTGGCGTTGATCTTGGCGCCATGCTGGACAAGCACGTTCGCCAGGTCGCTCGATCCGGATATTGACGCCAGCATCAATGGTGTGTACCCGCCTTTGGCGGCGGGGCGATTGACATCGGCACCGGCCGTGACCAGTGCCGCGACGGCCTTGATCTTGCCGTTTTGCGCCGCGATGGCCAGCGGCGTCAGGCCATCGTTGTCCGTCGCATCAACTTTCGCGCCGTGCGCAGCGAACATCTGCACCAGGTCAGGCCGGTCGTTCCAGGCCGCAAACATCAGCGGCGTCCAGTTGTTGCGGTCGGGCAGGTCAACGTCTGCCTTGTGTTCGACGAGGTAGGTGGCAATGGGAACGAAGCCGAAGCGTGCGGCATTGATCAGGGGCGTGTTGCCTTCGCCATCCCGTGCGTTGGCTTGCGCGCCATGATCCAGCAGATAACGTGCGCGATCGATGTCGTTGGCAACGATGGCATTGAACAATTCGTCGGTGGGGCTGGCGCCCTGCGCCAGCCATTTCTTCAGTTCGGCCAGTCTCGTGGCATGAAGCCGGGCATCGGCCTCGGCGTTATGTACCTCGGGCTTTGCCGGCGTGTAGGGCCCGTGCGAGGGCAGGTTGCCGGAGACGGTGCATTCTTCGCATTTGACCAGCGGCACGCCGAAGTCGGAGAGAATCCGATGTATCTCGTCCTTGTGCTGCGCCAGCGCCTGCTCGATCGCGGCCTTGATCTCGGGCCGTCCCCGCGGCACTGCCAGGGTCATGTCGAATTCCATCGGCACGTCGTCTTCGAGCAAATTGACCGGCTGGATGATCAGCGGCGCGTGCGCGATCGCCTTGTAGTAGCCGGCCATCGGCCCCCACGCTGCGGCGACATCCAGGCTGCCGTCGATGACCTGCTGGACCTGGTATGAAGGCTGGTTGTCCGCTACCAGATCGGCGTTGTGGCTCAGATAGTGGATCACCGTGTTGTCGACCACCTTGTGCTCGGCCAGGGCCTGGCGGATGGCAGACACCTGGAACACGCCGACACGCAGTTTCTTCAGGATCGGGTCGTCCAGGCTCCTGATGTTGATGCCCTTGTCGCTGCGATACGCCAGAACGAACGTGGATCGGTACAACGGCGCAAGCACGACCGCGCCTTCGGTGTCGGAAACCATGTCCATCCACAGATCGCAATTGCCCTCGCTCAGCGTCGTGCGCATGAGTCCGCGTTCGATCGAGGGTCGCCAGTAATATTGCACGCCCGTGCCCACGGCCGCACCGATCACCTGCGCAATCTTGTTCTCGAATCCCTCACCCTTCTGGTTGGACAGGGGCATGTTGCCGGGATCGGCGCAGACGGTCAGCGATTTCAGCTCGTCGCTTACGCCCGCAGCGCTCGCCGCGAGCAAGCCGGCAGCCACGGCCATGCGCAGAATGGTGCCTGCGGTCTGGTTGTTCATAGCCCATCTCCTCGAAGAATCTTGCGCTGGCTGCCTGCGCCCGCCATTGGAGTGCATGCATGCAATAGGGTTCAGACGGTCGCCATCATGACAGCTCGTCTTGATGACAGCCGGTTCATGTGAGCGGGTTCATGCAAGCTGGATGTGCAAAGAAAGAAAAGCCCGGTGACTTGCGGCACCGGGCTACTTCAGCCAACCAAATCCTGCGTTAGCCACCCACCTTGAAGGTGTATAGCGTACCGCCCTGCGGAATGTGATTGAGTCCCGACGCCTTTGCCATCGCCGTGGCGCCGATCGCGCCGAACTTGTCGCTCAGGTCCAGCCCTGCGGTTACCGGCAGACCTATCCAGCCACCAATGCCGGACCATACCGACACGTACTCCTTGCCCTTTACCGAGTAGGCGATCGGATTGCCGATGATGCCGGAGCCAAGCTTGCGCGACCACAGCACCTTGCCCGTCGCCCGGTCAACCGCGCGGAAATCGCCGCCGAGGCTGCCGTAGAACGCAAGGCCGCCCGCGGTCACCAGCGCGCCGCCCCAGTTCGGATACTGGTCTGGGATTTCCCATTCGGTCTTGCCGGTCAGCACGTTGAACTTCTTGAACTTGCCGGTCACACCGGGCTTTTCCGGATACATGTATACATTGGCGAAAACGTATACCGTGCCCTGCTGGGTGTGCGAACGATCCTGCGGTTCGTCCTCCATGCACCAGTTGTTGGTCGGCACGTAGAAGTTGGCCGGATCGGTCGGATCGACCGCCACGGGCTGCTGGTCCTTGCCGCCCATTGCGGACGGACAGGCCTGGGTGTTGCCACCGACCTTGAGCGGCGAGTGTTCGGCAACCTTGACCGGACGGCCCGTCTTCATGTCGATCTTCTCGGCCCAATTGGCGGTGACGAACTTGTTCGCGCGCAGCAGCGTACCGTCGGTGCGATCCAGAACGTACGCAAAGCCATTGCGGTCGAAATGCACGAGGCACTTGCGCGCCTTGCCGTCGACGGTCATGTCGACCAGAACATTCTCGTTGATGCCGTCGTAATCCCACTGGTCGAACGGGGTCATCTGGTATACCCAGGCGGCCTCGCCGGTGTCGACGTTGCGGGCGAAAATGCTCATCGACCACTTGTTGTCGAACTTGCCGCTATTGCAGTTTTCCTGCGTGATCGGCTCGGCGCAGCGGAACTGCGGGCTCCACAGGCCAGGATTGCCGGTGCTGTAGTAAACCATGTGCAGGGCGGGGTCATAGCTGTACCAGCCCCAGGCCGCACCACCGCCACGTTGCCACTCGTCACCCGGGAACGTACTGATGCCCAGGTCCTTGCCGGCGGTGCCGTATTCCGGGTGCGCCTTGTTCGTGTTTGCCGTTAGGCACACATCCTTGTCGCTGCCCGTGGAATGGCATTCCCAGACTTTCTTGCCATCGGCCAGCGCGTAGGCAGTGACGCGACCGCGGGCGGCAAATTCGTCGCCGCCGAAGCCGATGATTACCTTGTCATTGGCGATGATCGGCGCAGGCGTGATCGTCTCGCCTTTCGCCGGGAATGCGTGCTTGACTACCCAGTCTTCCTTGCCGGTCGCGGCATCGAGCGCAATGACATAACCGTCGAGGGTGCCGAACACGAGTTTTCCGTCGGCATACGACAGGCCGCGGTTCACGGTATCGCAACAGGCGCGGGGCACCGCAGATTCGTCACGCCCGCTGGTCTTGGTGTAGTTCCACGTCTGCACCGGGTGATCCGGATCGCTCAAGTCGAGCGCCTGGACGATGTTCGGCCAGCCGCTTTCCATGAACATCATCGGTTTGCCGCCGACATCTTCGATGACCAGCGGTTGCCCTTCATGGCCACGCAAGGTGCCGCTGGACTGCGACCACACCATCTGCAGGTCTTTCGCATTTTCCGTGTTTATCCCTTTCAGCGAGCTGTACCGGTCCAGATTCAGGTTGCCGGCGGGTGCGCCCCATTGATTCGGATCCTTGAAACGTGCGAACTGCTCGGTATCCGAAGCAGCCGTTGCTACGCCAGAAAGAAAAGTGAAGCCGGTTGCCAATAGCGTCAGCAACAACGTTCGTTGCGTTCGCCACATGCCCGGTGTCTTGCGCATGGTAGGACACGATGGATGCATTGAGCCTTTCATTTATCTTCCCTCCGCTTTATATGCTGCTGTGATGGTCCGGCGGCAATCCGCTATCGTTGCGATTGTCGGTTTACTACGGCCTGTGCGAGCGCGGAACTAATAGCACAAAGTTTCATTCACATTTTTCCAGCGTTCTTAGCAAGACCAGTGCCATGGCGTTCGATCCACTCGCGCAGCGAACCCAAATACGGGAATAGCCTTTAGCTACGGGCTTCTGCAGCAGGGTTGCGCAGTGTGGTGCGCCGCAGCGAAGGATTTGGCGGCGGCGGCGCCAGCATACGTGGTGAAACACTGCGCCTTGCGCGCAGCAGGGTGTATCGGAACTGGTGCACACGCAAACCGCGCGTGCTCGCGCATGCGCAGAAGTAATTGGAATGATCGACGTCCGCGGATCGGCCGGGGTGGCGATCAACCGTTGTCGATGCCGTCGACGAGAATTTCCCCGACCGTTTGACCGACGGACATCACCCGATCATTTCACCACCGGGATGCTTGCACCCCAGGGGAGACCGCCGACCGGAATTTCCCTGATCGGCTTGAACGCGACTGCATCGATCACACTCACGCTGTTGGAGCGGCCGTTGGCAACATACAGCTTCTTGCCGTCGGCGGTCAGTGCCATGTTCCAAGCGCGCTTGCCCACCGGAACAGTGGCAATCACCTTGTTGGTCGACGTATCGATTACCGATACCGTGGCGTCGCCGCCGTTGGAAACGAATACGCGCCGGCCATCCGCGCTGGCAACGGCATCCGCCGGCCGCAGCCCGGTGTGGATCGAACCGGTGACCGCGCGTTTTGCCGTATCGATAATGTCGACACCGCCGGAAACTTCCTGCACGACGTAGGCGACCGGCTTGTTCGGCAACCAGGCGATGCCGCGCGGATGTCCGGAGGTCTTCACCAGCGCGACCGAACGTCCCGCCTTCAGATCGATAAGGTCGACGTCGTCCGAGTTCTCGTTGCTGGTCATCAGCCAGCGTCCGTCCAGACTGAAAACGCAATGTTCCGGATTCTTGCCCTGCGTGGCGATTTTCTGCGTTACCTTGGCGCTGGCGATGTCGACGATCGCAACAAGATTGTCATCCTCGACGCAAACCGCAATGGTTTTTCCGGAAGGCGAAAGTGAAGCGCCTTCGGGGCTCTTGCCCACGGCGATACGCTGTTGCACCTGCCCCGAGGCGATATCCACGGCGACCAGCGCGTTGCCATCGGCATCGACGACAAAGGCCGTCCTGGCCGCCGGATCGGCGACCACGGCCTGGATTTTTGCTCCGATCTTGCCGTGGTCGGGCAGCGTGCGCACGACTTCGTCGCTGGCGGTGTCGATGATCGATACGGTGCCGTTTTCCTGGTTGCCCACATAAGCGCGCGCATCGGCTGCGACCGCATGCGTTGCGGACGTCGAGGCGCATATCATCAGGATTCCCGCGAGCGGCAATGCGCGCAGCTCGCGACAGCCGATGCCGGATGAATGGCGTGAAGATGACATGATCTGTGGCATATGACGTTACCCAGGTTGGCAGTACAGGATATCAATTCGACAATACGCCTCGTCAACTGCGATCGCGGCCCGACGCGATCATGTCCCGAGATGATCATGATCGCAGTCGTCGCGATTGCACCGGACCACATGGCCCGCGCAATTGTTTCAGTCTACCCTTAGCCGATGCATTCGATCGTCATGCCGCGACGTTTCAGGATTTTCTCCCGCAGTACGGACCGGCTCCGCCGCGGCATTAGCCTCAAACTGCGCCTGATGCTGATGATCACCCTGCTGATCGCCGTGGTCGCGGTACTGGGTGGTGTCTATATCGTACAACGCGCCCACGACGACATCCGCGGTGAAGTCAGATCGGCAACCATGCTGACCAAGCGCTACCTGGATGCGGAACTCGTCATTGCGCAGGACTACTGGGAAACCCATGCGGCGACCTTGCCGCAGTTGCAACTGGCCAGCCTGCACGAAGTTCGCCACATCGACGTGAGCTTTTACGATATGCGTGGCCGGTTGCTCGACAGCAACGCCGACGGCGAAGACCCGGAGGCGACCACGCCGGCGTGGTTTGCTTGGCTGGTCCGCAACTCGTTCCCGGTACTGACCGACTACCAGCGACCCGTGCTGTTCGACGGCTTGCCCGTCGGCCTGGTGGTCATCCATCCCGACCCGGCCTATGAACTGGAAGAGATCTGGAGCGTGTCGCGCGGACTGCTCAGCCTGCTCCTGCTGTTTTTTATACTTGTGAACGCGCTCGTGTGGTGGGCGGTCGGCCGGGCGATGCGGCCGGTGGAACACATTCGCGTCGCGCTGAACAGGCTCGGGGCGGGCAACCTGGGTGCGCGCCTGCCACCGCTGGACGTGCCCGAACTGGCCAGCCTCAGCGGAGAGTTCAATCATATGGCCGCCACGCTGGAGCGCAACGTGCTGGAGAACCGGCGCCTGCACCGGCAGGTGATCGAAACCCAGGAACACGAGCGCAAACACATCGCGCGCGAACTGCATGATGAAATCGGCCAGTGCGTCACCGCGATCCACGCCGACGCTGTCGCGATCCATCGCTCGGGCGACATGCAGCAAGCCGCCGCCCGGGAAAGCGCCGCGGCCATTATCGACGTCACCGCGAGGATCAAGGATCTGCTGCGCAGCATGCTGCGGCGCCTGCGCCCGGCGGCGCTGGACGAACTCGGACTCGAAGTCGCCTTGCGCGAATTGATTGCAACCGTAAACCAGCGCAATCCGGAATTGATCTGCACCTTCCGCATCGACGAACCGGCATCCGAACTGAAAGGCGAATGCGCGAACGCGATTTATCGCCTGGTGCAGGAGGGCCTGACGAATGTCGTGCGGCACGCCCGGGCACATCGTGTCTCGATCGATATCGGCCTCGCGAGCGCAATACGAGGGCTTGAGTCGGCCCATGCTCTGGCATTGCAGGTCGTCGTCGAGGACGATGGCATCGGCTTCGACACCAGCGCTGTTGTCACGGGTCTGGGACTGGTCGGCATGCGCGAGCGGATTACAGCGATGGACGGCAGCCTGCACATCGACAGCGCGCCGGGTCGCGGCACGCGCCTGTCTGCCGACCTGCCGGTGGCGGAATCCGGCGGAGAAGGCCAATGAACGCGCAGCGGACGCGGGTGATGCTGGTGGACGATCACGCGGTCGTCCGCTCCGGCTTCCGTCGTCTGCTGGAGCAGTATCCGACGATCGAAGTGGTCGCCGAAGCCGACAATGGCGAGCAGGCCTATCGGGACAGTGCCGAGTGCGCGCCTGATGTCATCGTCATGGATTTGTCGATGCCGGGTACCAGCGGACTGGAGACCATGCGACGCCTGCTTGCGCGCCAGCCGAAGACGCGCATCATTGTTTTCAGCATGCACGAAGATGCAGCGATGGCGGAGCGGGCGATGCGCTTCGGTGCGTCGGGCTACGTCACCAAGAGCAACGCGCCGGAGGTGATGGCGAACGCGGTGCTTGCAGTCGCTGCGGGCAGATTGTTCCTGAGCCCCGACATTGCGCACGCGATTGCCATATTCCGGGTTGCCGGCGAAGGCGATCCGTTCAAGCTGCTTACGCCACGCGAGTTCGAGATTTTTCTGCAGCTTGTAGCCGGTCAGCCCGCTACCGAAATCGCCGCCAATCTGAATCTCAGCGTGAAGACGATCGCCAATTACCATACTGTCATCAAGCAGAAATTGCGCGCATCCAGCGACATGGAACTCGTGCGCATAGCGCTACGTTACAAACTGCTCAAATAGCTGCACTTGTGCCGTCGCTGCATTACGCCATCGCCGAACCTGGCACACTTTTCGGGAAATTCTCCCTTCCCAAATCAGGATGGTCTCCGTCAATCTGTTCTCACAAGAGCGGTTAGGCTGAGGACGTCCGGTCGAGCCTGTTTCCACTTATGGGAAACGCCGCTCTTCAGCCCTCCCTGAACAGCGGAATTTTTCCGCGACTTGCGAGGACTCAAAACTCCGGGCGTGGTGATGACGACATAGGGCTCACGGCCCGACGGGAGGCACCATGAAATTGCTTGAGATCGCTTCGACCGGACGGCCATCGCGATCCATCACCCGGTTGCTGGCATTGGGCTTGTTGCCCGGCATGGCTATTGTGGCGCAGGCGGACACGGCGCCAGTCGATTCCAACGCCCAGAACACGACGCAGTTCCCCACGATCAACGTGATCGCGGTCACGCCGCAACAAGGCGCCGAGTTGCCGGAAAACTTGCTGCCCTACAGCGTGCAGTCCGCAACCACGGAAGATTTCGAGCGCTCCCAGGTGCTCGACGTCACCGACTACATGAACCGGCATCTGGCCGGCGTGACGATCAATTCCTCGCAGGGCAATCCTTTGCAACCGGACGTGCAATTCCGCGGCTTCACGGGCACGCCGCTGCTCGGCGGATCGGAAGGCATCTCTGTCTACGTGGACGGCGTTCGCGTCAACGAAGTATTCGGCGACACGGTCAACTGGGATCTGATCCCGGAGGAAGCGATGTCGAAAATGACCCTGCTCTCCGGCGCCAACCCGGTCTTCGGCCTGAATACGCTCGGCGGTGCAATCGATATCCAGACCAAGAACGGCTTTACCGATCCAGGCACGCAATTCGAGAGCTACCTGGGTTCGTGGGGACGCAGCGAGACGTCGATCGAAAGCGGTGGCAACAACGGTCAATGGGGTTACTACATCCTCGCCAATCATTTCGAGGAAACCGGCTGGCGCGATTTGTCCGATACCAATGCGACCAGTTTCCTGAGTACCCTGAGCTGGCGCGGCGACAATGCAACGTTCGATCTGCATCTTTCGCACACCGAATCCAAACTGACCGGCAATGGCGCTTCGGCGATCCAGGAATTGCAGGCGCGTCCGCAAAGCGTGTTCACCGCGCCGGATCTGACCCAGAATTTTTTCAGCGGCATCACCGGCCAGGGCACGTACAAGTTCAACGACGACACGCTGCTCAGTGCCACGCTTTTCGGCCGCCAGGTGAACACGCGTTCGTACAATGGCGACGACACGAATTTCGATATTTGCGACGTCAACCCGAATCTGCTGTGCAATGACGACGGTTCGCCGGTGCTGGATCAGCACGGCAATCCGCTTTCATCAGACTACGATGCGATCAACAACATCGGCGTGCGCAGGCAGCTCAGCTACGGCGGCTCGACGCAATTGGTATTGAAACAACCGCTGTTTGGCCTGGCCAATCAGTTCGCTGCCGGAATCGACTACGATCATGGCCGCGTACGGTACGGCTCGGTCCTCGAAGCTGCGGTTCTGATTCCCGACCCCGCGACGCCCTACAGTTTCAGCACGTCGCCGAATTCCGGCGTCTACGTGCCCGCCCGGGCGCTGGATCTGGATGCCTTCAATATCGACGAGGGCATTTATTTCACCGACACGCTGTCCGTGACGGATCGTCTGGCGCTGACGTTGTCCGGCCGCTACAACCACACGCATTCGGTGATCGAGGATGAAGGCGGCCAGAGTCCGGATCTCGACGGCAACCACGGCTTTCATCGATTCAATCCCGCCGCAGGAATGACTTATCAGTGGAGCCGCGCGATCAATTTCTACGCCGGCTACAGCGAATCCACGCGCGCGCCGACGCCGGTGGAACTGGCCTGTGCCAGCCCCGACGCACCGTGCACGCTGCCCAACGATTTCGTCGCCGATCCGGATCTGAAGCAGGTGGTATCCAAGAGTTGGGAAGGCGGTCTGCGCGGCATTCTCGATGCGGGCGGCTGGGCCGGGAACATGAACTGGAAAGTCGGCGTGTTCCGCACCATCAATACCGATGACATACTCTTTCAGGCCACCGGAGGGGCGCAATCCAACCAGGGTTTTTACGCGAATGTCGGCGACACCCGGCGTCAGGGTCTGGAAGCCTCGCTCTCGGGCAAGCTGTTCGACAACCGCCTCGACTGGTACGCCAACTACACGAATCTCGATGCGACGTTTCAAACTTCCTTCACCGAGATCAGTGCGAACGACCCTTATGCCGATCCGGATACCGGCCTGATCCCGGTGAACCGGGGCGACCGGATTCCCAGCCTGCCGAGGAACACGGTCAAGGTCGGCGCTGACTACGCGCTGACGCGCGAACTGAGCATCGGTGGCGATGTGTTCTACAACTCCGGTCAGTTCCTGCGCGGAGACGAGTCGAACCAGGTGGGCGAAATTCCCGGCTTCAGCGTAGTCAATCTGCGCGCCAGCTATCGCTTCAACGAACACGTCCAGGTATTCGGACGCGTCAACAATGTCTTCAATCGGAGCTATTACAACTTCGGTATTCTCGGCGATGCGACGGATCTGTTCCCGACCTTCACCGATCCGCGTTTTGTCAGCCCCGGCGATCCGCGTGCGGGCTGGATAGGCATTACCGTGGATCTGTAGACGTCGGCTGCCTGCTCATGCAGCGCGCTGCCGGTTGAAAATCACGAGGGCGATGCCGCCGAGGATCGCGACCGCGGCAATCAATAGACGCAACGTAAGGTGTTCACCGAGAAACGCGATGCCGCCTGCAGCCGCAATCAGCGGTACGCTGAGCTGCACCGTGGCCGCCTGGGTTGCGCGCAAACCCTTCAACGCCGTGTACCAGATCGCATAGCCCACACCCGAGGTCAGTGCCCCGGAGACGAACGCACAGCCAATTCCCACGGGATCCGGCGATATCCAGGGCAAGGTGGCGATACTCAATGCCGCGGCAAAAGGTACCGCGCGCAGAAAATTTCCCGCGGTCGTGCGCGTGGGCTCGCCGCCGTTGCGGCCACGCAGTGAGTAGATGCCCCAGGCAAGGCCGGCAGCGAGCATCAAGCCCGAACCCTGCAACGATGGCGCCGCCACGCCGGGCAGCATCAAGCCGATCAGACCGGCAAACGCGCCCGCCAGGCCGATGACTTGCAGGCCGCGCAGGCGCTCGCCGGACCACAGGCCATAGCCGATCATGGTCGCCTGTACGGCGCCGAACAGCAGCAAGGCACCGGTGCCGGCAGGTAGGCTGGTATACGCAAACGAAAAGCCGCAGGCATAGGCGAACAACGCGAGCGCGGAGAGCCAGTTGCCGGCTCCGCCCGGTGCGCGATCACGCAGGCGCACGATCAGCCACAGCACGCCGGCACCGGCCACGATGCGGACACTCGTGAACGTGGCCGCATCGATGTGCGTGGCTTTCAGCGCCACGCGGCACAGCAGCGAATTTCCCGCGAAGGCAATCATGGCCAGCACGGTGGCGACCGCCACGCGGCTACGCGTCATTGCCGCATGCGCCGCAGATCAAGACAATGCACGCACATGGGTTCTCTCTCCGCCGCACGCAGCTGTCGCCGCCGTCGGCATGATTGTAGTTCAGCGCAACGAACTTGATCATGATGGACGGCGCGCACGTTTGCGAGCTGTGGTTTTTGCCGGCGGCCTGCGTGCCTTGGGCCGTTGTTTCGGCGTGTCGAATTCGTCGCGCAGGTATGCACCGCCGTGCGTGAGCACGAAGTCGCGCATCGCCTTGGCCGCCGGCGAATGACGTTTCTCGGTCAGGTGCGCCACATGCCAGGTACGCATCACCGGCGTGCCGATGACGTCGAGGATCGCAAGCGCTCCGTGCTTGAGTTCCAGGCCCAGCGTGTGTTGCGACAACAGCGCCACGCCCATGCCAGCCATGACCGCCTGCTTGATCGTCTCGTTGCTGCCCATCTCGATCCTGCGCCGAGGGGTAAAAAGACATTTGTGGAAATATTCATCGTTGAGCATACGCGTGCCGGATTCGGGTTCGCGCAGCAGCATGGTCTCGTCGCGCAGGTCAAACAGATCGACATCGGCAATGCCGGCCAGGCGATGATCGGCCGGTGCGATGAACACATAGGGATGCTGCGCGAACGCCTCGGCAACCATGTCGAGCTCCCGCGGCGGGCGGCCCATGATCGCCAGATCGATTTCGTTGCGATGCAGGTAGCCGAGCAGGCTGCCGCGATTGCCGGTCAGCAGGCGCAATTCCACATCCGGGTAGCGCGCGGTGAAACGCGCCAGCAACTTGGGCACGAAATATTTCGCCGTGCTGACCATGCCTACGGTGACGGTGCCGCCGCGCAGGCCTTTCAACTGGTTCAGCGTTTCCTCCGCGTCGTGCAGTTCGCCGATCACGCGCGCTGCATGCTCGTGGAAGCGGCGTCCGGCCTCGGTCACGCGCAGGCGCTTGCCGAACCGGTCGATCAGGGCCAATCCAAGCACCTCTTCAAGCTGCCTGACCTGCATCGAAACCGCCGGCTGGCTCAGGTGCAATTCCTCGCTCGCACGCACGAAGCTCAGCTGGCGCGTGACCGCGCAGAAAATCTGCAGTTGCCGGAACGTGACTCTGCGGATCATAAGTAAAAGCTTATGTCGCAGTCAGGAATTCTGACTTTACCTGATGGTAAGACAGTTTTAAGGTCGATGCATCAGTCGACATCGTCGGCGCCTGATCCGGGACGACCATGAACATACTCGCGCAACCCGCAGCGATTGCACCGCCCGTCGATCGCTACAAGTCCGGTGTCCTTCCCTACAAGCAGATGGGTTACTGGCAGCCCGACTACACGCCGATCGACACTGACGTCATCGCCTTGTTCCGCATCACGCCGCAGCCCGGGGTCGATGCCGAGGAAGCAGCCGCGGCAGTAGCCGGCGAATCCTCGACGGCAACGTGGACGGTCGTGTGGACGGACCGGCTTACCGCCTGCGAGCTGTATCGCGCCAAGGCGTACCGCGTCGATCCGGTGCCGAACACCGGCGCAGGCACGCCGACCGAGCAGCAGTACTTCGCCTATATTGCCTACGACCTGGATCTGTTCGAACCCGGATCGATCGCGAACCTGACTGCCTCGATCATCGGCAACGTGTTCGGCTTCAAGGCGGTGAAGGCCCTGCGCCTGGAAGACATGCGCATTCCGGTCGCCTATCTGAAAACGTTCCAGGGTCCGGCGACAGGTGTCGTCGTCGAACGCGAACGCCTGGACAAATTCGGACGACCGCTGCTGGGTGCGACGACGAAACCGAAGTTGGGCCTGTCGGCGCGCAACTACGGCCGCGTCGTGTACGAGGCGCTCAAGGGCGGCCTGGACTTCGTCAAGGACGACGAGAACATCAACAGCCAGCCGTTCATGCATTGGCGCGACCGTTTTCTGTATTGCATGGAAGCGGTCAACAAGGCCTCGGCGGCGACCGGCGAGGTCAAGGGACACTACCTGAACGTCACTGCCGGCACGATGGAGGACATGTACGAACGCGCCGAATTCGCTCGCGATCTGGGTTCGTGCATCGTCATGATCGACCTGGTCATCGGCTACACCGCAATCCAGTCGATGGCCAAGTGGGCGCGCCGGAACGACATGATCCTGCACCTGCACCGCGCCGGCAATTCGACCTATTCACGGCAGAAGAATCACGGCATGAATTTCCGCGTCATCTGCAAATGGATGCGCATGGCCGGCGTCGATCACATCCATGCCGGCACGGTGGTCGGCAAACTTGAAGGTGATCCGCTCATGATCAGGGGCTTCTACGACACGCTGCGTGAAACGCGCACGTCGCAAAATCTGCAGCACGGGTTGTTCTTCGAGCAGGACTGGGCCTCGCTCAACAAGGTGATGCCGGTGGCGTCGGGCGGCATTCACGCCGGCCAGATGCATCAACTCATTCACTACCTGGGCGAGGACGTGATCCTGCAGTTCGGCGGCGGCACGATCGGTCATCCGATGGGGATCCAGGCCGGCGCAACCGCCAATCGCGTCGCGCTGGAGGCGATGATCCAGGCGCGCAACGAAGGCCGCGACTATTTCCGCGAAGGTCCGCAGATCCTCGAGCAGGCGGCCAGATCCTGCAAGCCGCTGCAAACCGCACTCGATACGTGGAAGGACATCAGCTTCAACTATGAGTCGACCGACACGGCCGACTTTGCGCCAACAGCAACCGCAAACGCCTGAGGAACTCCGCATGATGACCAATCCCGGCAATCGCATTACCCAGGGTCAGTTTTCCTTCCTGCCCGATCTCACCGATGTGCAGATCACGGCGCAGATCAACCACGCGCTGAAGAACGGCTGGGCGGTCAGCGTCGAGTACACCGACGATCCGCATCCGCGCAACACCTATTGGGAGATGTACGCCAATCCGATGTTCGATCTGCAGGATGCCGCTGGCATACTCGCGGAGATCAACGCCTGCCGCAAAACCTTTCCGGACCAGTACATCCGCGTGCTCGCGTTTGATTCGACCCGGGGTGTCGAGAGTCCGGCGATGAGCTTCATCGTCAATCGGCCGCAGCACGAACCCGGTTTCGGTCTGGTGCGCCAGGAAGTCGCAGGACGGCAGATTCGGTACACGGTCGCCAGCTACGCTGCGATCAAACCCGAAGGCGAACGCTACTAGCGATGCGCGGACAACGACACAGGTGACGCGATGACTGTCCTGGCTGTGCCGACTGCCGCAGCACCCGAACCGCCGCCAGTCACGACGGATCTGGCGGCGCTGTATCGCGACAGCGGCATTGCCGATGTTTTCGCCAAGCTCGACGCCGAACTGATCGGACTGGCGCCGGTCAAGTCGCGCATCCGCGAGATCGCCGCGCTGCTGCTCGTCGACAATGCGCGCCGCGGCCTTGGATTGACGGCCGGCGCGCCGAGCCTGCACATGAGCTTCACCGGCAACCCGGGCACCGGCAAGACGACCGTGGCCATGCGCATGGCCGAGATCCTGCACCGGCTCGGCTACATCCGCCGCAACCACCTGATCGCGGTCACGCGCGACGACCTGGTCGGCCAGTACATCGGCCACACCGCGCCGAAGACCAGGGATGTGCTCAAGCGCGCGATGGGCGGCGTGCTGTTCATCGACGAGGCGTACTACCTGTATCGGCCCGAAAACGAGCGCGACTACGGCCAGGAGGTCATCGAGATCCTGCTGCAAATCATGGAAAATCAGCGCGACGATCTGGTCGTGATCCTGGCCGGCTACAAGCCGCGCATGGAAACTTTTTTCCGCAGCAATCCCGGCCTGGCGTCGCGCGTCGCGCATCACCTCGACTTTCCCGACTACGAGATCGACGAGTTGCTGCAGATAACGCAACTGCTCGCCGCGCGCATCGACTATCGTTTCGACACGCCGGCACTTGCGGCGCTGCGCGAGTACATCGGCTTGCGCATCGCGCAGCCGCATTTCGCCAACGCGCGTTCGATGCGCAATGCACTCGACCGTTCACGCCTGCGCCAGGCCGGGCGACTGTTCGCGCGCGCCGGAGCGGGCGGCGTGCCGGATCGCGACAGCCTGATGACGATCGCGGCAGAAGACATTCGCGCCAGCCGCGTGTTCAGCGGCGGGCGCGACGCTGCAACGCCAGACTGACGACCCGGAGACAGATCATGCTGCACGGCCGCACCACCTTGTCGAAATTCCTGATCGAGCAACTCAGGGGCTCGCCGGACAGCAATGCACTGGCGGCATTGCTGGTGGATGTGGCGGCGGCCATCAAGACGATCAGCGCCGTGGCGGCAAAGGGCGCGCTCGGCGGCGGCAATCAGGAATCGCTGGAAACCGTCAACGTCCAGGGCGAGACGCAGAAACCGCTCGACGTGCTCACCAATGAAATCATCCTGCGGCATTGCGACTGGGGCGGCCTCGTCGCCAGCATGGCATCGGAGGAAATGGAGGGACCATTCGAGATCCCGGCCGAATACGCTCGCGGACGCCTGCTACTGCTGTTCGATCCACTCGATGGCTCGGCCAATATCGATTTGAATGTCGCCATCGGTACGATCTTTTCGGTGCTCGTGCATCAGGGCGATGCGGCGCCGCGGGTCGGCGACTTCCTGCAACCCGGCAACAGGCAGATCGCTGCCGGCTATGCGATCTACGGGCCATCGACCGTGCTGGTGCTCAGTGTCGGCCGCGGCACGCATGGTTTCACGCTCGACCGCGAGATCGGCAATTTCGTCCTCACCCATCCGGATCTCCGCGTGCCGGAAGAGACCAGCGAATTCGCGATCAATACCTCGAACGAACGCTTCTGGGAACCGCCGATGCAACGCTACGTCCAGGAGTGCAAGGCCGGCAAGACCGGGCCGCGCGGCCGCGACTTCAACATGCGCTGGTTCGCGGCCATGGTCGCGGAAGTGCATCGCATCCTGATCCGCGGCGGCGTGTTCATGTATCCGCGCGACAACAAGGATCCGAAGAAAGCCGGACGCCTGCGCCTGCTCTACGAGGCCAATCCGATGGCGATGCTGATCGAACAGGCCGGTGGCGCCGCATCGACCGGGCGCGCGCGTCTGCTCGACCAGCAGCCAGACTCGCTGCACCAGCGCATCGGCGTCGTGCTCGGCTCACGCCGCGAAGTCGAACGCATCGAGCACTACCACTGTGTGTTCGATGCCGGCACGGACAAACCGTTCACCTCGCCGCTGTTCAACGAACGCTCGTTGTTCCGGCCCGAAGCACGTGCCTGATCCAGGGGAGACGCAGGCCATGTCCATCCAGCATCCCGTCATTGCGGTCACCGGTTCCTCCGGCGCGGGCACGACGACGGTCATGACCAGCTTCGTCAACATCTTCCGGCGCGAAGGCGTCGATGCGCAGATGATCGAAGGCGACGCATTCCATCTCTACGACCGCAAGAGCATGCGCGCGACGATGAAGGCGGCCGAGGAAAATGGCAATCGCCACTTCAGCCACTTCGGCCCCGAGGCGAATCTGTTCGGCGAACTCGAAGCGCTGTTTCGCGACTATGGCGCGACCGGTAGCGGCAAATTCCGCAAATACCTGCATGATGAACGCGAGGCTGCAGCGTACGCGCAGGAACCGGGCACATTCACGCCATGGGAGAACGTGCCGGCGGATACCGACCTGCTGTTTTACGAAGGCCTGCACGGCGCCGCGGTCGATGGCGATATCGATGTCGGCAGGCATGCCGACCTGCGCGTCGGCGTCGTGCCGATCCTGAATCTGGAATGGATCCAGAAGCTGCACCGCGACAAGAGCACACGCGGCTACAGCCACGAAGCGGTGATGGACACGATCCTGCGGCGCATGCCCGACTATGTCAGCCATATCTGCCCGCAGTTCTCGCGCACGCATGTCAATTTCCAGCGCGTGCCGATTGTCGACACCTCCAATCCGTTCATCGCGCGCTATATCCCCAGCGCGGACGAGAGCTTCATCGTGATCCGTTTCACCAACCCGCGCGGCATCGACTTTCCGTATCTGCTGAGCATGCTGCACGACTCGTTCATGAGCCGGCCGAACACGATCGTGGCGCCGGGCGGCAAGATGGGACTGGCGATGGAGCTGATCTTTACCCCACTGATCCTGCAGTTGATGGATCGCAAACGCCGCGCGATCGCGGCCTGACCAGGACGAGGCGATGAACGCGTGCGTACAATCCGAAAACGTCCGCCGGCAGGACACAATGCGCAGCATGCGCGATGCGCGCGGCCAGCCGCACGGCCAGTTAGACATTCCGTCCGCGCCGACCGACCGATGGACCTCCCTCCCCGAAGGTCGGCGGCGCGAGGCGGAATGGCAGTCCGGCCGGCCCGCTCCGGCTACCGCGCGCACCATTGGCCGGGTGCGCGTCGCGGCATTGCGCAAGGAGGCCGCATGACCGGCGCGCGCTTCCGCGCCGTGCTGTTCGACATGGACGGCACGCTAGTGCATACCGCGCCCGACATCGCCGCGGCGCTGAATGCTGCGTTGTGTAAAAATGGAATGCGGGCCCTCGCACCGGCGAAGATCGCCGACTTGGTCGGCAGGGGTGCGCGTGTACTGATCAAACGCGCGCTCGGCACGCAGGGCCTGAACGACGAGCGCCTGCTCGCCGCGGTGTTCGATGACTATGTGCGCGAGTACGCCACACGCATCGGCAGCGAGGGCTCGGCGTTTGCGGGCGCGGTCGAATGCCTGCGCGGTCTGCGCGCGCGCGGCGTCAAGACCGGCGTCGTGACCAATGCGCTGCAGCGCTTCGCCGATGCGACACTCGCTCACTACGGCCTGGCCAAATACCTGGATGTCGTGATCGGCGGCGACCGCACCGCGATGCCGAAGCCGCATCCGGCGCTGCTCTGGTTTGCCTGCCGCACGCTGCGCGTCGAGCCGCGGGAAACCCTGATGGTCGGCGATTCGGTCAACGACGTTGCCGCCGCGCGGGCCGCCGGCTGCGGCGTGATCTGCGTTCCCCATGGCTACAACGAAGGCCGGCCGGTCGCGGAACTGGATTGTCCCATCATCGAAACCCTGGCCGCGGTTCCGGACTACGTCGATCAGGACACAGCGCCGCGGCAGTTGCCGTCGAGCGCCGCCTGAACGCGGTCATGGCACGACGTGCGAGTCGCCCAGATCCTTGAAACTGTAGCGCGGCACCTGGATCCAGTGGCCATCCTTGAGCTCGGGCACCTTGTGTACACGAACCTGATCCACCGTCATCGCTCCGTTCTTCTCGCTCAGCCAGAAGTCGATGTCATAGATCTGGTCCCTGGTGCCGACGGCGCGGAAATCGGTGCAGGCGAAGTAGTGCCCGTTGTCGTCGAGCTGGCGTATCGGTTGATGCGTGTCGATGAAACTCAGTTGCAGATCCTTGCCGGTCTTCTCGTCCTTGAGGTTGAACACGCCGTTGCCTTTCAGGCTTTGCCTGAGCACGTCTTGTTCCACCGCCGACATGACCTCCCAGCCGCGCTTCTGCGCCACGTGACCGGGATGCTCGGATGCCGGAATCCACCACCACGGCACGGGCTGCCGCGTTACCAGTGTCCAGGCGCCTTCGACCTGCATCGGCGCCTTGTAGATGCGCGTTTCCTGCACCAGCAACTGGCCGTTCTGGGGCAGTACCCAGAAATCGATCAGGTATTTTTTCTGCGCGTCTTTGCGCTCATGGAATTTGACGTCGGGAAAGAAACCGTAACCGTCGATGGTGCGGGTGAAATCGATATCGTCGTAGACAAGATCCAGATGCTCGCCGGTAAGCGGATCTTCCAGTGCAAAGATGCCGGCGTTCGCGCCGCTCCTGTTCTGAATGTAGCGCTTGACCAGCATCTCGGCATCGCTGCCTTCGAAATCCTGCATCGCTTGTTCGGTCGATTGCACGTTGCCGGCAGCGATGAAACTGCGCGCGCGTTCCAGCGCTTCGGCCGGATTCGCGAGAAACGCCGTCTTGGCGGCCGCATCCTTGAAGCAGTAGAGCTTGCCGTCCTTGGCAGTCCAGTTGACCGAGCAGTCGGTCATCGTGTGATGGCCGCTCGCGAGCGCTTCCACGCACTGGCCGCCGAACTGGGCGTCCGCGTTCTGCGGTGTACTTTTCGGAATGCCGGCGGCGGTGCAACCGAGGGAAGCGCCGAGCAGCAGCATCGCCAGACCGGCCGATCGCCGCGCCGAAGGCACTGGAATGGTTGCATTCATGGTCGTTCCTGCGATCGGTCATCGACGTTGCGGGAGACACATTTTTCCATCGTCGCCGCGCACTCCACAGGCGGCGCCGACTCAGCCTCGGGAGTAAAACATACGCCTTTCGAGCACTCAAGCAAATGTTTTGCTATTGCATCATGAATGTCGCTTCTCTCCCACTTTGACAAGGAATACCTGATGCTGCGCTGCCGCGCTCACCTTGCAGGCTTGTGCTTTCTGCTCGCGACGCCCGCGTTCGCCCAGCAAGCGGCCGCCGAGCCCGTGAAGACCGCAAACCCCGGCGATACCGCATGGATGCTGACCGCCAGCGCGCTGGTGCTGTTCATGACCATTCCCGGGCTCACGCTGTTCTATGCGGGCCTGGTGCGCTCGAAAAACGTGCTCTCGGTGATGATGCAATGTTTCGCGATCACTTCCCTGGTCAGCATCCTGTGGCTGCTGTACGGCTATTCACTGGCGTTCGATACCAGCGGCATGAATGCGCACGAGTTCGGACTCCACGCCTTGATCGGCAGTCTCGCCAAGGCTGGCTTCGCCGGTGTGCCGCGCGACGCGTTGTACCAGACCATCCCGGAAACCGTGTTCGCGATGTTCCAGCTCACGTTCGCGATCATCACGCCGGCCCTGATCGTCGGTGCCTTCGCCGAACGCATGCGCTTTTCCGCCCTGCTGCTGTTCGTCGCCGGCTGGTTCACGCTGAGCTATCTGCCCATTGCGCACATGGTCTGGGGCGGTCCCGGTGCGTGGCTTGGCGATCTTGGCGTGCTGGACTTTGCCGGCGGTACCGTGGTGCATATCAATTCCGGCGTGGCCGGTCTCGTCGCCTGCCTGGTAATCGGGCCGCGTCGCGGCTATCCGCAGCATCCAATGCCGCCGCACAACCTGACGTACACCGTGATCGGCGCGTCGATGCTTTGGATCGGCTGGTTTGGCTTCAACGCCGGCTCGGCGCTGGCGGCAAACGCGACTGCGGGCATGGCCATGCTGGTCACGCATCTGGCCGCGGCTGCAGCGGCACTGGCGTGGATGACGATGGAATGGGCGCTACACAAGAAACCCTCCGTGCTCGGCGTTGCGTCGGGCGCAGTGGCCGGGCTGGTGGCAATCACGCCGGCGGCCGGCACCTGCGGTCCGCTGGGATCGGTCGTCATTGGCATTGCCGCGGGCTGCGTATGCTTTCTGGCCACGAGCCGGCTCAAACGCGCGCTCGGCTACGATGACTCACTCGATGCTTTCGGCGTGCACGGCATCGGCGGCATCGTCGGCGCGCTGCTGACCGGCGTCTTTGCCAGCACGGCCCTGGGCGGTTCAGGCTTGGCCGATGGCGTCGATTCGGTGTTCGCCCAGGTCGGGCGGCAGTTCATCGGCATCGTGGTCACGTTCGTCTACAGCGCCCTGGTCAGCTACGGCTTGCTCAAACTGATCGGCGCAACCCTGGGCTTGCGCGTCAGCGCCGAGGAAGAGACCGACGGTCTGGATCTGAGTCTGCACGACGAACGCGGCTACAGCCTGTGACGCGCGTCGCTCAACGCTACGGGAGTTTTCGCGCATGAAAATGGTGATGGCGATCATCAAGCCGTTCAAGCTCGACGACGTGCGCCAGGCGCTGGCGGACGTCGGCGTGCAGGGCATTACGGTCACCGAAGTCAAGGGGTTCGGCCGGCAGAAGGGCCATACCGAGCTGTACCGCGGTGCCGAATACGTGGTCGATTTCCTGCCCAAGCTCAAGCTCGAGATTGCGGTTGGCGACAATCTGGTCGAACGCGTGGTCGAGGCGATCACGCAGTCGGCCAACAGCGGCAAGATCGGCGACGGCAAGATTTTCGTCCACGCGCTCGATCAAGTCGTGCGCATCCGTACCGGCGAGACCGACGCCGATGCCCTGTGATCGGCTGCAGCAGGCGTAATCGGCGTTTGGCCATCCAAAATGCTTTGACGCCATGCAGCAATTGTGCTTTAGTCGTTGCTGCAGGCAAACCTGTCTGCGCGGCGCCGTGCCCAGGGAATGGCCGGGAATACTTCGAATTTGCGCGAGTCGGCAGAATCGGCCGGTGTCACGCCTGTCCGAGTCCTGCGATGACGCGATGCAATATCCCCGCTCTGTATGACGCGGCCTTCGAACACGACAGTTGCGGTTTCGGCCTGATCGCGAACATCCGCGGCCAAGGCAGTGCATGGCTGGTGGATGCAGCTTTTGCCGCATTGTCCAGAATGTCGCATCGCGGCGGCATCAATGCCGACGGTATCACCGGCGACGGTTGCGGCATACTTCTGTATCGCCCGGACGCATGGCTGCGTGCACTCGCGCGCGAGGCTGGCATCGTTGTCGGCGCACGTTTCGCGGCGGGACTCGTGTTTCTCGATCGCGATCCGGCCCGCGCCGCCGCCGCGCGCGTGACGTTGGAGCAATGCCTGCGCGATGCAGGCGTGTCGCCGGTGGGCTGGCGCGACGTACCCGTCGATGATGCGCTGTGTGGACCGCTGGGAGCGGCATCGCGCCCGCGAATCGCACAGATATTCGCCGATGCCGGCACGACGATGGATGACGAGGCTGCCTTCGAGCGCGCGCTGTTCCGCGCGCGTCGACGTGCCGAACTGGCGCTGGCCGATGATGCGTCGTTCTATGTCGCCAGCCTCTCGGCCACGACGATCGTCTACAAGGCCATGGCCGCGCCGGGCAGTCTGCGCGAAGTTTTCCCCGACTTGCAGCGTTCCGATCTCGCCGCCAGCGCGGCAACGTTCCATCAGCGCTTTTCGACCAACACGCTGCCGAACTGGCGTCTGGCCCAGCCCTTCCGCCTGCTCGCGCACAACGGCGAAATCAACACGATCCGCGCAAACCGCGGCTGGACCTCGGCGCGTGCGACAAAGTGGATTTCTCCACTCGTGGATTTTTCCGATCTCGGCGCACTGGTCACGAGCGACGGTTCCGATTCGCAAAGCCTCGACAACATGCTCGAAGTATTGCTCGCCGGCGGCATCGATCTGCTCGCGGCGATGCGCATCCTGATTCCGCCGGCCTGGGGCGCGCAGGAAAACATCGACGAAGACCTCGAAGCGTTCTACGAATATTACGCCCTGCACACAGAGCCCTGGGACGGTCCCGCGGGCCTGGTGATGTGCGACAGCCGCTACGCCGCCTGCTCCCTGGATCGCAACGGCCTGCGTCCGGCACGCTGGGCACGCAGCGACGACGAGCACCTGATCATCGCTTCCGAAGCCGGCCTGTGGGACATGCCGGATGAGCGCATCGTCGCCAAGGGCCGGCTCGGACCCGGCGAGATGCTGGCAGTGGATATGCTTGAACACCGTCTGCTCGATGCCGCCGCGATCGACGCGGTCAATCGTGCACGGGCGCCGTTCAAGCGCTGGCTGCGCGACGGAGTCATGTATCTGGAATCTCACCTGATCGACCCGGGACTGGCCGCCGAACCGTTTCCTCCTGACGTGCTCGCGCGCTTCCAGAAGCAATTCGCTCTGACCTGCGAGGAGCGCGATATCGTGCTCAAGACCCTGGCCGAGGACGAGGCCGAGGCGACCGGCTCGATGGGCGACGACACGCCGATCGCGGTGATGTCGCAACAATCGCGCTCGCTGTACGAATACTTCCGCCAGGCCTTCGCCCAGGTCACCAATCCGCCGATCGATCCCCTGCGCGAACGCCTGGTGATGTCCCTGGTCACCCAGATCGGCCGCGAAGGCAACGTGTTCGAACTGTCGCCCGACAACGCGCGCCAGGTGCATCTGAATTCGCCCGTGCTTTCGCAACGCAAATTGCGCCAGATCCTGGCCCTGCCCGAATATACCGACAGGCAGCGTCGATTCGACCTGTACTACGACGAACACGATGGCCTGCAGGCTGCAATCGAACGCCTGTGTGCCGAGGCCGAGCGCGCGGTACGCGATGGCGCCACCGTGTTGCTGCTGTCGGACCGCTTCCCGGTTCCGGGTCTGCTGCCGATCCACGCGTTGCTCGCCACCGGTGCCGTGCACGCGCATCTGTCCCACCGGCAGCTGCGCTGCGACTGCAACATCCTGGTCGAGACCGGCACGATGCGCGACGCGCATCATTGCGCCTGCCTGATCGGTTTCGGCGCGACCGCGGTCTATCCCTACCTGGCCTATCAGACCCTGGCCGACATGAACCGGCGCGGCGAGCTAAAGGGTCGCGAGGGCGAGCCGCCCAGCGAGATCGGACGCAGCTACCGGCGCGGCATCCGCAAGGGCCTGCTCAAGATCCTGTCGAAGATGGGCATCAGCGCGATCGCCGGCTACCGCGGCGCGGGCCTGTTCGAGATCATCGGCCTCGACCGCGCAGTGGTCGACCTGTGTTTCCCCGGCACTCCCTCGCGCATCGGTGGTGCCGGCTTCGCAGACATCGAGGCCGAATACCGGGCGCAGCTCACCGCCGCGCGCGATCCGACCTATGCGCTGCCGCCGGGCGGACTGATGAAGGCGATTCCGGACGGCGAGTTCCACATGTATAACCCGGCCGTCGTCGGTGCGCTGCAGGCCGCGGTGCGCAGCGGCGACGTCGCGCAGTATCGGCAGTACGCGCAGGCCGTGAATGCGCGCACGCCGGCGGCATTGCGCGACTTGCTGGCCCTGACCGCCACTGGCGCCGCGATCGCACTCGCCGACGTCGAGCCGGCGGAAAAGATACTGAAACGCTTCGATTCGGCCGGCATGTCGCTGGGCGCGTTGTCGCCGGAAGCGCACGAGTCGCTGGCTATCGCGATGAACCGGCTCGGTGCTCGCTCCAATTCCGGCGAAGGCGGCGAAGACCCGGCGCGGTACGGCAGCGAGCGCATGTCCAAGATCAAGCAGGTCGCGTCGGGCCGTTTCGGCGTGACGCCGGCGTATCTGGTCAACGCCGAGGTGCTGCAGATCAAGATCGCGCAGGGTGCGAAGCCCGGCGAAGGCGGCCAGTTGCCCGGGCACAAGGTCAATGCCCTGATCGCACGTCTGCGCTACGCGAAACCGGGCATCGGCCTGATCTCGCCGCCACCGCATCACGACATCTACTCGATCGAGGATCTGGCGCAGCTGATTTACGATCTGCGCGAGGTCAACCCGCAGGCGCTGATCTCGGTGAAACTCGTCGCCCATGCCGGCGTCGGCACGATTGCAGCGGGTGTGGTCAAGGCCGGTGCGGATCTGATTACCATCTCAGGACACGACGGCGGCACCGGCGCCAGTCCCTGGAGCTCGATCCGCTACGCCGGCATACCGTGGGAATTGGGCCTGGCCGAAGCGCACCAGACGCTGGCGATGAACGGCTTGCGCGACCGTGTGATCCTGCAGACCGATGGTGGCCTGAAGACCGGCCTGGATGTCGTCAAGGCGGCGATTCTCGGCGCGGATTCGTTCGGCTTCGGCACGGCTCCGATGGTTGCGCTTGGCTGCAAGTACCTGCGCATCTGCCATCTGAATTCCTGCGCGACCGGACTCGCCACGCAGAACGAAATCCTGCGCCGCGATCATTTCCTCGGCGCACCCGCGATGGTCGAACATTTCTTCCGCTTCATTGCCGACGACGTGCGCACGATCCTGGCCGCGCTCGGCGCACGCACGCTGGGCGAAATCGTCGGGCACACGCGACTGCTGCGGCAACTCCCCGGGACGACGGCAAAACAGCGGCGGCTGGACCTGTCGCCATTGCTTGAACGCTCGGCGCTCGGTACCCGCGTGACGAAGATTTGCGCCGCCCGGCCACCCGCAACCGATCTGGCGGCACGCATCGGCGCCGATACGGCGAGTTGCGTCGCCGCGCGCACAAATGCGCATTTCCGCTATGCGGTGCACAACATCGATCGTGCAGTCGGCGCGCGCCTCGCCGGCGAAATTGCGCGGCGACATGGCGATGCAGGCATGGGCGATACGGCGATCACGCTCGAATTCAACGGCAGCGCGGGCCAGAGTTTCGGTGCGTGGAACGCACCCGGCATGCACCTGATCCTGCATGGCGAAGCCAACGACGGCGTCGGCAAGGGCATGGCCGGCGGCCGCATCGTGGTGCGCGCGCCGGCGGCGGCACGCTATGCAACGAACGATACCGTCATCGTCGGCAACACCTGCCTTTACGGCGCTACCGGCGGCGAACTGTTCGCGGCAGGACGCGCCGGCGAGCGTTTCGGCGTACGAAATTCCGGTGCGCTCGCGGTCATCGAAGGGACCGGCGATCACGGCTGCGAGTACATGACCGGAGGCATCGTGGTCGTGCTGGGCCGCACGGGCCTCAATTTCGGCGCCGGCATGACCGGCGGGTTTGCCTATGTGCTGGATCTGGATCGCGACTTCGTCGACCGCTACAACCATGAACTGGTGGACATCCACCGCATTTCACTGGAAGGCATGGAAAACCATCTGCAACATCTGCGGCATCTGCTGCGCAGCCATGGCGACGCGACCGCAAGCGCCTGGTCGCAGCGCCTGCTGGCGGACTTCCGCGATGTGCTGCACAAGGTATGGCTGGTCAAGCCGAAGGCGGCAAATCTGGAAGCGCTGACCGAAGAATTGCGGCGCGCCGCCTGACGAGCCGACATGAGCGAGAAAATCTTCCCCTTCCTCAAGTTCCATCGTGCCCTGCCGCGCGAAGTGCCCGTGGCGATTCGCGTGCTTGGCTACGGCGAGATCCACGGCGACTTCGCCAGCGCCGATGCGGCGGACCAGGCCTCGCGCTGCATCGACTGCGGCAATCCCTACTGCTCCTGGGGATGCCCGCTGCACAATCGCATCCCGCAGTGGCTGAAGCTGGTGCGCGATGGACGCATCGAAGACGCCGCGGCGCTGATGCACGAAACCAATCCGTTGCCGGAAATCTGCGGGCGCATCTGCCCGCATGACCGCCTCTGCGAAGGCGATTGCACGCTGGAAACCGGTTTCGAAGCCGTGACCATCGGTGCGATCGAACGCTGGGTCACCGACGAAGCGTTGCGGCGCGGCTGGCGGCCGAGCGTCGCCGCGGCTGGCGCGAGCGGCAAGCGCGTCGCCATCGTTGGCGCCGGTCCTGCCGGACTCGCAGTCGCCGACCGCCTCGCCGCGGCCGGCGTGGCGGCGGACGTGTTCGACCGCTACGAGGAAATCGGCGGCCTGCTCACGTTCGGGATCCCGCCGTTCAAGCTCGACAAGAGTGTAGTGCGTACGCGCCGCGACGTGCTCGAAGGCATGGGCGTACGGTTCCACCTCAATGTGGAAATTGGTAAGGATGTCGCATTTTCCACTTTACTGCATGGCTACGATGCGGTGTTCATCGGTACCGGGGCCTACCGCTTCGTCGACGCAGCATTGCCGGGACAGGATCTGCCCGGAGTGCACTCCGCGCTGCCGTTCCTGATCGCCAATGCGCGCCGCATTCTCGGCGCAACGCAAGTACCGGCCGAACTGCCCAACCTGACCGGCAGGCGCGTGGTCGTGCTCGGCGGCGGCGACACCGCGATGGATTGCGTGCGCACTTCGATCCGCATGGATGCCGAGAGCGTCACCTGTATCTATCGCCGCGATGAAGCGAACATGCCCGGCTCGCGCCGCGAAGTGAAATACGCTCGCGACGAGGGCGTCGAGTTCCTGTTCAATCGCCAGCCACTGGAAGTCGTGGGCGGCGTCGATGGCGTGCGGGCGGTACGTGTCGCACACACCCGGCTCGTGGCCGACGGGTACGGCCGCGCGCGGCCCGAGATCGTCCCCGGGAGCGAGACGGAAATCGCGGCCGACGTCGTGATCCTGTCGTTCGGCTTCCAGCCCAGTCCGCCGGAGTGGTGCAGCGAGTTCGGCATCGCAACGGATGCGAGCGGGAAACTCATCGTCGGTGATTCGGGCCGGCTGCCGCTGCAGACCAGCCACGCCAAAGTCTTTGCCGGTGGCGATGCCGTGCGCGGGGCCGATCTGGTCGTGCGGGCAGTCTACGATGGCCGCGAGGCAGCAAAATCGATCCTCCTCCAGCTCGGCGTGTCGGTGGCCAGAAGCGCGGCATAGCCTCACGTTTTCGGGATAGCGGCTTTACGGCATAAGCACATGCACAAGCGGCGTTTCCGCTACACGCGAGCGGGGAGCAAAATTGCCGCCATCCGGACGTCCAGCCGTCCAAACAAGATTCCGCTCCGCCATGGCCGCTGCATCCACCGCCCTGCCGTTCGCACCGCTCGCCGAAGCCAAGCTGGATCTGCTTGCGCGTCTGGTCGACGGGCTGGACGCGTCAGCGTTGAACTGGTTGTCCGGGTATGCAGCGGGGCTCTGCGCACAAGCGCCAGCGGGCGCGCCACGCGCGCTGGTGCAGCGCGAGAGCGTTCCGCAGCAGCGGCTCAGCATCGTCTACGGCAGCCAGACCGGCAACGCCAAACGTCTGGCCACGCAATTGGCACGCGATGCCGAACGCGCGGGACTGGCCGTGCGCCTGCTCCGCGCCGACGCCTATCCGCAGCGCGAGCTGAAATCCGAACGGCTGCTCATCGTCGTCGTCAGCACCCAGGGCGACGGCGATCCGCCCGACGATGCGCGCGGCCTGGTAGAGTTCATCTGCGGCAAGCGCGCACCGACCTTGAACGAACTCAAGTACGCGGTCCTTGGCCTCGGCGATTCCAGTTATCCGAAGTTCTGCGCGGTCGGCCAGATCCTGGATTCGCGGCTCGCGGAACTGTCCGCAACACGCCTGATCGCGCGCGCCGACGCCGATCTGGATGTCGAATCCGTCGCCACCCCGTGGCTCGAGCGCGCGCTCGCCGCGGTACGCGAGGTGCTCAAGGCGAATGTGCCCGCGCTGGCCACGGTGACGCCATTGCGGCCTTACGCGGCGTCGGCCAGCGGGACTCGCGAAAAACCCTGCGTCGCCGAGGTGTTGCTCAACCAGCGCATCAGCGCACGGATCAGCTCGAAAGACATCCGCCATCTCGAATTCGCGCTGGAGGGCTCGGGTCTGGCCTACGAGCCCGGCGACGCACTCGGCGTGTGGCCGCGCAATCCGCCGGCCTTGGTCGCGGCATTGCTGGACACGCTCAATCTCGATGGAGAACGCGCGGTCAGTCACAACGGTGAGACTTATCCGCTGGCCACCTGGCTCGCGGAGAAACGCGAGCTCACGCGCCTGCCGCGGCCTTTCGTCGCGCAGCACGCCGCCCAGGCACGCAGCGCCGAACTCAATCGGTTGCTGGCGCCGGACAATGCCGCCGCGCTGGCCCAATTGCTCACGAGCCACCAGCCAATCGACCTGCTGCGTGCGTATCCGGCCGAGTGGGGCGCTGAAGAACTGGTCGCAGCGCTGCGGCCGCTGGTGCCGCGGCTTTATTCGATCGCGTCAAGCCAGAAAGTTGTCGGCGCCGAAGCGCACCTCACCGTTGCCCACATTGCTTACGACGCATTCGGCACGCCGCACTGGGGCGCTGCCTCGCATCATCTGGCCGCCATCGAAGAGGGCGGACGCGTGCCGATCTTCGTCGAAGCCAACGAACGCTTTCGCCTGCCCGCCGATGGTTCCCGCGACGTCATCATGATCGGGCCCGGCACCGGCGTCGCGCCGTTCCGCGGCTTCCTGCAGGAGCGCGCGGCCACCGGCGCCGGCGGACGCAACTGGTTGCTGTTCGGCAACCCGCATTTTTCCAGCGACTTCCTCTACCAGCTGGAATGGCAGGAAGCACTCAGGAACGGCACGCTGCACCGGCTCGATCTGGCCTTTTCGCGCGATCAGGCGGAAAAAGTATACGTGCAGCAGCGTCTGCTTGCCGCCGGTCGCGAAATCCTTGCCTGGATCGATGGCGGCGCACATGTCTACGTCTGCGGTGATGCCGCGCGCATGGCGAAGGACGTGCACGCCGCGCTGCGCGAGGTACTCGCCAGCCATGGCGGCAAGTCGCCTGAAGACGCCGAGGAATATCTCAACCGTCTGCTCGCGGACGGGCGCTACGCCCGCGATACGTACTGACATGGTTGCGCAGCTTTCCGCGTTCGAGCGCGTCAAGGCCGACAGCCGCTTTCTGCGCGGAACGATTGCGGAAGGTCTGCTCGACCCGGTCACCGGCGCGATCGCCGATGACGATACCAAGCTGCTCAAGTTCCACGGCACCTATCAGCAGGATGACCGCGACCTGCGCGACGAGCGGCGCCGGCAGAAACTCGAGCCAGCCTACGCCTTCATGATTCGCGCGCGTTTGCCGGGCGGTGTGGTGACGCCGACGCAGTGGCTGGCGTTCGATGCGATCGCACGCGAACACGCCAATGGCACGCTGCGCATCACCTCGCGTCAGACCTTCCAGTGGCACGGCGTGATCAAGCGCGAGCTCAAGCCGGGCATCGCCGCGATCAACCGCGCCCTGGTCGACACAATCGCCGCCTGCGGCGACGTCAATCGAAATGTGGTGTGCTCGGCCAATCCGGTCGAGTCTTCAGCACACGCGGCTGCGTATGCCTGCGCCGTGCGTCTGTCCGAGCATCTGAAGCCGGCGACGCGCGCCTACTACGAGATCTGGCTGGATGAGGAGAAAATCGCGGGCAGCGACGAGGTCGAACCGCTGTATGGACCGACCTATCTGCCGCGCAAATTCAAGATCGGTCTGGCAGTGCCGCCAACCAACGATGTCGACGTGTTCGCCCAGGACCTGGGCCTCATCGCCATCATCGAGCATGGCGAGCTGGCCGGATTCAACGTCGCCATCGGCGGCGGCATGGGCGCGACGCATGGCGATGCCACGACCTACCCGCGCCTGGGCGATGTGATCGGCTTCGTTGCGCCGGAGCACCTGCTCGCGGTGGCCGAAAACGTGATCGCGGTGCAGCGCGACTGGGGCGATCGCAACGAACGCAAGCATGCGCGCTTGAAGTACACGATCGATCATCGCGGACTGGATGTCTTTGTCGCCGAACTGCAAGCGCGCCTGGGTTTTGTTCTGGCGCCGGCGCGTGCCTTTCACTTCGACCACAATGGCGATCGCTACGGGTGGATCCAGGGCGACGATCGACGCTGGCACCTGACCCTGCACATCGAAGCCGGGCGCCTGGCTGATCGTCCCGGCCGAGCGCTGCTGAGCGGCCTGCGCGAGATTGCCAAGGTCCACGACGGCACAGCTTCCGCTGTGCAATTCCGCCTGACCTGCAATCAGAACCTGATCATCGCCAATGTCGCCGCTGCCGAACGCGCGCACATCGATTCGCTCGTTGCACAACACGGCCTCGACGGTTATCGCGACCAGAGCGGCATCCGCAAACACGCGCTGGCTTGCGTCGCGTTGCCGACCTGCGGACTGGCCATGGCCGAGGCCGAACGCTATCTGCCGGACCTGCTGCTCAAACTCGAAAGCCTGCTCGCTGGCCACGGCCTGCTCGACGCGCCGATTCTGCTGCGCCTGTCCGGCTGCCCGAATGGTTGCTCGCGCCCGTATCTGGGCGAGGTCGCTCTGGTCGGCAAGGCGCCCGGCCGCTACAACCTGATGCTGGGTGCCGATTTCCGTGGCCAGCGCCTCAACCGGCTGTACCGCGAGAACATAGACGAAGCCGGGATTCTCGCCAGCCTCGATCCTGTGTTTGCGCGCTACGCCGCCGAACGTGCCGACGGCGAAGGCTTCGGTGACTTCCTGCTGCGCGTCGGTGCACTGGCCGCACCGCAATCGATTCCAGCCGAGGTGATCGCATGAATCCGCCCGACCTCGTCAGCGCCGCCGAAGATTCGCGCGCACTCGCCGATCTCAATGGCTGGCTGGCGCAACGCGACGCTGAAGAACGCATCGCCTGGGCGCTGGAAACAACACCGGGCGAGCACGTGCTTTCATCGAGCTTCGGTGCGCAATCGGCAGCCATGCTGCATCTTGTCACGCAGCGGGCCCCGCGCATTCCCGTGGTTCTCGTCGACACCGGCTATCTGTTTGCGGAGACCTATCGCTTCGTCGATGCCCTGAGCGAACGTTTCGCACTCAACCTGAGTGTCTATCGGCCGCGCATCGGTGTTGCCTGGATGGAAGCGCGCCTTGGCCGCCTGTGGGAGCAGGGTCTGGACGGCATCGAGCGCTACAACCGCCTGCGCAAGGTCGAACCCATGCAGCGCGCCTTGAACGAACTCGGCGCGCGCACCTGGATCGCCGGCCTGCGCCGCACGCAGGCGCAGAGCCGTGCGGCAATCGATTTCATCGAATTGAAGAACGATCGCTGGAAGCTGCATCCGATCGCCGACTGGTCCGACCGCGACATCGGCCGATATCTGCAACGTCACGACCTGCCCTATCACCCGTTGTGGGACGCCGGCTATGTCTCGATCGGCGACGTGCACACGACCCGGCGCCAGGAAGATGGCATGGATGCGGAAGACACACGCTTCTTCGGTCTGCGTCGGGAATGCGGGCTGCACCAGGAAGTGTGACGCTACGATTTGTTGTCCGGGCGGGCAAGGGCAGATGCTCTTGCCCGTTTTTTTTTTTGGGCCGCAGCCCCGGGGGTCGAATGCGGATGGGCTTCGCCATGCGATCGACGCCATGATGGCTATTGCCGGAAATGTCGGAAGCGGTCTGTTCGGACGGTGGAATTGGCGTTCAATCGCCTGCGCTACAATCCGGCCATGTCTGAACAGGCCGACTGCTTGGAACCGCCGGACACCGATCGCCTCGGTATTGCCGGCCTGCACGATTTCTGGTCACGGAAATTGCGCGAGATGCATGGCGGCGGAAGGCACGCATATGATCCCCGGCATCAACACCGCGACAAAATGCTGGTCGACAGCATGGGTGTCGGACTGGAGCAGTTGGCGCGATTTCTTACCACATCGCCGTCGTTCGCAGCGCTGCAATCGTTCATCCTGGATTGCAACGGCGGCAGCATCGCACCGGCTCGAATCGCCTGGATCAATGCGCTTCAGAACGGCGGCGCATACGCGCCGGAAGTGCTGCGGCGGCACGCGGACATCGGTGCGATGGCGCCGGTGTTCAGCGCAGCAGACATGGCGCATTGGTCAGAGCATGGCTACGTCGTACTGCCGCAGGCGATATCGAGGCAGGAATGCGCGGCGGCATTCGCGGCGGTGCATGCCTGCATCGGCGCCGATCCGGACGATCCGCGAACCTGGTATGGTCGGGATCACCGCCAGGGCATCATGGTGCAGATGTTCCAGCATCCGGCCCTGCAGGCGGCACGCGAATCGCTGCGCATTCACAAGGGCTTCGCGCAATTGTGGAATTGCGTAGATTTGCTCATGACCACCGACCGCTGCGGCTTCAACCCGCCGGAATGCGATTTATTCCGGTTTCCGGGACCGCACCTGCATTGGGACGCACTCCTGGAACCGCCGATCCCGCTTGGTATCCAGGGCATCATGTACCTTGCCGACACGCCGGCGGACCAGGGCGCGTTTTCCTGCGTTCCCGGCTTTCATCGCCGGATCGACGAATGGCTGCGCAATCTTCCGCACGATGTCGATCCGCACACGCAGATTCCGGCCGATGCGGTACGACCGATTGCCGGCAAAGCCGGGGACCTCATCCTCTGGCATCACGCCTTGCCGCACAGTAGCCGCCCCAATCATGGCGTCCGCCCGCGCGTGGTGCAGTACCTGACGATGTATCCGGTGCGTCAGTGACACGCAGCGGCACGTGCCGCTCCTGAGCGGTCCAGCGCCGGCGCTCACGACGACGCTGGCGAGAGTCGCAAGCAGCCGGCGTAGCCGAACAAATCTATGTCCCTGCGGTATGCATTCGCGACAATGCTCCAAGTCTGGTCGTCGTAATAGGTTTTATACTCCGCGTGAACGGATTTGTTGCTGACCGGCAGCTTGTAATTGGGTAGGTTGAACAAACCGCAGTACTTGCTGAAATCCTCCTGCAGGTTTTCGAATCTGGCAACTGAATCCACCAATAAATTCGACTTGTCCGAAAGCCACCTGTATTGAGGGGTAAAGTGCAACTGCTCGAATATCGTCTCGGTCTTGAATGCGCCGAGCACAAATGACTTGAAATCGTCGTACGGCAAGTAGACCTCGGCATCCTTTCTATCCTCCTCGCGATCACCGCCGCGCTTGAGATAGAAATAGGCGCTTACGACGCGGTCCCATGGATTTCTGACGAATGCGAAGGCAAAGCAAGTGGGATCGATGCTCTTGTATCGTTCAAGAGATACGTAGTTCCTGCTTCTTATATCGTGCGTTATGACAATTATCCGATGCTGCTGACAGATTGCACGGATGCTCAATCCGCCCGTCTTTGGAACATGGACAAATACCACTTTTCTCTTCATGTTCCGAATATCGTCCGGCGCAGTTGCAGATCCGAAGCACAAGGTTCAGCGACATCTTGCAATCTACTGTAGCGACAGCCGAATTTCGGCACAAGACCGCTTAATGCATGACCTGCGGTGCGTCCGATCTCGCTCGTGGCGAGAGCCGGCGTTCACGCTTCGTCGACGACTCGCAACTTCGCATCAGCCAGTTCCCGCCAGCGCGGCGGCTTAGGCCATTCGCCGGCAAAGTCACCGTGATCGAAAGCGCGGCGCACGTCGCGGCGGTCGATCTGAGGAGCGAACAGGGCGATGAACTCCAGCGCGTAGTCGCGCAACACGCGGCCGCGGGGCAACACGATCCATGTCGTACAGATCGGAAACAGGCCGTCGGCCGCAAGGACGCGCAGATCGGCGGCGTCTTCGGCAAGCAGGGCCATCTCGGCGAGTACGCCGACACCGAGACCGACGCGGACATAGGTCTTGATGAGGTCCGCATCGAGCGCCGTGATGGCCAGGCGCGGTTCCAGCCCTGCGTTGACGAAGGCATGGCGCAGCGATGATTCCGGCTTCAACGATGATTCGTAGGTGACCAGTGGATACGCGGCCAGTTCGGCGAGCGTCGGCACATGCTTGAGCGAGGTCAGCGGATGATCCTTCGGCACCAGCACGACGCGGTCCCACCGATAGGCCGGCAGCGCCAGGCCGGCGGCCGGCGGCGCGCCGGCACTGCTGACCACGGCCAGGTCGGCCAGACCGCGATCGAGCAGCTCGAGCACTTCGGCGTCGCCGCCGGGCAGGAGGTGCACATTGACTTGCGGATAGTTGCGCTTCAGCGCAGCGATCGAGCCCGGCAACGCAAAACGCGCTTGCGTGTGCGTCGTAGCGATGCGCAGTTCGCCCTGTGCGTCGTTGCGCAGGTTGGCGGCGAGTGAACGGATGTTGGCGGCCTCGCCAAGGATGATGCGGGCGCGTTCGATCACCTGCAGGCCCGCCACGGTGACCGTGTCCAGGCTCTTGCCCTTGCGCGTGAACAGGCGGAAGCCGAGTTCGTCTTCCAGTTGCTTGAGTTGCTTGCTGACGCCCGGCTGGGTGGCGTGGACCCGCTCGGCTGCGACGGTGATATTGAGCCCGGAATCGGCGATGGCGACGAGGTAACGCAGTTGAGTCAGGGTCATGGGGATCGGTTCGCAGGAAAGGGTCGCACTCGGTTCGCGCAGGCACCGACAGGAAACCGGCGACAACAGGCGACGCACTCCGAACCGATGCGTTTCATGGCTTGCTCCAGGAATCGGGCTGCCGACGGCAGCCATGCGAGCGCGGAGCATAGCCCAATGCTATTTGGGCGTCTATACGCCCAAATATCGCTTACCTCGCCATCATGCCGCAGAAGCATATGCCTGTCACCACAAGTCATTTCCACCCCGAGACCCGAGTTTATAACGTAACCGGCCGAGTCATCGCCCGGGGCGACCGATGAAGCTGTTTCCGCTGTTCGCCGATCTCGGCCGGCGCCGCGTCCTCGTGGTCGGCGGCGGCGCTGTGGCCGAGCGCAAGACGGCCGCCCTGCTGGCCGCCGGGGCCTTGGTCAGCGTCGGCGCTCCGGTCCTGACCCTGAACCTCGCCCGCTGGGCCGAAAGTGGACGCATCGCGCACTGCTCTGGCGTCTTCCGCAGTGACTGGCTCGACGGCGCGTGTCTGGTCATTGCCGCCACCGACGAGCAAGCGGTGAACGCGGCGGTCGCCGACGCGGCCAGTAAGCGTGGAATTTTCGTCAATGTCGTCGACAATGCCGCACTGTCGAGCTTCCATGTGCCGGCCATCATCGACCGCTCGCCCCTGGTGATCGCGATTTCGTCCGGTGGCGATGCACCGATGCTGGCGCGATGGGTGCGCGAACGCCTGGAAAGCCTGCTCGACAGCTCGCTTGGTCCGCTCGCCGCGCTGGTCTCGCGTTTTCGCCAGCGCATCCGCGCGCGCTACCCGGCGACCGGCGCGCGCCGGCGCTATTACGACCGCCTGTTCGCCGGCCAGATTTCCGATCTGCTGCGCCGCAGTCAGCCGGAATTGGCGGAAAAAGCGCTGCAAACAACACTGGACGAGAAACCCGCGCCGGCGACGGGCTCGGTCGTGCTGGTAGGCGCCGGTCCGGGCGATCCGGGCCTGCTCACGCTCAAGGCGCTGCGCGCGCTTAACGAGGCCGATGTGATCCTTCACGATCGCCTGGTCAGCACCGAGGTTCTGGATCTGGCACGACGCGATGCCGAGCGCATCGAGGTCGGCAAGCGCGCCGGGGCGCATCACACCACCCAGGAGCGCATCCATGCGTTGCTGCTCGAGCATGCCCGTGCGGGCCGCCGCGTCGTACGCCTGAAGGGCGGCGACCCCTTCATATTTGGCCGTGGCGGAGAGGAACTGCAATTCCTGCGCGCACATGACATACCTTTTGAAGTCATTCCCGGCATCACAGCGGCAATCGCCTGTGCGGCCTACGCCGGTGTGCCACTGACCCATCGCGATCATGCGCAGTCGGTGCGTTTCGTCACCGCACACTGCGGGGCTTCGCTGGACACGCTCGACTGGTCCGCCCTCGCACGGGAAACCCAAACGCTCGCGGTCTACATGGGCGTGACCGAGCTCGAATCCCTGCGTGCGCATCTTGTTGCGCACGGTCGCTCGGCGGACACGCCGTTCGCCCTGATCGAGAATGGCTCGCGGCCTGAGCAACGTGTCGTCACCGGCAGGCTCGGTGAGTTGCCGGAACGTGCGCATAGGCATGCCGTGCGTTCGCCGGCCCTGCTGATCCTCGGCGAAGTGGCTGCGCTGGCCGAACGCTTGCACTGGTTCGGCGCGCGACCGCTCGGCGAGGCTGAGGTGGCGCGCAATCCGGACTTCGTTGCAGCCATCGAGCGCGCCGCCTGATTTAGCGCTGGCAGCATGGCCGCGCGAAGGGCTAGGCGATCTCGGCTGCCAGCAGCAATTCGCCACGATCGAGCGCGGCCGTGCCGCTGCGCGCAAGCTCAAGGATGTGCGTAAGCGAAGTCAATTCCGCGAGGAAAGCGTTGAGCTCGGTGCCGGTACCGGTGAACTGGATCGTGCGCGTGGCGTCGCTCTCGTCGAACAACAGCGCGCGCGGGTGGCGGCGCACGCAGGCGGCGACCAGCGGCGCCTTGCCCGGCGCAAACCCGACCTTGACGATCAGCAGCTCGCATTCCAGGTGATCGCGGCTGGTGAGATCGGCGATCTCGATCACGTCGACGAGCTTGCGCGACTGCTTGATGATCTGGTCGATCACGACATCCTCGCCAGTCGTTACCAGGGTCAGGCGCGAGACCGCCGGATCGTGTGTGGCTGCCACCGTGAGCGAGTCGATGTTGTAGCCGCGCGCAGCGAACATGCCGGCGACGCGCGAGAGCGCACCGGCCTCGTTCTGCAGCAGCATCGAAATGATGCGCCTCACGGGAAGAGTCCTGGCCGCATCAGAACATTTCCGACGGACATGCTGCACGCGCCGGTGCGACCTGCCGCGACGCAATATGCTCACCGGTGATCATCTGCGCGTAGCTCATGCCGGGGCCGACCATCGGATAGACACCGGCATCCGGATCGATCATGACCTCGAGAAACGCCGGGCCCGCGTAGGCGATGAACTCGGCAATCGTCTGGGCGAGGTCGGCGGGACGATCCAGCCGTTGCGCCCATTGGAAACCATCGGCTTCCGCGGCCTTGACGAAATCCTTCTTGTGCAGACTCTTGTCGCTGGCGGCGAAGCGGCCCTGGAAGAACAGCTTCTGCCATTGCCGCACCATGCCATCGCCCTGATTGTTGAGCACGACGATCTTGATCGGCAGGTTGTACGTCGTCACGGTTTCGAGCTCGCCGATGTTCATGCGAATGCTCGCGTCGCCGTCGATGTCGATCACCAGCGCATCGCGGCGCGCGAACTGCGCGCCGATCGCGGCGGGCAGACCGAAACCCATCGTGCCCATCGAACCCGAGGTCAGCCACAGGCGCGGCTCGCGGAAATCGAAATACTGCGCGGCCCACATCTGGTGCTGGCCGACGCCGGTGCAGATGATCGCGCGGCCCTGCGTGTGGCGATTGATCTCCTCGATCACCGCATGCGGCTGGATCAGCACCGCGTCGCGCGCGTAGTTCATCACGTGCACTTTCTTCAGTTGCGCGATATGCGCATGCCATACCGCGTAGCAGCCAAGTTGCAGCGGCCGGAACGCCCGTTTCTGGGCAAACATGCGCAGACGATCAAGCGCCCGCGACAGATCGCCGAGGAAATGCCAGTCGGCGTGCTTGACCTTGCCGATCTCGGCCGGATCGACATCGATGTGGGCGATGAACTTGGCGCGAGGGGCGAACTTGTCGGGCACTCCGGCGACGCGGTCGTCGAAGCGCGCACCGACCGCGAGCAGGAAGTCGCAATCCTCGACGGCATAATTCGCATACGCGGTACCGTGCATGCCAAGCATGTGCAGGGCCAGCGGCTCGGTCGTGTCGCAGGCGCCAAGACCCATCAGGGTCGTCGCGACCGGAATGCCGAAGGCGTGCGCGAAGTCGCGCAGCGCGCGCGTGGCAGTGGCCGAGATCACGCCACCGCCGGCGTAGATCAGCGGGCGCTGTGCCTGGCCGAGCAGTTCAAGGAATTGCACGCATTGCGCATCATCGAGCACCGACTGCTCGACCGCGCGCAGGCGCGCACGATAGCCGGGAACGGGCAAGATCGAGCCGCCATCGAATGTCACCGCGGCATTCTGCACATCCTTGGGTATGTCGACGACGACCGGGCCGGGACGCCCGCTGCGCGCGATGTCGAACGCGGTGCGCAACGTCGCCTCGAGCTTGTTCGCGTCGGTGACGAGGAACACGTGCTTGGCGCACGCGGCCATGATGTTGCTGACCGGCGCTTCCTGGAATGCATCGGTGCCTATCGCCGCGGTCGGCACCTGGCCGCAGATGACGACGAGCGGAATCGAATCGGCCATCGCATCGCGCACCGGCGTGACCGTGTTCGTCGCCCCCGGGCCGGATGTGACGATCGCGACACCGACCTTGCCCGACGCGCGCGCATAACCTTGCGCCATGAAACCGGCACCCTGCTCGTTCGCGGGCACGATCAGCGGCAACACTTCGCTGTCATCGGCACGAAGGTGCTCACGGTTGTAGCGGAACACGGCGTCGTACACGGGCAGGATCGCGCCGCCTGAGTAGCCAAAAACGACATCGATGCCCTCATCGGCAAGCACCTGCACAACGATGTCGGCGCCGCTCAGGCGAGTGCCCGCCAGCGGATGGATTGCAATGTCGTTGATGGGTTGGACTTGGGCGTTCATCGCTGTGTTCCTGTTTGAATCAGCCTGCCTTCTTCAGTGCGGGAGGCGCTGATGCGGGTGCGGGAGTCAGCCACGGCATGCGCGCGCGCAGGGCGGCGCCAACCTTTTCGATCGGGTGATCCAGATCCTTCTGCTTGTAGGCCTTGTAGTTGGGCAGGCCGGCCGCGTATTCGGCGGTCCATTCACGCGCGAAGCGGCCATCCTGGATTTCGTCGAGCACGGCGCGCATGCGCTGCTTGGTCGCGGCATCGACGACGCGCGGGCCGCGCGTGTAGTCGCCGTACTGCGCGGTCTCCGAGACGAAAGTCAGCATCTTGGTCAGGCCGCCTTCGTAGAACAGGTCGACAATCAGCTTCAGCTCATGCATGACTTCGTAGTAGGCGATCTCGGGCTTGTAGCCGGCTTCGACCAGGGTCTCGAATCCATGCCGCACGAGTTCGCTGACGCCGCCGCAGAGCACCGCCTGTTCGCCGAACAGATCGGTTTCGGTTTCTTCCTTGAAGTCGGTTTCGATCAGCATCGCGCGCGCGCCGCCGATGCCGGCGGCGTAGGCCAGCGCACGTGCGAGCGCGTGCCCGCTGGCATCCTGATGTACGGCGTAGAGACAGGGCACGCCGCGGCCGATCTCGTATTCCTTGCGCACCAGGGCGCCGGGACCCTTCGGCGCGACCAGGATCACGTCGATATCGGCGCGCGACGCGATCGTCTTGAAATGGATATTGAATCCGTGCGCAAACAGCAGCGCGGCATGCGGCCGGAGATTCGGCGCGATCACATCGGTATACAATTTCGGCTGCACCATGTCCGGCGTCAGTACGGCAACGAGATCGGCGCCCTTGACTGCTTCGGCCGGCTCGAGCACGCGCAAGCCGTCCTCCTGGGCCTTGAACGAGGTGGGGCCGCCCTTGCGCAGGCCGACGACGACGTCGAGGCCCGAATCGCGCAGGTTCAGCGCGTGCGCACGACCCTGGCTGCCGTAACCGAGCACGGCGATGCGGGCATTCTTGAGCGCTTGCGTGTCTGTTGCCATGATGCTTTCTCCACAATTGGATAATGGGAACTCAGAGTTCGAAGACTGCCCCGCGCGACGCGGAGCCGACGGTTTTGGCGTATTTGGCCAGCACGCCGCGCACGATCCGCGGCGGCTGGGCGCGCCAGCCGGCTCGGCGCGTGGCAAGATCGGCATCGGTATCCAGACGGCGCTTGTGCGCATCGATCACGATGCGATCGCCGTCCTGCAGCAGCGCGAGCGGACCCCCGCGCGCCGCTTCCGGCGCGATGTGGCCCACCATGAACCCGTGCGTGGCGCCGCTGAAACGACCATCCGTGATCAACGCCACCGAACCACCAAGTCCGCGGCCGACCAGCGCTGCCGTGACCGCCAGCATCTCGCGCATGCCGGGACCGCCGGCTGGCCCTTCGTTGCGGATCACAACCACATCGCCAGCGGCGATCTTTCCGGCCTGCACCGCGGCGAAACATTCTTCCTCGCTGTCGAACACGCGCGCCGGACCCGAAAAATGCGCGATGCCCTGGCCGGCAAGCTTGAGCACGCAGCCCTCCGGCGCCAGGTTGCCATAGAGAATCGAGTAGCCGCCATGCGGCTTGAGCGGCGCGGACAGCGACCTCACGACTTGTTGATCCGCCGGCGCGGGTGGCGCGGCCACCAGTTCATCGAACAGACTGCGTCCGGTCACCGTTGGTGCATTTTCCAATAATCCACCTTTGTGCAATTCGCGCGCGACGGTTGCGGTGCCACCGGCGGCCGTGAGCTCGACCGCGGTGTAGCGTCCCGCCGGTTTGAGATCGGCGATCACGGGCGTGCTGCGCGACATGCGCTCGAACAATTCCAGATCCAGCGGCTGCTCCGCTTCGTGTGCGATCGCGAGCAGATGCAATACCGCATTGGTCGAACCTGCGGTCGCGGCGGCGAGCCGCGCCGCGTTGTTGAATGCGGCCGGCGTCAGCACGTCGCGCGGGCGCAGATTCGACTTCAGGCACTGCATGACCAGTTCGCCGCAGCGACGGGCGACGGCCCGTTTGTCGGGATGCGTGGCAGGCACATCGTTTGCGCCGAGCGGCGAAAGGCCCAGGGCGGTGAGCACCATCGCCATCGTATTGGCCGTGAACTGGCCGCCGCAGGCGCCGGCGCCGGGACAGGCGCGCTTCTCGACCTCGCGCAATCGCCCATCGGACAGCTTGCCTGCACCGTGCGCGCCGACTGCCTCGAACACGTCCTGGATCGTGATCGATCGGCCGTTGAGCGTGCCGTGCGCGATGCTGCCACCATACAGCGCCAGTCCGGGAAGATTCATACGCGCCAGCGCCATCGCGGCGGCGGGAATCGTTTTGTCGCAACCGCACAGCACGAGCACGGCGTCCAGGCAATGGCCTTCGATCGCCAGCTCGATCGAATCCGCGATCACTTCGCGACTGACCAGCGAGGCGCGCATGCCCGGCGAGCCCATCGCAATGCCGTCGGTGACAGCGATCGTGTTGAACTCGAACGGCGTGCCGCCGGCTGCGCGCACACCTTCGCAGGCAGCCGCGGCAAGATCGCGCAGATTCAGATTGCATGGCGAGACGTTCGACCAGCTGTGCACGACGCCGACCAGCGGCCGCGCGATCGCCGCGTCGTCCAGACCGGTCGCGCGGAGCATTGCGCGTGCGGGCGCATGGTCCGGACCGGCCTTGATCAGGTCGCTGCGCATGGCGCGAGGTGCGGATTCGCCGTCGCGCGTCATGCGGCCTCCTGCGAACGACGGCCGTGCTGCAACGCCTCCACCACGGCCGACGTCACCTCGGCTGTGGTTGCACTGCCACCAAGATCGCTGGTCAATACGCCACGTTCGATCACGGCGCCGACTGCGGACTCAATCGCCGTGGCCTCGTTTTCGAGTCCGAGCGAATGACGCAACAGCAGCGCGGCGCTCAGGATGGCGCCGAGCGGATTGGCCAAGCCCTTGCCGGCGATATCGGGCGCGGAGCCGTGAATCGGCTCGTACAAGCCGACCTTGCCATCGCCGAGCGAAGCCGATGGCAGCAGGCCAAGCGAACCGGCCAGCGCCGCCGCTTCGTCGGTCAGAATGTCGCCGAACAGGTTTTCGGTGACGATGACGTCGTAGGCGGCAGGACGCGTCAGCAGCAGCATCGCCATCGAATCGACCAGCTGATGCTCGAGCGCCACGTCCGGGTAGTCCAGGGCGATGCGCGTCACCGTACTGCGCCACAGGCGCGATGTTTCCAGCACATTCGCCTTGTCGACCGAGGTCACGCGCTTGCTGCGTGCCTGGGCAAGGACAAACGCACGCCGGGTGATGCGTTCGATCTCGGTGACCGTGTATTTGCATTCATCGGTCGCCGCGTCGGCGGTGCGCGTCTTTGCGCCGAAATAGGCGCCGCCGGTCAGTTCGCGCAGGAACAACAAATCCACATTGCGCAATTTTTCATCTTTCAGTGGCGACAGCGCGACAAGCCTGGGATGTACGCGCACCGGCCGCAGGTTCGCGTAGACGCCGAGCGCGGCGCGCAGACCGAGCAGCCCCTGTTCGGGGCGCACTTTCGCATTCGGGTCCGACCATTTCGGGCCGCCGACGGCGCCAAGCAGCACGGCATCGGCAGACTTGCAGGCAGCAAGCGTCGCCGGCGGTAGCGGATCGCCATGCACATCGATCGCGATGCCGCCGATTGCGTACTCGGCGAAAGTGAAGTCATGTGCAGCGTATTCACCGGTCGCGCGCAACACGGCGACGGCCGCGGCGCTGACTTCGGGACCGATGCCGTCACCGGGCAGGACTGCAATCCGCGCCTTCATGCCGCTGCCCTCGAATTCTCGAACGCCGCAATTTCGCGTTCGTGCTGCAACAGAAACCCGAGTTGGTCGACGCCGCTGAGCAGGCAATGCCGCGCGAACGGTTCGAGCTCGAAACTGAAGCGGCCGCCATCCGGCAATTCGATGAAGCCCCCGGCAACATCGATCGCCAGCTCGGTGCCCGGATGTTCGAGCAGATAACGATGCTCGGACTCGCTCAGCACGATCGCGAGCAGACCGTTCTTCAACGCGTTGCCACGGAAGATGTCGGCAATCTCGCTCGACATCACGGCACGGATGCCGAAATCGAGCAAGGCCCACGGCGCGTGTTCCCGCGAGGAGCCGCAGCCGAAATTGCGGCCGGCGACGAGGATTTCGCAGCCGTGCGCCTCGGCCCGGTTGAGCGCGAACTCCGGATCGGGACTGCCATCGGCGCGATAACGCCAGTCGTTGAAAAGCGCCTTGCCGAGACCGGTGCGTTCGGTCGTCGTGAGAAATCGCGCCGGAATGATGCGATCGGTATCGATGTTCTCATGGGGCAGCACCGTGGTGCGCGAGCGCAGATGCGTGAAGGGTTTCATGCGGCGGCCTCCGAGAAGAATTCGCGTGGATCGGCGATGCAGCCGGCCAGTGCTGACGCCGCGGCGACCAAGGGACTGGCCAGCACCGTGCGCACGCCGGGGCCCTGGCGTCCCTCGAAGTTGCGGTTGCTGGTGCTGACGATGAGTTGCCCAGGCTGGCCTATGTCGCCATTCATGCCCAGGCACATCGAGCACCCCGCTTCGCGCCATTCGGCGCCGGCGTTGCGAAACACCTCGTGCAGACCTTCGCGCTCCGCATCGCGCTTGATCTGCTCCGAACCGGGCACGACGAGCATGCGAACGTGGGAAGAAATATGCCGGCCGCGCAATAGTTCGGCGGCCGCGCGCAGATCGGACAAACGCGAATTCGTGCAGCTGCCGAGGAAAACGATATCGATCGGTGTACCCAGCAACGACTTGCCGGCTTCGACGCGCATATAGTCCAGAGCGCGCCGTTCCTGCGCGTTCGCCGCCGCCGGCACCGGCGCATTGAGTGTCGTGACCATGCCCGGGTGCGTGCCGTAGGTGACGCTCGGCCGGATCTTCGCTGCATCGATTCGCACCTCGCGGTCGAAACGCGCATCGGCATCGGATTTCAATGCGCTCCAGCGTGCGACGGCGCGGTCGAACGCGTCGCCCTGCGGAGCGTGCCGGCGACCTTGCAGATAGTCGAACGTCGTCTTGTCAGGCGCGATCAAGCCGGCGCGCGCACCGGCTTCGATCGACATGTTGCAGACCGTCATGCGCTCGTCCATCGACAGCGCCTCGATGGTATTTCCGCGATATTCGAGCACGTGCCCGGTGCCGCCGTTGACGCCAATCGTGCCGATGATATGCAGCACCAGATCTTTCGCGGTGACGCCTGGCTGCAGCTTGCCATTGACCGTAATCGCGAACGCTTTCGGCTTGCGTTGCAGCAGACACTGCGTGGCCAGCACATGTCCGACCTCGGTCGTGCCGATGCCGAAGGCGAGCGCGCCGAACGCGCCATGCGTCGAGGTGTGGCTGTCGCCGCAGACGATCGTCATGCCGGGCTGAGTCGCGCCGAGTTCGGGTCCGATCACGTGCACGATGCCGCGATGCGCACTGCCCCATCCGTGCAGCTCGATGCCGAATTCGCGCGCATTGGCTTCGAGTTGCGCAACCTGCGATTCTGCTTCTGCAGTCACGTAGGCGCGCTTGCCGGCGGCACTGGGCGGCAGGGTCGGCGTAGAGTGATCGAATGTCGCCAGCACGCGCTCGGGTCGGCGCACGTTCGCGCCGCGCGCACGCAGTTCCGAAAACGCCTGCGGCGAGGTGACTTCGTGCACCAAGTGCAGATCAACGTAGAGGATCGCCGGTGTCGATTCGGTTTCGCCACGCACCAGGTGCGCGTCCCAGATCTTGTCCAACAAGGTACGGGTGGTCATGCTGCCTCCGTTTGTTCTTGCGCTCGCCCCTGATCGCGAGGACCAGGAAGCGGTCTTCCATGGCCGCACGTTTCAACTCTTGCTTGCTCTGTGCAATCGACCGGTGTCAGCCAGCCGCGGCAATCGGCAGTCGTCCCATCGAACAGACCGAAGAACGCTTTTTGCAGGGCCCGGGTGATTGCTCCCGGCTGACCGTTGCCGACCGGCTTGCGATCCACCGAGCGCACCGGCGTGATTTCAGCCGCGGTACCGGTCATGAACACTTCGTCGGCAAAGTATAAAAATTCTCGTGGCAGCACCTGTTCGACTACATCGATGCCGAGGTCGTGCGCCAGCGCCAGTACACTGTCGCGGGTGATGCCGGCGAGAATGCTGCAGCCGACCGGCGGCGTGTATATTTTTCCACCACGAACGATGAACAGGTTTTCGCCGGCGCCTTCACTGAGCAAGCCACCGGAGGCCAGCGCGATGCCCTCGGCGAAGCCGCCGCGCACGGCTTCCTGCGCGATCAACTGGCTCGACAGATAGTTGCCGCCTGCCTTCACGCCGGTGGGATAGGTATTCGGCGCCGCCCGGTTCCACGAACTGACGCACACGTCCACGCCTTCTTCCAGCGCCCTGGCGCCATGCATCGAGCCCCATTCGATCGCAATGATCGCCAGCTCGACCGGCACGTCCTGACCCGGTGAAAGGCTGAAGGTAAATCCGGCACGGTAGGCGATCGGGCGCACATAGGCGCTGGCCAGGCCATTCGCTGCGACCACCGCCTCGCAGGCGCGATCGATTTGATCGGCGCTGAACGCAATCTTCAGATCGTATACTTTTGCAGAAAGCAGCAGCCGTTGCGTGTGGTCGCCGAGCCGGAAATACTGCGGCCCCAGCGGCGTGGCGTAGACGCGAATGCCCTCGAACACCGAGGAACCGTAGTGCAGCGCATGCGCGCCGACGTGCACGGTCGCCTCGGTCCAAGGCTTGAGGCGTCCGTTGTGCCAGATCAGTTGGGCCGGTTTCATCGTCGTTTCCTTCAAACGTGGTTTGCCGCGGCCGGCAATGGGGGTTGCTGACTCGATTGAACGTGATTCAGTTGCGTCTGATTCAGGCGTTCGATGCGGTTGACGACCTCCAGCGCGGCGAGCGCTGTCGCCTCGACGATGTCGGTCGAGGTGCCGCGGCCGCGCAGCTCGCGGCCGTCATGGCGCACACCCAGCGTGGCGCGGCCCTGGGCGTCGGCGCCGAAGCTGAGTGAACGTACCTGGAAATCCGCGATGTCGAGGTTGATCCCGGATGCGCGCTCTATAGCCCGCAGTACTGCATGCACGGGGCCATCGCCAATCGCCGCTTCAGCCGACAGGCGGCCGTCTTCATGCTTGAGCTTGACCGAGGCCGAGGCGCTGCCGCCCAGGTGCGTCGATGCGTGCAGGTGCTCCAGGCGCCACGGACCCAGCGCTTCGGGATCCTGGCCGAGCGCAAGCGCATCGAGGTCGCTGTCGAACACTTCGCGCTTCTTGTCGGCGAGGGTCTTGAAGCGAGTGAACAGCTCGTCGAGCTGCGCATCGTCGAGTTCGTGGCCGAGGCCGAGCAGCCGCTCGCGCAGCGCATGCCGGCCCGAATGCTTGCCCAGAACCAGTTGCGTGCGCGAGAAACCCACATCCTCGGGCCGCATGATTTCGTAAGTCTCGCGATTCTTGAGCATGCCGTGCTGATGGATGCCGGACTCGTGCGCAAACGCGTTGTCGCCGACGATCGCCTTGTTGCGCGGAATCGTGGCGCCGACCAGATGCGCAAGCAGGCGCGAGGTGGGATACAGCAGCGGCGTGCGGATGCCGGTATCCAGACCAAAGCAGTCCGCGCGCGTGCGCAACGCCATGACGATCTCCTCGAGAGCGGCGTTGCCGGCGCGTTCGCCGATGCCGCTGATCGTGCATTCAACCTGGCGCGCGCCGGCAGCAAGTGCGGCGAGACTGTTGGCGACGCCGAGACCCAGGTCGTTGTGGCAATGCGCGCTGAGCACAACGCCATCGATGCCGCGCACTTCGCGCTTCAGACGCGCGAACAACGCGCCGATCTCGTCCGGAGTCGTGTAGCCGACTGTATCGGGCACATTGATCGTGGTCGCGCCCGCTTCGATCATGATCGACAGCGCCTCGATCAGGAATTCCGGTTCGGTGCGAATCGCATCCTCGGCGGAAAATTCCACGTCGTCGCAAAGTTCACGCGCGCGGCGCACGGCCTTGAAACCGGTCTCCAGCACCTGCTCGCGGCTCATGTTGAGTTTGTGCCGGCGGTGGATCGGGCTGGTTGCCAGGAAAATATGGATGCGTGCGCGCCCGGCTTTTCCGGTCGCGCGTGCCACCGCTTCGATGTCGGCAAACTGCGCCCGTGCGAGGCCACAGATGGTCGGCCCGCGAATCTCGGCGGCGATCGCTCGCACTGAGTCGAAATCCCCATCCGACGCCTGTGGGAATCCGGCCTCGATCACGTCGACGCCGAGCTCGGCCAGCGATTGCGCCATGCGCAGCTTCTGCGCGCGGCTCATCGAAAAGCCGGGCGCCTGCTCGCCATCACGCAGGGTGGTGTCAAATACGCGCACGCGGTCGCGTACGGGCGGCGGTACTACCTGCTGGGGTTCTTGATTTTGGCTCATGGGTCCGCTTGTCGCGGGCTTTGGGCATAAAAAAACCCCGCCTCCGTTTCCGGGTGCGGGGTTTTGGAATTTCGTCTTGTGTTACTTAGACGCGCCCTAACCCGCACCTCCGTTGGTAATAAGAAGTACGAGTACGAGGACGAGAATTGCAGCAAGGCGAGCGTCGCGCCCGATCAAATCAGCAAGCCGCGCAACCGGTGCGAACTGGTTGTGTAGGGCCATGCTGCTGGCGCTGCTGCGGTGCGACATGGACCGACCCTAAACCAATCGCGCACGGGATGTCAATACATTTTTGCTAATCACCTTGCAGACGCAGGGCTGCCCTGTGCCGTTTTCGAGTTGGACGGCTAGATGTCCGAACTGCGTGCCAGTCCTGACATCGCGCGTCCTGACGCGCAAACACCGATGCCGGTGACCGCCGCCAGTCATCTTCCACGGGATTTGCTATCCTCGGACCGAATGCAAGCCCCATCGATCGAACCCGCCCATCTGCGACTTGACGACCGCGCAGAACGAATCTTCGTAAATGCCACCTGGCTCGTTCTTTCGGCAGCGTTGCTGGCCTATGTCTATGCCTTCGGGCGCAATACTCCCTATTGGGACGATTGGGAACAGATTGCGGTACTCACGGGCGCGCATCCGTTCAATCTGCAATGGCTGCTGGAGCAGAACCTCGAACATCGCTACATACTGGGCAAGGCCCTGCTTTATCCGATCTGGCTGGCAAGTGGCGGCGACTTCAGAGGGGCGATGTGGATAACCGATCTGCTCCTGATCGCCCTGGCATATGCCTACCTGCATGTCGCGCGTCTGCTGCGTGGGCGCGCCGCATTCGCGGATGCATTCTTTCCGCTGGCGCTGTTGCACTGGGGTCACAGTGAGAGTCTGATTTTCTTCGCGCAGCTATGGTTCGTGCTGCCCATCGCGCTGTTCTCCGCCGCGTTGCTGTCGATCGTCACCGGCCGTTGGCAGAGCGGTCGCGGCGCGGTGACGCTGGGCATGTGCGTGCTGCTGCTGCCGCTCAACGGTGCGATGGGGATCCTGCTCGCGCCACCACTGATCGCATGGATGGCTTATGCGGCATGGGCCCGCCGCGCGAACGCCCCGATCGCCTGGCCGCTCGCGATCGCCGGGATCATCGCACTGGCAATCTCGGCGCTGTATTTCGTCCACTATCAGCCACCACTGATGGCCGCGTTGCCGCATACCGTGCCAGGGACGCTGCGGGCAGCGCTTGAAGTGCTGTGTATTTCGTTCGGGCCGGCCGGTGCGAAGCTCTGGCCGCTGCTCGGTCTTGGTGTGGCGGCAACCTGTGTTGTCGTCGCCATTGGACTGGTGATGCTCGCCAAGCGTTACCGAAGCGAGCGCGTCCGCGCCAGCGGATATCTGGCATGTCTGGCCGCGACCGGCCTGCTCGTTTTCGGCATCGGCTATGGGCGAGGCATCTATCCGGGAGGCGGTTTTCCAGGCCGCTACTGCCTGCTTTGTGTTCCTGCGCTTTGCCTGGTTTTCCTTGCGGCAATCCAGTTCGGAGCACGATTCCGCGGGCGCCTGATCGAGATTGCGTTGTTCACGGGTGCCGGGGCGATGCTGCTGCCCAACGCATGGACAGGATTGGCGTACGCACGCTTTCGCGACGCGACATCCGATGCGCTGCTGGCCGATGTCGCCGCAGGCGTTCCACCACGCGCGCTTGCCCAACGTTATTGGCCGGCAATCTATCCGCAGAGCGAGCCCATGGCTGCGCGCCTGGAAATGATGCTCGCGGCTCGCGTTGGCCCTTACAAGAACATTGCTGCGGCGCCGGCGGAGCCTGCCTGCCATGAAGCGCACGTGCCGTACCATATGATCGGGTCCAACCAGGTCGAGTTCGACGGCGATGCGGACCGCAGCCTCGGAACCGACCCCCATGTTGTCTACGCGCTGCCGGAAGCGCTTCGAGTCTGCGCGATAACCCTTCACTACACTGTCGACAACGGCAATGCGGGACCTGCAATGACCCAGGTCTTCTGGAAATTCTCGGCAGCCGGAGAGGAATTCGACGTGGTTCGCCGCAACGCGATGGTCACGCGGCCCGCAGGCGAGCAAACGGCTACCTTCTGGGTTTACGACAAGATCGATCACTTCCGTTTCGACCCCGACGTGCGACCGGGCACGTTCCGTTTGATCGACGTCACTCTGATGCTGGAAAACTAGGGCGTGGACGCTGCGCAGGACGAGTTATTGTCGGTGCTCATTCTCGCGCGGAACGAGGCGAAGAATCTCGACGAGCTCTTGCCGCACATCGCGGCAACGCTCACTCGGATGAGCAAACCGTTCGAGATCATCGTGGTCGATGCGGACTCGCCCGATGGAACGGCTGCGGTAGCCGCGCGGCATCGTGCACGCGTTGTGCCCCAGCAGGCGTCCGGCTATGCCAACGCCCTGCGCCAGGGCTTCAGCGAATGTACGGGCGGTTTCATTCTAACGCTGGATGCGGATTTTTCCCATCGCCCGGATTTCTTTGAAGAACTGATCCGAGCGGGCGACGGCGCCGATATCGTCGTAGCCTCACGCTATGTTCGGGGCGGTAGCGCCGACATGCCAGTCACCCGACGCTTGTTGAGCACGATATTGAATCGCGTATTCGCGCTCGTGCTGGGCTTGCAGACGCGTGATCTGTCCAGTGGCTTTCGCATCTACCGCCGCAGTGCGCTGCAGATGCTGGCGCCGCGCGGCGACTACTTCGACGTACTCCCCGAAATCGTTGCACTGGCCTGCGTCCAAGGCCTGCGCATTCACGAAATTCCCTTCCACTACCATCCGCGCGAAGCCGGCGTGTCGAAAGCGCGCGTAGTGAAATTCATTCCATCCTACGTGCGCACGCTGCTGCGCTGCTGGAGCACCAGACGCGCGTCGTCCAACACTGGACGACGCTGACGTTTTAGCCGGCCCGCCGGGTGCGCCTCAAATGCTGTAGTACATCTGATACTCGATCGGATGCGTCGCCGCTCGGAAGCGGGTGACTTCCTGCATCTTGGTTTCGATGTAGGCGTCGATGAAGTCGTCGCTCAACACGCCGCCGGCCTTGAGAAAGCCGCGATCCTTGTCGAGCGCTTCCAGGGCCTGGTCCAGACTGCTGCACACCGTGGGAATGTGCTTTTCCTCTTCCGGCGGCAGGTCGTACAGATCCTTGTCCAGCGGCGCACCGGGATCGATCATGTTGAGGATGCCGTCGAGGCCAGCCATCATCAGCGCGGTGAAGGCGAGGTAGCCGGAGTTCATCGGATCGGGGAAACGCACTTCGATACGGCGTGCCTTGGGCGAGTGCACGAAGGGAATGCGGCAGCTCGCCGAACGATTGCGCGCCGAATACGCCAGCATCACCGGTGCCTCATAGCCCGGCACCAGGCGCTTGTAGCTGTTGGTGGTCGAGTTGGTAAAGGCGTTGATCGCGCGCGCATGCTTGAAAATGCCACCGATGTAGTACAGCGCGGTCTGCGACAGTCCGCCATACAGATCGCCGGCAAAAAGGTTGGTGCCGCCCTTGGCCAGGGACTGATGCACGTGCATGCCGGAACCGTTGTCGCCGACGATCGGCTTGGGCATGAAGGTCGCGGTCTTGCCGTTGCTGCGCGCCACATTACGGATCACGTATTTCAGCGACAGCAGCTCGTCGCCCTTGTGCACGAGGGTACTGAACTTGGTGCCGATCTCGCACTGACCGGCGGTGGCGACTTCATGATGGTGCACCTCGACGATCAGGCCCATCGCCTCCAGCGCCTTGCACATCTCGCCGCGCAGGTCGCCCAGCGAATCCACCGGCGCCACCGGAAAATAGCCGCCCTTGATCCCGGGACGGTGGCCGGAATTGCCGTCCTCGAACTTGCGGTTGGAACTCCACGCCGCTTCTTCGGAGTCGATCTGGAAGGACGCGCCGCGCATCTCGTTGGTCCAGCGCACCGAATCAAAAATGAAGAACTCGGGCTCGGGACCGAAGAACGCCGTGTCGGCAATGCCGGTGGATTTCAGGTAGGACTCGGCACGCCGCGCGATCGAGCGCGGGCAGCGCGAATAGGCCTGCATCGTGCTGGGTTCGAGCACGTCGCAGGTCAGGATCAGGGTCGCATCGGCAGTGAACGGATCGAGCACGGCGCTGCCGGGATCCGGCATCAGCACCATGTCCGAATCATTGATGCCCTTCCAGCCGGTGATCGACGAGCCATCGAACATCTTGCCGTCCTCGAACAGGGAGGCGTCGATGGCGTGCGCGGGAAAAGTGACGTGATGCTGTTTGCCGAGCATGTCGGCAAAGCGCAGATCGACGAATAGGACCTTGTTTTCCTTGATCAGTTTTTCGACATTGGCAGCAGACATGGGAGATTCCTGGCATGTTGAATGACGTGCTTGTCAGAGCAACGCCCGTGCCAGCCGAAAAATGTAAAATACGACCTTGTAAATCAATCGATTGCTTTATCGCAGGCTGCCTGCCACAGCATTTTTTGCACCAAAACGGAACAATCGAGAACGAGACTTGCACCAATCATGCATTTTCGAATCATGCGATGCTCATGGAACCTCAGGCCGCTGAAATTCCGCATTCGCGATTGAAATCGCCGATCGCCGTGACCAGCTCGGTAACCGCCTCGCATTCCACCTGGCTCAGGTAGGGATTCCAGCAATCCGCGATCAGCACTACCCGTGTGCTGTCGCCGCGATTCCACGCTTCGTGTTCGAAGGTATCGTCGAATGTGATGCAACGGCCCTCCTGCCAGGCGTGTTCCTCGCCGCCGACGCGGATCGCGCACCGCTCCGGCACGATCAACGGCAGGTGCGTGACCAGGCGCGTGTTGGTTACGCCATGATGCGGCAGGATGTGCGTTCCCGGCGTGAGCACGGAGAAACAGATCTCCGGCGCATGTTCGCGGATGTGCACGAGCGGCAAGGCATCGATGATGGCGGCCGTGCGCGGACAGCGCGCGCAGTTGTCATCGTAGCGTACGCCATGACGGTAGAAGAAGAACGCGTCCCACGCCGGCTTGCCGTCGGCGCCGGCGAGGAACTGCGGAATTTCCTCGGCTGATTTGAACTTGATGAAGGGCTCCAGCCCTTGCTCGTCGCGCAGCACACCGAGCAGTTCTTCGCGGATCACGTCCGTGTTGCGTTCCAGTTCCGCATACCAGGGAAACAGTTCGCGCTCGAAATAGGCACTGGTCGGCAACCCAGGGAAATACAGGAATTTCGGCTTCTGGCGCGGGTCGGGAATGTTCGCCGGTGCCAGCTCCAGATAGATGTCCAGCGCGTGCATCACCCGCTGCAGCGCGAGATCGCCGTGTTCCGCGCGCAACGGGCCCAGTACCCCGGTGAACAGGCGTTTGCGTCCGCGATCGACAAACGCCATTGCATGCTTGACCAGTTCGCGCAGGGGCGGCGCCGTCGTGGCGTCGTTCAGCCATCGATCCTGGGCCTGTGCCTGCAGGATGGCGAGAAAATAATCACGCAGTGCTGCCTGTTCGCGGCCGATGCCTTCCTCAGCCAGCGCCAGATGCAGGCGCGCGACAAAGAAGTCCGGCGAGATCTGCAATGCCCGGTCCAGCGTGAAGCGCGCCTCGTCCAGGCGCTGCAGGCCAAGGTAGGCCAGGCCGAGATTCTTGAGCAGCTGCGGATTGGCCGGATCCGACACCACCGCGCCGTCGAGGAAATGCACCGCGCGCCCATACTGGTGCTGCTCCAGTGCCAGCAGTCCGAGCGACGTCAGGGCTTCGAGGTTGTCCGGCGCCGCCGCCAGCACTTGCACATACACCTGTTCGGCCTGCAAGGACTGGCCCCGCTCGACCAGCGCGCGCGCCGTGCGCAAGGTTTCATCGAGCGCGCCGCTGTTCACGGAAATGGAATCACTCACGGCAATCACCCTTGTTTGCAGCATCCTGACGCACGCGTGCAGCCTCGTCTACGCGCCCCATGCGTTCGAGCAGGGCGGCCAGCGGTACGCGCAACTCTTCCGCGTCGGGTGCATGCTGCAGTCCCATCGCAAGATACCGGACGGCACCTTCCAGATCACCGAGTTGCTCCATGCACCAGGCGCAGGCGTTGGCCGCGCCCGCGTGCCCTGGATCGATCGACAGGGCGCGTCGATAGAACTTCAGCGCCTTGACCACGTGCCCGCCCTTGCGCGCCACGTCCCCGAGACCCGCATTCGCGCCGAAAGCCTGCACGTTCTCGGCGGCGAGTTCGGTGAACAACTCGCGTGCCGCATCGTTCTTGTCCTGGCGCAGGCGCGCCCGCGCCAGGTACAGCCTGGCCAGACCCAGACCGGGCTGCAGGCGCACCGCGTTGGCAAATGCCTGTTCGGCAAATGCGAATGCGCCCTGCTCGAACAACGCCTGGCCCAGGCTGGTCTGGATTGCGACGTCATCGGGCTTGCGCTCCGCCGCGCGGCTGAGGAACTTTGCCGCGTTCACCGCATCGCGCCGGGCCAGGTACACGCTGCCGAGTCCGAGCAGGACGAGCGGGTCTTCTTCCTCCGCGCGACGGGCAATCCTGAAGCGGTCTTCCGCACCGCCCATGTCGCCCTGGCGCAGCTGCGCGTGTCCGGTCAGCGCATGCGCTTCGATCGAATTCGGGTCCAGCGCCAGCGCTGCCTCGAAACTGGCGCGCGCGGCGGCCTCGTCGCCCGCATGCATCAACACGCCACCGAGCGAAAGATGGAATTGCACACTCTCGGGTTCGATCTGGAGCGCGCGCCGGATCAAGTCACCGGCCTGCGCATGATCACCGCGCTGCTGGCACAGGACGCCGAGCAGATGCAAGGCATCGGCATCATCGGGCGTCGCCTGCAGGCATTCGCGATATGCCGCTTCGGCCGCGTCCAGACGCCCACTTTTATGCCGTTCGAGTGCTTCTTCCAGAGTCATGGGATCTCGCAGCGTTGCGCCGTGCGCAGCGCGATGGGCCGGGCCGTCCATTATGCCGCAGCCGCGCCGCTTCCTGTTAGGCTACGGGCCTGTTTCTGCCACCATCCGTCTCATGACTGAACTCCAAGACCTGGCCACGCTGATCCGTGCCGCCACACCGCTGATCGTGATCGAAACCAGCGAGGAAAATCGCGTTCTCGACACCTTTCGCCACCTGATCGCGCAGGTGCTGCGGCCGCTGTATCGCTGGAGCATCACCGACGGGCTCAAGCGTCTGGACATGGCGACGGACGCCGACGAACAGCGCGATATCGATGTCGCACCCGACGCCAGCGCGACCCTGCTCGCTATCAAGCGCAACAGCGAAGCGGGCATCTACCTGCTGCTGGATTTCCAGCCGTACCTGCGCTACACGATGACGCTGCGCCTGCTGCGCGAAATCTGCCAGCGTCAGGGTTGCGCTGCGCATACGCTGGTGCTGATCAGCCCCAAACTCGAGCTGCCGGAAGAGCTCGAGCCGATCGCCACGCGATTTGCGCTGAGCCTGCCCGACAGCCAGGCGCTGGCGCAGATCGTGCGCGAGGAAGCTTTCTCCTACTCGCGCGACAATGGCGGCAAGCGCGTGGATGTGGATGCCGATGCCGCGCGCGCCGTGGTGCGCAACCTGCGTGGCCTCAGTGTCGACGACGCGCGCCGCATCGTGCGCAAGCTCATCTACGCCGATGGCGCCCTGACCCAATCCGATGTGGCCGAACTGGCGCGCGCCAAGTTCGAGTTGCTGAACAAGGACGGCCTGCTGCATTTTGAATACGATACCGCGCGCTTTGCCGATGTGGCCGGCCTGGTGCATCTGAAGCAGTGGATCACGCAGCGACGTGCGGCCTTTCTCGGTCTGGCATCGGCGGCAAAGCTTGATCCGCCCAAGGGTCTGCTGCTGCTGGGCGTACAGGGCTGCGGCAAGAGCCTGGCGGCGAAGGCCGTCGCTGGCGGCTTTGGCACGCCGCTGGTGCGCCTGGATTTCGGCACGCTCTACAACAAGTACCATGGTGAAACCGAGCGAAACCTGCGCGAATCGCTCAAGCATGCCGAACAGCTCGCACCGTGCGTGCTTTGGGTCGACGAAATCGAAAAGGCCCTGGCCGGCGGCGACAACGACGACGGCGTCTCGCGGCGCGTGCTTGGCTATCTGCTGACCTGGATGGCCGAGCGGCGTGAAGCCGTGTTTCTGGTCGCCACCGCCAACCAGGTTCGCGACCTGCCAGCCGAACTGCTGCGCAAGGGCCGCTTCGATGAAATCTTCTTCGTCGATCTGCCGGCAGCGGCGGCGCGCGTGGAGATTTTCACGATCCACCTGGGCAAACGCGGGCTGAAGCCGGAGAATTTCGATCTTGCCGCACTGGCCGCGGCAGCGGATGGATTCTCCGGCGCCGAGATCGAGCAGGCGGTCGTGTCGGCGCAATATGCCGCGAATGCAGAAAACTGCACAATTACACAAAAGCATATCGAGAACGCATTGCACGAGACGCGGCCTCTGTCGGTGCTGATGGCCGAGCAGGTTGCCGCACTGCGCGCCTGGGCGCAGGGGCGTACCGTTTCCGCCGGCTGAGAACCCGACTCCCGCTACGCCTTCAGCACCCGCTCTGGCGCGGCTGACGCGCCGATCGCACGATCCAGGCGCGCGACGATGAAATCCTCGGCCCAGCTGCGCAGCGACAGGTCGCCGATGAAACCACAGTGGCCGCCATGCGCAACAATGCAAAGCTCGGTGGCCGGGGCGAGCGCGAGCGCGCGGAATTCGGCGACCGGAATCACCGGGTCGTCTTCGGCGGTAAGAATGGTGGCCGGCATCGCCAGCGCCGCGAGTCTGTCGCCGGCGATCGAATAGCCGTCCAGATAATTTTCCAGGGTGCCGAAATCCGTGTGCCGCAAGACCATGCTGCGAGTCAGTTCGCGCATGTTGCCGCGCAGTTCGGTCTTGCTGAAAAGTTCCCTTTGTGGAAAAAGCGCCTGCTTCCTGCGCAACGAACCGCGCCATTTGTGCATGAAATAGCGCTCGTAGAACCACGGCGCATTCTCGATCGAGGTGAGTGCCGCGCGCGGCCGGATGACCGGACAGACGGCAAACACCCAGGCCAGTGAAATGCCTCCGGCGGGCGCATGCAGCGCGACGCGCAGGGCAAAATTGCCGCCCAGCGAAAAGCCGCCGATCGCCAGTGGCTGGTCGGGAAAAAGTCTCGCTATCTGGCGCACCGCGCCGACGACTTCATCGATGCGGCAGGAGTGGAACAGCTCGGCATTGAGATGATGGGTTTGGCCGTGATCGCGGAAATTGAGCCGGAAAACATCACAGCCCTCGGCGAGCAGCCGACTGCCCGTATGCAGGATATAGCTCGACTGCACGCTGCCTTCCCAGCCATGCAGCAACACGACCAGGGCACGCGGTCTGGCCAGCGCGGACTGGCGCGAATGGAAGCCCTGCAGGCGCACGCCGTTGCCGCAGTCCAGAATGTGCTCGGTCGCGCCGTTTTCCAGCATCGCGCGGCGGCGGCGGAACAGCATGCTGCGCACGCCACTGGATGCCAGCACCGATTGCACATGCGGATTGCGCAGCCAGCGACGCGGATGGAAGGATGTCGGCACGCTCATGGATCGATGTAGCCGAGCGCCGCGGCGATGCGCGAGCGCGCGGCCTCGGCAATCTGCCGGCGGCCATCGCCATGCAGGGCTACCGGCTCGAGGAAATGCACTTCCGCATCCAGCCGCGGGCCGCCGAGAATGCGCAGGAAATTGGCAAAGAAGCTTTCCTTCGGAGCAAACGGCACACGCAGATCCATGCGACCGTTGCGTCCGTAGCACAGTGCCACCGGCTGGATAGGCACGCCGGCGTCGATCGCCACCTGGAAAATCCGCGCATGAAAGGTTCGCAGGCGGTCGCCCGGCCCGGTGCCACCTTCCGGAAACACGCCCACGGCCATGCCCTGCTGCAGACGGGCAACGACGCGTTCCATCACCGCGCCCAGCGAATGCGTGCTGCCGCGCTGGTGATAGATCGTGCCGGCGCGCGTGGCCAGCCAGCCGACCAGCGGCCAGCGCTCGATCTCGGCCTTGGCGACGAAACTCATGATGCGCTGGCTGTGCATCAGCTCGATATCCATCCATGACACGTGATTGGCCACGAACAGTACGGCACCCGGCAGCGGTTCGCCGAAACGGCGGATGCGGAAGCCGAACAGGCGCACCAGCCGTCGCGACCACCAGCAGGTCATCCAATGATCCAGGCGCTGGCCGCCGATGCGGCAGCGCAAGGCCAGCGGATTGAATACGGAGAAAGCGAGCGGGAAGGCGATCAGAATGTGCAGCAGCAACAACGGCACTCGCCAAAGGTAGCGCAGCGGGCGCAGCCAGTCCGGGTGCAGGGTGGGCGTTTCGACGGTTGCGTGCATTGCCCTGGGGATGTTAGCGAAGCGGCCGGAAAGCCGCCAGTGTTGCGTTGCAACAGGATACCGGCGGCGCGCTACTCCACCGCATCAAGGCTCGACGCCGCTTCCAGCAGGTCGGCCAGATGCTGTTCCCACCAGCGCGCTTCGGCGGCAAACGGGAATGCGCGCGGAAACGCCGGATCGTCCCAGCGCTGCGCGATCCAGCCGGCGTAGTGGATCTGGCGCATGATCCGCAGCGGTTCGACCAGCACCTGCTCACGCCAGTTGAAATCGCGGAACTCGGCGTAGCCTTCGAGCAGGATCTGCAGCATTCGCGGCGTCGGCGCCAGCATCCACAGGTCCTGTACCGCGGGGCCCATGCGTGCATCGTCCAGATCGACGAAATGCGGCCCGGCGTCCGTCCATAGCACGTTGCCGGCATGGCAATCGCCATGCAGACGCAGGTTCGCGATTGCGCCAGCTTCGGCAAAACGCGCCGCGATCAGCGCATCGAGCGATTCGATCGTTCGCGCGTACCGCTCGTGCAACGCGGACGGCAACAGCGCTGAGTCGAGGACGGCGCGCGACGGCGCCTGGACCAGTGTCTGCCGGTCGAGCTCGCCGCGGGCACGGAACACGGCGCGCGAACCGACCCCGTGCAGGCGCGCCAGCAGGCGGCCCATCCACATGAGATTGTCCGCCGATTCCAGTTCCGGCGCGCGGCCGCCCTGGCGCGGATACAGGGCGAAACGAAATTGTGAGAAATGCAGCAACGTGGCGCCGGCGAATGGCAGCGGCGCAACGACCGGCAGCTCGGCAGCGGCCAATTCCAGCGCGAACGCGTGTTCTTCGCTGATCGCCGCATCGCTCCACCGACCGCCGCGGTAGAACTTTGCGACCAGCGGCTTGTCGTTCTCGACGCCGACCTGGTAGACCCGGTTTTCAAAACTGTTGAGCGCCAGCAGGCGGCCATCGGTCGCGATGCCCGCCGATTCCACGGCGGCCAGGACGACGTCGGGGCTCAGATTCGCATACGGCGTTCCGGCCGGCGTCACGTCAACTGGGTTCACGTCAACCGGCCGGTGCCTTGCGCGGCACCACGGCCAGGGTCAGGCGCGAAATGCAGACCAGCCTTTGCGCGATGTCCTCGATGCGGATTTCCCACACCTGGGTTGCGCGTCCGATATGCAGCGCGCGCGCCGTGCCGGTCACGCTGCCGCTGGTCACCGCGCGCACATGATTGGCATTGATGTCGAGTCCGACCGCCACTTCCGTGTCCGTACCCAGGCAGAGATTTCCGGCGAGGCTGCCCAGCGTTTCCGCCAGCGCGACCGAGGCGCCGCCATGCAACAGGCCAAACGGTTGGTGCGTGCGCGCATCGACCGGCATGGTGCCGCGCACATAGTCGTCGCCGATCTCGGTGATCACAATGCCGAGCGCGTCGCACAGAGTGTTGCGGCTGCCCGCATTGATGCGCTCCAGCGAGGCATCCTGTTTCCATAACAGCATTTTTTCTCTCCAACGGGCAACGATATGCACGCGACTATAGCAACGCTCCGGGACGACAGTCGCAATCGGCCGTTGTGATCGGCGACAATCCCGCGCACTGTGCCCTACACCATTACCCTGCAAGCCAGCGGCAAGCAATTCCAGGCACAGCCCGAGGAGAGCGTGCTCGACGCCGCCCGCCGTGCGGGTCTGGCGCTGCCCTACAGCTGCCTGGCCGGCGTCTGCGGCAGTTGCAAGGCGACCCTGGTTTCCGGCGAATGCCACTACCCGCACAATCCGCCCACTGGGCTGAACGCGGCGGAAGTAGCACGCCATCAGGTGCTGCTGTGCCAGGCCGTGCCGCAAGGCGATCTGGTCATCGCCGCACGCGAAGTCGCTTCGGTTGCCGGCATGCCGCGGCGCGTATTGCCGCTGAAGCTGATGGAAAAGCGGCTGCTCGCACCGGACGTCATGCTGCTGCGCCTGTCGCCACCGCGCGCTGAGCCGTTGGTCCATCTGGCCGGCCAGTATCTGGACGTGCTGCTCGCCGGCGGCAAGCGCCGCGCCTTCTCGATTGCCAATGCACCGCACCTCGGACCGGATATCGAACTGCATGTGCGTCACGTCGCCGGCGGCGATTTCACCCATCGGGTGTTCAACGAGCTGGCGCCCGGCGCGGTGCTGCGCGTGGAAGCGCCGCTTGGAACTTTTGTGCCGCGCGAGGACTCCGAACGTCCCATGATTCTCGTCGCCGGCGGTACGGGTTTTGCGCCGATCAAGGCAATCGTCGAGCATTTCCTGCAGTTGGGAACGCGCCGCGCAATGCACGTATATTGGGGCGCGCGGGCGCCACAGGAACTCTACCTGCGCGCCCTGCCCGAACGCTGGGCGGCGACGACCCCGACGCTGAACTTCGTGCCCGTCGTTTCCGCCGTGGATGCCGCATTCGGCGAACGCTGCGGCCTGGTTCACGAGGCCGTACTCGAGGATCACCCCGACCTGTCGTCATTCGACATCTACATGAGCGGACCGCCGGCGCTGATCGACGCAGGGCGGCGCAGCTTCGTTCAGGCCGGATTGCCGGAAGAACGCCTCTATTACGATTCATTTGACTACGCGCCGGACGTGCTGGCGCAAATCCTCCAGGCGCGAGCGGGAATCCACGACGCATGAGCATTCGACGCATGAGCAATCCGGGCCGCTTCGTGCTGTGCGCGCTGTTGTTGCTGGCGCTGACTCCGGCAGCGCACGCGCTGCGTTGCGGCAGTCGCCTGGTGACCGCGGGCGACTATGATTTTCAGGTGCGCGATCGCTGTGGCGATCCGTTCTGGATCGAGGATCACTACCAGGTCATCACCAGCAACACCGACCTGCCCGTGCAGACGTTGCAGCAGAATGTCTACAGCGCATGGTTCTACAATTTTGGCTCGAACCGTCTCCTGGTGCGCATCCTGTTCCGCAACGGTCACTTCCTGCGCGAGGAAACCCTCGGCTATGGCGTCGATGACATCGGCGATTCATGCGGTCCGACCAAACTTCTCCGCGGCATGAGCAGTGGCGAGCTGGTCGCCTATTGCGGCGAGCCGCTGTCGCGCAACAGCCAGCCCGGCACGACTTTGCGGCGCCTTGCTCCTGGCACCTTCAGCGAGACGGACAACTACCTGGAAGACTGGGTCTACGACCTTGGCAGCAACTTCCTGTACGTTCTGCACCTGCGCAACGGCCACGTCGAATCCGTGGATCACGTTCCGCGATAGCGCGCGGAACAGTCAGTCGTGCATGGCGGAAGGCAGCGCCAGTCGCGGCACGCCGTGGGCGCTGCGTTCTTCGATAACGCTGGCGCGGGTATCCAGGCGCCGGCTGTCGGCATCGCCCAGATTCTCGGCCGGCTCGCCGCGAGCGACATACAACGCATTGCGATAGCAGCGCGCCGCTTGCGCCGCGTCGTCCTGGCCGGCGAAACAGTCGCCCAGGGACTCCCACAACGGCGCCGAAGGTTCGATGCCGAGCGCGCGCTGCAGATATTCGCGCGCATTACCCCAGAGTTTGCATTGTATACAAAGCCGCCCGAGCGTGAGCAGCAGACCGGTGCTGTTGGGCTGTGCGGCAAGCCAGCCTTCGGCATGGCGCAGGCGCGTATCGGCATCGGCCTCGCCGAGTTCGCCGTAAGCCCGCGCCAGGCGTTCCGACCACTGCCTGCGCAGCGCCGACTCGATCTCGCTGATCGCGGCCAGCATCTGGCCGAGGGCCGCGGCACGGCGCGCGTAAGCGGCCACGGCCTCGGGCACCCGGCGCTGGGCGCGGCTCAGGTCCGACCACAGCCTGTTCAAGCGATCGGTGCCGGGTGCGGCGGCCAGGGCAGCAGCCAGCACCCGCGCCTCAACCGACGCCAACGTCGCTGGCGTCAGCACCTGGCTGCGCGCCAGCGCACCGAGCGCATCACGCGCCGTCGCATGATCCGCGCACACCAGCGCCGACTCCACCAGCTGGCGCAGTGCACTCGGTGACAAAGTGGATTTTTTCGCTTCCCGCTTGAGCAATGCCAGCGCGGCATCGGGCTTGCCTTGCTCCAGCAGGAAGCGCGCACGCAACGCCAGCGCGGCCGGCGCCGCGACGGTCGCCGCTTCGTCGAGGGCCGCGTCGGTGCGTTCTGGATCGCCACGCGCATGCGCCGCGCGTGCCGCCGCAAGCAGCGCCGGTGCGCGCAGGCCGGTCTGGTGCGACGCCCGCTCAAGGTCGCGCAGGGCATCCTGATAACGGCCTTCGGCGAGCGCGACCAGGCCACTGGCGATGCGCTCGCGCCCGCGCCGCCGCGCGCGCCGCGACCACGCCGCGCGCGGCCAGCGCAGAAGTCGCCAGACCAGGCCCAGAAGTCCCCACGCCAGCAGCAACGCAGCGAGTGCGAATACGAGCGTTGTTTCGATGCTGGTCGCACCCAAGCGGATCAGCACATACCCCGGATCGGCTGCAAGCGCTTGCCAGCCGAACGCTGCCGCACAGGCGGCAGCCAGAAGAAAAAGCAGCAGAATCCACAATTTCACGATTGCGCCTCGGCCGGCTTTTCCGCGTTGGCCGGTTTCGCCGGCGCGCGCAGGGCATGGGTGGCGCGCAGGTTGCGCAGTTCCCTGAGCGCGGCACCGAGAATCTGCGGCGGCGGCGGCGCGAGCCGGGCCTTGCCCAGCGCATCCAGTTCGCCCTGCGCAGCGGCGACTGCCGGTGCGGCAGCGTCGAACGCGTTCAACTGTGCACGCGCCGCGGCCACGGCCGCCTGATAGCGCGCCTCGTCGCGCGCCAGCGCGGCCGCAGCGGCCTCGTGCAGGTCCAGTGCCACCAGTTCACGTGCGAGGCCAGCATCGTGCATGTCCAGGCGGGTCTGCGCATCCTCGCCGTGATGAACCTGGACGAAGGCTCCGAGCACGCGCCACAGGCGCGAGGAACGATCCGGCTGCATCGTTGACGCCGGCAGCGTCGCCGCCGGCTGCAGCTGCGGCAATTGCGCGCGCAATTGCGCAAGGCGCAGCGACAACGACGCCGGATCGGCTGCCGGCAAGGCATCCAGTGCGTCGATCTCGGCCCGCACACTTTGCCGCACTGTGGAAAATGCCGCATCCTCCATTTCGCCCAGCGCGGTATCGGCCAGCCGATACGCGGCGACCGCGGCACCGGCATCGTGAAACAGCGTGTAGCGCTCGCCGCCGAGCGCCAGCATCAGTTCGGCTTCGTTGAGCAGCAGCGCATCGTGGCCCGACAGGCGCTTGTCGGCAAGATTGGCTACCGCGTCTTCGAGCAGGCGCGCGCGTTCGCTCAAGCCGAGCAATTCCTGGCGCTCGGATTGATCGACCTTGGCGCCGTCGTCCATGCGCGCGCGTAGCGTATCGGCGTTGCCGCGCAACTGTTCAATCCTGTGCGTCAACGCGTCGACCTGCGCCGCGACACGCTGTAATTCATCGTTGGTGGCGCCGTCACGACTATTCTCCAGCGCGTATTGCCGCCAGCCCACATAGACGGCGGCGGCCAGTGCAAGCAGGCCGATCAGCAATGCCGGCCCGCTGCCGACGCGCCGACGCGACGCTGCTGCGGGCGGGGCGGGCAGGGCCGGTACGGAAGGCTCGGTTTTCGTGTCGCTCATGGGTACCATGCTAGCGAAAAGCTCGGACAAATGCGCTGTCGCGATCGCGGCGCAGGTTTCGCAGGAATTACAGCCGGTGCAGCGCCAGCGCAGTGATCGCGGCATCGACCAGAGCCCCGGTTTCGGCCGATTGGGCGATATGCACGCGCGCAAAACCCATGCTGCGCGCCAGCGCGCCGATGCGGGCGCTGCTGACGACGATGTCGCCGGCAGTCAGGCGCGAAAATGCGGCAGGCGGCAGCAGCGCGCGCAGATTGGCCAGAATCTGCAGACTCGACACGAGGGTCAGCAACGGCGGCGTCGCCTGCGCTATCGCGTCGAAGTGACGGCGATCCAGGCGCGGCGCGGCACGCCGGTATACGTCGATTTTTTCGATTTTTGCGCCGCGCGCACGCAAGGCCTGCGGCAATAGTTCGCGGCCGCCCGGCGCGCCGATCAGGGCGATGCGTTTGCCACGCAGCCGCGCCAGTTCCGGCATGTCGAGAACGCCTTCGCTGTCCTGACGCGCCTGTGGCCAGACCGCGTTGCCGACGCCTGCCCGCGCCAGCGCGCGCGCCGTGGCGGCACCGACGGCACAAAGCACGCTGCCGCGAGCAAAGCGCAGTCGTGGTTGCAACGCAAGCGCGCTGCGGACGGCCACCGGACTGATGAAGATTGCGATATCGGCTGTGCGCGCGGCGCCAAGCGCGCGCTGCGCTGCCTTGGAATCCACCGCACCGCGCACGGCGAGCCCGGGCAGGCTCAGCGCCGTTCCGCCGGCAGCGAGAATGCGCCGCCGCAGCGCGCGACCGCTGCCCACTGGACGTGTGACGATCACGGTTGCGCCGGCCAGGGGTCCGCTGCCTGAGCGCAGGCGCGCAGGGTTTCTTGTTCCTGGTCTGGACATTGAGCGACATCGTACTCCACGGCGCCGACTTGATCGCGCGTGCCGCGATCGTCACACTGCGCCGCCACATCCTGCGCGACGCCCATGACCCCAGCCCCGCCTTTCGACGCCGCGGCCTTTGAACAGGCCCTGCTCGCCGACATCCCGCTGGCGCGGGCAATGCACGTACGCGTAAGCGCGCATGACGGCGACGAACTGGCGCTGGCCGCACCGCTGCCACCAAACATCAACGACAAGGGCTGCGCGTTCGGCGGCAGTCTGGTCAGCCTCCTGACCCTGGCCGGATGGGGACTGATCGTGCTCAAACTTGCCGCCCTGGGCCGCGATTGCGACGTTTTCGTGCAGGACAGCAGCGTGCATTACCTCGCCCCCGTGTGGACGGACATCACCGCGGTGGCGCGCCTTGCCGCGGGCCAATCGTGGTCGGCATTTGCCGACACGCTCGCCACGCGCGGACGCGCGCGCCTGCGCGTGACCTGCCGCGTGGCCCTGGCCGACGGCAGCGACGCCTGTACGCTGGCGGCGCGATTCGTGGCCATCGTGCGTAATAGTTAATTGTTTACTTTTATACAATCGCCGAATGCCCTGCCGCTGCGGAAATCGCGAGAGTGACGCTGTAATGCCGGCGGATTTGCGGCAGAATGGCGGCATCGACGTCACGGGGAGAACTGCCATGCCGCGCCAAATGCCCGCTGTCCTTTCATCGCTCATGCGCGCCGCCCTCCTGCTGCCGCTCTTGCTCGTCACCGGCTGCGGCGGGATGGTGTCAAAGCATTCGGAGAACGAATCGCTGACGACCACCCTGCTGGCCTACGCAAATGTCGTGCGCTGGGGCGATTTCGCGCAGGCGGTGTCGTTTGTCGATCCGCAGACGCTGAAAGACCATCCGCTGAGCTCGGTCGACATGGAGCGCTACAAGCAGGTGAAAGTGGTCGGCTACACCGAACGGCCGGCGGTGCCCGCCGGGCCGCACGAGGTGCGCCAGATCGTCGAGATCGGCATCGTCAACATCAATACCCAGGTCGAGCGCAGCGTCCTCGACAATCAACTGTGGCGCTACGACGAAAAGAAAAAGCACTGGCACTTGGTGTCCGGCCTGCCGGACATCACCCAGCACTGAACAACCGACCCGCCGGGAACGCTTCGATGCCATTGCGTATGCGCCTGATGCTGCTGGTTGCCGGCTGCGCCATCGCCAGCATGGCGCACGGCCAGGGTTCCACGGCGCGCCAGATCGGTCCCAGCCAGCGCTACGGCCTTGCGGCGCCGGCAGCCGGATACGTGCTGGAAACCGAAGGCGTCGATCGCGCCAAGGCCCTGGCAGCCGACCTCGGCACGCCGAAATCGGCGCCCTTGCGCTACGCACTCAGTCGCGAAATCCACAATGCGGCATTTTCCAAAGACCAGTCGGTTGGCGGCGAATGGCGCGATCTGCCCGACGGCATGGCGCTGTGGCGTCTGCCGGTGCACGCCGCCGCCGCGCTGACGCTGGATTTCGGCTTCCGCCATTTGTTCCTGCCGCAGGGCGCGCAGATGTTTCTGGGCAACGCAAACCGCCAGCTCGGGCCGTACACCGACGCCGACAACACGCGCTCCGGTCAATTCTGGACGCCGCTGCTGTACGGCGACGAAGCGCTGATCGAGGTGCTGCTACCGCAAAAGATGAAAGCGTTCCTGCAGATCGACCTGGGCACGGTGCATGTGGGCTACCGCGACATCTTCGCGCCGGCCTCACGGGCCAAGTCGTTCTTTGATCCGGACGTCGGCAGCGGCAGCTGCAACGTCGATACGATCTGTCCGCAGGGCGATCCCTGGCGCAACGAAATCAATGCCGAGGCGGTGGCCGTGCTCAACGGCGGTTTCTGTTCCGGCCAGTTGCTCAACGACGCGCGCAACGATCACGTGCCCTACTTCAGCACGGCCAATCACTGCATTGCGACTCAAGCGGACGCGACCAGTCTGGTCGTTTACTGGAAGTACGAAAGCCCGGTTTGCCGCGCCGTCGGCAGCGCCGCCAGCGGCATGCCGGTGCCGACCGACAACGCGATCGCGCAAACCGGCGGCGCACAACTGATCGCCACCTACGAGCCGGCCGATTTCACCCTGGTCAAACTCAATACCACACCACCCGCCGTGGCAAAAGTATACTGGAACGGCTGGGACAACACGGAAAGTCCCTTCAGTGGCGCCGTCGTGATGCATCACCCGATGTCTGACGCCAAACGCATCAGTTTCGCCGCCGGCACGGTCACGCTGGAAGATGACGCCGGCAGTACCGATCTTCCCGGTCTGCACCACTGGCAAGTGGATCACTACAGCCTGGGCACGACCGAAGAAGGCTCATCCGGTTCGGGTCTGCTCGATGCGAATCATCATGTGCGCGGCGTACTCTCCGGCGGCGCTGCCGAGTGCAGCGATCCGTCCGGCAACGATTTCTACGGTCGCCTCAGTGTCGCCTGGGGCGGCGGCGGTTCTCCGTCGAACCGTCTGCGCGACTGGCTTGATCCGGACGCGAGCGGCGCGTCCAGCCATGATGGCGTCGGCGCCTGCGCCGCCCCGAATGTGAGTCTGAGCACCAGCGCCAATCCGCTGATTCCCGGTGAACAAGTCACGATTTCCGCCAGCGCCAGCGGCGGCGTGCCGCCCTACACCTACGCGTTCGACGTCGATGGCGATGGCGTGCCCGACAATCTCGATCCGAATGCGGCGAGTCTGGTCGCCACCTATCCCGGCGCGTTTTCCGGCAATGTGGGCGTGACTGTCACCGATCAAACCGGCTGTACCGGCTCGGCCTCACGCGCCCTCGTGGTGCAGGCGCAGAGCGTGGCGGTCGCGCCCAATGGCGTTGCCGTTGCAACCTCGTCGCAGCTTTGCGGCAATGCCGACGACTTGATCGATCCGGGCGAACGCTGGCAGGTTTCGATTCCGCTGCAAAACAACGGCAGTCTGGCGACCAGTGGCGGCTACGCCGTTTTCGCGCAGGATCTGAGCCAGCCCGGGCAGGCTTCGATCACGCTGGAGACGCCGGCGGTGGCGCTTCCGGCGCTGGCTCCCGGCGCATCGACGAGCGTGAACATCAGCTACGCTGTCGCCGCCAACGCCAGTTGCAATGCACCGCTGAAGCTCGACTATCTGGGCACAGCCGACGCCAATGGATTCACGGCCAATCCAGCCACCGTGGTGAGCGAATTCGTCAACCCGGACCCGCAATGCCAACCGCAGGCGTGCACGGCACAGGTAACGCCGATCACGCCGAATCCGGGCAATTTTTTCGATCCGCGCCGTCCCGGCAACGGCATGACCGAAGTCCTGACGCCGATCGCCGGCGCCGACCCGATCTTCTTCGGCGCCTGGTTCACCGGCGATGCCGCACGCCAGCCGACGTGGTACGTGCTCAACGCTGCGCTGCATGCGAACCAAGTCAATTATACTTTGTACCAAACGCAGCTGAATTCACAAAATCCATTTGCCATAACAGGCAACGCAGTCGGTACGGCGCAGGTGTCGCTGATCAGTGCCAACGAGTTCATCTATACGTGGACCCTGAACGGCGTGCCCGGCGGTGCGATCTACGTGCCGGTGGTCGCGGATCCGGCGAGCAGCGTTCGCTCCTGGTTCAACGCCAGCCAGAGCGGCTGGGGCACCTTCGACGAATTGTTCCCGAGTGCGGGTACGAACGGTCGGCCCTTCATGTTCAATCTGGCCTACATCTACGACAACGCCGGTACGCCGCGCTGGACTGTCGGCTCCAATTCCAGCTACAGCGATGGCAACCTGCTGAGCGAGATGGTCGCGCAGCCGGCGTGCCCGGGTTGCGTCTGGCTCGACTACACGATCGGCGCGAAGTCAGTCGGCACGCTGAGCTACCTGTTCAATGGCAGCAATCCCTCCATTTCAACCCAGCTCACCCTGCCGGCCGCCTACCCCGGAAGCTGGGTCCGGGCCGCGCTGCCGCTGATTCCGCTGGTGCCGCCGCAGTAGCGGCCTTTGCACGCAGCGGAGCGCTGACGGATAATCCGCGCCCTTTCTCTCGCGCCGCACTCATCGCATGGACGATATTCTTCACCACCTGCCCGAATTCATCGGCCATCACACCTTGCTGGTCATGCTGTTTGTGGTTTTGCTGCTCGTGCTGGTTGGCGGCGAAGTCTCCCGCCTGTTCCGCGGCTACCGAGAACTCACGCCCGCGGCCTTGACCCAGTTGATCAATCGCCAAAACGCGCTGGTCGTGGATCTGTCGAGCACGGTCGATTTCGAAAACGGTCATATCGCCGGTGCCAGGAACGTGCAGATGAGCCAGTTCGATCCGGAAAACAAGGATCTGGCCAAGGCCCGGGAGCTGCCGATCGCGGTGTACTGCAAGAGCGGCAACACTTCGACGCAGGCGGCGGCGCGACTGGTCAAGGCCGGCTTCAAACACGTCTACTGGCTGGGCGGCGGTCTGGCTGCGTGGCGCAGTGCCGATCTGCCGACGGCGCGCGGGAAGTAGTGCGCGTCGACTTCTGCCGTCGGCAGGAGAAGGATTCAAATGATGCGCCGCCTCGCCGGGCATGGGATAATCCGCGCCCTTTTTCCCGTTGCACCGAATCCGGAGTAGTTTTTCATGGCTGACGAAATCACCAATGGCAGCGCCGCCCTCGGCGCGCAGCTGTCGCTGCAGAAGCTTTACATCAAGGACGTCTCGTTCGAAGCACCGGGCGCTCCGCAGATCTTCCAGGATCAGGGCCAGCCGCAGATCCAGCTGAATCTGGCACAGCAGGTCGGTACCCTGGCAGAAAATGTATACGAGGTCGTGCTTACGGTGACGGTCACCTGCAAGCTCGCCGAGAAGACGGCGTACCTGGCCGAAGTGCAGCAGGCCGGCGTGTTCGGACTGAGCGGTTTCGACAACACGAACCGCGACGCCGTGCTGGCCACATACTGCCCGAACGTGCTGTTTCCCTACGCGCGCCAGGTCGTGTCCGACCTGATCCAGAATGGCGGCTTTCCGGCCTTCCTTATGCAGCCGATCAATTTCGAGTCGCTGTACGCCGAACAGGCGCGACGCCGCGCGGAAGGCGCGACGCCCAACGCATAGTTTTCGATCTGGCCTGTTTGAAAGAACCTGATCGCGAAAGCCAAGAAGCGGCCACTCGTGTCTGCAGCCAGTGATTACGATGGGGACTAGACCGGCCGTTGGCGTGCTTGGCGCCGGCTCATGGGGCACTGCGCTCGCCGCGGTGCTCGCCCGCAACGGCGCCGCTGTCACGCTGTGGGGGCGCGACCCGGTCGCGATCGCACAGATGACGGCGACGCGGCGCAATGCCCGTTACCTGCAGGAACTGGAACTGCCGCGCGAACTGGCGCTCTCGGCCGACCTCGCCGCGAGCGTGCGTGGCGCACACGTGGTGCTCATCGTCACACCCAGCCATGCCTTCGGCGATCTGCTCGAACGCATCGCACCGCATTTCGCCGCGGATGCAGGGCTGGCCTGGGCGACCAAGGGTTTCGATCCGGGCTCTGGCCGCTTCCTGCACGAACTGGCTGCCGAACGTCTGCCCGGCGCGCCAGCGGCGATCGTGACCGGCCCTTCATTCGCCCGCGAAGTGGCGCAAGGGTTGCCGACCGCGGTCACCGTGCATTCGGCCACTCCGGCGTTCGCCCAGACGGTGGCGGATTTGCTGCACAACACGCATTTTCGTGCCTACACCGGCAACGACATGATCGGCGCCGAGCTCGGTGGCGCGATGAAGAACGTGCTCGCCGTCGCCACCGGCGTCGCCGACGGCATGCATCTGGGCCTGAACGCCCGCGCCGGCATGATCACGCGCGGCCTGAACGAGATGCTGCGCCTGGGCGCGGCGATCGGTGCACGCCCGGAAACGCTGATGGGTCTGGCCGGACTCGGCGACCTGGTCCTGACCTGCACCGGCGACCTCTCGCGCAATCGCCGCCTCGGCCTGGCGCTCGGCCGCGGCGTGGCGCTGGCCGCGGCCGTGGCGGAGATCGGCCAGGTGGTCGAAAGCCTCGAGACCGTCGATACCATCATGCGTCTGGCCGACAGCCGCGGCATCGAATTGCCGATCGCCCATGGCGTGCAACGCGTGCTGCACGAGGAAATCACGCCCGCCGAAGGCCTGCGCCAACTACTCGCGCGCGAACAGAAGGCGGAATATCCGGCGAGCCTGTTTACCAGTCAAATATGAATTCGACCTTGCGCGGCGCGCACCGGTTTGCCCTATCCGCCGCCATCGAAGCCCCGCTGCCGCCACGCTTCATAGACGACGACGGCAACGGCATTGGACAGATTCAGGCTGCGGTTGGCGGGGCGCATTGGCAAGCGCAGGCGCTGCGCCGGCGGTAGCGAATCGAGCAGGGTCTGCGGCAGGCCGCGCGTTTCCGGCCCGAAGATCACCGCATCGCCTTCGGCAAATTGCGCATTTGTATATAAATTCGTACAACGCGTGGACAGCGCGAACAGCCTTCGCGGCTTCACCTGAGCGACAAAGGCTTGCAGATCGTCGTGTGCGGCCACTGTCGCAAACTCGTGATAGTCCAGCCCGGCGCGGCGCAGCTTGGCGTGATCCAGGTCGAAACCGAGCGGCCGGATCAGATGCAGCTGCGCGCCGGTATTGGCGCACAGCCTGATGACGTTGCCGGTATTCGGCGGTATTTCGGGTTGATAGAGCACGACATGCAGCATACGGCGATTATCGCCGCAGGCGCACGCCCATGCACCTCAGCCATGAACCGAGCTCAACCGTGTGTGCTGTGCCACGCGCCGCGTCTGGTCCGGCAACGGGACCGGCTCGCCGACGCGCACGCTGGCCACCTGGTAACGCGGCATGCTGTCCGCGCCGACCGTACTGAGGATGAGCAGACGCGAATGCGCTACCGCGACTTCCTGCCCGTCCGCCGCGATCGGCTGCGTCAGAGCATAGGCGCTGACCACTGCGCACATCGCCAGCGCACCAAGACCGCGAACCAACTGCATATACAGATTCATGATTGCCTCCGTGGGTATACTTTTCACAAGTATCGACGGAGCAAGTGCTGTGCCAACGGCTCGCCGCATCGATCAACAGTGATTTGGATGCGGCAGAGCGCGTTTGGGTTGCGTGCAGACGACAAAGCGTGACTTCCGGCAGGGTTGCTACTGTCCGCCAGCGGGCACTGCAGTGTCCGCGTGGACGACCGCGCAGCTTCCGGTCAGTGCCTCGGCCGCGGCGGCAGCGACCTGTTCGGATGTTGCCGGCACCGGCGCGATTGGAAATTCGATGCGCACGTTGTAGTTCTTGCGCGCGTCGTCGCGGATGTTCGACACGCCTGAATAATTCAGCAGGCGGCGGCTGGCGCGATCGTAGGCGACGTCGATATGCGGCAGCAGGAACGCATACCAGGCACCGAGCGACAGACGGATCGTCAACAATGACGGGTTGACCGCATTTTCCACTTTTGCCAATTTGAACGAATAGAAGAGCCGCTTGCTCGGCACCAAAAACGGCAGAGTCAAGGTCGCGCCTGCGGCGAGCGCATCCCAGTGGCGGCGGACATATTCGTCGAAACCCGCGTCGATCACGCCGTCCGCCGGCATTGCCAGCAATTCGGCCTGTTCGGGCGTCTCCAGACTGCGCTGAACGTAGACTTCGCGTTTGTCGCCACGGCGGCGTACGCCTTCACGATAGTCGATGCGCGCATCCGCCATGTCGAAATCCGGCGCTTGTGCATTGCCGTCGTCGCGCAGCAGCTTGCGCGCGAACGGGCGCCCATCCGCACAACGATACAGAACCAGGTGCTGCGCCGTCGCGTCGGCCGCAAACAGATAGTGCGATTCGCGATAGAGCAGCGCGCCGCTGTCCAGATCGTAGGCGTCGCCGTTGTATCTTTGCGCTGCGCCGAGGCAGCTCGCGCCGCCGTTTGCGACCAATGCCACAAATACGCCCGCTATAATCCTGCCTTTCATTCGCCTCCCACCATGCCGATAGTCCAGGTCAACGCTACCGAACTTTTCTACGAGCATATCGGTCAGGGACCGCCGCTGCTGCTGATTCACGGTCTTGGCTCCAGTGGCGACGACTGGGCGTTCCAGCGTGAGGACTTCGCCCGCGACCACAGCCTTATTCTGCCTGATCTTCGCGGTTCCGGGCGCAGCGCGAAGCCGCCGGGTCCGTACTCCGTTGAGCAATTCGCCGCGGATTTGTGGGCGTTGCTCGATGCGCTCGGCATCGAGTATACAGATATACTCGGATTTTCACTCGGCGGCGCGATCGCCCTGGAGATGGCGCTGATGCAACCGGCCCGGGCGCGCCGCCTCATCCTGTGCAATGCACTCGCCAACTACCGCACCGATACCTGGCGCAAATGGCTGGAGGCGCATCTGCAGCTCGCCCTGGTGCGCCTGCTCGGCCTGCGCCGCACGGCACGGCTGATCGCCAATCGGCTGTTTCCGCACGAAGACCAGGCGCCCAAGCGCCAGCGCGTGATCGACGTGATCGGCGCCAATCCACGCGCCGCTTATCTGGCAACGATTCACGCGCTGATCGGCTGGAGCGCGCTCGAACGCGTGCCCGCCCTGCAATGCCCGGTCCTGATCATCGCTGCGGAACACGACTACACGCCGCTCGCCGACAAGCGCGCCGAGGCCGCGCATTTTCCCATTGTGGAATTTGTCGTGATGCCCGGCTCGCGCCACGGCACGCCGTTCGATTCAATCGAACGGTTCAACGCCTGCGCGCTCGGATTTCTGGCGAAACCGGCAGAACCCTGACCTCGTGCCAGTCTGTGCTGGCTGCCTCACTGCGCCGGCGCCGCGCCGGTGAGCCTGGCGCGTCACCAGGGAATTGTCGCGCCTTCGGTGTCGATGAAACGCCCCGCGTCGGCGGCGGTCGCCGCGTCGAGCACCCTGAGCAGGGCGGCCACGGCATCGTGCGGCGCGGTCGTCGCATTGGCGCCGCCCATTTCCGTGCGCACCCAGCCGGGGCTTACGCAGAACACGGTGACGCCGCGTGGCGTCAGTGCGGCGGCGAGCTGATGCGTGGCCATGTTCAGTGCGGCCTTGCTGATCGCATAGCTCGGCGTGCCGAAACCGCTGCTGGCAGCCATCGAGCCAAGCCGGGAGGAAAGATTCATCACCCGCGAATTTTTTGCTTTTTCCAGAAGTGGAGAAAGCGTCTGGGTCAGCAGCAGCGGCCCGATGACGTTGCTGGCGAAACTGTCGGCAAGCGCCTTTGCCGCGATCTCGCCGTAGCGCTCGCCAGAAACGAGCACACCGGCATTGTTGATCAACACGTCCAGCGTATCGGTCAAGGCACTGGCTTCGCGCGCCAGTTCAGCAATCGAACGCTCCTTGTCCAGGTCCAGCGGCAGCACATGCAGATGTCCGGGATGCGCGGCCGCAAGCCCGGTGAGCGCCATCGCCCTGCCGGGATGGCGGCTGGTCGCAAGCACGCGGTCGCCGCGGGCGAGCAGCTGACGGGTGAATTCCAGACCCAGCCCGCGATTGGCCCCGGTGACGAGGATGCGCTGCATCAGCCTGCTCCATTGAAGCGGCACGGTTGAACTTTTTCAGTGTAGCGCGAATCCCACAACGCGTTGTTTCGTGCGACGCCATCCGCTAGGCTCGCTGCCCCGATGCACCCATCCCGCAGAGCGCCAATGACCTTTTTACCGAGCTTGTCCAAATCCGCCGCAGCCGCGCTGCTCGTCCTGGTTTTCGGCAACGCGGTCGCCGCCGACGCGCCGGCGGATGCCGCGCCGGCAACGGCGAGGATCGACGCGGTCGATCTGGCCTATCAGAAATTCCAGCTCGACAACGGCCTGACCGTCGTCGTGCACGAGGATCACAAGGCGCCGGTAGTCAATGTCGCGGTGTGGTATCACATCGGCTCGGCGGATGAACCGGTCGGCAAGACCGGCTTCGCACACCTGTTCGAACACCTGATGTTTTCCGGCTCCGAGCATCACCAGACCGGCTACTTCAAGCCCTTCGAGCAGGTCGGCGCGACCGACCAGAACGGCACGACCTCGAACGATCGCACAAATTATTTCGAGACGGTGCCGACTACGGCGCTGGACATGGCGCTGTGGATGGAATCCGATCGCATGGGCCATCTGCTCGGCGCGATCGGCCAGAAGGAGCTGGATACGCAACGTGGCGTGGTGCAGAACGAAAAACGCCAGGACGAGAACCAGCCCTACGGCCGCGTCGGCGAAAACATCCAGGCCAATGCCTTTCCCGCCAACCATCCCTATCATCACGACACGATCGGATCGATGAAGGATCTGAACGCCGCCTCGCTGGCCGACGTCAAGCAATGGTTCAACGATCACTACGGCGCCGCCAACACCACCCTGGTGCTGGCCGGCGACATCACGCCCGCGGTCGCCCGCGAGAAGGTGCAGAAATATTTCGGCGACATCGCCGCTGGGCCGCCGGTACCGCGGCAACAGCCCTGGGTGTATCCACGCACGACATCCAGCCGCGGCGAAATGCTCGATCAGGTGGCGCAGGTACGCATCTATCGCGAGTGGAATGTGGCGCAGATCGGCGATGCGGATCTGCAGACGCTGGATCTTGCTGCCGCCGTGCTCGGCGGTGGCAAGGCCTCGCGCCTGTATGAACGACTGGTCTACAAGGACAAGGTCGCCGACGACGTCTCGGTAAGCATCGAGCCGTTTGCCCTGGCCAGCATGTTCGAACTGCAGGTCGACGTGAAGCACGGCGTGGACCCGGCACAAGTCGAAGCCGCCGTGGCCGACGAGTGGGCGACGTTCCTCAAGAACGGACCGACGCCCGACGAACTGGAGCGCGCGCGCATCCGCGCCCATGCTGGCTTCGTGCGCGGCGTGGAGAAGGTGTCGCATCAGGCGCGTATCCTCGCCCAGGGCCAGATCTATCGCGACGATCCGGCCGCGTACAAGGCCGACTTCGCCAGTCTAGACGCGGCGACGCCCGCCAGCGTGCTTGCGGCGGCGAACCAGTGGATCGCCCGCGGCGACTACACCCTGATCGTCAAACCGGGTAGCCCGGATCCGGCCAGGGACGAGGCCGAAGCCAGCGGCCTTGGTCCCGCCGCGGGCGCGCCGAAAGCCCTGCTGCCGCCGGCGCGCCAGTATAAAATGGTAAAAAGCGACATCGATCGCAGCACCGGCGTGCCGCAGGTAACCGCGTTTCCGGAGCTGGATTTTCCGCACTTGCAGCACGGCAAGCTGAGCAACGGCATCGAAGTCGTGCTGGCCGAGCGCCATGCAATTCCGGTGGTGCAGCTCAAGTTGCTGTTCGACAGCGGCTATGCCGCGGACCAGGGCCGCAAGCTTGGCACCGCCAGCTTCAGCGCCGCCATGCTCGATGAAGGCACGCAGGATCTGGATTCGCTGCAGATCGAGCGGAACAAGGAGCGCATCGGTGCAATCCTCGGCACGGGCTGCGATCTGGATACCTGTTCCGCAGCGCTGAGTTCGCTCAAGTCGCAGCTGACGCCATCTCTGTCCCTGTTCGCCGACATCGTGCGTCGCCCGGCGTTTCGCGCGGACGACATTGCGCGCATTCGCGGCCAGTGGCTGGCCGCCATCGCGCAGGAAAAAACCGACCCAACCAGCATGGCCCTGCGCGTGCTGCCGCCGCTGGTCTACGGCGCAGGTCACGCCTATGCCATTCCGTTCACCGGCAGCGGCACGGAAAGCTCGATCAAGTCGCTGGACGCCGCGGACCTGCAGACCTTCGTGCGCGACTTCATCCGCCCGGACAACGCCCGGATCGTCGTCGCCGGCGACACGACACTCGATCAGATCATTCCCCGGCTCGATGCCGCATTCGGTGACTGGAAGGCCGCTCCATCAGCCGTGCCGAAAAAGAATCTGGCTGCGGTGAAGCCGCCCGAAAAACCGCGCGTGTACCTGATGGATCGTGCCGGTTCGCAGCAGTCGGTGATCATCGCAGGCATCGCCGCACCTTCGACCCTGGCTCCGAACAACCTGGAAATCAGCACGATGAATCAGGCGTTCGGCGGCATGTTCAGTTCACGCCTGAACATGAACCTTCGCGAAGACAAGCACTGGGCCTACGGCGCGTTCAGTTTCTCCGGCAACGCGATCGGCCAGCGCCTGTTCATGATGTACGCGCCAGTGCAAACCGACAAGACTGCCGAGTCGGCGCGGGAAATCGTGCGCGAGGCACGCGAGGTGATCGGCCCGAAACCGCTTACCGAGGCCGAGATCGCCAAGGTGAAGTTCAGCGACGTGCGCGCGCTGCCGGGTCAGTACGAATCCGCCGGCTCGGTCCTTGGCGCCCTGCAAAGTATCGTTGTATACCATCGCCCGGACGACTACGTGCAGACCTACAAGCATCGCGTCGAAGCGCAGACCGATACCCAGGTCGACGCCGCTGCGAAGCAGGTGATCCTGCCCGACGCGCTGACCTGGGTCGTGATCGGGGATCTGAAGCAGATCGAGAAGCCGCTGCGTGCGCTCAAGCTGGGCACGCTGCAGGTGCTCGATGCCGATGGCCGACCCGTGCATGCGGCCAAGCAATCGCGTTAGGATGACGGCAGACTCTCTTCCGGCCACCCACATGATGAACACACCGATACGCCTTGCTGCATTGGTCGCTGTCGCGGCAACGCTCGGCCAGCTGCCCGCCTGCACCTGGGTGAAACCGACGATCAGCGCCGAGAACGTGCGCGTCGCCTACGACGGCAATGTCTCCGGCTGTCGCGATGCGGGCGCAATCTCGGTATCGGTCACCGACAAGGTGGCGTTTTATCATCGTCCGGCTCTGAAAGTGCGCGATGAGCTGGAGACCCTCGCACGCAACCAGGCGGCTGGAATCCCCGCCGACACGATCAAGCCGACCGACGAACCCAGGGACGGTGCCCAGAACTTCGAAGCCTATGTGTGCGGCGGCGTACGCATGAAGCAGCGCGACGCCAGCGCGCCGGGCAAGGATGACGTGCAGACGTTTCCGGTGAAGGACCACTGATCCCCGGCGTCAGCGCAATCAAGGTCCGCACATCGGCAGGCCCAGCGGGAACGTGATGCGCGTCAGTGCGAGCGAGGGCGTGATGTAGCCGGGTTGTCCGGGGACAGCGCTGAACTGCGCACTGCCGCCCGCGCACTGGAAGCGTGTCGACGAGAGAGTGCCCTGTGTAACAAAACGCAACGCCGCGGGGTCGTAGGCCGCACCAAAGTGCGGGCCAAGGCCTTGCCCCAGCGTTCCGCCGAACGAGCCATCGGCAACCTGTTGCAGTACGCCGGACAGCCATACCGGATTGCCGCCTGCATCGAAGCCAAACCAGACCGTCGCCACATTCTGCGTATCGATCTGTTCGAACACGAAGCCGCTGCCGAATTCAGCCGGGTCGTACCAGGCGCCGCTCGCTGCGTTCGCCGAAGGCGGTGTGCCGCCCTGGATGCCGCAACCCAGGCCCTGCAGCGACGTGATCCGGCTCAGCGGCACTTCCAGCGAACCCCAGGCGGACGGCCCGTCCCAGCGCATCGCACCCTCGTTGCAATCGCTGAACGTGATGCCGATGCGTCCCCAGTGCTGGCTGACGAATTTGCCGGTGGCATCGAGTGCGGGCAGCTGCACATCGGAAAATTCGATGCCATTGCCGATGACGTCGCCGACCGCGGTCAGCCAGGCCTGTTTTCCGGCTGCGCCCGGGGGGGGATAAGTGAAAAAGTATAAAAGCGCCTTGTTGCCGGCGAGAATCTCCAGGGCGATGCCTTCGCCGTTGCGTGCGTTGTCAAACCATTGACCGCTGTAACTGGCGTCGATGGTCGGCGTCGATACCGCCGGGCGTGGGCGCACCTGGCTGTCAAAGGTCGGTACGACGATGCTCGCGTCGTAGCGGCATGGACCTGCCGCGCCGGCGCCGACCGCAGCATTGCACTCGTTCTGCACGTCGCCGACGCCGGGCTGGACGCCGCTCGCGATCCAGGTGCGCAGGGCTTCCCAGCCGGCCACGCCTTCCGCGGCCGTGAATCCGCAATGGGTTGGTGTCGCCTCGTTGACCAGTGCGCTGGTCAACTGGTTCGGCGGCAGCGTCTGCCGCAAGACGTACTGATTGGCGGGAATCACCAGCTGGTCCTGGCTGGTCTGGATTGAAATTACCCTGGTCGCCGGATCGATGCGGCCGCGGAAATCCGACGACCAGTGGAAATACAGCGAAGCAAACGGATCGCCCTGGATGCGCGCGATATCCGCGTTGATCGTGGCGTCGCCGTAGTCCACGCCGATATTGCTGAACGGGCTCAGATCGTCGAGCTTGTCCGGCGCGCGCACCAGGTCGCTGAGCGCATACGTGGCATAGCCTGCGTTGGTGACGAAAAACTTCTCACTGGTGATGTTTGCCAGATTCATCAATTGCGCGAGCCGACGCACCATCGCGCCGTTGCGCAGATAGTCGGGCAGATTCACACCGGTACACTGGTTGAGCGGCAACAGGGTCTGCAGCAGCTGCGCTTCGTCCAGCAGATCGGTGAGGTTGGCCGGAATGTCGTCGAGGTTGTACGCCCATGGATAGGGCGCAGCCCCGGTGGGCAGATTGCCGGCCCCCTTGCAGACCACGTCGTAGGCCAATCTCAGATCGATGGCCGTGTCCCAAACGCGCGCTCCGGCGGCGGGAGGACAGGCCGAATACACGCCGGGCACCGGCGCGAAGCGCGGATCCTCTGCAAGCTTGAGCGCGATCAGGCCGCCGAGCGAGCCGCCATAAGGGATGATCGCTCCGGGCGTGCCGACTTGTTGCTTGAATGCGGCCAATAGTTGCGCATTGTCGTCGGGCGCGGTGAACAGTGCCCACGTGCGCTGGCTATAACTGGAAGCGGCGATCGCATAGCCCTCGCTCAGTTGCAGGGTTTCGATGGGTCCGAGATCGGGATTGGGTCCCGGAGGCTCGAACGTGAGCCCGTGCTGGAACAGGATCAGGGTATCGCCGCTCTTCCACGTGTCCGGAACGGCGATGCGGTAGTAGGCGCCCGAGGCCGTCGTGCCGCTGAAATCGCGCTCGGCATGGGCAGACACGGTGAACAGCAGCGCGAGTGCGCCGATGCCTGCAAGAATCCTGATCATGAGTCGGCTCCATCCGGCGGATGCCCCAAAAGTAGTCCCACCAGACTTAAGCCTGCGTAAATCACAGTCACAAACCCGCGGAATGGCTACAATTGTCTGAAACGAGCACGGGATACCGCGCCATGAAAGCAGTCGGGCTATGAAAGTACTGGTGACCGGGGGCGGGGGATTTCTCGGCCAGGGGATCTGCAGGCAGCTGGTTGCTGCCGGGCACGACGTCTGTGCCTTCAATCGCAACCGCTATCCTGCCCTGGAAGCGCTGAAAGTCGATCAGCGTGTCGGCGATATCGGCAACCTGGACAGCGTGACTTCCGCGGCCGAAGACGTCGATGCGATCGTGCACACGGCAGGCAAGGTCGGCGCCTGGGGCCGTCTGGAGGACTACTACGAAGCCAATGTACGCGGCACCGACAACGTGCTTGCCGCCTGCGAGCTGCACGAGATCGACAAGCTTGTTTTCACATCGAGTCCCAGCGTGGTGCATAACGGTGGTGATCTGGACGGGGTCGACGAGTCGGCGCCTTACGCCAGCCATTTCAGCAGTGCCTACGCGCAGACCAAGGCGATGGCCGAACAGCGTGTGCTCGCGGCGAACGGTCCGCGCCTGGCCACCGTGGCCTTGCGGCCGCATTTCATCTGGGGACCGGGCGACCCGAACCTGTTGCCGCGCGTCCTCCGGCAGGCACGTGCAGGCCGCCTGCGGCTGATCGCCGACAAGTCGAAGAAAATCGACACGACTTTTGTGGACAACGCCGCCGAAGCGCATGCGTTGGCGCTGGGCAAACTCACCGTCGGCGCGCCGATCGCGGGAAAAGTATACTTCGTCAGCCAGGGCGAGCCGGTCAGCCACGAGGCGCTGATCAATTCCTGGCTGAAGGCCGACGGCTTTCCGCCGGAGACACGGCGCCTGCCGCTGGGTCTGGCGCAATTCCTCGGCACCTTGCTGGAGATCATCTACAGCACGCTGCGCATCCAGCAGGAACCGCCGCTGACGCGCTTCACGGTCGAGCAGCTTTCGACTTCGCACTGGTTCAACATCGCTGCGGCACGGCGCGACCTGGGTTATGCGCCGCGCGTGAGCATGGCCGAAGGCCTGGCGCGGCTATCGCAATATCTGGCACGCGAACGCATGCAGAAGCGCGGCTGAAGAATCTGCCGCTGGTTCTGGACATAGTTCATGGATCCGAAATCAGAGTTGTGCAGATCCTCGTTTTCAGGGCGCTTCGCTGCGCCTGCGGTGATCTTGTCGAAGAGTCCGGGACAAACGCACGTCAAGCGCGATCTGTCTTCGATACCCGCCCGAGGCACGAACCGCTAGAATCTGCGGGATGTCCGTCGATCGCACCCGCAACCCGTTCCGCGCCACGCTCGGCCGCATGCTCGAAGCTGCGCTCAATCGCGCACTCGCGCTCGACGAGCACGCGCGCGCGCAGCTCGGCACACTGGAAGGCCGGCGCATCGGCATCGAATTGCGCGGCATGAATCTCGCGCTTGCCGTATCGGTGCAAGCCGGTCGGTTATGCGTGGGTCCGCATTGGGAAACCGACCGCGACCTGAACCTGCGCGCTTCGCCCGGCAGTCTGCTCGCGTTTGCGCTGCATCGCGGCGATTCGATCCTGCCGCCGGGCAAGGTGGAGATTTCCGGCGACGCGGAACTGGCCCGCAGCGTCGAAAAGCTGCTGCGCGATTTCCAGCCCGACGTCGAGGAAGCCTTCGCGCAGACGTTTGGCGATGTGCTCGGCGTGCCGCTCGCACGTGGACTGCGCCGCGCCTTCGACTGGACGCGCGAATCCGCGCAGGCCCTGACCCAGGACACGGCGGACTACCTGCGCGAGGAACGCCGCGACCTGATCGCTCCCGCCGAAATGGAACAATTCCTCGACGCGGTCGACGCCCTGCGCGAACGCGCCGACCGCCTCGAGGCCCGCGTGCAGCGGATCGCGCATGCAGCGCGGACGGGCGCCGCATGACGCCGCTGCGTCAGGCGCCGCGCCTCGTGCGCATTGCGGCAACCCTGGTCCGCTACCGATTGGACGATCTGGTTGACGGTGCGCACTTGTTCCGCCCGATCAAATGGCTGCGGCCGTTGCTGCCGCGACCGCGCGCCGACCTGGCACACCTGGCGCGCGGCGCGCGCCTGCGCCTGGCGCTGATCGAACTCGGTCCGATCTTCGTCAAGTTCGGCCAGATTCTTTCCACGCGCCGCGATCTGCTGCCGCCTGACGTCGCCGATGAACTGGCCTTGCTGCAGGATCAGGTACCACCGTTTCCGGGCGCTGAGGCACGCGCCGCAGTGGAAGCCGCGCTAGGCGCGCCGGTTGCGACTTTGTATAAAATGTTCGACGAGACGCCACTGGCCTCCGCGTCAATCGCACAGGTGCATGCTGCACGTCTGCACGACGAGAGCGAGGTCGTGGTCAAGGTGCTGCGGCCGGGTATTCACACGCGCATTGCCGCCGATGTTGATCTATTGCGCGCCCTGGGCGAGCTGGCGCAGCGCTGGCACCCTGCCGCGGACAAGATCCGCCCGCGCGAAATTGTGATCGCGGTCGAAACCACGCTGACCAACGAGCTGGATCTGCAGCGCGAGGGCGCCAACGCTTCCCTGCTGCGGCGCAATTTTGCCGCAGGTGAGGACCTGATCGTTCCGCGGGTTTATTGGTCGCATACGACGCCGTCGATTCTGACCCTGGAACGCGTGCGCGGTATCGCGGTAGACGATCTCGCCGCACTGGATGCCGCCGGCATCGACCGTATCGCGCTGGCGGAAAAAGGCGTTCGCCTGTTTTATACCCAGGTGTTCCGCGATAATTTCTTCCACGCCGATGCGCATCCCGGCAACATCTGGGTCGACGCCACGCGCCGCGAAAACCCGCGCCTGATCGCGCTGGACTTCGGCATCATGGGCTCGCTGGCGGAACGCGACCAGTTCTGGCTCGCGGAGAATTTCATGGCGATGTTCGACCGCGACTACAAGCGCATCGCGGCGTTGCACCTGGCCGCCGGCTGGATCCCCGCACATGTACGCCTGGACGAACTGGAGGCGGCGGTGCGCACGGTCTGCGAACCGTATTTCACGCGGCCGCTGGCCGAGATCTCGCTGGCCGAGGTCGTGATGAAAATGTTTTCCGTCGCGCGCCGCTACGAGCTGACCCTGCAGCCGCAATTGATCCTGCTGCAAAAGACGCTGTTGAACATCGAAGGCATGGGCCGCCTGCTGCATCCACAGATCGATATCTGGGCGACCGCGAAGCCGGTGCTTGCCGATATCCTGCGCCATCGCTACGGCTTGCGCCGCACCTTGCGCGAATTGCGCGTGCGCCTGCCCGAATGGCTGGCCGCTGCGCCGGAGATGCCCGAACTCGTGCACACCTGCCTGAAGAAAGCCGCAGCCGGCGATTTTGATCGCCGCGATCGCAACACCGATCCAGCGCGCACACGACGCGAATCGCGGGAACGTCAACGTGGTCTGGTGCTGCTTGCGTTCGGCGCTGTATGTCTGGGCGTGGCCGCGCCGCTGTATCTTTTCGACACGCGCGGCGCGCATCTGGCCGGACTGCCGTCATCGGCCCTGCTTGCCGCTTTGATCGGTGCCGTTGCTTTCATTCTCGCCTGGCGGCGTGTGCATTGACGCCACTGGAAATTGTATACGAAGATAATTTGTTGCTGGCCGTGAACAAGCCGGCCGGTCTGCTGGTTCATCGCAGCAGGATTGCCGCCGACGAAAACGACTGTCTGCTCGACCGCCTGCGCACGCAGACCGGAATGCCGCTGCATCTGGCACATCGGCTCGACCGCGCCACATCGGGCGTGCTGCTGCTGGCCAAGTCGCGCGAAGTCGCAGGCGAGCTGGGTCGCGTGTTCATGGCGCGCGCGGTGGAGAAAACGTATCTCGCCGTGGTACGAGGCTGGCCCGAAGCGGAAGGCACGATCGACTACGCATTGCCCGACTCGCGTGATCGCAGCCCGCGCAAACCGGCGTTGACGCGCTGGCGCGTGCTGGCGACCGCGGAACTGCCGATCGCGATCGGCAAATATCCGCAGCAGCGTTACGCCTTGATCGAGGCGCGGCCCGAGACCGGCCGCTACCGGCAGATCCGCAAGCACTTTCACCACGTCTCGCATCACATCGTCGGCGACACCAGCCACGGCCGCGGTGATCACAATCGTCTCTGGCGCATGCACTTCAACATACATCGGCTGCTCCTGCACGCGTGGCGCCTGTCGTTTGCGCATCCGCTGGACGGAACGATACTGCAGCTGCAAGCCGAGCCGGACACGGAATGGCAGCGCGCCTTCGCGGCCGTCGGCTGGGATTCGGTGCTCGCGCCAGCAGGCCCGGCCAACTGCTAGAATTCGCGCACTTGGGGAGGAAGCTGCGCCATGCCATCGTTCGACGTCGTCTCGGAACTGGATCTGCACGAATTGACCAATGCGATCGATCAGGCCAATCGCGAGCTGACGATGCGCTTCGACTTCAAGGGCACCGGTGCCGAATTCGCGCGCGAGGAAGAGTCCGTCGTCATGCTCAAGGCGCAGGCCGAATTCCAGCTCAAGCAGATGCTGGACATTCTCAAGCAGCGTCTCGCTGCCCGGCATATCGATATCGGCTGCGCCGAGTTCGGCGATCCTGAAATCAATCTGGCGACCGCGCGGCAGAAAGTCACGCTCAAGCGCGGCATCGATCAAGCACTCGGCAAGGATATCGTCAAGCGCCTGAAGGATTCGGGGCTCAAGGTGCAGGTGCAGATCCAGGGCGACAAGCTGCGCATCACCGGCAAGAAGAAGGACGACTTGCAGGCCGCGATCGCCTTCCTGCGCGGCGCGGGCATAAAGATGCCGCTGCAGTTCGAGAATTTCCGCGACTGATCGGCACCCAGATGCTGCGAGTCACCGATAGGCTGCAAATTCCAGAAAGTGAACTCCTGGAAAGCTTCGTCCGCGCCTCCGGTCCGGGTGGCCAGAACGTCAACAAAGTCGCCTCGGCAGTGGAACTGCGTTTCGATGTCGCGCAGTCCGCGGCGCTGCCGGAACCCTTGCGCGCGCGCCTGCGCGCGCGCCGCGATCGTCGCCTGACTGCCGATGGCGTGCTCGTGATCCAGGCCAGTCGTTTCCGCGACCAGGCGCGCAATCGCGAAGACGCCCGCGCGCGGCTGATCGACATCGTCCTGGCCGCGCTGCATGTGCCGAAGCAGCGCGTCGCCACCAAGCCTACCAGGGCGTCGAAAGAGCGGCGCATCGCGTCGAAGAAGAAGCGCGCGCAACACAAGCAGGGGCGTGGCAAGGGCTGGAGCCTGGAATGACCGCGCCGATTTTTCCGCGCGTGCCGCCGAATGTTCCGCAGCTCGGGCCATCCATCGCCGCACCCGTCTGCCGCTGGATTCTCGCGCGCTGCGGCTGGCGCATTGCCGGCGAATTTCCGGACGTCGCAAAACTCGTGGCGATCGCTGCTCCACATTCCAGCAACTGGGATCTGATCTGGGGTCTGCTGTTCAAGATAGGATTGCGCCTGGACCTGCGCTTCATCGGCAAGCGCGAGGCGTTCTTCTGGCCACTGGGGCCTTTGTTGCGCAGCTTTGGCGGCATCCCGGTCGACCGCAAGGCGGCGCACGGCGTGGTCGGCCAGATGCGTCGGCAATTCGAGGCGCATGAACACTTCTGGCTGGCAATCGCGCCGGAGGGCACGCGCAAAAAAGTGCACAAGTGGAAAAGTGGCTTCTGGCACATCGCGCACGATGCCGGCGTGCCGATCCTGCCGGTCTATTTTCACTATCCGGAACGCATCATCGGCCTCGGTCCCCTGATCCATCCGGGTGATGATGGCGCCGCCGATATGGCGCGGATTCGCGAGTTTTACAAACCGTGGCAGGGCAGGAACCGCGGTACGGTCTAGGCCGCCTGTCTCAACGCTCCGAATGCCCGGACTCGTAGTAGTCTCCACGCACAAACAAACCGGGCTTGATCAAGTCGATAAACGTGCGCGCCTGCGGACTCAAATACTTGCCCTTGCGCGCCACGACACCGTAGCTGCGCTGCGGGAAGTAGCGACGCATGTTGCGCACCGCCAGTCGCTCGTGATCGGTGGCGTTGATGCAGATGCCGGTGACGATGGAAATGCCCAGGCCCATCGCTACGTATTGCTTGATCACTTCCCAGCCGCCGACCTCGATGGCCACGCGGTATGGCACCTTCCGCTGCTGGAAGACCAGATCGACGAGCCGATACGTGGTCAGTCGTTGCGGTGGCAGGATCAGGCCGTAAGGCGACAGGTCTTCAAGCACGATGTCGGCTTTGGCCGCCAGCGGATGATCCAGCGGCAGGATCAGCATCGGGTCGAACCAGTGCACCGGCTCGTAGGAAAGGTCGTGCGGCACGTCGAGCATCGAGCCGAAGGCGAAATCCACCTGGTCCGAGCGCAATAGTGCCAGGCCGTCCTTGCCGGTGACGTTGGCCAGCTGCAGGCGCACCTCTGGAAAACGTTCGCGGTAGTCGCGGACCAGTGAGGGCAGAAGGTACTGGATCGTCGATGCGCCAGCGGCGATGTGGACTTCGCCGGCATCCAGTCCCTGACGCTGGGTACGGAACAACTGGTCGAGATTCTCGACACCTTCGACCAGGGGCCGGGCCAGGTCGTAGAGCATCTGGCCTTCGCGCGTGAGTGCCAGGCGCGGCCGGGTGCGTTCGAGCAAGCGCGCACCCAGTTCGTTTTCCAGCGCCGACAATTGCAGGCTGACCGAGGACGCCGACAGAAACAGGCCGTCGGCTGCACGCGCTATGGTGCCGAATTTCACTGCGTAGCAAAATGCCCGCAATTGCTTGATCCGGTTGCCTTTATAGTAAAACCGCGCGGGCTCCTTCGGGGCCTGGCGGTTGCGCCTGGCCTTGGGTTTGGCGCGCCGGCGCAGCGTCGCTGGCTTGTGCTCGCTGGATTTCAAACGGTTGTTCGACATTGCCTTGCCATTCAGCTGCTTGCAAAAACATTGACGCTGTCAATGAAATAGATTGAAACATTCAGTTTGTCAAATACATTTCATGAGGAATAGCCTGCTGCTCCGCAACATTCGCGGACAAACGCAGACGAGGATTCACCATGAAAGCCACGCTACCGAGCGCCGAACAGATCAAGATCGACTGGCAGAACAATCCCCGCTGGAAAGGCGTCACCCGCCCGTATTCGGCGGAAGAAGTCGTACGCCTGCGCGGCACGGTCGCGATCGAACATTCGCTGGCCAGAATCGGTGCCGAGAAGTTGTGGCGCTACCTGCAGACCGAGGATTTCGTCAATGCACTCGGCGCGCTCACCGGCAACCAGGCCATGCAGCAGGTCAAGGCTGGACTCAAGGCGATCTATCTTTCCGGCTGGCAGGTGGCGGCCGACGCGAATGTGGCCGGCGAAATGTATCCGGATCAGTCGCTATACCCGGTCAACTCGGTGCCGCAAGTGGTCAAACGCATCAACAACACCCTGTTGCGCGCCGATCAGCTCAACCATGCCGAGGGTGACGATAGTGTGGATTATCTGCAGCCGATCCTCGCCGATGCCGAGGCCGGCTTCGGCGGCGTACTCAATGCGTTCGAGCTGATGAAGGCGATGATCGAAGCGGGTGCGGCCGGCGTGCATTTCGAGGACCAGCTCGCCAGCGTGAAGAAATGCGGTCACATGGGCGGCAAGGTACTGGTGCCGACGCGCGAAGCGGTCGACAAGCTCGTCGCCGCGCGCCTGGCTTCCGACGTCATGGGCGTGCCAACCTTGCTGGTCGCCCGCACCGACGCCGAAGCAGCCGACCTGGTGACTTCCGATGTCGACGCGAACGACCAGCCCTTCATCACCGGCGAGCGCACCGTCGAAGGCTTCTACAAGACGCGCAAGGGTCTGGATCAGGCCGTCAGCCGCGGCCTGGCCTACGCGCCGTATGCGGATCTGGTCTGGTGTGAAACCGGCAAGCCCGACCTCGCGTTCGCGCGTGCGTTCGCCGAAGCGATCCACCGGAAATATCCGGGCAAGCTGCTCGCCTACAACTGCAGCCCGAGCTTCAACTGGAAGAAGAACCTCGACGATGCCACGATCGCGCGCTTCCAGAAGGAAATCGCCAGCTACGGCTACAAGTTCCAGTTCATCACCCTGGCCGGTTTCCATGCGCTGAACTATTCCATGTTCAATCTCGCCCATGGCTATGCGCGCCGCCAGATGAGCGCTTTCGTGGAACTGCAGGAAGCCGAATTCGCGGCCGCCGATCGCGGCTTCACCGCGGTCAAGCATCAGCGCGAAGTCGGCACCGGTTACTTCGATACGGTGACGCAGACGATCCAGGGCAACCAGAGTTCGACCGTTGCACTCAAGGGTTCAACCGAAGAAGAGCAGTTCCATCAGGCACCTGTCGCCCACGCCTCGGCGGCTTGAGGCGCCGGAAAACGCTGCGGAACGGCGCGGCGCTGTCCATTCGATCGACCCTCTTCCCAATACGTCGGGAAGGGGGCTTTTGTCGCCACGCATAAGCTACTATGTGACCGATGAATGGGGTCAGGGATAGCGCGAGCGTGTCCACAGCAACTTCCGATGTGGCGGGAAACGCAGGAGCGCTGACGAAACCCCGCAGCCACGCCGTGCCGCGGCAGTTGTCCGAAGCTGAGTTCAAGGTGCTGTCCGGCGCGGGCCCCAGCCGGAAGTTCAACGAAGCTTCGATCATTTTCCGCAAGGGCGAACTCGGCCACGCGATGTTCCTGATCGAGTCCGGCACGGTGCGCATCGAATTTGGCGAAGGCCTGCCGCACAAGCTGCTCGGCGCACGCGAGTTTTTCGGCGAACTGGCCTTGTTCATCGGCAATCACGCGCGCGTGGCCGGCGCGGTCGCGCATACTCCGTGCAGCCTGCGCGTCATCGAAGCGCCCGCCTTCGATCATCTGCTGGACAACGAACCGGCCATGCTGGCGCAATTCATGCGCCGTTCGTTCGCCTATCTTGTCGCCAGCGAACAGCAGTTGATCGCCAACCTCAAACGCCACAACGAACATTTGCTGGCGACGCTGGATTCACTGCGCCAGACCCAGACGCAGCTGTCGACCGCCAATCGCCTGGTGCGTACCGATGAACTGACCGGCCTGACCAACCGCCGCGGCCTTTACCAGTTCCTGGAAAATCTCGCCGAGCATCGCGTGGAGGATACGCAACTGGGCTTGCTGTTGATCGACCTGGATCATTTCAAGGGCATCAACGATCAGCACGGGCACCTGGTCGGCGACGAGGTGTTGCGTGCGGTGGCCGACGAAGTCAGTCGGGTAGCTGCCGCCTGCGATCTTCCCTGCCGGCTCGGCGGCGACGAATTCGCCCTGCTCGCGCAGGTCGCGGACGTGGAAGACCTGCGGGCACGGGCGGAGAAAATCGTCGCCGCGGTGCGCGCGCTCCACGTACCAGCGTCGCAACCGCCGCCCGCGATAGCCGTGAGCATTGGCGGCAGCCTGTGCGCCGACGATGCCGACTGGTCGGTCTGGTACAGCCTCGCCGATGATGCGCTGTATCGCGCCAAGGGCGATGGCGGCGACAACTGGCATTTCTACCAGGCCTGAACTGACCCCTGGCGGCTGGCGTAGGTCTGGTTTTCGGCGCAGAATTCGGCACTTGGGGCGCTTGTCGGATGTTGATTGTTGCTCCGCAGGTATCATGAACGCGATCCAGACCGAGACCGAACCGCTGTCCGCAATCCTGCCGGAGCTTGCGCCGCCGCCATCGTCGCCGCCGCTGTTGCGGACGCTGGTGGCTTGCGATCTGGTCGAAAGCACGGCCATGACCGAACAACTCGGCGATCGCGGCGCTGCCGATTTCGTCCATCAGCTCGATCGCCATTCGCGTGATCTGCTGCAGCGCCACGGCGGTCAGGAAATCGACAAGAGCGACGGTTTCCTGCTGCTGTTCGACCGTCCGATCCAGGCCGTCGCCTTTGCGCTGGACTACCAGCGCCTGCTGCGCGAACTGGGCCGGATCGAATTCCTGCCGCTGAGCGCGCGCATCGGCATCCATGTCGGCGACGTGGTGCTGTGGCGCAATGTCGCCGAGGACATCGCCCGCGGTGCCAAACCCGTGGAGATCGAAGGTCTGGTCAAACCAGTGGCGGCACGCCTGATGAATCTGGCTCTGCCGGGGCAGACCCTGCTGTCCGGCATCGCGCACACGCTGGCCTTGCGCGCGCAGGACGAATTGCCGCCGGCAGACGTGCCGCCGCAGTGGCGCGCACACGGCCACTACCGCTTCAAGGGCGTGGCCGAACCGATAGCAGTGTTCGAAATCGGCGAGCCCGGCGTGGCGCCGCTGCGGGCACCGGCCTACAGCGGCAAGGCGCATCGCGAACTGCCTTGGTGGCGGCGCCCCGGCATGGTCGTGCTCGAAGCGGCGGTGCTTGTTCTTGCGATCGCCCTCCCCTTGTATTTTTCGCTGCGCAGCCCCGCGGCGATCGCCTTCGCCGCGCGCGACTGGATCGTGGTCGGCGACCTGAAGAACCAGACCGGGCAAGGCGTGCTGGACGACTCGCTCGACACCGCGTTCCGCGTCAGCGTGGAGCAATCCCGCTACATCAACCTGGTGTCGGAACTGCAGATGCGCGACGCGCTGGCGCGCATGGAAAAACCTGCGGATACCAAGGTCGATCGAGCGATCGGCAGCGAGATCGCGCTGCGCGAAGGCGCACGTGCGCTGATCCTGCCGAGCGTTGCCGAAGTCGGCAATCGCGTGCGCGTCACCGCCGAGGTAGTCGATCCGCATACGCAGGGCACCGTTTACGTGGAAACTGCCGACGGCACCGGCCTGGAATCGATTCTGCCTTCAATCGGCAAGGTGTCCAATGACTTGCGCGGCCGGCTCGGCGAAGCACTGGCCTCGGTCGCGGCCAACAATGCGCCCTTGCCGCAGGTCACCACGGGGAATCTGGATGCGTTGCGGGCGTATGCGCTGGGCGTTCACGCCAGTGCCGACGGCCGCTGGTCGGAAGCGTTGAGCCTGTTCGATCAGGCGATCAAGCTCGACCCTAAATTTGCGCTTGCCTACATGGGCAAGGCCGGCTTGCATATCGGGGCAAACGACAACGCCGGTGCCCGGGCGGATCTTCAGCATGTCGAGGCACTGCGCGAACATCTGCCGCCGCGCGATGCACTTCGGTTCGATGGATTGCTCTCGATGTTCGGGCCACCGGACGAAGCGCTGGAGAAATGGAAGTTGCTTGGCACACTTTATCCGGACGCCTATTTTGCACGCTATTACTACGCGCAGATCGCCTGGGCGTCAGCCAACCGGTATGACGACGCCATTGCCGAATTGAGCAAGGCGTTTTCCGATCACAATTCTCATTTGGGCAGCTATTATTATTTGTTGGGCACCCTGCAACTGGCGAGCGAACACTACGATGAAGCGTCCAAGGATCTGACACAGGCGCAAACCCTCCACGCGCAAAGTCTCGGGCTGGTAATCGCGGAGTCGCATGCGGTAAAACGCGAGTTCGAGTCAGCGCGCAAAGCTTTCGCCGATTCCAAACCGACAGGTGTCGCCAGCAACGATATCGCACAAAAGCTCACGGCGATCACGCTGCCGCTGGACGAGGGGCATTGGGACAATGCACTGGCGGCCGCCAGACAAGCGATAAACGCGGCCGACGCTGCCGGACCTCTCTATGGCCGCCTGTTTCGCGCAACGGAATTGAGTCTGCTCGTTTTGTCTTCGCCCCCTGCGGAGTACGCACAGAAACTGCGACCGTTTCTCGACAACGAATTTGCGATCCTGCAACGCAAAGACGATATCGATCGTCCGATCGCCGTGTTCAACGTGTTGCTCGGCGCCTATTTCGCTGCACGTAGCGGGAATATTGAGCTGGCAACCAAGGCGATTGCTGCGGGGCGCGACGACGCACGCGATAGCGGCTATCCGAATCTGACCAATATGCTGGCCATCGCCAATGCCGAGCGCGCGCGCGCGAATGGCAGGCCGGCGGACGCGATCACGTTATTGAAGCCCCAGTTGGACGGCACCGAGTTGTATCTGACCCATGTCGCGCTGCGCGACGCGTACAAAGCGGCGGGGCAGCGTGAAGAGGCGCTGCGCGAGGCGGTCTGGTTGACGAGTCATCGCGGTCGCGCCTATGAGGAATACAACAACGACCAAGCGCTGCAGGCTTTGAATGTTGCCGAATCCGACCTCGCTTCGCTTGATCAGGCGGAATTGGCTACAACCCTCGGCGAAGGAAACCAGTCAAGCAAAGCCTTGAATGATTTCCTTGTCGCATGGCCGGAAGCAAAGCAAATTGAATTTCTATCAAAACGGCTTGAAGCAGTTGCAAAACACTAGCGCACCAGCAATGTCGGCGGGTTTTGGCCAAGATTTCCGGCAAGCTGCGTCGTTAAAGCCGTTTGTGCTGCTTTGATCGATTCCTTGGACGCCAGCGTCGGCACCTTCAGGCAATGCGCGCAACCTTCCGGATCGGGCGCACCAACCTGTCTCAGCGCTTCCACCGGGTTTGACTGGAACAAGGCACGAAACGTATCGTCGCTGCCCAGTTTGCTGAGCAATTGCGCGACCACGTTGGCCGGCAACGGTTTTGGATTGTTAGCCATAAAGCCCCCTGTAGCCGCGAAGGCGGCGCAATCAGTCTAGCCGCGGGTGGTTCCGGCAACAATAGGGATATTCACTGGCGCACAACATCGCGCCGACGCGCCATCTTGGGGCTTGCCAGGGGCGGCCGAAGGCCCTAAGTTGGCGCGTTGCAATTCACGGGGATCGTCGATGAAACTGCGCCGCTGCGCCATCCTGCTGATCGAGCCGCGCGAGAAGCTCAGTTTCGATCTGGATTCCCTGCTCAACGGCGGCGACGGCCTGGACGCACGCATCGAACTCTTGGCTTTGGCGCCGCATCTCGATGCAGAAATGCTCGTGAGCGCCGCCGAAGTGGCAATGCTGAACTCGCTGACCGCTGCGCCCTGGCATGACTTCGAGGCGCTCAGCGCCCGCCACGGCAGCGAATTGCTGCGCAGTCTTCTGGCCAAGGGCCTGCTGATCGGCGACGATGACGCGCATGCGGCCGTGCGCGAACGCGACGAGCGGCTGCGCGCGGCGAACTGGCACACGCATTCGGCGGTGTCGCACTATTTCGGGCGCTGGCGCGGCATCACCTCGGGGGAGGACGCGATCAATGCCGGTCTGTGCACGATGAGCGAACTGTTCGAGCGCCTGGGACCGCCGCCGCCGCATGTGCTCGATCGCGTGCCCGCCGCCGAGCGCATCGCGCTGCCGGCCAGCGAGGCCACGCCGCTCGACGAGATCCTGGCGCGGCGCGCGACCTGCCGCAACTACGACCCGGCGGCCTTGGTGGACAAATCCACTTTCTCGCATCTGATGCGACGCATATTCGGCGCGCAGGCGGCGTACGAGATCCACGCCGACAACGTGGTGATCAAGCGCACCAGCCCATCCGGCGGCGGCCTGCATCCGACCGAGGCCTACTTGCTCATCCAGCGCGTGGAAGGCATCGCACCGGGCCTGTACCACTACCACCCGATCGATCACGCGCTGGAACCGCTGCCGGCGCCGGCAGCGGGCGACCTGAAGGCGCTGGCGCGGATCATGGTCGCCGCGCAAAAGTATTACATCGATGTGCCGGTCATGATCGTGCTGGTGTCGCGCTTCCCGCGCACGTTCTGGAAATACCGCAACCATACCAAGGCTTATCGCGCGACGATCCTCGACGCCGGGCATCTGTCGCAGACGCTGTACATCTCGGCCACCGAATTCGGACTGGGCGCCTTCATCACCGCAGCGATCAACGAAGCCGACATCGAGCAGGCGTTCGGCCTGGACCCATTGCGCGAAAGCCCGCTCGCGGTCTGCGGCTTCGGCGTGCGCGGCGCCGAATGCGAAACTTTCGAGTTCGACCCGAACCGCAAGGTGTGGCCGGACGGCGTGCCGGCGCCGGCGTAGGGCTCGCAGCAGTGGCGCTGCGAGCCTCGGGCGGTTCTCCTTCGCCGCCGCTAAGCAAGCTTCAGCGGCAACTGGCGCAGGCGTTTGCCGGTCAGCGCAAATACGGCATTGGCAACCGCCGGCGCAATCGGCGGCGTACCTGGCTCACCGCAGCCGCCCATCTTGTCGGTGCTGGGCACGATATGCACTTCGATATGCGGTGCTTCGCTCATGCGCAGCACCGGGTAATTGTGGAAATTGCTCTGCTCCACCTTACCGTCCTTGAACGTCAGTTCGCTGTGCAAGGCAGCGCTGAGTCCGAAGACGATGCCGGACTGCATCTGCGCCTCGACCGTCAGCGGATTGACGGCCGGGCCGCAATCGACTGCGCAGACCACGCGATGCACCTTGATCGATTTGCCCTCGACCGAGACTTCGGCGATCTGCGCGACATAGCTGCCAAACGACTGATGCACGGCCAGCCCCGCGGCGTGGCCCTTGGCCAACGGCTTGCCCCAGCCGAATTTGTCCGCTGCCAGATCCAGCGCGCGCCGTTCGCGCGAATCCTTCGGCAGCAGCGTGCGACGGTACTCCAGCGGGTCCTTCTTCGCCGCGTGCGCCAGTTCGTCGAGGAAACTCTCGACCACAAACGCGGTGTTGGAATGCCCGACCGAGCGCCACCACAGCACCGTGACCGGGCTGGTCGGCGAATGCAATTCGACGTGACAGGCCGGAATATTCTCGAAATACGGCGCATCGGCCGCGCCCTCGACCGACGTGCCGTCGACGCCATCCTTGACCATCATCGCCGCGAACGGCGTGCCGGCAAGGATCGACTGGCCGACGACAGTATGCGTCCAGGCGACAGGCTTGCCGTCCTTGCCCAGACCCGCGCGCAGCTGTGACAGCCACATTGGCCGGTAGTAACCACCACCGATGTCGTCCTCGCGTGTCCATACCACCTTGACGGTCTTGCCCGAAGCCTTGGCCACCTGCACCGCCTCCGCGACGAAATCCGAGGTCGGATTCGCGCGCCGGCCAAAGCCGCCGCCGAGGAAGGTGGTATGGATGCGCACCTGTTCGGGCTTGAGGCCAAGTATCGCCGCCGCGGCCGCCTGGTCGACCGTCTGGAATTGCGTCCCTGTATAAATGTCGCAACCGTCCTTTCCGATCTCCACCGTACAATTCAGCGGTTCCATCGGCGCGTGCGCGAGGAACGGCACTTCGTATTCGGCCTCGAGTACCTTCGCTGCGGTCGTGAAAGCGGCCTCAACATCGCCGGTGGATTTCGCGACTGCACCCGGCGTGTGAGCCAACTTGCGATAGTCCTCGCGCAGGCCAGCGGTCGACAGGGTGGCGCCGGGGCCGGAATCCCAATCGATGACCAGCGCATCGCGGCCGGTCTTTGCCGCCCAGAAATGTTTGCCGAGCACGGCAATGCCACTCGGAACCTGGACGACATCGATCACGCCGGCTACCGCTCTGGTCTTGGTCGCATCGAACGATTTGACCGCGCCGCCGAATACCGGCGATCGCGCGACGAGCACGATGGCCATGTCCGGGCGCTTAACGTCGATGCCGAACTCGGCCCGACCGCAGACCTTGGCCTTGCTGTCCAGGCGCCGTGTCGGTTTGCCAATGACAGTCCAGTCCTTCGCATCCTTCAATTTCACCGTCGCCGGTGCCGGCAAGTTCGCCGCCGCGTCGGCAAGTTCGCCGTAGCTGGCCCGGTGCTCGCCGCAGATCACGAAGCCCTTTTCCGTATGGCAGTCGGCTGCCTGCGTATTCCACTTCTGCACCGCCGCCTGCACCAGCAGCGCGCGTGCCACCGCGCCGGCGTTGCGCAACTGATCGAACGACTCCCAGGTGCTGGTTGAACCGCCGGTCATCTGCATGCCGAACGCCGTGTGTGCATATGCCGGCGCCGCGGGTGCGTGCTCGACCCGCACCCGCGCGAGGTCACAGTCGAGTTCTTCGGCAATTACCATCGGAATGGACGTCCAGACGCCCTGGCCCATTTCCGAGTGCTTGAGCAGGATCGTGATCGTATTGTCAGGAGCAATATGCACGAACGCGTTTGGACTGACCGGCGCCGCAGTCCTGGCCGCCTGTGCAATGGCGCGGTGCAGACCGACCGGCAGGAAACAGGCGACAACCAGACCGGTCGAAACCGATGCTGCCGTGCGGAGAAATTCGCGGCGACCGACGTCGTGGTTGTTCGCCACGCCGGATTGGAGTTCACGCCACATGGCCGGCCTCCCGGTTCGATTCGAACGCGAGCAATTCGGAAGCCCGGCGCACGGCGCTGCGAATGCGCTGGTAGGTGCCGCAACGGCAGATGTTGCCCGACATCGCCGCGTCGATGTCGGCGTCGGTGGGCTTGGGCTTCTGCGCGAGCAGCGCGACCGCGGACATGATCTGGCCCGACTGGCAGTAGCCGCATTGCACGACATCGGTTTCGATCCAGGCGCGCTGCACCGCATGATTGGCATCGGCGCTCAAACCCTCGATCGTCGTGATCTTCTTGCCGGCGAGCGCCACGGCCGGCGTGACGCAGGAGCGGATCGGCGTGCCGTCGACGTGCACCGTGCAGGCACCGCATTGCGCCATGCCGCAGCCGAACTTGGTACCGGTCAGACCGACCACGTCGCGGAGCACCCACAGCAGCGGCATGTCGGCGGGTACATCGACCTCGTGTTCTTGCCCGTTGATATCGAGTTTCATCCGGCGCTCCCGTCTCGGAATGGGGGTCGGACTAGCCTACTCCTGAACAAATGCTCCCGCTATCGCGCCGGCCCGTTGGCGAACCAGTCGCGTGGCCTCAGATATTCCGCCAAGCATGCTTCTGCGCTGCCCAACGCGGGCGTGTAGGCATACTCGAAGCGCACGCGCGGCGGCAGCGACATCAGGATCGACTCCGTGCGACCGCCGGACTGCAGGCCGAACAGGGTGCCGCGGTCGTAGACCAGGTTGAACTCGACATAACGCCCGCGCCGGTAGAGTTGGAACTCGCGTTCGCGTTCGCCGAAAGGTGTACTTTTACGTTTTTCCACAATAGGAAGGTATGCGTCGAGAAAACCCTCGCCGACGGCGCGCATGAAACCGAAGCACTGATCGAAACCGCCTGCGTTCAGGTCATCGAAGAACAGTCCGCCAACGCCGCGCGTCTCGTTGCGATGCTTGAGGAAAAAGTATTCGTCGCACCAGCGCTTATACTTTGCATACACCTCATCGCCAAACGGAGCGCAAAGGTCGCGCGCCACGGTGTGCCAGTGCACGACATCTTCGTCGAACGGGTAGAACGGGGTCAGGTCGAAACCGCCGCCGAACCACCACGCCGGCTCGGCGCCGGGTTTGCGTGCTTCGAAGTAGCGTACGTTCAGGTGCGTGGTCGGTACGTAGGGATTGCGCGGATGCAGTACCAGCGAGACCCCAAGCGCTGTCCATGCGCGCCCGGCCAGTTCCGGCCGGTGCGCCGTCGCTGCCGGCGGCATGCGCTCGCCGTGCACGCGCGAAAAATTCACGCCGCCCTGTTCGAATACCGCGCCACCGGCGAGCACGCGGGTGCGGCCGCCGCCGCCCAGGTTTGCACCAGCATCTGTACGCTGCCAGGCGTCTTCGCGAAACCGCGCGACGCCGTCGGCAGCTTCCAGTGCGGCGCAACATCGATCCTGCAAGGCCAGCAGGAATCTGTCCACCGCATCGCCGCGTTCGTCTGTCGTCTGCACGCCGATGCGCCGGATCAGCTGCCGAACAGGATCAGGTTCGACTGGATGTCGCGCGCCAGATCCTGGATCCATCCCGGATAATTCTTGTGGATATATTCAACGCCATCCTTCTTTTTCTCGTATTTCAGGTTGACGCTGTCAACGTACCGGATCCGGATGGTCTGCGGGTCGTAGCTGACGGCGATCCGCACCGTATATTCGTTCTGCTGCAGGGTGCCATCGACCTCGCCGGGCTTTTCCGCCGCGATAATCCATTGTCGGTGCAGCAAGGCAGCCTTGATCGCCTTGGTCTCCTGTTCGTTCGTCACTTTTGCCGGCACGGCGATGGGATCGGGGTTCTGCAACGGCACCTGGCGGAACGCCATCAACAGCAGGAATACAGGCAGCAACAGCAGTAATGACAGGCGCGAACGCAGCATGGAGATCTCCCTGGATGGACGGATCGTCGGCGGCCCGGCGGCAATCACGCCACGGCGATGCAATGGTAGCAGCCGCGGCGCGCATTGCGACGCCATGCCGGGCGAAACTATACTGCTCCGCCGCCTTCGAATGCACCGCCCCTCTTGCCGTCCCGCATCCCGCCGCTCGCCATCACCGCCTTCACCGCCACCTGCGCCGCCGGGCGCGGCCTGGATGCGCTCGCCCAGGCGATGCTTGTGCGAAAAAGTGGACTTGTGAAAAATGCTTTCGGTGCGACGCCGTTGCCGTGCTGGATCGGCCGGGTCGCCGGCATCGACACAGCCGCGTTGCCGGCCCGATGGAAGCATTGGGAGTCACGCAACAATCGCCTGGCCTGGATCGGGCTGCATGAGGATGGCTTCGCCGAGAAGGCGGGGGCAGCAATCGAGCGCTACGGCGCCGCGCGCGTGGCCCTGGTGCTCGGCACGTCGACGTCGAGCATCGGCGAGACCGAACGGGCATACCGCGAACTCGAAGCGGACGGACGCTTGTCCCCGGCCCAACGCGGGAGCCATGTACACCAGACCCATTCGCTGAGCGCGTTCGTGCAGTCGGTGTTGGCGATCGGCGGCCCCTGCCTGACCATCGCCACGGCATGCTCGTCCAGCGCGAAAGTGTTTGCCTGCGCCGAACGCCTGCTGCGCACGGGGCTGGCCGACGCCGCCATCATCGGTGGCGTCGACAGCCTGTGCGGCAGCGTGCTCTACGGTTTCAACTCGCTGGAACTGGTGTCGCCGCAGCCATGCCGGCCATTTGATGCCGATAGAAGCGGCCTTTCGCTCGGCGAGGCTGCGGGATTTGCGTTGCTGGAAAATATACATGTGGACAACGCCGCGCCGCGCCTTACCGGTTATGGCGAATCCAGCGATGCGCACCACATGTCGGCGCCGCACCCGCAGGGTCTCGGCGCGCAGCTGGCGCTCGTCGACGCGCTGGCGCGCGCAGGCCTGGACGCGGCCGACGTCGACTACATCAACCTGCATGGCACGGCGAGTCGGCAGAACGACGAGGTCGAGGCGGCGCTGATCGCACGCATTTTCCCGGCCACGACGCTTGCGAGCTCGACCAAGGGCTGGAGCGGACACTGCCTCGGCGCCGCCGGTATCGTCGAAGCCGTCGTCGCACTGCTGGCGATCGAACGCGGCTTCGTGCCGGGCACGCTGAATGCGCAGACGCTCGATCCGGCCTGCGGCCCACAGATCGTCATTGACAATCGCGAGCGCGGGATAGGTATCGCGCTGTCCAATTCGTTTGGCTTCGGCGGCAACAACTCCTGCCTGGCATTTGCCGCGGGGCGAGCGTGAAAGCATCGCTCGACGTAGGCATCGAGGGCGTCGGCCTCTGGGCCGCCGAACTGCCGGACTGGGAAACGGGCAGGCAGGTGCTCTGCGGCAAAGTGGAGAATGCAGCAGTCCCGGCATCGCGGCCGGCGCCCGGCTTGCTCGCGCCCACCGAGCGTCGGCGTGCGCCGGAAAGCGTCTTGCTTGCCATAGAAGTCGCGCAACAGGCCTGCGCCATGGCTGAACGCGACCCTCGCGAATTGCCCAATGTGTTCGCCTCCGCCTACGGCGATCTGGCCATCAACGACTATCTGTGTGCGACGCTCGTGCGTGCACCGACAGAAATATCGCCGACCAGATTCCACAATTCTGTGCACAATGCACCCGCCGGCTACTGGACGATCGCCACCGGTTGCATGGCTGCTTCGACGGCAGTCAGCGCGGGCGCGGCCACCTTCGGTGCAGGCCTGCTCGAAGCGGCGTTACTCGCCAGCACTGAGTCCTGCCCGGTGCTGCTGGCGGCCTACGACATCGGCGCGGTCGGCCCCATTGCGGACGTGGTCGCGTGTCGCGCGTCGTTCGGCGTCGCCTTCATACTCGCACCGCCGTCGCCACGCGCCTTCGCACGGCTGCGCTTGCGGCCGCAAACCACGGCCGTGGCCGAACTTGCGCCGGAAGCATCCGTGTTGCACGCTTCGTATCGCGACAACCCCGCTGCACGCAGCCTGCCGCTGTTGACCGCACTCGCGCGGCGCGAGTCATGCACGCAGGTGTTGTCGGCCGGCCCACAATTGAACTTGCGCATGGAGATTTTGCCTTGGTCGAAGTGAGGGATGCACCAGCAGCGAAAACCACCGTCACCAACGCTGTCGTCGTGATTCCGGCGTTGAATGAAGAGCGCGCAATCCGCAACGTCGTGAGCGAGGCACTGACGCGTTGTGCACAAGTCATCGTTGTCGATGACGGTTCAAGCGACCGCACCAGCGAAGTCATCGCCGATCTTGCGATCGAACGCATTCGTCACCCGCAACCGCTGGGCAAGGCACGTGCCTTGCAGGATGGTTTTCGGCGCGCCGTCGAGCTGAACTGCGACGGCGTGCTGACCATGGATGGCGACGGCCAGCATGCAGCCGCCGATCTGCCGCGCCTGCTCGCGGCCGCTGCGCAGTATCCGCAGCACATCGTCATCGGCGCGCGCCTGCGCGGGCGTGAAAACACGCCGGGCAAGAACCGCTTCGGTAACCAGCAGGCTGATTTCTGGGTGTCATGGGCGTGCGGGCAGTGCGTCGTGGATTCGCAGAGCGGGCAGCGCTATTACCCGCGGGCGGTGGTGGAACTGGCACTGCAACTACCCAATGACGGCTTCGTGTTCGAGAGCGAAATCCTCATCGAGGCAGCGCGCCGCGGCATTCGTACGGTGTCGGTGCCGATCGAGTCGCGCTACCAGGACGACCGCCGCGCCAGCCATTTCCGCCCGCTGCGCGACGTCGCGCGCATCACGCGCATGATCGCCTGGCGCCTGCTTCGCGGTGGCCTGATGCCCGCCAACTACTGGCGCGCGCGCACGGTGCCGCCAATCATTGTCGACCCGGCGTGAATCGTCGCATAAAAAAAGGGCCGCACTGTGCGGCCCTTTTTTGGTTTGCTGCAAAACCGGAGCGCGTCCTGCACCCCGGAATTTTTTCTACTGCACCGTCAGGGTGATGTCGTCGAGTACGAACGACGTCTGCAATGACGAATCTTCCTTGCCGGTGAACTTGATCGTCACCGTCTGCCCGATGTAGGCGCTGACG
>JARLJU010000013.1 GCA_031291055.1 Rudaea sp. | reverse complement strand
TGACGTAGGCCATCAGCGTCCACTCCAGACCGGTTTGCGCTTTTCCTGAAAGGCGCGCACACCTTCATTCGCGTCCTCGGATTGCAGCGCGGCCACCAAGGCGGGCAATCGCAACGCCTGAGCATCCGCCGGCGAGAGTGTCGAAGTGCGTTTGACAACCTGCTTGATCGCCTGCAGCGACAGCGGCGCGCATGCAAGCAGCGCCTGAACCCAGCGCTCGACGGCGGTGTCCAGTTCGGCACGCGGCACGACTTCGTTGACGAGGCCCATGTCGAGTGCTTCGCGTGCCGAGACGCGGCGGCCGGTCATCAGCATCGCCATCGCCTGGCGGTACGGGATCTGGCGTTGCAGCAGGGTCATGCCACCATCGAGCGGCATGCGCCCGACGAGCGCCTCGGGCAGCCCGAAGCTCGCCTCGTCACAGGCGACCACCAGATCGCATCCCAGCACCATTTCGAAGCCGCCACCCAGCGCATAGCCGTTGACCCGCGCGATCACCGGCACGTTCAGCGTCTCGCGCAGCGCAATGCCACCAAAGCCGCCGGGGCGCGGCGCCCCCCAGTAATCAAGCCCGCTCACCGACGGATTCTTCAGGTCCGCGCCGACGCAGAACGCACGCTCGCCCTCGCCGGTCAGAACGACAACCCGCACGTCGCGACTATGCTCGAGCTCGGTCCACACGCGTTGCAATTCCGCTTCAGTGGCGAGGTCCACAGCATTGAGTGCTTCCGGACGTGCCAGCGTCACCGTGGCAACGTGCTGGTCGATGACAAGACGTACGCTCATACAGCCTCCGTGGCGACCTTGCCGCGTAATTGTTGCAAGACCTCTTCGGTATGCTGGCCGAGGCGCGGCGGTCCACGTCGCAAGCCAACCGGCGCGCGCGATAGCTCGATCGGACTGCCGATGAAGCGCACCGGCTGGCCTTCGCCCTCGCCTTCCAGAATCAGCTGGTTATGCAGCGTCTGCGGATCGACCAGCGCTTCACGCAGATCACGCACCGGTGCACACAGCAGGTCCTGCTCCTCGAGTCGAGCGAGCCAGAAGTCGCGCGTGTTGCTCGCAAAGCGCTCGCGGAAGGTGCGTTGCAATTCGGCCTTGTGAACGAACTGCTGATTGAGATTGCAAAAGCGCGGGTCAACCGACAGGTCTTCGATCTGCAACGCGGTACAGATGTCGCGCAGCGGATTCGCCTTGAACGCACCCACCAGTACCAGCGCACCATCCTGCGTATCGAAGACACCCGAAAGCGGCATCGCGGCCCAGTTCACTTCCGAGTCGGCCATCATGATCATGGCGGCTTCCTGCATCTGCATCGCGAGCATCGAGTTGTACAGCGACACGTTGACCTTCTGCCCCTCGCCCGTGCGTTCACGATGCAGCAACGCGAGCAGGATGCCCTGCACCATGTGCATGCCAGCCGAATAGTCGGCGAGCGCCGTCGGGTACACGGAAATCGGCAGCGACTCATCAGCGCGGCGAGCCATCACACCGCTCATCGCCTGGGCGAGCACGTCCTGGCCGCCCTTGTGCGCGTAGGGTCCGGTTTCGCCGAAGCCCGTGCCCACCGCGTAGATGATCCGCGGATTCAATCGGCGGCAGTCTTCATAGCCGACGCCCATACGGTCCATCACGCCCGCGCGGAAATTGCTGACGACCACATCCGCGTCCGCGATCAGCGCCTTCAGATCAGCCAGTTGCTGAGCGTCGCGCAGGTCGAGTGCCACGCTGCGCTTGTTGCGATTCAGACTGCAGAAGATCGGATTGTCCGCGCCGGCCACCGGCTCGAAAGTCGAGCGGCTCAAATCGCCCGCTCCCTTTCGCTCGACCTTGATCACGTCGGCGCCGTAATCGGCGAGCATCTGTGTGCAGACCGGGCCCATCATGACCTGCGTGAGATCGACGACGCGCACGCCGGCAAGCGGCAGGTCAGCTGTCTTTGCAACGTTGTCAGCGACGCTCATGCGGCCTCCCGATTTTGGATGTGTGCGGCAAGCGACGGCACGTCGGCGTTACGGCCGGTCTGGTCGCCTGGATCGGCGCCTTGTGCGCGCAAGGTCTTCTGCAACGCGTGCACGTCGACATCGCGCACTCGCACGCCCGCATCCAGCGCGAGCGCGGCAGCCACACCGGCGGCTTCGCCCATCGCCATGCAAGGCGGAATTTCACGCGACATCTTCTGCGCCTGCGAGGTCGCCGAGTAGTGGCGGCCGGCAACCAGCAGGTTGTCGATCTGCTTGGGCAGCAGCACGCGATACGGCATGTAGTAGTCACGACCACGCGCGATGCTATCGTCGAAACGGGTACGCTGCGCGAGGTCGTCCTTCGTCATCACATACTCGCCTTCGAGCAGACGCGTCTGGCGCACGCCGGTTTGCGGCGCGACATCGATCACGTAGCACTGTTCGAAGCCAGGCAGCTTCTCGCGCACGAAATCGACCACCGCGTGAATGTGCTTGCGGCCCTGCACTTCCGCGCGTGTCAGGTCTTCGGGCTTGAGGCCGTCGAGACCGGCCATGTGCGGACAGTTGCACCACACCACGCCGGGCAACGGTGTCTTCAGCCACCAGTAGCCCCACGAACCACCGAGAATGCGCTTGATCTGACGATCCAGTGCCGCAAACGCTTCGGGTTCTTCGGCTTCGAAACGCTCGGCCGCTTCCGTATCGACACCGCCGAGTCGAAACACCGTCGTCGTGATATAGGTGCCACCGACATGCGGCACGCCCGCGGACGCCGCCACATCCAGGTCCCCCGTCGCATCGATCACCACGTCGGCGAGGATCGCTTCACGACCGCTCTTCGTCTCGCAGATCACGCCCTTCACCTGACCGTCTTCGACCAGCGTGCGCGAGAACCATGAATGCAGACGCAACTTGATGCCAAGGGATTCCACCATCTCCAGCGCGACGCGCTTCATCGCATCCGGATCGAACGCTGCGGCGAAACAGACGGGGTGAGGCGTCTTCTGACTGTGAAAGTCGAACGTGCCCCAGCGCCCCCACTTGCGATATGCGGCAGGATCCTCGCCCCACTCGTCCGAGCGCGGGAACATCGCCAACTTGCGCGCCGCCATCCGTTCAATGAAGGTCATGCAGACGCCGCGCACCGAAATTTCCTGCAGATGGTTGTCCCACATGTCGTCAAGTACCAGCACCATGCCGCCGGATGCGAGGCCGCCCAGGTGGTTGTAACGCTCCAGCAGAATCACCTCGGCGCCGTTGCGCGCCGCCCCAATCGCTGCCGACAGACCTGCGGGACCGCCGCCCACCACCACGACGTTTGCCTTGGCCGCAACGCGCACATCGCGCACGCTTTCCTGAATCAAATCGCTGATCATGTTCACTTGTCTCCTCTGAGAATTCCGGTATTTCGTATTCGGTTCAATGCGTGCTTTCGGGCTGCCATCTGACCACCAGGCGCTCGACAATCGCGATCACCAGGAAGAACAGGCCGGACAGCACTGCGCTCATGATGATTGCCGTGTACAGCAAGGCCGAATCAAAGCTGTAGGTCGCCTGGATGATCATGGCGCCGATACCTTGCGTGGCGCCGATCCATTCGCCGACCACCGCACCAATCACCGACATCGACGCGGCAATGCGCAATGCGGAGAAGAGATAAGGCAGCGAAGCGTAGAGGCGCAGCTTGAAGAAGATCTCGCGCTTGCTCGCCGACAGGATCTGCATCAGTTCCATCGCCTGCGGATTCACCGCTTGCAGCCCGCGGACCATGTTCACGAGCGTCGGAAAGAAGCAGACGATCGCTGCGATCGTGATCTTCGGCTCGAGACCGTTGCCCATGATGAGCACGAGAATCGGCGCTTTGGCGACCACTGGAATCGAGTTGATCATCACCGCGACCGGATAGAAGATGTCCTGCAGCGTCTTGTTGTGCACGAAGACGGTGGCGATCAGGATCGCCGCCAGGTTGCCGAGCAGGAAACCGCCCACTGCCTCAATCGCCGTCGGCACCATGTTCTGCAGCAGCACATCGCTCTTGCTGAAAAGCGTCTCCAGAACCAGAAGCGGCGACGGCGCGATAAACGGCTTCACATGAAAACCCGCCACCACTGCCCACCACGCGAACAACAAACCCGCGACGCCGAGTACCGGCAGGAGGCGCGCGCGCCACAGGCGCTGGCGGCGTTGCGCAAGCCACGCTTGCGCTTCAGGGTCCGCCGCTTGAGACGACAGGTTCAATTGCATTTCGGACGAGGTCATCAGCAGGTCTCCAGTACGCGCCGCAGATAGGCAGCGAGTTCGACGAATTCACGGGTTTCGCGGATATCGAGCGTCCGGTCTTCTGGCAATCCAACCGGGACGATCTCCTTCACACGCCCGGGATTGGCGGCCAACATCAGCACACGCTGGCCGAGAAACGCCGCTTCATAGATGCTGTGGGTGACGAAGAGCGTCGTGAGGCCCATCTCTTTCCAGACGCGGCGCAATTCTTCGTTCAGACGGTCACGTGTGATTTCATCGAGCGCGCCAAAAGGCTCGTCCATCAACAGGACTTTCGGGTCGCTGACGAGCGCACGCGCAATCGCGACACGCTGGCGCATTCCGCCTGACATCTCGTGCGGGTAGGCGTCCTCGCGCCCCTTGAGGCCGACGAGCTCGAGCAGTTCACGCGGAGTCGCCCGGCCCGCCCGCGCCTTGCCGCCCGCAACTTCAAGCGGCAACTGCACGTTCTGGATCGCCGTGCGCCACGGCAGCAAGGCCGCATCCTGGAACACGAAGCCGATGTCCCGATGCTCACGCGCGACACGGGGCGCCGCGCCGAGCACGCTGATCTCGCCGCGGCTCGGCTTGATGAGGTCCGCGACGACGCGCAGGAACGTCGACTTCCCGCAGCCCGACGGACCGAGGAGCGTGAGGAATTCCCCGGCCGCGACGTCAAGACTCAAGCCTTCGATCGCGGTAACGCTGCGCCGGTCGGTGAAGAAACGCACGTTGATATTGCGGCAACTGATAGACAGATTGGCGTCTTGCAGCGCGCCGACAGACGAGCCGGACCCTTCCGCGCGCGGCGGATTCATAGTGGCAGCATGCATGGATTACACCTTGAGGCGAGAGGAGCGGGTAGCGTTGAGAACGTCCATCGTCATCACGTCATCGACTTTTGGCTGACCTTTCTGAAACTGACCCAGTTGACCGTACATCGTGATCTGCTCTTCCCAGACCTTCGCGTCCATCGTGCCCCAGCCCTGGGTCTGCGTGGCCTGATCGAACGCATAGCCCATCAACGAATCGATCGCGACGCGTTCATCGGCGCGATTCAAGTTCGGATATTCCTTGATGAGCAGATCGACAGCCTGGTCGCGATGTGCATTCGCGTAAAGCCAGCCACGCGCG
>JARLJU010000131.1 GCA_031291055.1 Rudaea sp. | reverse complement strand
CGTGTCGATAACATGGTCCATCGCATTCTGCGCAGCATGTTCGCTTATGGCTTGTTCGATGATCCGGCGGTGGCAGGACCCAGCGATGTACAGGCTCATGGCGCCGTGGCGCAGGCGGCCGCGGAGGAGGGCATTGTCCTGCTCAAAAACGAGCGCGGATTGTTGCCGCTGGTGGCTGGCGCCAAACGCATCGTTGTGATCGGCGGCCATGCCGATATCGGCGTCTTGTCAGGCGGTGGTTCGGCGCAAGTTATGCCGGTCGGCAACGCACTCGAGCAAGAAATTCTGGTCGGCGGTGCTGGTCAGGATGCTTCGGGTAAGAACCGCATTCCGACCGAGAAGATGATCTACGATCCGCCGTCGCCTTTGGCCGCCATCAAGGCGGAGACGCATGGCAAGGTGGCGTTCGACGATGGTTCGGATATTGCCCATGCCGCGGCCGCGGCGCGCGGCGCCGATGTCGCTATTGTCTTTGTCGAGCGCTGGCAGCGTGAAGGCACGGATGCGCCCGATATCACTTTGCCGGGCAATCAGGATGCTTTGATCGCGGCCGTGGCCAAAGCCAACAAGCGCACCATCGTGGTGCTGGAGACCGGCAATCCGGTGGCGATGCCCTGGCTTGAGAACGTCGGTGCGGTGTTGGAGGCGTGGTATCCTGGCAATCGTGGTGCTGCCGCTATCGGGCGTATTCTGTTTGGTAAGGTCAATCCGTCAGGCCGTTTGCCGATCACCTTCCCGCAAAGCTTGGAGCAGCTGCCGCGCCCCTTGGTTCCGGGCAAGGATTTGCGCCAGCCCGACAATCGCTGGACACCGAACGAAACGCTATTCGATGTCGATTACAGCCTGGAAGGCTCGGATATCGGCTACAAATGGTTCGCGGCCAAGAAGCTGAAGCCGCTGTTCCCCTTCGGGCATGGGCTTAGCTACACCAGCTTTACGTTTGGGGCCTTAAGCGTCAGTGGTTCTGAGGTGAGCTTTGACGTGCGCAACACCGGCAAACGTGTCGGCAAGGCCGTTGGGCAAGTCTATGCCGCAACGCCGGTGGCGGGAGAACGGCTGGTCGCCTTCGGCAAAATCGAGCTCAAGCCGGGTGAGACGAAACACGTCACGCTGGCAGTCGATCCGCGGTTGTTGGCTTCGTTCGATGTGGCGGCACAGCTCTGGCGCGTTGCGGCGGGTGATTACGCTTTCCGTTTGGGAGCGTCATCAGCAGAGACCAGTGCCACGGCGACGGTGCATATGGAGGCAACAACGATCAAACCGTGATGCGCTTCGTGCGTGCTTCGAGGGTCGCCGCCCCCGCCTCACAATTTCCATCAGACAATTGCGCGCGGCGAGCACCTCAGCATGACGAGAGGGATAAACAAACAATCCCGTCATGCTGAGGTGCTCCGCGCTGTGCAATGGGTGTCGTTATGCACGTTGATCGAGGCGCGGAGCCTCGAAGCACGCACAGCGCCTCAATAATAAAGGTCGCGCTTGCCGCCTTCGATTTCGAGCAAACGATCTTCCGTCACCTTGCGCAGCTTCGGGTTCGGAATTTGCAGCAGATGTTCGGCGATGATCTTCTCGCCCAAGGCTTTGGTCTGGGGCGAAGCGAAATCGACCAGATATTCCTTCAACGTTAAAATCGCATTGGGCTGGCAGAGGTTTTGAATCTCACCACTCTTGGCCACCGCCATGAAGCGGTCGCCGGTGCGGCCGTTGCGATAACAGGCGGTGCAGAAGCTGGGCAGATGTCCGGCTTCGGCGATATCATACATCACCTGATCGAGCGGGCGCTCGTCGCTGACTTCGAACTGCTTG
>JARLJU010000130.1 GCA_031291055.1 Rudaea sp. | reverse complement strand
TGCCAAAGTGGCTTTGGTCGCATGCATGCGTAAGTTGCTTACGATCCTCAATGCACGACGGCGGGAAGAATTACGCGGAGCATGCGCAGTGTAGAAAACCGTCAACACCAAGACAGTTGCTGAGCTAAGTGGCCGCTGCCACGAATGAGTTGGAGTTTACCGCAGCCGACCCGCAGCGGTCCGCTTGAGCGAATAGTTAGGGCTTAACTGAGACGAGCCAGCAGATCGTTCGTAACAAATTGCCATTGCGCATAGTCCTCTGACTCAGCCCAAAGCTCTTGCAGCTCGGATGACTCAAGCACGGAGCTGACCGCGCGCGTTGCCTTTGAAACTAGCTCGGGCGTAGGTCGCGGCTTGTTGGCTACCCATGCCGCAGCGTCTTCGTCGAGCGACTTGGTGGGCTTGCCGAGTAAAGCCGCAACAACCTCAGCGGCGGCAAGGGCAGCAGAGCATTCTGGGGCTTCTAAATAGTCTGCCGCTTCATCTGTGACTGAGTTAAGCGCGCTTTCGATTTTCGAGAAATCGTTTGAGTTGCTCAGCTCTGACACCCAGTCACCCGCGTCGTCATTTCCGAACGGTTCGTGACTCCATGCACCCATAAGTAAATTTCCTTAAGCCCTAACGCTAAGTAGACCCCTAAGGCGGGGGTTTCTACCCTATAGTCATGCTGCGCCGTTAGTTCGTCAAGCCAAATTCTTACACGTAATCACTGCCTTGGCTGACGGCGTCGCCGGTATCGTCCTGGAAAATGTCTTGCAACACTCCGAAGGCGGCGGCGTATGAGTTACAGGGACGAAAATGGGGGCGTAAAGACTGCATCGGTGAAGTCATCGGCACCGCGATTGATGGACGATGTTCGCAGCAAGTTGCGGGTTAAACACTACAGTCTACGCACCGAGCAGGCCTACCTCGGTTGGATACGCCGGTTCATACTCGCCAGCGGCAGGCGTCATCCGCGTGATATGGGCGAGGCGGACATAGAACGCTTTCTAAGCCATCTTGCGACCGAGGTCGACGTGGCCGCCGGCACGCAGAATCAGGCGCTGTCGGCGTTGCTGTTTCTTTATCGCGTGGTATTGAAAATCGACTTGCCATGGATGGAGTCGATCGTGCGCGCGAAACGTCCGCAGCGGTTGCCGACGGTGTTGTCGCAGGATGAAGTGCGCCGCCTGCTTGCGGTGATGAATGGCCGCTTGTGGTTGGTGGCGAGTTTGCTTTACGGCACCGGGATGCGGCTGATGGAAGGGTTGCGTTTGCGCGTCAAGGATGTCGATTTTGCACGCAACGATATCGTTGTCCGCAACGGCAAGGGCGGGAAGGATCGTCATACCATGTTGCCGCGAATGCTGGTCGAACCGTTGCAGCGCGAGATCGAGCGTGCGCGTGTGTTGCACGGCGAGGACCTCGCTGCAGGTTTCGGTGCAGCATGGTTGCCGCATGCGTTGGCACGCAAGTATCCGCGTGCGGCGCGCGATTTCGGCTGGCAGTATGTTTTCCCCGCCGAGAAACGTTCGCGCGATCCGCGCGGCGGCATCGAGCGGCGCCATCACATCGACGACGCGGCACTGGCGCGTGCGTTGAAGTCGGCGCGGATCAAGGCCCACATCGTCAAGCCGCTCAGCGCGCACACGCTGCGGCACAGTTTCGCCACGCATCTGCTGGAAGCCGGTTACGATATTCGCACGATCCAGGAATTGCTTGGTCACAAGGACGTCGCCACAACGCAGATCTACACGCATGTGATCAAGCGTGGCGGTGGCGGCGCTTTCAGTCCGCTCGATCGAATGTAGTTGGCGCTTGCACAATGTTCGTGCGGCCTTATTCTGCAGTGCGCGCACTCAGGGTCCGCAGCAACGCCTGCGCTGTACCCATGCGCTCGGCGGCGCCCAGCAGTTCGAGTTTGATCTTCAGTTTGTCTTGGCCGTCGAGGGCGTAGGTTTTCGGCTGGGCCTGGATCAGCCTGATCACGCTCATCGGATCGATGTTCGGCTGGGGTTTGAACAGGATGCGGCCGCCTCTTTCGCCAAGTTCGAGTTTGCGTATGCCGATGGCGGTGGCGGCGAGTTTGATGCCGGCCACGGCGAACAGGTTTTTCACCGGCTCGGGCAGCAGCCCGAAGCGGTCGATCATCTCGATCTGCAGTTCCCGCAATGCATCGGCGTCGCGCGCACTGGCGATGCGCTTGTACAGGGTCAGGCGTGCGTGCACGTCGGCCAGATAGTCGTCGGGAATCAATGCGGGAATATGCAATTCGATTTCGGCGTCGTGCTCGCTTACCAGATCGAAGTCGGGAACTTTTCCACTTTTCAGCGCGTTGACGGCGCGTTCGAGCAATTCGGTATACAGCGAAAACCCCACTTCCTGAATCTGTCCGCTTTGTTCCTCGCCGAGCAGTTCGCCGGCGCCGCGGATTTCCAGGTCGTGCGTCGCCAGGGTGAAGCCGGCGCCGAGTTCCTCCATCGATGCGATCGCCTCCAGGCGCTTTTCCGCATCCGCGCTCATCGAACGCCGGTCGGGCACGACCAGGTAGGCATAGGCGCGATGATGCGAGCGGCCGACACGGCCGCGCAGCTGGTGCAACTGCGCCAGGCCGAAGCGGTCGGCGCGGTTGATGACGATCGTGTTCGCGCTCGGCACGTCGATGCCGGATTCGATGATCGTCGTGCAGACCAGCACGTTGAACCGCTGGCGGTAGAAATCGAGCATTACCTGTTCAAGCTCGCGCTCGGGCATCTGTCCGTGGGCGATGCGCAGGCGTGCCTCGGGAATCAATTCGCCGAGCTCGCGTGCGGTACGTTCGATGCTATCGACTTCGTTGTGCAGGAAGTATACCTGGCCGCCGCGCGCCAGTTCGCGCTGGAAGGCTTCGCGTATCACGGCTGGATCATACGGGGCGATAAACGTCTTTACCGCCAGACGATGTTGCGGCGGCGTGGCGATGATGGAAAGGTCGCGCAATCCCGACATGGCCATGTTCAGTGTGCGCGGGATCGGCGTCGCCGTCAGGGTGAGCAGGTCGACTTCGGCGCGCAACTTCTTCAATTGCTCCTTGTGGCGCACGCCGAAGCGGTGCTCTTCATCGACAATGACCAGGCCCAGATCCTTGAACTTCACGTCAGGCTGCAGCAGGCGATGCGTGCCTATCATCACGTCGATCTGGCCGTCGCGCAGTTTCGCCAGAGCCGCGTCGACCTCCTTCTTCGATTTGAAGCGCGAGATAACCTCCACGCGCACTGGCCAGTCGGCGAAGCGGTCGCGGAAATTCGTGTAGTGCTGCTGGGCCAGCAGTGTCGTTGGCACCAGCACGGCGACCTGCTTGCCGGCGATGGCGGCGAGGAAGGTCGCGCGCAAGGCCACCTCGGTCTTGCCGAAACCGACATCGCCGCAGACGACACGATCCATGGCCTTGCCGGAGGCCAGGTCCGCGATGACGGCTTCGATCGCCTGCCACTGGTCCGGTGTTTCCTCGAACGGAAACGTGGCCGCGAATTGTTCGTACAGTGCGCGATCGTAAGTAAAGGCATGTCCCTGGCGCGCCTCGCGCTGCGCATACAGCGCCAGCAATTCGGCTGCGGCGTCGCGGACCTTCTGTGCGGCCTTGCGCTTGGCACGTTCCCAGGCATCGCCGCCGAGCGAATGCAACGGCGCCAGTTCCGGCGACGCGCCGGAATAGCGCGAGACCAGGTGCAGCTGTGCGACCGGAACGTACAGTTTGTCGCCTTTGGCATATTCGATCGCCAGGAACTCGCCGTGCGCGCCGTCTGATTGAAGCCGGCCGACTGCGAGCTTGACCAGGCCCTGATAGCGGCCGACGCCATGATCGGCATGCACGATCGGCGCACCGATGGCCAGCTCGGAAAGATCGCGCAGCACCGCTTCCGGTTCGCGCACCGCAAGCTTGCGCCGCCGCGCCTGCTGTGCGCGTTCGCCGAAGAGCTGGCGCTCGGTGAGGATCGTGAACGCAGGTTCAGTAAGCGAGAAACCATCGTCGAGTGCGGCGACGGTAATGCAGAGAGGGAAACTGTTTCGGGCGCGGGCGCCTTTGGCCTGCGCTCCGCCGAGCGCGCTCGGGGCAGAGGGGCTGATGCCGACGAACTCGTGCCAGGATGCGACGTTCTGCGGCCGCAGGTCGACGGCAGCAAGCTGCTCGACCAACGCCTCGCGTCTTCCGGCAGAATCCGCAGCGATCAGCACGCGTCCAGGATAGTTGTCGAGAAAGCGTGTGAGCTCTTCCGCGGGCGCCTCGCCGCGCCGGTTCAGCGGCAGGCTTGGCGCGGGCTGGCTGCCGAGGTCCACGGCATGTTCACTGGTTCCCTTGGCGACAATGTCCACTCGCAGGCGCTGGTTGAGCTGCTCGCGCAGACGCTCCGGCGGCAGGTACAGTTCCGCTACCGGCAGGATCGGTCGCTCGATGTCGTGGGCGCGACTGTCGTAGCGTGCCTGTGCCTGTTGCCAGAAACTGTCCGCTGCATCCAGTGCCTTGTCGGCGAGCACGAACAGGGACTGATCGTCGAGGTAGTCGAACAGGGTTTCCGTGTGGTCGAAGAACAGCGGCAGGTAGTATTCGATGCCGGCCGGCGTCGTGCCTTCCTTCAGGTCCTGGTAGATCGGACAGCGGCGCGGGTCGATCGGAAAGCGTTCGCGCAGGGTGTTGCGGAAGGCCTTGATCGATTCCTCGGTCAGCGGAAACTCGCGTGCCGGCAGCAGGTTCACTTTTTCCACTTTGTGCAACGAACGCTGGCTATCAGCGTCGAACGTGCGGATGGAATCGATCTCGCGGTCGAACAGCTCGATGCGGAAGGGTTCGGCGCTGCCCATAGGGAAGATGTCGAGCAGGGCGCCGCGCACGGCAAAATCGCCGGGTTCCTGCACTTGCGGCACATTACGGTAACCCGCCGCTTCCAGTCGCCGCTGTTCGGTGCCCAGGTCCAGCGGTTGCTTGAGCGTCAGCACCAGGCTCGATCCGCCGATGAAACTGCGCGGCGCGAGCCGCTGCATCAGCGTTGCGACCGGCGCGACGAGCACGCCGCGCCTTGTCGCCGGCAGGCGGTACAGCGCGGCGATGCGCTGCGAGACGATTTCAGGATGCGGGGGAAACAGATCGTAGGGCAGGGTTTCCCAATCCGGAAAATGCAGCACTTCGGTATCGCGATCGACGAATACGCGCAAATCCGATTCCAGTGCATGCGCGGCGTGCGTGTCGCGCGTGACCGCGACGACGATGCCGTGGTGCTCGCGCGCAGCCGCCGCGATCGCGAGCGCGGTCGCACTGCCGTGCAGGGCATTCCAGTAGCCGCGCCGCTTTGCATTGTTCGGCAGCGGCGGGTGGAGCAAACGGGATTCGGTCATGGATTGAAAAAATAACAACGGCGCCGCAGCACCCGGGTGCGCAGTCGATGGGTGCAAGTGTAGCGCAGGATGCGCATGCGGCATTCGCGGTGGCATGACTTCCGGCCTAGTGGCCGCAACGCTTTCACAAGTCTTTACGAGCTTGCGTGCCGTAACGCGTGCCACTTCGGCGATAATCGCGCCGCTGCGGACAGACATCCACAACGGGAATTGCATGCCATCTTCCAATCGTGAATTTTCACCGCCGCCCTGGATGCCGGCGCTCGCTGCGTTGTTGTTGCTGGCGGCGTGCTCGGGAGCGCCACCGCCACCGGCCGATCCAACGGTGCCGGTCAGCGTGACCAAGGCAGCAACGAAGGCCGTGCCCGAATTGGTCGCCGCGGTCGGCAGCGTCGAGGCGATCAACAGCGTGGCGATCAAGTCCCTGGTCGATGGGCAACTGCTCGAAGATCGCGTCAAGGATGGCGAGGACGTGAAGAAGGGCCAACTCCTGTTCAAGATTGACCCGCGTCCCGCGCAGGCGGCGTTGGCGCAGACGAATGCGGCCCTGGCCAAGGACGAGGCTGCGCGCAACCTGGCGCATGCCGAAGTGGTGCGTTACCAGCCGGTCGCCGACAAGGGTTTCATTTCCGCCGACCAGATGCAGCAGTATGTGACAGCCTACGAAGCCGCCGCCGCAAGCGTGAAGGTGGATCAAGCCAACGTCGAGGCGGCCAAACTCACGCTCGGCTACACCGACATCTATGCGCCAATCGACGGACGCGCCGGACGCATCCTGGTCCAGGCCGGCAATCTGGTTAAGGCGAACGATACGCAGGCGTTGCTGACCTTGAACCAGCTGGCCCCGATCTTCGTCAATTTCGCCGTGCCGGGGCGGTACGTCGATCGAGTGCGTGCGGCGCAGGGCAGGGGCGTGCTCGCCGTGCAGGCGACCGGCGACGGTATCAACGGGAACGCAAGTGGAGAATTGGCTTTTGTGGACAATGCCATCGATCCGACCACGAATACGGTAAAGCTGCGCGCGAGTTTTGCGAACGCCGACGAGCGTCTGTGGCCGGGCCAGTTCGTCAATATCTCCCTCACCCTCGGCAGCGATGCCGACGCGCTCGTCGTGCCCGACGCCGCGGTCAAGGACGGCCCGAACGGCAACTACGTCTTCGTGGTCAAGGCCGACGGCCGCGCGGAACAGCGCACGGTCACGGTCGCACGCAGCGTGGGCGGCGACTCCATGATCACGAAAGGACTGGCTGCCGGCGAGACCGTCGTCACCGATGGCCAGTCGCGCCTGGCCGACGGCAGCAAGGTCAAAGTGGCCGAGGCAGCCAAGTGAAGCGGGCAGGATGACACCGCCATCATGACCTCAGTATCGGAAATTTTCGTACGCCGGCCGGTAATGACCACACTGGTCATGGTCGGCATTCTGGTCTTCGGCATCGTGGCCTACCGGATGTTGCCGGTATCGGATCTTCCCAATGTGGATTTCCCCACGATCCAGGTGACGGCGCTATTGCCGGGTGCGGCGCCGGACACGATGGCCTCGGCGGTGGCGACACCGCTGGAGAAGCAGTTTTCGTCGATCGCCGCGCTCGACTCGATGACCTCGGTGAGCGGCATCGGGCAAAGCCAGATCACGTTGCAGTTCACGCTCGAACGCAATATCGACTCGGCCGCGCTGGATGTACAGTCGGCGATCTCGGCGGCACTCAAGCAGCTGCCGCCGACCATGACCACGCCGCCGACGTTCCGCAAGGTCAACCCGGCTGACGCGCCGATTTTTTTCATCGGCATGAGTTCCAAGACGTTGCCGTTGTCGAAAGTGGACGAATACGGGGAATCGCTGCTGGCGCAGCGCCTGTCGATGATCGATGGCGTTGCCTTGGTCAACGTTTACGGTTCGGCAAAATACGCGGTGCGCATCGACCTGGATCCGGGCGCCATGGCCGCCCGCGGGCTCGGCATCGATCAGGTGCAGGCGGCGGTGAGCAACGGCAACGTCGATCTGCCCACCGGCGTCCTGTATGGCAACGATCGCACCTACAACGTCATCGTCAACGGCCAATACGATTCGGCAAAACCATTCGCCGACCTTATCGTCAGCTACCAGAACGGCGCGCCGGTACGCCTGCGTGACATCGGGCGTGTCTACGACGGCGTGCAGACCGACAAGCTCGCCGCGTGGGTGAACGGGCAGCGCGGCGTGCTGCTCGCGATCCAGAAACAGCCCGGCGTCAACACGATCGCCGTGGTGCAGCGCATCCGCGCCGTGCTGCCCGGATTCGAGAAGCAGCTGCCGGCGGGCATTGACCTGAAAGTGTTCTACGACCGCACCGAAAGCATCCGCGCGTCGGTCGACGATGTGGAGTTCAGCCTGTTGCTGGCGCTGGGTCTGGTCGTGCTGGTCATTTTTATCTTCTTGCGCAATCTGTCCGCGACGATCATCCCGTCACTGGCGTTGCCGATGTCGATTGTCGGCACGTTCGCGGTCATGTATCCGTTTGGCTACAGCCTGGACAATCTTTCGCTGATGGCGCTGACACTGTGCGTTGGCTTCGTTGTCGACGATGCGATCGTCATGCTCGAGAACATCTCGCGCCACATGGAAATGGGCAAGACGCCGATGCAGGCGACGTTCGATGGTGCGAAAGAGATCGGTTTCACGATCGTATCGATGACCCTGTCGCTGGCCGCGGTATTCATCCCGTTGCTGTTCATGGGCGGCATCATCGGCCGCCTGCTGCACGAATTCGCTGTGACCATCGTTGCTGCCGTGCTGGTGTCGGGATTCGTCTCGCTGTCGCTGACGCCGATGCTGTGCGGCCGCATGCTCAAATCGCACAAGGGCGAAAAGCACGGGCGCATGTACCAGTTTTTTGAAGACGTGTTCGACGGCATGCAGAACTTCTACAGGAAAACCCTGCATGCCAGCCTCGAACACCGGCGCCTGGTCATGATCGGATTCGGCCTGCTCCTCATCGCGACCGTCGCGTTGTTCGTGTTCGTGCCGAAAGGCTTCCTTCCCAGCGACGATACCGGCCAGCTGTTTGTCTTCACCGAAGCCGACCAGGATGTCGGCTTCGACGAGATGGCGCGCAAGCAGGCGCAGGCCGCGGCCATCATCCAGCAGGACAAGAACATCCAGGGCGTCATGTCGTTCATCGGCGTTTCCGGCAGCAGCGCGACACTGAATCTCGGCCGCATGATCATCACCATGAAGCCGCGCAGCGAGCGTCTGACGCCCGACGAAATCATCCAGGAATTGCGTCCCAAGCTTACCGGCATTCCCGGCTTCAAGGTGTACCTGCAGAACATCCCGATCATCCGCATCGGCGGTCAGCTGACCAAGACCCAGTATCAGTATACTTTGCAGGATATCGACACCAGGGAACTGTTCGCCTTCGTGCCGAAATTGGTCGATGCGGTATCGAAGCTGCAGGGTTTTCAGGATGTCACCAGCGATCTGCTGATCGCCACGCCCGAGATGGACGTCAAGATCGATCGCGACGCGGCCTCGGCAGTCGGCGTGACGGCGGCACAGATCGAGGGCGCATTGTATACGGCGTTCGGACCGCAGCAGGTATCCACGATTTACACGTCGATCGACCAGTACTGGGTGCTGATGCAGGTCGACCCGGCCAAGCAGAATGATCCAGCCGTGCTCGGCCAGATCTACATCCACAGCAGCGGTGGCCAGCTCGTGCCGTTGTCAGCCGTGGCCCGTTTCGACAAATCGGTCGGGCCGGCGACGATCAGCCACCTCGGTCAGGTGCCGTCGGTAACGATTTCCTTCAACCTGGCGCCCGGCGTCTCGTTGAGCCAGGCAGTCGAGCGCATCGACACCGCCGTCGCCGGGATCAAGATGCCGGAAACGATTACCGCGTCGTTCCAGGGTACGGCGCAGGCGTTCCAGTCGTCGATCGCCGGCATGGGCATCCTGCTCGTGCTCGCGATCTTCGTGATCTATCTCGTGCTCGGGATCCTCTACGAGAGCTTCATCCATCCGGTGACCATCCTGCTCGGCCTGCCGACTGCTGCATTTGGCGCATTGTTGACTTTGCTGATTTTTCACATCGACCTGAACCTGTATTCGGCGGTCGGTCTGATCATGCTCATCGGCATCGTCAAGAAGAACGCGATCATGATGATCGATTTTGCGGTCGAGGCCGAACGCTGCGGGAAGACGGCGGAAGAGTCGATCTTCGAGGCCAGCCTGGTGCGTTTCCGTCCGATCATGATGACCAGCTTCGCCGCATTGTTCGGTACCTTGCCGATTGCGATAGGGCTGGGTGCGGGCGGCGAGTCGCGGCGGCCGCTGGGTCTTGCGGTGGTTGGCGGCCTGCTGACTTCGCAGTTGCTGACCCTGTACCTGACGCCCGTGCTCTACCTGTATTTCGATCATGCGCAGACGCGCGTGCGGCGATGGCGAGAAAGCCGCAGGCGCGTGGCGGAGCCCGCGCACGACGCGGTTTGAGTCCCGTTACAGGCTCAGTATCACCCGCTGCACGCCGGCATTGTGCGGCACCTGGGTATGCTCGAAACCGAGCGTATCGCACAGGCTGAGCATGGCGGCATTGTCCAGAAGTATATCGCCCCACAATTCTGTGGCCCCGAGCCGGCGCATGTCATCGATCACGCGTTTCATCAGCAGGGTGCCGAAGCCCTGGCCGGAGATGTCCTGCTGTACGACAGGCGCGAACTCCGCCTGTTCGGTGACCGGGTCCAGATAGGCGCGCGCCACGGCATGGATTTCAGCGTCCGGCGCGCCGTCCGGGTCGGCCAGCACCCAGGCGACGGCGTAGCGTGGATCCAGATCACACAGGCTGACCGCCAGGTCGCGTGGCAGTTCGGCCATCGGGTGCAGGAAGCGCATGCGTACTTCTTCAGGCGACAGATGCGCGAAACCGCGCTGCAAGGCGGCAACGTCATCGGCCCGGATCCGGCGCAGGACAAGTTTGCGGCCGTCGCGCGTCATCACGTGCTCGCCGGTTGCGGCAGGCACAGAATCCACTTTATGCGTGTCGATGTTCGGATAGGTGCGGGGTGACGTTTTTGCTAGAGTGTTCATGCGCAGCACCTTGCCCGGCGTTTCTGGAGCAGGCCACCTAATTCCGGCGGCCTTGGTTCAGACAGCTGAATTGAAAGGATTGCAACATCTTGTGAAAGCCGACGAACTCAAGACATTTTGCGCTGCGTGGCCCGGAGTGGCCAGTAGCATCAAATGGGAAGACGACCTGGTGTTCACGGTCGCTTCCAAGATGTTCGCCGTACTGTGCCTGCAGGGACCGGACCGGGACCGGCTGTCGTTCAAGGTCGATCCGGAACGTTTCCTTGAACTGACCGACCAGCCCGGCATCGTGCCGGCGCATTACATGGCGCGCGCGTTCTGGATCACGATTGCCGAACCCGAGCGTTTTCCGCGAACGCAGATCGAGGAATTCGTCCGCCATTCCTACGACCTGGTGCGTGCGAAGCTTTCGAAGAAGTTGCAAGCCAAGCTCGGCTAGCATCGGCTCAGCAATTCATATTCCCCACCGCGTTCCAGGGCGCGCTTGTACGCCGGTCGTGCGTGAATGCGCTCGAGGAAATCCGTCAGCTTCGGGCGACTGTCGTTCAGGCCGGCGCGGGCAGCAGCCGCCTCCAGCGGAAAACTCATCTGGATATCGGCGGCGCTGAAATCCGCGCCGGCGAACCAGGCGCTCTGGCCCAGCTCCGACTCCAGATAGTCCAGGTGCAGGGCGATCTGCGGGTCGATGAAAGCGCCTTTGGCACGCCCGGCAATGGCGCGTGCAATGGGTCTTGCAAAGAACGGCATCGGAGATTTTTCGATGCGATCGAATACCAGCTTGAGCAGCAACGGCGGCATCGCCGAACCTTCCGCGTAGTGCAGCCAATAGGTGTAGCGCAGTCGCTCGGCCGTTCCGCGCGCGGGCGCAAGATGGCTCTTGTCATAGGTATCGACCAGGTATTCGATGATCGCGCCAGACTCGGCAAGCGTCAGTGCACCGTCGGTGATCACCGGCGATTTGCCGAGCGGATGCACCTCGCGCAACGCCGGCGGCGCGAGCATGGTCTTGCGATCGCGCTGATAGCGCTTGATCTCGTAGGGCAGGCCCAGTTCTTCCAGCAGCCACAGCACACGCTGCGAGCGCGAGTTGTTGAGGTGGTGGACAGTGATCAAGATTCACGGCCTCGTTCGTCGGCGGCCCAGTATGCCCCCGTCCCGACGCGTGCTCAATGCATGCGGAATTTGACCCTGGCTCCTACCGCTTGAACTGTGCGAACGTGATGAAATGACCGCCCGGTTCGCGGTAGCCGATCTCGGTCGAACCGTAGAACGTCTCCCGCTTCGGCATGACGATTTCAAACCCGAGCAGTTCCTGCTCGATGGTCTCAAGATTGTCCACTTCAATAAAAAGGAAGGTTTTATCGCCGTTGAAGTCGACCGCATGTGCGGCCGAATCCTTTCGCAGCATCGCGACGGTCTGGTACATCACTTCCACGGTGCCCTGGCTCAGTATGGCAAAGCCGATGCGTTCGCCGTCGGGGACTTCGACTGGACGCTCGAAACCCAGGCGTTCCTGCCAGAACGCAAGGCTCGGCTCGATCGCCTCGACGAAAAGTACCGGTGTGGATTTCCTGATTTGTGCACTTGCCATGGCCTGTCTCCTGATGGCGACCCAACGAATGGGCCGGGACGTTGCATGCCGCAATGCTAGACTCCTGCTGCTGACAACGTAGTGGCAGGAACCTGGAATGTCCGCCAAGGCCGATTCGCTCAAGACCATCTTTTTCGCACTCGGCGCCAACTTCGCGATCTTCCTCGCCAAGCTCGTCGCGGCGATGATTACCGGCTCCGGTTCGATGCTGGCCGAGGCTGTCCATTCGCTCGCCGACTGCGGCAACCAGATTCTGCTGCTGTTCGGCATGCGCCACGCCAAGCGCGCGCCGTCGCCGGACCATCCGCTCGGCTACGGCATGGTCGTGTACTTCTGGTCCTTCCTCGTGGCGCTGCTGCTGTTCAGCGTCGGCGGCATGTTTTCGTTCTACGAAGGCGTGCACAAGCTTAACCACCCGGAGCTGCTGCGTCTGCCCTGGCTGGCGATCGGCGTGCTCGGCTTCAGTCTGGTCGCCGAATCGTTTTCGATGTGGGGCTGCCTGCGCGAAGTGCGCAAGGCACGTGGCGGCCAGAACCTGTGGCGCTGGTTTCGCGAGAGCCGGCAGAGCGAATTGATCGTCGTGTTCGGCGAAGATCTTGCCGCGCTGCTCGGCCTGGCCATTGCGCTTGTCGCAGTGACCGCGACCGCCGTCAGCGGCAACCCTGTGTTCGATGCCTGGGGCTCGATCGCGATCGGCGTGCTGTTGTGCCTGGTGGCGATATTCGTTGCGCGCGAAGTGGCCTCGCTCCTGGTCGGGCAAAGCGTCGAACCGCGCTTGCGCGGTGCGATCTTCAACTTCGTCGGCGCCCAGCCCGAAGTCGAGCGTGTGTTCAACCTGATCACGCTGCAACTCGGTCCTGATGTGATGGTCGCGACCAAGGCGCAGATGCGTGGCGAGCTTTCCGGTGCCGAGCTGATTGCCGCGATCAACCGCGTGGAAGCGGCGATGAAGAAGCGGTTCCCGGAAATCCGCTGGTCGTTCTTCGAGCCCGATGTGGTGGATTGAGGGCCGGATGGCAAGCACGGCACCGATCCCGGAGCGACGCAGCCGGACCCTGTTCTGGGTTGGCTACGCCGCTGCGTGGGCAGCGCTCGGTTTATGGCTTGCGGTCAACGTCATCATCGGTCGCCGCAACGGCGGCCAGCCGATTGCGGCCTGGGAGCCCATGACCTGGGAACTCAGCAGCGCGGCCTTGATGGCCGTGCTCGCCGTGCTGGTGTACAAATTCGAGCGGCGCGTGCCACTGACCGGCCGCGATTGGCTGCGCCGCCTCCCGCTGCACGTTCCCGCGGCGCTCGTGTTTTCCGCCGTGCATACGTTCGGCATGGTCGGTATCCGCCGGTTGGTCTACGCCATCGCGGGCAGCCGTTACGAATTCGGCGATCCGTGGCTGGGATTCGCCTATGAACTGCAGAAGGATCTGATCAGCTACGCCATCATCATCGTCGCCTGCATTGCGTTGCGGACACAGCGCTTGCGTCGCGAACGCGAACTGGCCGTGATCAGCCTCGAACGCGACTTGAGCGAAGCGCGCCTGGCCCAGCTTACCGCGCAGATCGAACCGCACTTCATGTTCAACACGCTAAATGCGATCTCGAACCGCATGCACGAGGATGTCGATGCAGCCGACCGCATGATCGCCGCATTCGCCGAGTTGCTGCGCGCGGCGCTTGCCGAATCGGGCAGCGCGCATGTCCGCGTCGAAGACGACATCGTCTGGCTCGAACGCTACTTCGAGCTGATGCGCGAGCGCTTTCGTGGCAAGCTCGATACGAAAATCACGCTCGACCCAACCGCGCGCGACGCACGTATCCCGCGCCTGCTCCTGCAGCCGCTGGTCGAGAACGCCTTCGAGCATGGTTTGAAAAGCGGACGAGGGCAGGTCGAGGTGACGATTCGCGCCGGTGCCGGCCGCCTGCGTTGTACGATCGAAGACAACGGCGCGGGACTCGATCCTGCCTTCGCGCCAGGCACCGGCCTCGCCAACGTGCGCAGCAGGCTCGACCTGCTGTATCCGCAAGACCATATTTTCCGCATCGCACCCCGGCCGGGCGGCGGCACATGCGTCGAAATCGATTTGCCGCTCACCGATGCCTGAGATCCGCGTCGTCATCGTCGAAGACGAACCGCCGGCGCGGGCGAAGCTGCGTCGCTTTCTCGGCGAACATGCGAACTATCGGATTGTCGCCGAGGCCGAAGATGTCGCCGGTGGACTCGCCGCCTGGCGCAATGAAAAGCCCGACCTGCTGTTTCTGGATATCGCCCTCGGCGCCGAGAGCGGCTTCGATCTGCTCACGCGCGCTGCGCCGCCCTATCCACTGATCGTGTTCACTACTGCGTTTCACGAACATGCGCTGCGCGCGTTCGAATTCGCCGCGCTCGATTACCTGCTCAAGCCATTCGACCGCGAACGTTTTGCGCGCACGCTGGAGCGCGTCGGCGAGCGTCTGGTCGCACGCGCCGAGGGCGAGGGCGACGCCGCCGACGAGGAACGCCTGCGCAAACTTGCCAGCGCGCCGCGGCTCAGACGCATCGTCGTCCACGAACGCGGCCGCACGTTGATCGTCCCGATCGCCGCCGTGCAGCGCCTGAGCGCCGCCGGCAACTATGTCGAAGTCCACACGGCGGGGCGACGCCATCTTGTCCGCGCGACCTTGTCGCGTCTGGCGCAACGCCTGGATCCGGCGGAATTCCTGCGCGTGCACCGTTCGCATCTGCTGCGTGCGGATTTCATTGCCGGGATATCGCCCTGGGCGCACGGTGATTTGAAATTGACATTGAAGGATGGCAGCGAAGTGATGCTGAGCCGTCGTTATCGCGGCTTGTTGCCTGAGGATTGGCGGGGAGCGGGCTAGTCACCCTGGAATTCGCCACGAATCCGCGTTCCCGGTTGTATCACGCCGGATCCCGTTCATCACATTCTCCTTGCCGATGTGGCTTCTGCAGGCTTGAATCCCGCCATGACAGGGAGATGGATCATGCAAAACCCCTTGCCGCTGGCGATGCTGCTCTGCGCGCTGTCGACCCAGGCACTTGCCGGCGACTGGTCCGCCTACGGTGGCGACGGCCGCGGCCAACGCCATGTCGCACTGACGCAGATCACGCCGGACAACGTCGCCAGTCTCGAACTTGCGTGGACTTTCCGCACCGGCGAACTGGGCCAGGGCTTCATCCAGGCCAACGATGCGCTGACGTTCGAGGCGACACCGCTGCTGATCGGCGACACCCTGTTCCTGCCGACGGCGACAGGCAAGGTATTCGCGCTCGATGCGGCAACCGGCGCGCAGCGCTGGCGCTTCGATGCACAGGTCGATCCCGGGCGCTATTACTCGGAGATGACTTCGCGCGGCATCAGTTACTGGCGCGATCAGCGCCCTTCCGCCACTGGCGCCTGCGCCGAGCGCATCCTGTTCGCAACGATCGATGCGCGCCTGTTCGCGCTCGATGCGCGCACCGGCAAGCGTTGCATGGATTTCGGCGCAGGCGGCGAAGTGGCGTTGTGGAAAGGTGTACGACTGCGCAACCGCGCGGACTACCAGGTGACTTCGCCGCCGGCGATCGCGGGCGACGTGGCCGTGGTCGGTTCCTCGATCGGCGACAATCGCGGTACCGATCTGGAACTAGGCGTCGTGCGTGCGTTCGACGTGCGCAGCGGCAAGCAGTTGTGGCATTGGGACCCGATTCCGCGTACGGCGAAGATTCCGGTCGACGCGGCGAACCCCGAGTTTGACGATGTCGAAGCGCAGCAGGCAGGCTGGACCGGCGCGGCAAACGCGTGGGCTCCGCTCGCGGTCGATGCCGAACGCGGCCTTGTGTTCATACCCACGGGCTCGGCGAGCCCGGATTTTTTCGGTGGCGAGCGGCCGGGCGACGACCACTGGGCCAATTCGATCGTTGCATTGCGCGCCACGACTGGCGAATTCCTCTGGGGACGCCAGCTGGTGCACCACGATCTGTGGGACTACGACACCGCGTCGCAGCCCATGCTGGTCGATCTCGACCATGATGGCGCCAAGGTGGCCGCCGTCGTGCAGTTGACCAAGACCGGGCAGGTATTCGTGTTCAATCGCGAGACCGGCGAGCCGTTGTTCCCGATCGAGGAACGCCCCGTACCGCAGGACGCCGTTGCCGGAGAAACGCCGTCGGCGACCCAGCCGTTTTCCACCCTGCCGCCCCTGGTGCCGCAGGCTCCGGTCAGACCCGACGACGCCAGGGGACTCACCGCCTGGGACCGCGGCAAGTGCCGTGAGCAGGTCGCTGCGCTGCACAGCGAGGGCATGTTCACGCCGCCGAGCCTGCAGGGAACGATTGAACGCCCAGGCTATGCTGGTGGATCGAACTGGGGCGGTGGCGCCTGGGACCCGCAGCGGCAATTGCTGATCGCCAACGTCATGGATCTGCCGCTGGTCGTGGCGTTGATTCCCCGCGATCAGTTCGAGACGCAGCGTGACTCCGGTGCCTTCGAAGGCTGGGAATTCGCGCGCCAGACCGGTACGCCGTACGGCATGCGGCGCAAAGCCTTGCTGTCACCGCTGGGCGCCCCATGCACCGCCCCGCCATGGGGCAAGCTCGTGGCGGTGGATCTGGTCCACGGCAAGATCGCGTGGGATCGGCCGCTCGGCACGTCGCGCGATGTTGCGCCGTGGCCATTCTGGGGCACGCAGGGTGTACCGAACTTCGGCGGACCGCTGACCACGGCCAGCGGCCTGATCTTCATCGGCGCGACCACCGACAACTTCCTGCGCGCGTTCGATACGGCCAGCGGTGCCGAATTGTGGAAAATGCGCATTCCCGCCGGCGCCCAGGCAACGCCGATGAGCTATGAACTCGGCGGCCGCCAGTTCGTCGTCGTCGCGGCGGGTGGCCATGCCAAGCTGCACACGACGCGCGGCGACTATGTGCTGGCGTATGCGTTGCCCACGCAAGCCCATTGAACCTGCAGCCATCGGGATGCGCAGGCAACCCTACAGCGAGCGGCCGTCGTAATGGCTGACCGGTATCGATGACAGCTCGACGTTCTCCAGGCAGCGGATGTTGATGGCAGCCATGCGATTGCCCTTGGGATCAGTTCCTTCGCCATAGGGGTGCATTCCGCAGGCGGGACAGAAGCGATGCCTGATCGCATGCTTGTTGAAGGTGTAGGTCTCCGCGTTCTTATCCGGCGTCAGCAGATGCAGTTTGTCGCGGGGAACAAACCAGAGCAACGAGCCCTTGCGCTGGCACATGGAGCAGTTGCAGGAAATTGCCTTGTCGATCTGGCCTTCGACCTCGAACGCCACTTTTCCGCAGTGACAGCTGCCCTGGTACTTCATATCTGTGTGCTCTCCGGCGTGAGCTCGTTCAATGATTGCAGTTCTCGCCGCATCCACGCAGCTGGATCCGGGCTGGGCGGCGAATCGGCCGAAAATCCTCGCGAACACTTCGCCCCCCGTCAAGGTGATCGCGCCTGCCGGGTGGATTGTATTCTCGTCAGGCAAACCGCGCTTTCACTCAGTTAGAATCCGCACCTCCCGCGCTGCCCCGGTCGTCCGCATGGATCCCAAACTGATCGCTCCCGTCCTGATCGCGGTATTCGTCGCCTTCGTCCTGTATCGCCGCGTGCGGCGCAATATCGGACGCCAGCGCGTGAGCCCGGTACGCATGCAGTGGCGCATGGGCATCTTCGGCGTGATCGGTGCGCTGATGCTGCTCGCGTCGTTGCGCGACATGAATTTGTTCGGGGCGATGGTCGCGGGCCTGGCCGGCGGCTTGGCGCTGGGATGGTTCGGACTGCGGCATACGAAATTCGAGAACACGCCGGAGGGAAATTTCTATACGCCGCATACCTATATCGGCCTGTTCGTGTCGGCACTGCTGCTTGGCCGCGTCCTGTACCGTTTCGTCGTTGTGTATCCAGCCATGCACGCGGCAGCCCAGGACAATGCGAATCCGTTTGCCGCCTACCAGAAAAGTCCGCTGACGCTAGCGATCCTTGGCATCGTGATCGGTTACTACCTTGCCTACTACGCCGGCGTGCTGATCGAAAGCCGCCGCCTCGCCGCAGTTTCCGCGCCGCGCAAGGATTGAGTCAGGGCGGCGTCAACCACTCGACGCGTTGCTGGCCGAAGCGGCCCTGGGCAAGATGCTCGCGCAGCGATCCCAGCAACTCGGCAAGCTGCTGATCGAATTTCCACGGTGGGTTGACGATGATCATGCCGCAGCCGTTGAGGCGCAGCGCCGAGTTGTCCGGGTGCAGCAGCAGTTCCGCGCATAGGGTTTTCGGAATCCTGTGGCGCGAAAACCAGCGCTGGAACGGCAGTGTCTGCTGGCGCAGCTTGATCGGATACCAGATTGCATAAATCCCCGTCGGCCAGCGTGCATAGGCGGCCGCGAACGCGGTTTCGATGGCGCGGAACTCGTCGTCCTGTGCCTCGAACGGCGGATCGATCAGCACCACGCCGCGGCGCTCCTTCGGTGGCACGAGTCCTGGCAAGGCGGTGTAGCCGTCGCGGTGATGCACGCCGATGCGCGCATCCCCGGCAAACAGTCGCTTCAATTGCGCGGCTTCCTCCTGCTGCAGTTCGCACAGCGCGGCGCGGTCCTGATCGCGCAACAGCAGGCTGGCGATCAGCGGCGAGCCTGGATATACGGATAACTCATGTGGCGCCGTGGCATTGAGGGCACGCACCAGATTGAGGTAAATGTGCAGCTGCGAACCAAGTCGCGTTGCGCCGAACAGCCGCAGTACGCCATTCTCGTACTCGCGCGTCTTGCTCGCAGCCACGCCGCGCAGATCGTAGCGTCCGCTGCCGGCATGCGTTTCGATGTAGCAGAATGGCGCCTGCTTCGCCTTGAGCGATTCCAGCAGGCCAATCATGATGACGTGCTTGAACACATCGGCGAAGTTGCCGGCATGGAAGGCGTGACGATAGTTCATGGCTTTCCGGTGGACACGGGTTGATATCTCACGGTCGAGTGTAGCAATGTGGCGGGCGTGAATACGCGGACTGCATCGCAATGAATCCCGGTCGGCCATCGCGGCCGTCGCGCCGCCGTTTCGTGCAGGGCCTGGCGCTCGGTGGCGTAGCCGCGAGCAGCGGATTGTGGCGGCAGGCGGCGGTTGCCGCTGCGCCGCAGGTGTTGTCGGGCAGTCAGTTCGATCTTGAAATCGGCACACTGCCGGTGAATTTCACCGGAGCCGCGCGCGTGGCGACCGTGGTCAACGGCCAGGTGCCGGCACCGCTCCTGCGCTGGCGCGAAGGTGAAACGGTGACCCTGCGCGTGCGCAACGCGCTGCCGGTGACCAGTTCCATCCACTGGCACGGCATGATCGTGCCGGCCGACATGGATGGCGTGCCGGGTCTTTCGTTCATGGGCATCGCACCCGGAACGACGTACACCTATCGCTTCCGCGTGAACCAGTCCGGCACGTACTGGTATCACAGCCACTCGCGCTTCCAGGAGCAGACCGGCCTGTACGGCCCCATCGTGATCGAGCCGCGCGGTGGCGAGCGCCATCGCGTCGAGCGTGACTACGTCGTACTGCTGTCGGACTGGAGCGATACCGACCCGGAGCGTATCTACGCGACACTGAAGAAACACAGCAGCTACTACAACTTTGCGCAACCCAGCGCCGGCGACTTCCTGCGCGATGCGCGCAACGGTGGCATGAGCGCGGCGCTGGCGCAACGGCGCATGTGGAACCGCATGCGCATGGACCCGAGCGATCTGGCCGACGTTTCCGGCCACGCCTATACGCTGCTGATGAACGGGGCGACGCCAGCGGCGAACTGGACCGCACTGTTCGCGCGCGGGGAGAAAGTGAAGCTCCGCTTCATCAACGGGGCATCGATGACGTTTTTCGATGTGCGCATTCCCGGCCTGGCGATGACGGTCGTTGCCGCCGACGGGCAGGACATCGAGCCGGTGACCGTGGATGAGTTCCGCATCGGCACGGCGGAGACCTATGATGTCATCGTGGCGCCGCAGGACGATCGCGCCTACACCATCTTCGCCCAGACCATGGATCGTTCCGGCTATGCGCGCGGCACCCTGGCGCCGCGTGCGGGAATGCGGGCGGATGTGCCTGCGCTCGACCCACGGCTGCAACTGGATATGAGCGACATGATGGGGGGCATGTCCACGATGTCGCACGCAGGCATGACGGGCGTGGCCGCGATGGAAGGCGGCGAGGGCACACATGACGCGGTGTCCGGAATGGTGATGCCGCAGGCGCAACAGGCTCACGTCATATCGGTACCCGGCATCGACATGCGCGTGGATATGCCACGCACGAATCTGGACGACCCCGGCATCGGCCTGCGCGACAACGGCCGCCGCGTGCTCACCTATGCCGACATGCACACGCCCGGCGCACCGATATCGCCCGATACGCAACGTGATATCGAACTGCACCTGACCGGCAACATGCAGCGCTACATGTGGTCGTTCGATGGCCGGAAGTTTTCCGAAATCCAGGCCGTGCCCCTGAAACATGGCGAGCGCGTGCGCATCCGTCTGGTCAACGACACGATGATGACGCACCCGATCCATCTGCACGGCATGTGGAGCGAGCTCGAATCAGCCGACGGCACATTCCAGGTGCGCAAGCACACCCTTGTCGTGCAGCCCGCGCAGGCGATCAGTTATCGCGTCAATGCCGACGCCATCGGGCGCTGGGCCTATCATTGCCACCTGCTGTATCACATGGAAGCAGGCATGTTCCGCGAAGTGGTCGTGGCATGAATCCGGACGCGCGAGGACGAGTGTACAAAATTACATTGTTGTATTTTGTGGCATCGATCGCCATGCCCGCGGGGGCAAGGGCTCAGGAGGCAGAGCCGGCCATGGCCGATCACGTCGCGCCCGCCGCACCGCAGCAGCCGATGGCGCCGATGTCTGCAGCGAGCATGGTAGACGTGATGCAGATGCGCGACGATGCGGCGTTCGGCATGGTTCAGGTGGATCAGCTGGAGCATGCCATCGACGGCAGCGGAGCTGCGGCGTGGGAACTGGAAGGCTGGTACGGACAGGATGTCGACAAGCTCTGGCTGCGTTCCGAGGGCGAGCGCGAGAGCGGAAATCTGGACGCCCGCACGGAGCTGTTCTGGGACCATGCTTTCGCCGGGTTCTGGGACTGGCAATTCGGCGCGCGCCATGATTCCGGCCTGGGGCGAACCCGCGACTGGGCTGCCTTCGGCGTGCAGGGCCTGGCGCCTTACTGGATCCAGATCGAGGCGACCGCGTATCTCGGTGAACAGGGGCGCACGGCAGCGCGACTGCGCGCGGAGTACGAACTGTTGCTCACCCAGCGCCTGGTGCTGCAACCGGAGTTCGAGCTGAACCTGTACGGGCGCAGTGATGTACAGCGCGACTTCGGCTCGGGTTTGTCCGACGCCGAATTCGGTCTGCGCCTGCGTTACGAGATCCGCCGCGAGTTCGCGCCGTACATTGGCGTCGTCTGGGCGCATCGTTTCGGCGACGCCGCGGATTATGCGCGCGCGGCTGGACGCGATGCTGCCGATGCGCAGCTTGTGGTTGGCTTGCGCATGTGGTTCTGAGCGTTCAGCCGACCTGCACCGACGTCATCGAGATCGCACTGGTCACCCGGTCGTTGAAAATGTGGATTTTGTCGCCTTTGCGCTGCGCGCCCAGCGCGTACAGCAGCGGCAGGTAGTGTTCGGGTGTCGGAATGCCCAGCGCGACATCGGCCCCGAGGCTACGCCAGTCCGCCAGCGCCGGATGATCACCGGATTCGATGCGTGAGCGGATGGCGGCATCCGCCCGCGCGGCCCAATCGGCGGCCGCCGGGTCATTGAAGCGGAACAGCCGCAGGTTGTGCACGATATTGCCGCTGCCGAGAATCAGCACGCCTTCGTCGCGCAGCGCGCCGAGCTCCTGCCCGAGGCGGTAGTGGTATGCGCCGGGCTGCGAGGTATCGAGGCTGAGCTGGAGCACCGGAATATCGGCTTGCGGATACATCAGGCACAACACGCTCCAGGCGCCGTGATCCAGGCCGTACTGCGTCGTCGTGTGCACCTGCGTGCTTCTCACCACGTTGGAAATCCGCTGCGCGAGGGCCGGATCGCCGGCTGCGGGGTAGCGCACGTCGAACAACGCCTGCGGAAAGCCGTAGAAATCATGGATCGTTTCCGGGGTCAGCGTGGCCGCCGCGTACGTGCCGCGCGACTCCCAGTGCGCGGATACGCACAGGATCGAGCGCGGCCGCGGAATACGCCGTGCCGCCTCCTGCCAGCCGCGGGTGAAGGCATTGTCCTCCAGCGCATTCATCGGCGATCCATGGCCGATAAACAGCGTGGGCATGCGCGAAGGCTGGGTCGACATGCGAGCGGCTCCTGGCGTCAATCATGCTTGCTCCAATCACGTTGGGGCGATCGGCATCCTATCAATACTCGGGGGTGACTTCCTGCCCGCGCGCGACGGCCGGCAACTGCTAAGATCGAAGATCACCTCACGGGGATGGGATCAATGAGAACGTTGCTGAAATGGCTGCTGCGGCTGTTGCTGCTGGTGCTTGTACTCGGCGCTATCGCTTTTGTGCATGTCTGGTATTTCAAGCCGTACAAGATCGACTGGTTCTACGGCCGCACGTTCGCGCAATTCGCGCTCGACAGCCCGCAGATGCTGAGCAGCATGCGCATCCTGCCGTCGTGGGCCGATTTCTACAGCGACAAGCTCGACGATGCCTCGCCGGCGCACGAGCAGAAGATCGCAGACATGATCCACAAGGATCACGACGTCCTGCTCAGTTACGACCGCAACGCGCTGGATCGGCGCGGCCAGCTTTCCTACGATGTGCTCGAGTATTTCCTGCGCATCCAGATTGAGGGCGACAAATTCCGCGATTACGATTTCCCGGTGAACCAGATGTTTGGTGTGCAGTCGGCGTTGCCGAATTTCATGACCCAGCAGCATCCGGTGAAAAGCGAGAGCGACGCGAAGGACTATATTGCGCGCCTGAACAGGTTCCCCGAAAAGTTCGACCAGGTGATCGAAGGCCTGCGTCTGCGCGAGGGCAAAGGCCTGCTGCCGCCGCAGTTCACGATCGAGGAAGTGCTGAAACAGATGGATGGCTTTGCGTCCATGGCGTCGAAGCAGAACCCTCTTTATGTCAGTTTCAAGGAAAAGCTCGACAAGATTCCCGCGGACAAGCTCGACCAGCCCGCGCGCGTTCGTCTGCTTGCCGGCGTGGATGCGGCGATCCAGCAGAGCGTCTATCCTTCCTACAAGAAACTGACCGACTATTTCACCCAGCTCGCGCCCAAGGCGCAGGGCAACTTCGGTGCCTGGCACCTGCCCGATGGCGATGCCTACTACGCCTGGTGCGTGCGTCAGCACACAACGACCGACATGACACCAGAGCAGGTGCACCAGCTCGGGCTGACCGAAGTCGCGCGCGTCAGTGCCGAGATGGACATCATTCTCAAGGCCCAGGGACTGGTGGACGGCAGCATCGGCGAGCGCGTGCAGCAACTGGCCAAAGACCCCGCGCAACTGTTTCCGAACACGCCGGAAGGCAAGCAGGCGATGCTCAAGCAATACCAGGCAATCCTCGATGAAGTGAATGCCGGACTCGGCGATTCCTTCGATGTGCGCCCGAAAGCTGGCGTCGTGGTCCAGGCGGTACCGGAGTTCGCCGAGAAGACGGCGCCAGGTGCCTACTATGAAGAAGGCTCGTTCGACGGCACGCGCCCGGGTACGTTCTTCGCCAACATGCGCGACACCAGCGAGACGCCGAAGTGGGCGATGCGCACGCTGGCCTATCACGAGGGCATTCCCGGGCACCATTTCCAGATTTCCGTGGCGCAGGAAATTCCCGGTCTGCCATTCTTCCAGCGCGTGCTGCCATTCACCGCCTACGTGGAAGGCTGGGCGCTGTATGCCGAGCGCCTGGCCTGGGAACTGGGCTTCGAAAAGAATCCGCTGGACAATCTCGGCCGTCTGCGCGACGAGATGATGCGCGCGGTGCGCCTGGTCGTCGACAGCGGCATCCACTACAAGCACTGGACGCGCGAGCAGGCGATCGCCTACATGATTGACAACACCGGCATGGCGCAGAGCGATGTCACCGCCGAAATCGAGCGCTACTTCGTTGACCCTGGCCAGGCGCTGGCCTACAAGGTCGGTATGCTCAAGATCCTGGAACTGCGCGAAAAAGCGAAGACCGAGCTTGGCGACAAGTTCAAACTTGCACAATTCCACAATCAGGTGCTGAGCAACGGCGCCCTGCCGCTGGAATTGCTGCAGCGCGTGATCGACGACTGGGTCGCCAAGGTCAAGTCCGGCAACGGCGCGTGACGGCGGTCGCGAACGCCGGCTGATCATTGCGACTGCCGGCGTCGCATCGGTCGCTTCCGATAGCGTTCTTGCGCATCCGGTCGCGGTCCCAAGGGGTTTGCGCCGAGTGCGCGTGGACTGCGTCAACCGTTCGCACCGAGTCTTTCGACAATCCCAAGAAGGGGGAGTCGAAGGGAGCATCGCAACGCTTCCGCTGCGTACCGGAGTGCTACGCTCGGCCCGAACGGCATTTGGAAAACCATGAATCCAATAGAGCCTCAACGCGGCGTGACCATCATTGGCGGCGGCCCGGCGGGATTGATGGCTGCCGAGGTCGCGCGTGCGGCGGGCGCCGAGGTGCAGCTATACGACGGTCTGGGCTCGGTGGGGCGCAAGTTTCTTGTCGCCGGCAAGGGCGGCTTGAATCTCACCCATTCCGAAAACACCGATGCCTTCGTCGCGCGCTACGGTGAGCGTCGCTGCGAAGTCGGCCGCTGGCTCCGGCAGTTCGACGCGGCCGCCGTACGCGAATGGGCGCGCGGGCTTGGCGTCGAGACCTTCGTCGGCAGTTCCGGCCGCGTATTCCCGCTCGACCTGAAGGCCGCGCCGTTGTTGCGCGGCTGGGTGCGCCGCCTGCATGCGAGCGGCGTCGGCTTTCACATGCGCCACCGCTGGCTGGGCTGGGACGATACGGGCGCCGTGCGTTTCGCGCATGCCGATGGAGAGCGCCGCGTGCGCGCCGATGCCGTCGTGCTGGCGCTCGGCGGGGGCAGTTGGCCGGTGCTGGGGTCCGATGCCGCATGGGTGCCCCTGCTCGGCGATCGCGGCGTCGCGATTGCGCCGCTCAAGCCGGCGAACTGCGGCTTCGATGTCAGCGGCGCCAATACAGGCTGGAGCGAACATTTCGCCCGGCGTCATGCCGGCCATCCAGTGAAGCCGGTGATCGTCGAATGCAGCGACGCGACGGGTCGCCGCATTCAACGGCAGGGCGAATTCGTCGTCACGGCGAGCGGCGTCGAGGGCAGCCTGATCTACGCGCTCAGCGCGCCATTGCGCGACGCGATCGCCGTTCACGGTACTGCCGAAATCCGCCTTGACCTGGTACCCGGCCGCGATGCGCAGCGCCTGGCGCGCGATCTTGCGCAACCGCGTGGCCGCCGTTCATTGAGCGAGCACCTGCGCCGCCACGTCGGAATCGATGGGGTGAAAGCCGGACTACTCTACGAGGTGCTGTCGAAGCCACAATTGCAGGATGCGGACCGCGTGGCCGCAACGCTCAAGTCGCTGCCGCTCACCCTGCTGCGGCCGCGGCCGATCGACGAAGCGATCAGCAGCGCAGGCGGCGTGCGCTTCGATGCGCTCGATGAGTACCTGATGTTGAAAGATATGCCGGGTGTTTTTTGCGCCGGCGAAATGATCGACTGGGAGGCACCCACCGGCGGCTACCTGCTTGCTGCCTGTTTTGCCAGCGGGCGCATCGCCGGCGGCAGCGCGGCGCGGTGGTCATCGCCTACACGAACACCGCAGCAATCCACAACGACGAGCCCGCCAGGGCGCAGCCGATGACGATCGCAGCGAGCACGTCGCTGGGATAGTGCAGGCCGAGAACCACGCGCGAGACGGCGACCAGTAGCGCGAACGGCACCAGCAGCGGTGCCAGCAGCGGAAAGTAGGCGAGCGCCACGATCGTGAAGCAGACCGCGTGCAGGGTGTGCCCGGAAGGAAAGCTGAACTCGTCCAGCGGCGGCACGTGGGCAATTATCTGACTGTGCGCGCGGTACGGCCGCGGCCGGCGCGTCCAGCGTTTGAGCAGGCGATACAGCGCCGCGGCAATCAGTCCCGTGATTGCCATGTGCAGCGCTGCAATGGGGCCTGTCGGTCCGCCGATCAGCGCGATCGCAAGCATCAGCGCATACCAGAAAATACCATTGCCGAGCCGGCTGATCGTGCCGAAGAACCATGACATCGTGCGCCGCGCGACCCAGCGATTGCAGCGCAGGCACAGGCGCGATTCGCCGGTCCAGTTCTCCACATTTATCCAGAGTTGCACCGCAGTCATGGCGTGCTCCCGTTCGCTGCAGCAATGGCCTGGACGCCCGCAGCGGGCCGTGCGAGTGCGGCCAGCAAGCCGGCAAAGCTCGCGGTGACGGTCAGCGGGTCGAGCCCGGCGACGGCGCGACGCGCGGCGCTGCGCATCGTGCTGGCCAGGCCCGCCGCGCCGGCGACGCCGCGCGCTGAATGCACGAAGCCATCCTCGTCGCCGAATGCGATGCGGCGGCCGCAATCGTCAATCACGTGTTCGCGTGCAGCGCCGTAGTCGAAAGCCACGACCGGCAGACCACTGGCAAGTGCTTCCAGGGTGACATTGCCGAAAGTCTCGGTCAGGCTCGGGAACAGAAACAGATCGGCGCTGGCATAGTGGCAGGCCAGAGCCTGCCCGTGCTGCATTCCGCAAAAGATGAAATCCGGATTTTTCTTCTGCAACGTCGTGCGGGCCGGACCATCGCCAACCCAGATGAAGCGGGCGTCGGCGCGGTCCTGCTGGATCGCGCGGAACGCGCGCACGGCAAGCGCGAGATTCTTTTCCGGTGCGATGCGGCCGACATGGATCACGGCGAGCTGGCCTGGCTCCAGGCCCCATTGCGTGCGCAGCGATTCGTCGCGTCGATGCGGATCGAATAGCCCGGTATCGACTGCGCGGCGCAGCAACAGGACACGGCCGAAACCCCGGGTGTCGAGGAAATGCCTGAGTTCTGCCGTTGGCACGAACGTGGCGTCGGCACGCCGGTGAAAACGGCGCAGATAGGCTAGTACCGCCGGCGCGATGAAGCCCAGATGATAGTAACGCGCAAAATCGTCGAAGCGCGTGTGGAAACCGGTGCTGACGGGAATGCCAAGGTGGCGTGCAGCGCGCAGCGCGGACCCGCCGAGCGGCCCTTCCGTTGCAACGTAGATGGCATCGGGTCGTTCACTTTTCCACAAGGCACGCAACTGGCGCGCGCACGGCAGGCCCATGCGCAGACCCGGATACAGCGGCAGGCGCATGCCGCGCACCAGCAGCGTGCGTTCTACGCCATCATCGGAATGTACTTGCGGCTGTTCGGGACGGATGACCTGTACTTTGTGACCTGCCGTGCCGAGGCCATGAGCCAGCGTCGCCACGGTCAGGGCGACGCCGTTGATCTCGGGTGGATAGGTCTCGGTGACGATGGCGACGCGCATGCTGCCCACTCCCTGCGGACAGTGCGCACCTTACCCGGGGGTGTTGAACGCGACGTTGCACAATCATGAAACGATGATGACAGCGGCGCGCATTGGCGCGCACGCCGGCTGGCCAGGCCCGCTGAGCGGCGCCGGGTTAGGCCGGCGGTTTCAACCGCCGCCGAAGGGATTGCGCAGGCGCGACAGGATCGCGGCGCGGCCGCTGTCCCGTGTTGCCGGTTCCGCCGCGACTGCAACGCCTTCGATTTCGATGTAACCGGTGGCGTTGTAGGCATTGGTGAAATCGATCACGTCGGTCAGCGGCGCGCCGCTCTGCTCGGCGATGTCGGTCAGGCTTGCCGGTTGCTTGAGCATGACCGTGGCAATGCGGAAATGCTTCGGGAACTCGCGCTCGATCTGCGGCCAGCGCGACAATTTATATTTTGCATTGATGTCGAGCCCGGCGGCGAGGTGACCGTGCGAGCCGAGTGCATGGCAGAGCCAGAGCAGGCGCGCATACGGCTGTGCCTTGCCTGCGGCCTGCAGGGCGGCCAACTCGTCGGCGGCCACGTCCTGCCACTCCGTGCGCGCGACCACTCGCGTGCAATAGGGGGCGAGCGCGCGCAGGCTCGCGTCGGCATGGAACACCTTCGCGGCCGGATCGAGTACGAGTTCCGGTGCTCCCTCCGCGCGCAGGCGCACGGCGGAGTTCAGCGCGGCGTCGGCGAGCCAGTCGCAAAGGCGCCGGTCGCGCGGCGGCTCCGGGATTGGCGCGGGTGCAGGCATCGGGCCGGGTGCCGGCGCAGCAGCGACGGCGGCAGGACGTCTTGCTGCCGGCGCCGGTCTTGGCGCCGCTGCCGGAGCAGGTGCGTCGGGGGTGTATTCGGATTCGGCCCGGGCAGGAATCATGTGGTCGACGCGATTGCAGATTTCGACCAGGTTCGCGGCCGTGAGCGGCTTGTGCAGGATCAGGTCGGCATCGCCGAACTGCGTGTGCTCAGTCAGCACGGCGACCGGTTTGCCGCTGCTGTGTGCGCGCAGCCAGTCCATGTGGCCGTAGACCGTATCGATGTCGATGACCAGCAGGTCGGTATCGGCGCCGGTGTGGAATCTCCAGGCCGAGTGAAGCTGAGTCGCGGTCTGGCCCAGCAACTCGCGCAGCAGCGCCACATCGTCGTCGCTGGCTCCCTGCAATGATATCCGCTTGATCATGCCATCCCCTGTTTGACAGCAAAATTATATTTATGGAAAGCGCTGCTTTTTACAAATATTCCGCCAAGTCCCCGGCAGCCACGGCTGCCGGAGGCATCCACGCGCGCTGGATTGTCGCCGAATGGCGCGCAAGGTCAAGTCGCATCAGCGCTTGCCGAAGGGCTTGCGCAGGCGCGCCAGCAGGCCACCGGTGCCGGCGGCCGGCGGCTCGTGCCGCGGCAGACGACGCTCCACCTCGATCAGGCCGATGGCATCATAGGCGTTGATCAGCGCGAATACCTCGTCCATCGGCACGCCACTGGCGGCGGCAATCTCGTTGAGCTTGGCCGGTTGGGACAGCGCCGCGATGATGCGCAAATGACTCGGGTAGTCGCGCTCGACCTGCGGCCGGCCTTTGAGCCGGTAGCGACCGCCGGGATCAAGATGCTTCGCCAGACGTCCGTCCGAGTGGGTCAGCACATCAAGCCAGATCAGGCGCGAATATGGCTGTGCGGGCTGATCGGTACGCAGGCGGCCAAGCGCGGCCGTGGTGACCGGCCGCCACGCCGAATGTGCCAGGTCCTGAAGGCAATAGGGCGCAAGCGCGCTGAGCCCGCCCGCTGCGTGAAACACCTTTTCCTTGGGATCGAGCGTCAGCGCCGGCGCGCCGTCGAGACTGATGGCAGCCGGCCCACCGAGCAGGTTGCCGCGCAGATAGTCGCGCAGCGCATGCTTGCCCGCGTCCGCCGTCGTGCCGCGGGTGGCCAGGGGCGCCATGTTGATGCCTTCCTGCTTGCCGGGCTTGCGGAAACCCTCGATCGAATCGGCAACGCGCCTCTGGCTGCGCGTGGAGGTTCCGCTGCTGTAGGAAATGCGGGTGTCCTCGTGCAGTTGCATCGGTACTGCGAACTGCGGCTTGGTGCTCGCCTCGTCGGGCTTGAGCAGTTCGTCCAGTCCCGGTGCAGGCGTCGTGTCGCGCTGCCGTGAGCGGGCTTCCGCGGTTTCTTCGTCTTCGATCTCGAACTCGGGCGTGAACGTGTCCAGATCGTAGAAATCGTCTTTCTGCTGCATCACCGGCGCGCCGAGATTTGTTGCGGTAGCAGCATCGCCATTGAGCATCGCCAGGACGCTCTCGGCCTTGGGTGGCCTGGCCAGCCGCAGTTCGCCCTCGCGCAGGGTTTCGGTTTCGCTGAACACGGCGCAGCGCCGCCCGCTGCTGTAGGCGCGGTTGCGCGCGATCTGACCCGGCATGTCGGCCGGGTCGACAATCACCAGGTCGGCGTTTTCCTCGGCACCCCAGCGCCAGCGATGTTCGAGCTGCCCGGCGACCATGCGCAGCAACAGGCGCAGGTGCGCGGTGTCTTCCTCGCTGAGACCGATGACCGCCAGGTACTTCTCGCTCGCCACAAGCCGCTCCCTCGTCCGCCAGCCAAGGCGCCGGCGGCATTTGACCGATCGGCCGAAGTATACTTCAAAACGCGGCGCAAGGGCGCGGCCAGGCTAGGGAATGGCGAGCGCCGTGTCGGCTTCGGAAGCCGATACGGGGATGCCTTCCGCGCTTGCGCGGGACTGCTGCTGCATGATCCACAAAGCCGCATAACGCCCATTGTGCGCGAGCAAGGCATGATGCGTGCCGCGTTCGACGATGCGGCCATGGTCGAGCACGATGATCTCATCCGCGTCGACGATCGTGGATAGCCGGTGCGCGATGATCAGGGTGGTGCGCTCGCGCGCGATTTCGGCCAATTCGGCCTGGATGATCTTTTCGGTGCGCGTATCAAGCGCGCTGGTGGCCTCGTCGAAAACGAGAATGACCGGATTCTTCAGTACTGTCCGCGCGATTGCCACGCGCTGTTTTTCCCCGCCAGAGAGCTTCAGTCCGCGTTCGCCGACCCCGGTCTCATAGCCCTGCGGCAGACTTTCGATGAACGTGTGGATATGCGCCGCCTTCGCCGCAGCAATGACTTCCGCGCGAGTGGCATCCGGGCGGCCATAGGCGATGTTGTAATAGATCGTGTCGTTGAACAGCACTGTATCCTGCGGCACGATGCCGATCGCGCTGCGCAGAGAATCCTGGGTGACGGCGCGGATATCCTGGCCATCGATCAGGATGCGTCCGGAGTTGACGTCGTAGAAGCGGTAGAGCAGGCGCGCCAGCGTCGATTTACCCGCCCCGGTGGTGCCGACCACGGCGACGGTTTTCCCTGATGGAATTGAAAAATCTACATCGCGCAGAATGTCGCGTTGTGGATCATAGCCAAACGAGACATGCTCGAAACGCACCGCGCCGCCACTGGTGGCCAGCGGCTTCGCATCCGGCGCGTCGCGGACTTCCTGCGGCTCGTCGAGCAGTGCAAACATGCGTTCCAGGTTGGTCAGCGCCTGCTTGACTTCGCGATACACCATGCCCAGGTAATTCAGCGGCACGGCAAGCTGGATCAGAAAGGCATTGACCAGGACGAAATCGCCCAGTGTCATCGTCCCTGCTACCACGCCGACCGCCGCGCGCCACAGCAGCAGGGTGAGGCCGATGGCCACAATCCCGGCCTGGCCGATATTGAGCACGGCCAGCGTCTTCAGGCTCTTGACCGTGGCTTCCTCGAACTGGATCAGGGCCACGTCGAAGCGGCCTAGTTCATGCTTCTCGTTGCCGAAATACTTGACGGTTTCGTAGTTCAGCAGCGAATCCACCGAGCGCGCATTGGCCTCGGTGTCGGCTTCGTTCTTGGCGCGGTAGTACCGCAGCCGCCACTCGGTCACCGAGAAGGTGAAAACCACGTAGGTGAATACCGTGGCCAGCGTGATCACGGTAAAGCTCCAATCGTAGCGTGTCATCAGGATCGCGCTGACCAGGCTTATTTCCAGCAAGGTCGGCAGAATCGTGTAGATCGTCCAGTCGAGCAAATCGGAAACCGACGTCATGCCACGCTCGACATCGCGCGCCACGCCGCCGGTGCGGCGGTCCAGGTGAAAGCGCAGCGACAGCGCGTGCAGGTGTGAAAAGACGCGCAGGGTGATTTCGCGCGACGTGCGCGCCAGCACGCGCGCGAACACCACGCCGCGCAGTTCCTGGAACAGCGAAGTGGACAGGCGCAACGCGCCGTACGACATCAGCAGCAGTACCGGAACGACGAGCACGCCTAACTTCAGGTCGAGTCCGTCGACCAGCTGTTTCATCACCAGCGGCACGCCGACGTTGGCCAGCTTCGCCGCAACCAGCAGGATCAGGGCGACCAGCACCCGCCAGCGGTAGTGCCAGACATGCGGCATCAGGCGGCGCAGGGTGCCGTAGACAGTGGCGTGCGGCTTGGGTGGGATCGGATTCTCGGTCACGGTAGGCAAATGGGGGCGTGCGTTGCGGCGTGCAAGCCGCCGGCGATTGACCGGCGTATGATCGGGCTATCGCAACGAGAGGAGATGGCGTCATGCGTCATGCAGTATTCATCGTACTCGGATTTGCCCTGACCTGCGGCGCGGCGCTTGCGCAGACCGCAACGACATCGGGGCCGGGGCGCGCGAAAGCGCCGGCCGGTGCAAGGGTGTTCTTTGTCTCGCCGAAGAATGGGGCCACGGTCGGCCAGGACGTGCTGGTGAAGTTCGGCGCCAAGGGCATCGTTGTGGCGCCTGCCACCGACGCCACGCCGAACACGGGGCATCACCATCTGCTGATCGACCAGACAGAGCTGCCACCGGGTGACGCGCCGATTCCGAACGACGCGACGCACAAGCACTACGGCAAGGGCCAGACCGAGGACACGATCCACCTGGAACCCGGCGATCACACCCTGCAGCTCGACTTCGCCGACGCGCGGCATATGCAATTTGATCCGCCGCTGGTGTCGAGGAAGATAACGATTCACGTGAAGTAACCGCGCCATCTTTAGCCCTCCGCTTCAACGGGAGGGTTGGGTGGGGGTGGTGTAACTGCTCGTCATTCCAGCGCAGGCTGGAATCCGGTTCTTTCTTGATTTTGATCCTCGGAGCAGAGCTTCCACTCGCCTGCGGCGAGCGGGCCACTTTCATGACTCCGGGCATCCCGCCCTTCGCCGCTACGCGGCCAACTCCGCTGTTCGCGTCGCTCCTGCGGCGCAGTGCCAAAAAGGTAACCAAAAAGGCTAGGCACCGAGCGCGGTGCTTTGATTCGCCTCGTGCGAATCAAAATCCCCTGTGCTTCTCGTCGATCGGCCGAAGGGCGAGCGAAAGCTCCTTGAAAAACCTCAACGCGACAAATCCACGGCATAAACCGCCGTTCCATCGCCGTTGTCTTTCCACAATGTCACATTGTCCAAACCATCCGCCCGTGCCAGATCGAGTTTGCCGGCCGCCGATGTGAAAATCACCGGGCCGGCGGTTTTCACTGCGGCGAAACGCCAGTTGCGATCGTTGCCAAAGCGCACGCGGGTTATTTCTCCGGCGGCGCGGATGAATGCAATCAGCGCATCGCGGTTGGAATCCGGCGCCGAGATCACGATATTTTTTCCGTCCAGCCCCGGAAAGCGTCCGCCGCCGCTGGCGCGATAGTTGTTGGTGACGACAATGAATGCCCGGTCCGCGTCGATGGCTTGATCGTTGTAGCGCAGATCGCGGATGCGGCCGCCTTCGGCTTGGGTCACGTCGATGGTGTAGGTAAGGCCGCCCTGCAGCACATCGAAGTTGTAGGTCGGGAAGCGGCGATTGACCAGTTCCTGTGGCCCGGTTTTCGCCGGATCGATGCGATTGAACCAGCCGGCCGATTTTTCCAGCCATGCCCTGATGCCGGCACCGTCGGTCTTCACCGCGGTCAGCGTATTCGGGTACAGATACAGGTCGGCGGCGTTGTTGATCGCCAGCGGGCCGGCGGCAATGTCGGTATAGTCATTGGGACCGCCGAAACCCGCCTTGAACGGCGCTGCCGCAGAAAGCACGGCGATGCCGGCATACTGCGGCAGATTTTCCTTTATATATTTTTCCACATAGTCGCGCTGCGCCGCATTCACGACCTGCAGCGCGGTCGTGTCGCGGTCGGCGGCGAAATAGGTGCTCATTTCGAAATCGCTGCGGCCGACCGGCGTCTTCACGTAGGCAATGGTGGCGTCGTGCTCGGGTTTCACCAGCCGGATGATTTCCGCATCGGCGGCGACATGGCTGCCATCGGCATTCTTCACTGAACGGACTTCCGCATGCGTGGCCGCGCGATCCACCTGCCAGCGGCCGTCGTCATGCACGAGGACCAGGTCGATCAGGCCGATGCTCTTGCCGAAGTAGTTGCCCATCACGGCCGGGACGCCGTGCACGCTGCCGCGCACTTTGTCCACGTCCGCAATGTGCGCGTAGTGGGACTTCGGATCACCCGGATTCGGAAAAATGTCGTGTGAATGTCCGAGCAGGATCGCATCGATGCCCGGCACCTGCGCCAGATACCAGCCGGCATTCTCCATTTTTGGGGTATACGGCGCGGCGTTGATGCCGCCGTGGGCAATTGCGATGACGATATCCGCGCCGGCCTTGTGTAGTTCCGGCAGGTACTTCTCTGCGGCTTCGACCACGCCCATGACGGTGACCTTGCCCTCCAGATTGCGCCTGTCCCAGTCCATGATCGGCGGCGGCGCGAAGCCGAGCAGACCGATGCGGATGGTTGCCTCGCGATCACTGCCGTCGGGCGCGTGTACATGGATCGTGCGTGTCAGCAAGCGCCAGGGAGCGTACAGCGGTTTGCCGTCTTTCGCGCTGAACACGTTCGACAGCACGAACGGGTAGTGCGGACCCTTGCATTTTCTTGCATCCACGCCAGCGACGTTGAATGGCGTGCCGGTGACCTGGCTCAGATAGGCCAGGCCGTAGTTGAACTCGTGGTTGCCGATCGTGCCGGCATCGTAGTCCAGCGTATCCATCGCCTTGTACACGGCCAGCTCCTGATCGCAGGCAGGCGGTTTCACCAGCGCCTGATAATCGGCAAGTGCCGTACCCTGAATGGTATCGCCGTCGTCGAACAGCAGGGTGTTGGTGAATTCCTTGCGCGCGTCGTGGATCAAGGTGGCAGCGCGCTCCAGGCCAAGATCCTGATCGTCGGCGAGCTTGTAGAAATCGTAGCTCATGACATTGGAATGCAGGTCCGTGGTTTCGAGCACGGCGATCTCGGCACGCGTGCCATCGGCGGCAATGGCGTCATCGCTGGCAGGAGTGGACGCAATGCAGCCCGCCATTGCGGCGCTGGTCATGGCGATGGCGAGGCAACGAATGGCGTAATGCATCATGGCGTTCGACTCCGTGGGCGAGCCGGCGATTATCGCGTATTGCCATGACGATTTGGCCCGTACCGGCGGCGCGTTGGACCTGCATCTGCTACGCTTGCAGGCCGTTCAGATTGCGTTTGCACCGATGACCGTACGTACCCGTTTCGCTCCCAGCCCCACCGGCTTCCTGCATATCGGCGGCGCGCGCACCGCACTTTATTGCTGGCTCGAATCGCGTCATCGCGGCGGCCAGTTCATCCTGCGCATCGAAGATACCGATCGCGAGCGCTCGACCGACGAAGCGGTGAAGGCGATCCTCGACGGCATGAGCTGGCTGGGCCTGGACTATGACGAAGGTCCGTTCTACCAGACCCTGCGCATGGATCGCTATCGTCAGGTGGCCGGGGACCTGGTCAAGGCGGGCAAGGCCTACTATGCCTACGAGAGCAAGGAAGAACTCGACGCGATGCGTGCGCTGCAAATGGAAAAAGGAATAAAACCGCGTTATGCCGGCATCTGGCGCGAGCGCAGCGAACCCCTGCGCGAAGATCCGAACCGGGTCGTCCGTTTCCGCAATCCCGCGTCCGGCTCAGTTGTCTTCCAGGACAAGGTCAAGGGCCGCATCGAGTGGAACAACGAGGAACTCGATGATCTGGTGATGGTTCGTTCGGACGGCTTTCCAACCTACAACTTCGCCGTCGTTGTCGACGACATCGACATGAGCGTGAGTGAAGTCATCCGCGGCGACGATCACGTCAACAACACGCCGCGGCAGATCAACATATACAACGCGCTGGGCGCGCCGATTCCCGAATTCGCGCATCTGCCGATGATCCTCGGCGCCGACGGGCAGAAACTTTCCAAGCGTCACGGCGCGGTCAGCGTCATGCAATACCGCGAAGACGGGTTTCTGCCGCACGCGCTGCTCAACTATCTGGTGCGTCTGGGCTGGTCCAATGGCGACCAGGAAATCTTCTCGCGCGAGGAAATGGTCGCGCTGTTCGACGTCGCCAACGTGAACAAGGCGGCGGCGCGATTCGACCTGGAAAAGTTGAGCTGGTTGAACCAGCACTATCTGAAATTCGACGACCCGGCGGAAATCGCGCCGGAACTGGAATGGCATCTGCGCATGCACGGATTCGACCCTGCGCACGGACCGGCGGCGGCGGATGTCGTCGTCGCGCTGCGCGATCGCGCGCGCACGCTGAAGGAAATGGCCGAGAAGGCCAGCGTGTGGTACGGCCCGATCACTCAGTGGGACGATGCGGCGATCAAGAAGCATCTACAGGCGCCGACTGCGGCTGCGGCACTCACGGCAGCGCACGAGCAGTTGGCCATCGTTCCGGAGTGGAAAGTTGAAAATATCCACAAGGCTATCGAAGCCGCTGCCGCGTCGATCGGCGAAGGCATGGGCAAGATCGCGCAGCCGCTGCGCGTGGCGATGACCGGCACGCAGGTATCGCCGTCGATCGATCACACCGTGTATCTGGCCGGCCGCGAGCGTGCACTCAGGCGTATCGAGGACGCGCTGGCCAAGGCCGCGATCCCGGGTCCATGAGCTGCGATTTCACCGCATTGGCGAACATCGATCCGTCGGATCCGGATCAGGCCAACGCCTTGTTGCAGCAATGCAGCGGCGCATTGACCGACCCGAATCTCTGGCTATGGGCGATCGTGTTCACGATCGTCTGTGCCGCGGTCGGCGCACTGATCGGCAAGTACAAGAACGCTGTCGTGCGCGACACCATCCTCGGCGCCACGCTGGGGCCTATCGGCTGGATCGTCTCGCTATGCATGCCGGTCGTGAAACCCAGGCCAGTCTGTCCGGCATGCAAACGCGCGGTCGATGCCGGCGACAGGCATTGCCGGCATTGCGGCACAGCACTCGCGCCCTGAACACCGAGCCGGTACTTCTCGCGCTGGCGGTAAGAGCTCACCACCTCTCGCGCGGGAAGGGTGAGGTGTGATTGAAGCGATGACTCTCGTTCGCATCAACCTCATGCGGCTTGCGGCCACCTTCTGCTGCGCGCGGAAGAAGGTAAAAGCCCGCGGTGCTATGATGCGGCATGGTCGCCAAAGCCTCCCATGTCGTTCATCACCATCACGAACACAACGCCCGCGCCTTCGTGCGTGAAGTAGCCAGCGCCTGCGAAAAGCGCGGGCTGCGCCTGACCGAAATCCGCAGCCAGGTGCTCGAACTCGTGGCCAAGTCGGAGAAGCCGGTCAAGGCTTACGACCTGCTCGACCAGCTCAAGGACGACCGCAGCAATGCCGCGCCGCCGACGGTCTATCGTGCGCTGGATTTCCTGCTGGAAAATGGATTCATCCACAAACTCGAATCGATCAACGCCTACGTGAGCTGTCACCACCCGAGTGTGACGCATCACGTACCGTTCCTGATCTGCGACATCTGCGAGAGCGCCACCGAGATCTGCGACGAGCGCGTCGCCAACCTGCTCAGCGAGCAGGCCAAGTCGCTCGGCTTCCGCGCACGTGCGCAGACGCTGGAAGTGCACGGAGTGTGTGGGCGCTGCAGCAGCGTGTGATTCACTTCGCCGCGGAGAATCCGATCATGGTGATCGACTGGAACGAACACGGTAAGCAGTTGATGGCCACGATCGGCGACATTGCCAGCATCAGCCGGACACCGTGCGTGGCCATGGTGAGCTCAACGGCGCCGGAGCCAAGACCGGCAAGCTTTGCGCGAAGACGCGCGAACTGATCGCGCTGGGCGTTGCCGTCATCCGGCAATGCGATGGCTGCAGCACCGTGCACGCGGATCTGGCGGCGAAGCACGGCGCCAGCCACGAGAAAATCGCCGAGGCGCTGGGTGTTGCCATTGCGGTCAACGCCGGCGCGGCGCTGGAGTATTCGGCACGAATGCTGGACGCCTATGCGGTCAGACAGGCCGGATGATGCGCCAGCCCGTCCGCGCGAGCGGTTCAGAATTCCTCAACGTCACGTACACGCCGCGCCGCGGCCAGAATTGTGGTGCGAACATCCATGGTAGAAATGATATAAGTTAATATATCAATTCACAGTGACAACCATCTGCCGAAAGTCACGCGCGATACCGCGATTTCGTGTTCAATTTTCCCAGGGTTTGACCGAAGCCTGTTCCAATGTATACGCCGAGCCGGCGACATCGTTCGCGGTCTTGCGCGCATGCAATATTCCCTTGACGCTGTAGGGGTCCCAGATTTCCGGCGCTTCGACGGCCTTGTCGAGTTTCACGTAGACGATCTGGTTCGGCGGCGGTGGCGGCACATGGATGCAGGCGCCGTAATAGGGCACCAGAAAGAACTCGGTCAGATCGCCCTTGTCGTCGGCTTCCAGCGGCACGATGTACCCGGCGAGTTGCACCTTCTCGCCGTCGAGGCTGGCGATGCTGCGATACGTGCCCACTTGCTGCGCACGCAGCGAGCCGACATGCGTGACCGGTGCGGGATGCTGCACGATCTCCAGCTCATCCTTCGGCACCATTTCCAGCCAGTCCAGATTGCGATATCCGTCCGCTGTCATCCTTGCCGGCCTCGGGCTTGCGGCGGCCCCGGCGCTCACTGCTGCGTCCGCGACGGCAGGAGGATTGCCCGTGTGGCCGCAGCCTCCCATTGCGACAATGAGCACTGCCGCAGCAATCCTCCGGATAGGAAAATGTATACTTTTCATCGGCTCAGGTACGAATGGAAAGGCCGTCCGCGAGGGCGTGACGGCAGGCCAGCAGTGCGGGCAGGCAGCCGGCCAGGATGCCGCTGGCAGCCACCGTGACGAGCAGGACGAGTTCGTGCGGGCTCGGCGGCACGAGCGCAATATGCAGGCCGTAGCGCGCCTCCACGTAGCTACCCGCAAGGGCGAGGCCGGCATAAAGCAGGATCAGGCCCAGCCCAATGCCGATCACTGTCAGCAGCGTGGCTTCAAGCACGAGCAGGCCGAACACGATGTGCGGGCGTGCACCGAGCGCACGCAGGATCGCCATCTCGCGGCGGCGTTCGTTCAGCGTCGTCATCATCGCATTCAGCATGCCAAGCAATCCGGCGACGACGACCAGGGCGCTGACGATCAGCAGGGCATTCTCCGCGATGCCGACCAGCCGCCAGAGTTGTTGCAAGGCCACGCCGGGCAGAATCGCAAGCAATGGTTCGGCGCGATAGTCGTTGATCTGGCGTTGCAGGTCGAACGTGGCCGCTCGCGATTTCAGGCCGACGAGGAAGGCCGTGATCGAGGTCGGGGTCAGATCGAGCTTGCGTGCGTCATCAGTCGAAACCCCCGTGCGTGGAATGCGTGCGCCGGTCTGCCAGTCGGCGTGAATGGCCTCGACCGCGCCGAGGCTGACGAACAAGCTCGCATCCACCGGCGTGCCGGTCGGTTGCAGGATGCCGACGATGCGGAAGGGATGGTCAGCGTGCTCGGCGACCAGCGCACCGGTCCCGTGCGCAATGACGATCGTCTGGCCGACAGCGTAGCCGAACTTGCGCGCGACTTCGGCGCCGGTCACAGCGTCGTAGAGGTCGGCAAGCGGCGCCCCGGCGGAAAATTCCAGCGCGTGCTTTGCGCCGTAGCGATAGTGCACGAAAAAATCACCGTTCGTGCCAACCACGCGGAAGCCACGGTGGGAATCGCCGAGCGAGATCGGCACGGTCCAGGCGACCTCGGGCAGCGCCGCGATCTCGCGAAAGCTCTGCCAGGAAACGCCGTTGGTTGCATCGCCAATGTGGAAAATGGAATAAAGCAACAAATTTACCGGTCCCGAACGCGCGCCGACGATAAGGTCGGTACCCGATATCGTGCTGGCGAAACTCTGCCGCGCCTCGTCGTGCACACGCTGCACGCCGAGCAGCAGGGCAACGCTGAGTGCAATCGTGGCGAGCGTGAGCAGCACTGTGAAGCGACGGTTGGCGAGGCTTTTCAGCGCGAGCGGCAGTAGGGTCATGGGTCCGGACTCCCGCCTGCTGCGCCGGCGCAATGGAGGTCGGCAAGCCCGGCGCTGCGCATGAATCGCGGTGCCAGACGCGAGTCGTGACTGACGAAAACGAGCGTCGTGCGGCCGCTGTCGCACTCGTCGATGAGCAGGTCGAGAAACCGCGTGCGCGTGTCTTCGTCCAGCGCCGACGTGGGTTCGTCGGCAATGACGATTTCCGGCGCGCCGATCAGTGCGCGCGCGGCGGCGACGCGTTGCTGCTGGCCCATGCTCAGTTCGCGCGCCGAGCGTCCCCGCAACGCCGCCGGATCGAGGTCGAGCGCCTGCAGCAGACGTGCTGCTTCGGCTTCGATCGTTGTTGATCGTGACCGTGCAACCTGCGCGCGTTTCGCCGAGAAGCGGCACGCCAGGGTCACGTTTTCGATGACATCGAGAAAGGTCAGCAGGTTGAATTGCTGAAAGATGAAACCGATGTGGTCGGCGCGGAAGCGATCGCGTTCGGCGCCGCCGAGTGCGGCCAGATCAGTGTTCAGGATGGTGACGCTGCCGTGCTGCGGCACCAGCACGCCCCCGAGCAAGCCGAGCAGGGTGCTTTTGCCGCTGCCGCTCGGTCCCTGCAGGAACATGCGTTCGCCACGGACGATGCTCAGATCGGCAATATCGATCAGCGGCGCCGAATCGTTCCAGCCGAAGCGCAGATCGTGCAGATGAATCGCGGCGGCGGCTTCAGCCTGGGTCATGTCGAGCCCACTGTCATGTGAAGGCTGGCACGCAACGCAGGCAGGTGCGAAGGAAGCCTGAGATTGATAAAAAAACAATAAATATCAAATACATATGAGAATTTCTTCAAATCTTTCGTAAGCCAATCAGCATGTTGCACCACAACGCAACGCAACCTTCCACCCGTTGCGCCTGATATTGAGTCGCGGCCGATGAAGGCCAGTCATTGTGTTCTTCAGCCACTCCGCCTGACCAGTGTGCGAACCATCGTCCGTCTCCGTGTTATATTATAACTATGCAACCCGATCGTCCCTCAACGCATACTGCCGAGACACCGTCGCACGTTCGGAGCGCGTTCGCGCATTTCGCCGACCGTCTGGGTGCGACGGCGTCGTTCCTGTGCGCCGTGCACTGCGCGGCGTTGCCATTCGTGCTGGCATTGCTGCCCGCGCTGGGACTGGGCTTTCTCGCCGATCACGGGTTCGAGCACGGGTTCATCGTCTGCGCCAGCCTGCTGGCCCTGGCGACCATGGTCTACGGCTATCGCCGTCATCGTGTCCGCCGCGCCTTCATCTTCCTGCTGCCCGGTCTGGCCTTGCTGTGGGCCGGTGGTTTCGTGTTCGACGCGCAAGTCGGCTTTGGCTGGCATGCGCTTCTGGTCGCACTCGGTGGCAGCAGTGTCGCCTTGGCGCATCTGACGAATCTGCGTCTCGTGCACGGCCATGAAAAAGGCGGCTGTTGCGAGCACGGTCACGACCACGCGATTGTGTAACGTCGCGCACCACGCCTACCATCGGATCGATCGATCGCCGTGTCGTGCCTTTTCGACAGCCCCATGTCCGCACCACTTACTTCATTGCAGAGCCATGGCCACGCACATGCGGGCGCCCGCCGCCTGTTGCTGGCCTTTGCCCTGACCACGCTGGCGATGGCTGCCGAGGCCATCGGCGGCTGGGTGTCGGGTTCGCTCGCGCTGCTCGCCGACGCCGGCCACATGCTCGTGGATACGTTTGCACTTTTGCTGGCCTGGGCCGGCGCGCATTTTGCCCGGCGGCCGGCGGACGCGCTGCGCAGCTTCGGTTACGCGCGGCTGGAAGTGCTGGTCGGCTATACCAATGCGCTGGCGCAATTCGTACTGGTGGTCTGGATCGTCGTCGAGGCGATTGCGCGCCTGCAATCACCGGCACCCATTCTGCCGGGCATCATGCTGGCGATCGCGGTCGCTGGCCTGCTGATCAATCTGCTGGTGCTGTTTGCGCTCGGGCATCACGAGCACGACGATCTGAATGCTGCCGGTGCGCGCCTGCATGTGCTCGGCGATCTGCTCGGCTCGCTGGGTGCAGTGATGGCGGCGCTCGTCATCAGCCGCCTGGGCTGGCTGTGGGCGGATGCGGCGATCTCGATTCTCGTGTCGCTGCTGATTCTGGGCAGTGCCTGGAAGCTGCTGCGCCGCTCCGCGCACATCCTGCTCGAGGGTACGCCCGAAGGCGTGGAGTCGGCGCGGGTAGCCGAAACCGTGCTGCGCGAATCCGGTGTCGGCGATGTCCATCATGTGCATGTCTGGCAACTCGCCGGAGGCCGCCGCATCGCTACCTTGCATGCGCGGCTGGTCGAGGGCAGCGATGCCAACGCCGTGCTCGTGTCGATTCAATACGTGTTGCGCGAACATTTCCACATTGCGCATGCGACCGTGCAACTTGAACATTCCGATTGCGCCATGGACGATTGCCATGCGCACGAGCATGACCACGAGCATCAGCACGGGCATGTGCATTGAACCTGCGCAAGGTGGCGTCGGACTGACTGGTCCGCAGCGACCGGCACGCTTGCAAAGCTAACGCTGGAAAGTCCCTTGCCGGCCGAGCGCGCTGGCATTTGCGCCGAGCCATACCTGCGCACTATTGCGGCCGAGGTCGCGCAGGTCGCGCAGAAATTCGATGCGGGCATTGGCCCGCGTCTTGGCACTGTAGGCGTCGAGCGATTCGCCCGGCTCGATCATGTGCAGGCGCAGGCATTTCAATCGCCGCCCGAGCCAACTCAGCGAAAACGTGCGCGCCAGCGATCGTTTGGCCATCCATAACGTATCCAGCTCGCGCAGGAACGTGGTTGAGAAACCGAGCTCGACGACCCGCTCTTCGATTTCGCGCACGCTGCGTGGAGGCTCGGCACGCTCCAGCGGCTGCACCAGCACACACAGGATGTCGGCGGCGCGGCAGCGGTACAGCAAGGGCTCCATGGCGGGATTGCCTGCGTAGCCGCCATCCCAGTACATTTCGCCGCCGATCTCCACGGGTGCGACGAGCTGGGGCAGGCAGGTGCTGGCCAGCAACGTTTCCAGCGACAGGGCGGTCTTGTCGAACAGCACCAGCCGGCCGTCGCGTACCCGCGTCGCGGCGAGAAAAATCTCGACCGGCGATTGACTGCGCAGGCGCTCGAAGTCGAACAGCGCTGCGGCAATCTTGCGTACCGGGTTGTAGTCCAGCGGATTGATTTCCTTCGGCGTGAAATAGCGCGTCAATCCGAGCAGCATCGTCTCGGCGGTGCGGCCGCCCGGGCCGGAAAATGCCCAGCGCATCAAGCTCGTTTCACGCGCGATCGCCTCCCACAGTGCGGCCAAGCCGGCGCGCGCGCCTTCGCGGCCCCCATCCATCCAGCCCTGGACAAGCGCCAGCGCGTTCATCGCCCCGCTGCTGGTGGCGCTGATGCCGTCGAAGCTCAGCCACGCCTCTTCGAGCAACCGGTCGAGCACGCCCCAGGTGAATGCGCCGTGCGCGCCGCCGCCCTGCAGGGCAAGATTGATATCGATCGATTTGTGCGTGAGCGATGCCGCGGCCATGGCCCATCATACGCAAACCCGGGACTCCGGCTGTTGCGCTCCAGCGCAGCGCTGGTAAGCTACGCGCGTTTTCCCGGCCTTTCCGGCCAGGAGACTGCACATCTTCAGTGCGGGCCATTCAAAAAATCATTTTTTCCGGAGATCGATCCAGATGGGCAGAGGCGACCGCAAGACGCGCAAGGGCAAGACCGCGATCCGTAGTTACGGCAACGCACGCCCGCACAAGGTGACGGCGAAGAAGGGCGGCGCCGCAGTGAAAAAAGCCGCCGTGAGCAAACCGGCAGTGAAGAAGGCAGCACCTGTGGCGAAGAAGGCAGCACCGAAGAAAGCCGGCTGAGCCGGAATCGGCCGCAACAAAGCACAAACCCCGCCGTGCGCGGGGTTTTTGTTGTCTGTTGCAGGCGCGCGGCGTCAGTGGACTATGGCAATCGACCTCCCACGCACACCCGCCGTGCCAGCATGCCGCCGATCCAGTAGCACAATTCGGCCGGGTGCCCGATATCCCAGATCACGAAGTCCGCACGCTTGCCCGGCTCCAGCGTGCCGCGATCGTGCAGGCCGAGCGCGCGAGCGGCGTTCACGGTCGCGCCGCGCAGCGCTTCCTCCGGCGTCATGCGGAACAGCGTGCAGGCCATATTCATCGCCTGGCGCAGGGACAACAGCGGCGACGTCCCCGGGTTCACGTCACTGGCCACAGCCATCGGCACGCCGTGGTTCCGGAACAGTTCGACGGGCGGAAGCCTGTTTTCGCGCAAAGTATAAAAAGCCGCGGGCAGCACGACCGCGACGGTTCCGCTCGCCGCCATCGCGCGCACGCCGGACTCGTTCGTGTATTCCAGGTGATCGGCCGACAGTGCGCCGAATTCCGCCGCCAGTGCCGCACCGCCCAGGTCGGAGAGCTGGTCGGCATGCAGCTTGACCGGCAAGCCGAGCGCGCGCGCTTCCTCGAATACGCGCCGCGTTTCCGAAGGCGTGAATGCGATGTTTTCGCAGAACGCGTCCACTGCATCGGCCACGCCCTCGCGGGCGATTGCCGGCAGCATGCGTACGCAGACTTCATCGACATAGTCGGATTGGCGCCCGGCGAATTCCGGCGGTACCGCATGCGCGCCGAGAAACGTGGCGCGCACGCTGACTCCGAGTTCCGCGCCGATACGCCTTGCCACGCGCAGCATTCTTTTTTCGCTGTCCAGATCCAGGCCGTAGCCGGATTTTATTTCGAGCGTCGTCACGCCGTCGGCCAGCAGCGCGCGCGCTCGCGGCAGCGACTGCGCCAGCAACTGGGCTTCGCTTGCAGCGCGTGTCTTCGCCACCGTCGAAACGATGCCGCCACCGGCACGCGCGATGTCCTCGTAGCTGGCGCCGTTCAGGCGCAGCTCGAATTCTTCCGCGCGGTTGCCCGCGAACACGAGATGGGTGTGGCAGTCGATCAGGCCTGGCGTGATCCAGGCGTTGCCCAGCGATTCGACGCGTGCGGCAAGCTCATCAGGTCTGCCAAGAAGTTCGGACCGCGCTGCCGCAAACTTGATTTTTCCATCCTTCCAGCCGAGTGCTGCGTTCTCGATGGTTCCGTACGCACCACCCCCGTCGCGCAGCGTGGCAAGGCGGCAGTCGAGCAGCAATCCGTCCCAGCGTTCCATCGATTCAATCATCCGGCCGCATCATCAGGGGATTGTGATCCGAAAGCGCGTACACAGGCAATCAGAAGCCGGCAAGCGACTTCACCGCTGCCGACGCCCGGGCCGATTCTGCCAGCTACTTCGACGCCGACACCGGGCCGTTCGTGGGATTCACCGGGTGGGCCGGCGGAAAGCCGGATCGGTGCAACGACTTGCACGCACGGCACTTCTCGATCTCGCCGACGGATGATGTCGACTTCACCCGCGGCACGATCAACATGCAGACGATCGAAAACGACTTCTGATAGGTTCAGGCTGTGCTGCTGGTCGCGATCTGGCTTTCGCGCTCGCGCACCAGTTGCTGGGCGAAGGCGCGATAAACCGGCGTCCTGCACACGAGCGTGGAAAATGCGCGGCCGAGCAGGCAGGCGCCCATGATCGGCAGCACGAAGTCGTGGTTGTCGGTCAATTCCATGGAAATCACGGCCGAAGTCAGCGGCGCCTGGGTCACACCGGCCAGATACGCAGCCATGCCGAGCAGGATCACCGCGGTGGCGTCGGTGTGCGGTAGCCACGGCGCGAGGTTGGCGCCGAGACCGGCGCCAACCGCCAGCGCCGGCGAGAAAATTCCGCCAGGAATGCCCGCCGCGTACGACACTACGTTGGCCAGCCACTTGTCGATGCCGAACCAGGGCGTGATCGCGTGGCTGCCGGAAATGATTTCGCGCGCCTGAGCGTAGCCGGTGCCGTAAACGGCGCCGTGGCTGGCCAGGCCGATCAATGCCAGGGCGAGGCCGCAGGTGGCGGCAAAACCAACGGGCGTCACGCGCCGGAATTTTCCGAGCATGCCGGAAAGGCCCGTCGCGGCAAACAGGATCGTGCGCGCGAACAAGCCGCCGGCGAGACCGCCGACGATGCCGGTGGCAATGACGGCCAGCCAGCTCTCGCCCAGAGGCAAAGAAGTGGACATTTTGCCAAAGTACGCATAGTCGCCGACCAGCCCCAGCGAAACGACGCCGCCGATCATTACGGCAGTGAGCAGCGCGCCGCTGAAACGGTGCTCGAAGGCACCGGCCAGTTCCTCGATCGCAAACATGACACCGGCCAGCGGCGTATTGAACGCAGCGGCGATGCCTGCTGCGCCGCCGGCGAGGGCGAAACGCGAAATCGACTGCGCATCGCGGAAACCGAAGCGTTGCGCCAGCCAGACCATGAGGCCGGCGCCAACATGGACGGAGGGACCCTCGCGTCCGACCGAAGCGCCGACCAGCATGGCGAACAGAGTCAGCGCGAGCTTGCCCGCAGCCACCGGCAACGAGAGCAGGCGTTCACGGAACGGTGCATCGTCTTCGCGATTGAGCGCAGCGACGACCTGTGGAATGCCGCTGCCGCGGGTCGCGCGCAGCGCGCCAGTGGTGAGCCACGCCAGCAGCGCGAAGCCGATCGGTGTGACCAGCAGCGGCCAGTAGCGCGATTGCGCCAGCAACCGCGTGAACAGTTCATAGGCATAGTTGCTGCCCTGGGCAAACAGCATGGCGGCCAGCGCTACTAGGATCGCGCCGAGCCACAGCGCCACGCGGCGCCGCCATTGCCGCGGCGAGAGCAGGGCGCGGTCGTCGCCGATGGGCAGCGTAGCGTGGTCGTCCATGTGCTTATTCTCGCCCATTCACGCCAGCGACGCATAGCGTGCTGAGGCATACTTCGCCTGAAATCCGCCTCCGGAAGAATCGATGACAATGTATTTCGCCGACAATGCCTGGCTGCCGCAGGGCTGGAACGAAAATGTGCGCATCGAGATCGATGCGGATGGCAGGTTCCGCGACGTCAGGGAGGATCTGCGGCGCGACGGCGCCGAATACCTCGGCCGCTACGTATTGCCCGGCATGCCGAATCTGCACTCGCATGCATTCCAGCGCGCGATGGCTGGACTGGCCGAGCGCCAGACTCACCACGAGGACAGTTTCTGGACATGGCGCGAAACCATGTACGCCTTCGCCGGCAGCATTGGCCCGGACGCCCTGCGCGCGATCGCGGCGCAACTTTATGTCGAGATGCTCAAGGCCGGCTATACCCAGGTCTGCGAGTTTCACTACCTGCATCACCGGCCGGACGGAAAACCCTACGCCGATCCGGCGACGATGTCGCTCGCCCTGATCGAAGCGGCGCGCGAGACCGGCATCGGCCTGACCCTGTTGCCGACCTTGTACATGACCGGCGGCTTCGATGGGCGGCCGTTGTCCGAGCGCCAGCGCCGTTTCGGTTTCGATGTCGATGGCTATCTGCGCCTGCTCGAACAATTGCGCAAAATGGAAGATTCCACATTGTGCGTAGGTGCCGCGCTGCATTCGTTGCGTGCCGTACCGGAAAGCGCGATGCGTACGGTGTTGAACTCGGGTCTGCTCGACGCTGCGCCGATCCATATCCATATCGCCGAGCAGATCGGCGAAGTGCAGGACTGCCTGACACTGCGTGGTGCCCGGCCAGTCGAATGGCTGCTGCATCATGCGCCGATCGATCCGCGCTGGTGCCTTGTGCATGCCACGCACATGACCCAGGAGGAGACGCGCCGGCTGGCCGAAACCGGTGCAGTCGCCGGCCTGTGTCCGACCACGGAAGCCAATCTTGGCGATGGCCTGTTTCCGCTGCGCGCCTACCTGGATGCCGGCGGTGTCATCGGTATCGGCTCCGACAGCCACATTTCGGTGTCGCCGGTCGAGGAATTGCGTTGGCTCGAATACGGGCAGCGTCTGGCCACGCGCCATCGCAACATCGCCGTGTCGGATTTCAGCGACAGCGTCGGTGCAACCCTCTGGGGTGACGCCCTGTTCGGTGGCGCGCAGGCTTCAGGGCGGGTGATCGGCGCGATCGAGGGAGACGATTCGGCGTTGACCGGCGCAGGTCCGCGCGCGGACTTGCTGTTGCTCGATCACGATGCACCGCTGCTGGCGGCGCGCGATGCGGGTTGCCTGCTCGATACGTTCCTGTTTGCGGGCAACGCGAATCTTGTTCGCCACGTGATGGTCGATGGCGCCTGGGTCGTGCGTGATTTTCAACATCGCGACGAAGAGCGCATCGCTGCGCGCTATCGGGAAACAGTGATGCGACTGAGCGACACGGTGTAGCGGGGTTCGTATTCGCGCAATCTCGGCTAGGTGTGAATGAACCGGCCTCCGCCAAATACCCAATTCTCCCAGCGTGTTTCCTTGAAACAGATCATCACGTTTTCCGCGTTCAGGTTCAGCGGTGCGGCGGTCAGGCCGGCAAGAATGTCGGCGACGATCTTCTTCTTCACCTTGACGCTGCGGCCTTCGGAAAACAGGATTTCGATCAACGCGAAATTCCCGTCGCGGTCGCTGCCGAGATCGGGGTAGCGCGAATCGAAACGGAAGTTTTCCGCGTCGAGCTCGAGCACGCGCTGGAAGCGATCGGCCGCGGGGACGCCGGAGGCAACGAGTGCGCCGTGCACGGCGGCAAACAAGCCGGTCTTGAATTCGGCGGACTTCGGTTTGACGACGGTCAGGGTGACAAGTGGCATGGCGATTCCTCATTGCAGGATTGCAGGTGAATCAAACCGGCGCCGTTTGCAATGGCGCCGGTGCAGAACGGCGGATCATCAGCGACAGAGTCGCGGCGACGAGGCAGGTGATACCGGCGATCAGGAATGCCTCGACATAGCGATTGGTCTGCACGCGCAATACGCCGGCGCCGAAAGCGGCTGTCGCTGCACCCAGTTGATGTCCGGCGCCGATCCAGCCATAGACGAGCGGCGCCTGCGCCGCACCGAAGCGTTCGGTGGTCAGGCGCACCGTGGGCGGCACGGTCGCAATCCAGTCCAGGCCGTAGAAGACGGTAAAGATTCCCAGGCCGTAAAATGTGAAATCGGAGTAGGGCAGATACAGCAGGGACAACCCGCGCAGGCCGTAGTAGGCGCACAACAACACGCGATTGTCGTAGCGATCGGACAGCCAGCCCGACAACGTCGTGCCGATGATGTCGCAGACACCCATCATCGCCAGCAGGCCGGCGGCACGAACTTCCGGAATGCCGTTGTCGATGCAATAGGCGATCAGGTGCGTGCCGATCAGGCCGTTCGTGCTGAGCCCGCAGATGAAAAAAGTGCCGAACAATAGCCAGAACGTGCCGCTGCGCGAAGCATTTCCAAGCGCACGAAATGCGTTCGCGACCGGGTTGCCCGTGGCCGCATCGGCGCCGGCATCGTCGCTGCCGCCAAAGCGCCCAAGGCCGATATCGGCGGGCCGTTCCGGCATGAGCAGGAGCACGAGCGCGATCAGCACGACCGCGGCGACGGCGACGATCCAGACCACAACGCGCCAGTCGTAGTGCGCGACCACCCAGGCGAGGATCGGCAGAAACAGCAGTTGCCCGGTTGCCGTGCTCGCGGTAAGCAGGCCAAGCACGCTGCCGCGATTCGCGTCGAACCAGCGATTGACGATGGTCACGCCAAGCACCATCGCCATTGTTCCCGTACCGATGCCGGCGAGCACACCCCAGGTGAGGATCAGGCCCAATGGCGTGGTGACGAAGGCGCTGCCTCCCATCGCCGCAGCAAGCAGGGCAAGCGCCGCGACCATCGTGCGGCGGATGCCGAAGCGTTGCATCGCCGCAGCGGCGAACGGACCCATCAGGCCGAACAGGACCAGGCCGATCGAAACTGCGAGCGTAATGCTGTCACGGCCCCAGCCGAAATTCCTTTCCAGCGGCACGATCAGCACGCTGGGCGTGGCACGGATGCCGGCCACAACGAGCAGGGTGACGAAGGTCAGCGCTGCGACGATCCAGGCATAGTGAACCCGGCCGCGCAGGCGCTTGGCGAGCATGAATTGCATGGTCGTGAACGAATCGCGAGTTGCATGAAGGCAAATAGGAGTATATACACGTATTCATGCAGCGACAACCTGAATGCATCTGCGTGAACCTGCGCCGCGCGGCGCGCGCGATCAGCCACCTCTACGACGAGGCCATCGCCTCGTCCGGGCTGAAGGTTACCCAGTTTTCCCTGTTGCGGGCCGTGGCGCGCAACGAACCGGTCGCGATTAGCGTACTGGCCGGGGAAATGGAACTGGACCGCACCACTCTGGCGCGCAACCTGGCTCCGCTGGAACGCGAGCGGCTGGTGGTCCGATCCGCCGGGCGCGACCGGCGCATAACCGAAGTTCGGCTCAGCGCGGCGGGGCGCGCGGCGATCCAGCGTGCACTGCCTTTGTGGAAAACCGCACAGGCGCAGGTCAGGAAACAGCTTGGTCGCGAACAGGTCGCCCAGTTGAACGCGATTGCCGCGCGTGCGGGCGCGGCGCTGGTGCCTGCGGCCAGCTTGAAATCCGCTCAGGTCGAAATCGGCTGAGCCCGGCTGCCGGCCTCAGGGATGCACCAGCATCGGCTTGACCACGACGTAATCCCCATCATTGGGCTGCGGTCGTATCCCGAGTATACGAGTGAGCAAAGGATACACATCCACATTGTCGAATTCCGGGACAACCAGACCGTGCCGGAATGCCGGGCCATGGGCGACGAACAACGCACGCATGGCGGGGTCGGCGTTGTCGTAGCCGTGCTCGCCTTGCGAGATGTGGTGGTTGGGGCGGTCCAGGAATTCCTGCGTGTTGATCAGCCAGCCGTCGTCGGCCAGGCAGAGCAGGGGCGGAATGCGCGGGTTGGTGCCGTAATGCAGACGCGCCGGCACGCCGGCCTTGGTCCAGCAGTGCATATGTTCGTGGGCGCCAAGCAGCGCGCGATCGACTTCGGCGTCGTGGCCCGGTCTTGGCGCGAGCCCGACTAGTATGCCTGCGTTTACGAGATCGACATCGTGCATGTCGACGATCTTGTCGAGCACGACCACTCGGTCCGCACCGGCGGCGGTCATGCCATGATCGGAGACGACGACGATGTTGGCCGAAGCGTAAATGCCGCGCTGCTTCAGGCCGGCGATCAGGCGGCCGAGCGCCACATCGACTTCGCGCAAGGCCGCGTCCACTTCGGCCGAGTCGGGGCCGGCATCGTGCCCGGCGTGGTCGACCTGCTCAAAATACAGGGTGAGAAAATCCGGGCGATTGGCAGCAGGCAGGTCAAGCCATGCCAGGGCCTGATCGACGCGTGCGGCGGGAGTTGTCTTGCCGTTGAATTGTTGCCAGTGTTCCGGGCGCACTCCGTCGATCGCGACGTCGGAGCCGGGCCAGAACATGGTGGCCGCGTGCTTGCCCTGCTTTTCGACGCTCACCCACAGCGGCTCGCCACCCCACCACGCCGGATCGGACGTGGTTTTCGGATCGTTGTATACAAATTTTCCGCCGCTGACCGGGTCGACGAAGCGGTTATTGACGATGCCGTGGTGATCCGGATACAGCCCGGTGACGATTGTGTAGTGATTCGGAAACGTGAGCGTCGGGAAGGCCGGGCGCATCGCGGTGGCGCGCACGCCGTCGGCGGCCAGCGCGGCCAGATTAGGCGAGAGTTGGCGGTCGATGTAGTCGGCCCGGTAACCGTCGAACGAAATCAGGATCAGCGGCGAGTAGGCCGATGGCCGCGGCACCTGCGTCGAACAGGCGGCGAGGGCGAGGACAGCAAATGCCGCAGCAAGGCGGGCGGCGACAAGACGAAGTGCGGGTTTCATGGGCGAGAGCCAGCGAATGAGCGCCTACTGTCGCCTGGTTTCATGACACTCGCCAGTCTGCCACTCGCGCCGCTGGCCGAGCTACAGCGTCGCCGCGCCAAAAGTATCGCAGCTGTTGATATCGCCCGAGGCGAAGCCGGCCTTGAACCAGCGCGCGCGCTGCGCCGATGTGCCATGGGTGAAGGAGTCCGGCACGGCGTACCCGCGAGCCTGCTTCTGCAGCGTGTCGTCGCCGACCTGGGCAGCCGCATTCAGCGCCGCGTCAACGTCGCCGGCCTGCAGCCAGTTCAGCTGCGCCTGCGAGCGGTTGCCCCACACGCCGGCGAAACAGTCGGCCTGCAGTTCCAGGCGCACGGACAGGCCGCTCGCTCCCTGCATCGGCTGCCCACTGCGTTGTGCCTGGGTTTCCTTCTGCATGATGCCAAGCAGATTCTGCACATGATGGCCGACTTCGTGGGCGATCACGTAGGCGCGTGCGAAATCGCCCGAGGCGTGAAAGCGTGTGTCCATTTCCTTGAAGAAGTCCAGATCAAGATACACGCGATGATCGGCAGGGCAGTAGAACGGCCCCATCGATTCCTCCGCCGCGCCGCAGCCGGATCGGGTCTGGCCGTGAAACAGATCCAGCTTGGGCTGTTCGTATTGCTTGCCGCTGGCCTGGAAATACGCGCCCCAGACATCCTCGGTGCTGCCCAGGATGGATCGCACGAACTTGATCTGTGGGTCGTTGGGATTGAGCGGTGCGCGAGTGGGCGCTGGTGCACTGGATTGCAGGCTGCTCGTTCCCGCGCCGTTGTCTCCCATGAACAGGCCGAAAAGTATGGGGCGCAACGACGGGAACACCAGGCCGATGATGACCACCAGGATGATGCCGCCGAAGCCGAGGTGAAAGCCCCCGAAGCGCATGCCGCCGCCGCCGAGCCCGCCGCCACCGCCGCTGCCATCATCCTCGACGACGTTGTCGCTCTCACGTCCTTTCTGCCAATCCACGGGTTAGTCCTCGCCTGGTTCGGATGAGGTTCTACACTACCCGTCGCGCGTGACAGCCGCAAGCTTGCCGGAACGCGCGCGCTGCCGTCGTGAGTGGTGCGCCGGCATGCGGTGCGACGCCCGGAAATATTCGAGAAAGATGGCGTAATCCGCTGGTAAAGATAAAGAAACAGCGGCTGATGTTGGCTTTACTTCATGATCGGGCGTGAACGCTCGACTGCCTGCGCAGACCCCTTCCTGGCAGCGACACGATAGCCATCGCGCCCGGCTGCCTTGGCCGCATAGAGTGCTCCGTCAGCGCGTTCGAGCAGCGCAGCCGTGGTCATGGCCGATTCGTCGCCACTCAGCGCCAGGCCCACGCTCGTGGTCAGCGAAAGCGTCAGTTTTTCTTCCGCCAGGAAAAACGGCCGGCGCATCGCCATGACAATTTTTGCCGCGATCGCAGATGCATACTCCGGGCGCCGCACGCCTTCGGTGAAGACCGTGAATTCGTCGCCGCCCAGACGCCCGACGACATCGGAAGGCCGAAGGACCGACGCCAACCGCTGCGCGAAAGCCTTCAGCAAGGCATCGCCGACGCCGTGGCCGTAAGTGTCGTTGATCTGCTTGAAGTGATCGATATCCAGGTACATGACGCTCAGCATCGACTGCTGATCTTTGCTGCGGACGAGTGCGCGATCGAGTCGAGCGAGAAAACCTGCGCGATTTGCCACGCCGGTCAGATTGTCGATCTCGGCAGCCCGCATCCAGTCGCGTTCCTGCCGGGCCTTGCGGGTAATGTCCTGTACCATGACGTGCAGGCCGACTATCTGCTGGTCATCGTCGTCGCGCTGGGGAATGTACGTGATCTCCATGCAGCGGAAGTCGTCGCCGCGCTGTTCCTCCTCCTCAAACGTCACACGCTCGCCGCGCAATGCGCACTCGATATATGGCAGGCGCTTGGCGTAGACCGCTTCACCCAGCACCTCGCGTGCGGTACGACCGACGATATCCGCACGGCTGCGCCCGTAGGCACGCTCATAGGCAGCGTTGACGAATTTGAACCGCAGCGTCGCGTTGAGATAGCCGATCATCGCCGGCATTGCGTCGGCGATCGTGCGCAAATGCGTTTCGCTGCGCTGCAGTTGCTGTTCGGCCCTGTGGCGCGCGGTCACGTCTGCAACCGATCCCACGTAACCGACGATCTCGCCTGCGACGATCAAGGGTTGGGCCCGCATCGATACCCACACAGTGCGGCTGCCGTCATGCAGGAACCGATGCGTGGAGAGGAATTTCTCGCGCAATTGCGTGGCGGACGCCCACTCCTGCATCACGCGCATGCGGTCTTTTGGATGCAGTGCGGCGGCCCAGCCAGATTCCATCGCCTCGTCGGCGCGTTGCCCGGTGATGCGCTCGTACGAACGGTTGATGTAGGAGAACTTTCCGTCGAGCGTTGCGCGAAACAAGCCGACCGGCGATCCATCCGTGACCGCTTCGAGTTCGGCCTGCTGCTCGCGCAAGCGGCGTTCGTCCGAGCGACTTTGCGTGATGTCCTGCGCATGTCCGACCACGAAGGGGGTGTCCTGATCGTCCCACAGTACGCGATTGTGGTATTCCCAGATTCTCGGGCTGCCATCCCGGTGTGCAAGTTGAAGCCGGCCCGAATCCTCGCCGCTGTGGCCGATCCGTTTCAGGTAGTCGCCGAGGTGCGAATGCAGCGCGGTCGGAACCAGATCCGTCATCCGGCAACCGACCAGATCGGCGACGCGATATCCCAATGCCAGTGCTGCGGCCGGATTGATCGACAGCAGAACGCCGTTCAGGTCGTGAGTGCAGATAAGCCCCACACTGTGTTCGAACAGATCGCGGAATCGCCGCTCGCTGGCCTCGACCGAGTCGATTGCGCTGCGCTGCGCGGTGACGTCGCGCGCAACCGCCAGACGTGCGTCGTACCCTTCGAAGCGCACGGCCTCATCGGCAATCTCGACGAACAGCGCAATCCCGTCGGCCGTGCGCAGGCGCCGGACGCCGCTGGAGCCGGATGACGTGACGCCCGGCTCCGGGATGTGCACGTCCGCGAGCAGGTCGGCCAGCGTCATGGTCAGAAACGCGGGTCTCGAATACCCGTACGCACGAACGGCAGCGTCATTGACTGCAAGAAACCGGAGTGTCCGGCTGTCGTGAACCCACGTTGGCGTCGGACTGAGGCTGAATAGCGATTGCTGATCGCCGGCATGAGCATCCGAACATGTGTTCAGTGGCCGCGCGCGGGATACGCTACGGTGCAAATGCCGATTGCGTGAAGGTTTTCGTGGGCAGATCAGCCGGATTTTCATTGCAACGATACCCGCGAATCCTTGATCGGCAGCGCAAGAAGTCGCCATGCGGACACCGACAAACCAGTCTTGGGGATGCAGCTTCAAGTTACGACGACATCCTGCCTAAAACGAAGAAGAAAAGATTGCGTCTCCCGCCCGGCCTGGGGTAACGCCGGACTGAGTCTGGTAGGCGCCAATGTCCACCGTACCGTCGACCGAACGAGTAAACCCGATGCCGCGCTGGTCGGAGTCGAGCGCCATCGAATTGTTGCCTTGCTGCAATGCCGGGCTGGTGTCCGACAAAGCGTGAGTCCGGGTCATCCCACCGTTGTCGGCAAGCGGGCTCAGCAAGGGATCGCTGCTGAGGGTGATGACGCCGGCTGCAGGCGTGACGTTGGTCGACATGACGAGATTGTTGGCGCCGCCCAGATCGGTGGCGAAAAGGTCCAGGTAGGCGGACCCATCGGGAGCGTTGTTGTTGGCGATGATCGAACTTTGCGCGACGACGCTGCCGTTTGTGCTGATGCCGACACCGTAACCCATGGGTGCAGTGTTGAATGCTACCGTGCTGTTCGAGAGTTGAAGCGGTTGCGGCGTGCAATCAGGGCAGAAGACTTCGATGCCACCGGTCGCGTAGCTTGCCGTATTTCCGGAGATGGTGCTGTTGACGATACTCGTGACCGGCGCATACCCTCGATTCACGAACTGCATGATGCCGGCACCTTCACCCGCCGTATTGGAGTCGATCGTGCAGCGCAGGAGGTTGACGTTGCCCTGGGTGATCAGCGCGCCGCCGCCCTGGCCGTAACCATTGCTCGCATCGGCGCTGACGCGGTTGCCATTCAAGGTGCTGTCCGTGCAGTACAGACTCGTTGCGTACACGCCGCCCCCGCGCGCGACCTGATAGCTGCCGGTTGAAACTGCCGAGCTGCCACTGACACGACTGGACGTCAGCGACACCGACAGCGCGTTGATGGCGCCGCCGCGGGCGGAAGCTTGCGTCGAGCTTGTTGCGCATCCGCTGACGGTCGAGCCGACCAGCGCCAAGTTGCCGGCGGCCAGGATGCAACCTCCCTGTGCGTCGTCGTCGGTGGTCTGGATACTGCCGCCGCTGATGCCGAGATTGACGATCGCCAGGGTGGCGGCCGTGCTGTTCAAGACGCGACCGTTTCCGCCGGCAATCGTCAGGGTGCTGCCCGCGGGCCCTGAAAGGGTCAGGTTCTGGGCTATCGCGATCTCACCCTGGGTCAGCGCAATGCGGCCGTCGCTGCAGGACAGTGTGCTCAGATCGATTTCATCGCCGCTGGCGGCATTGGCGACGATCTGCCTCAGTGTTCCGGCGGAGCCGTCGTCGGCGCAACTGGTGACCGTATCGACATTGCCGGCATAGCCGCCGACGATGCCGTTGGCGAAAGCATGCGCTTGCACTCCGATCAGTGCGATGGCGGCGGAAAGTCCGACAGCCAGCTTCTTCAAGTGCAGATTGGATGTGGTAGCGTTCATGGCATTCACCTGTGATGGGAGAGCTCGCGTCGCTTGCATCGTTGAACATCGCGATGCCTTGCTCGGCAGGTGAGCGCATACTATGGATCCATGCGTGCACACGTAATTCGTACGAGTACTTATAGGTACTTGTACGTAGACGCTCAGGCCTGGATTGCGGGACGTCCGGCGAGGGCCCCGCTCAAGCATGGCGCCGAGCCGGCGCCTCCGCTTGCGCTATGTGCGGGAAAGCTGGTTGTCTTCCAGCAGGCGCATGCGGACGAGGTCCGCGAGGGTGGGGGCAGCCATCTTTTCCATCATATGGCTGCGATGGATCTCGATCGTGCGGTAACTGGCCCCCAGGTCGCGCGCGATTTCCTTGTTGGTCTTGCCCGCGACGACCAGATCCAGCACGCTGCGTTCGCGCGCAGTCAGCGTCGCCAGCCTGCGCAGCACATCGTGTCGCTCATCGTGTTCCCGGCGCCGATGTGAATGCCGATCGATGGCCTGGCGCACGCGCGCGAGTAAGTCGTCGTTGTCGAAGGGCTTCTCGATGAAATCCGTCGCACCCTCGCGCATCGCAGCGACCGCGATCGGTATATCCGACGACCCGGTCAGGAAGATCACCGGCAACTCCACGTCGCGCTGCCTGAGGCAGGCTTGTACTTCAAGGCCGCTCATGCCCGGCATGCGCACATCCAGAATCAGGCAACCAGGACGATCCAGTTGCGCCTGCGCGAAGAATTCATTGCCCGATGCGTAAACTTCCGTGGCGATACCCGCCGCCAGCAGCAATCGCCGCAAGGCTGAGCGCATCAAATCGTCGTCGTCCACGACGAGTACCACCGGCTGATCCGGGCTACCCGTGCGGAACGTCTGTGTTTGCCCGCCTGTCATCTAATCCTGAAGCACAGTGTATTAACGCGTGATTCGCTCTCAGGCAATCCTACACGATTGGCAACCCGGACGCGTTTCCTATTGAGTGGCAATATATACAAAAATGGCCCGCTGACGTTGCCGGCCCGTAATTCCGCGAAGTTCAAGATGCCAGCCTCGCCGTGGTTCCCATAGTTTAAGTTTCCGCCAGACGGCGAACGGAATGCAACTGCCGCAACGCTATCGCTGCATGGATATCCGCACGCCCACGCCGGAAATTTTTCCGGCAGTATTTTTCCATGCAATGCCGGCCGCCGGAATTGGGCTTTTAACGCATCGCGGTCATGGCTTGTTGCCAATGTTCAGGAACGGGATTGGTGCGCCCGCGTAGATCGCCGTAGGCAATTTACCGTCCCATTTTTCGGCCTTGGTCTGCTCGACCTCGATACGCCGCAGTTCCAGCACGTCTTTGTTTTGTGCGAGCGCGACATTCTGGACCCTGAGCGCCTCGGCCTTTGCCGTCGCTTCCTTGACGGTTGCGTACGCTTCGCCGTCTGCGCGTGCCTTGAGTGCATTGGCCTCGGCCTCGGCGATGGCAACCTTCTGCTTCTGCTCGGACTCAACAGTCTTGAGTTTGTTTTCGGCGCCGAGGCGCAATTGCTCCTGAGTCACCTTCTCGTTGATCGCGTTCATGTAGCTCGGACTGAATGCAAAGTTCCGCATGTCTATGTTGATGACTTGGGCACCATATTTCTCCAGCTTCTGCTTGAGCATGTCAAGGATGTCGCTCGACACCTGTGATCGCTTGCCGATCAGGTCGGGCGCGGTGTACTTCGCTGTGACGGCCTTGAAAACCTCCTGGGTCGCGGTCTGCACGTAAGAGGCAAGGTCGCCATTGTGGCTGTATTTCTCGTACACCTCCGCGACCCGATCCGGCATGATGCTGTAACGCACGGTCAGATCGACATCCACGGGCTGTGTATCGCTCGTGCTGCCGGATGCCTTGTTTATGTCGGCGGTTTCGGCGCGGATGCTGAAGATGTTTACTTTCTGCCATGGCGGCACGATAACCAATCCCTCGCTCTCGATGCCCTTGATCGCGCCGAACTGGGTCAGAACGCCACGCGAACCAGTTGGTACGGAATAAAAAGGCCAGCACAGCAGCAGAACGAGCAAACCCAGGGCTGCGATGACCGACGTGACAAAGATCCTGGTGAAGTGCATTTTTAGTCTCCCCGTAGAGTTGAACGATCGCCTGATTGGACATGCAGCATCCGCAACCTGGCCGCGCTATTTTATTCCAGTTTCCCGATCAGGCTATCGGCAAAAAATTCGACACCTTGGCCCGCAGAATTTTTATCAACTGCGGATCCGGGAATTCATAGTTGATCGCGACAGCCACACAGATGACACGCTTCGCAGCGCTTTCTCCATGACGAAAATGATGTCCGCCCAGCGCACGAGCTCGACAGTGACTGTCGATACGGCATCATTGTTTTGCCCGGCCGAGACCACTTCGATGTTTCCAGGACGCGGTCTGTTTGCGTATCCGCAACCCTGGTCGTCAATCGAACCTGGCGACCGCTTGCTTTGACGTGGAGTCGCAGCCAATGCTCGGCATTTCCCCACGCACGCGTTCTTCTCCTGATCCATCCCCGAGAGCATTTCAAGCGGAGCAATCATGCCCCGGTTCTAAAGCACCTGCACGCGCGGATTTTCGGTTGCCACAACCGCTGCCACGATCTTGTCGCCGTCTGCGATGCAAGTTCCCACTGACGCAGTCTCGCCAGCTTAGGCGGAATCAATCGCGTGTGTCGCTTGTACTTCCCCGTAAGGCCCCTTGCACCTTTCCATTCGAGCGTGTAAACACTCGTGTGTGGAAAAGCGGAGTGGCAGCGCTGCACTCGCATCGCCTTAAGGGGGCTCGGTGAATTCAAGTCAAGTTCGGTCGCGGTCGTCCATGTCCGCGCGTTCAACGATCATGTTCTTCGCAATCGCTGCCATGTCCTGCACAGCCGCCGGCGCGCAAAGCACGCCAACGCCGCCAGCGTACTGCACGACGACGCAATCAGGACCGGCGTCCTTCTGCATCACTTGGTCAGCAGTGACCAACGGCAGCATTCATCGAGCACACAACAGTTGTTATCTGCTCTCCGGCACGGTTGGGCAGCTGGCGCCTGCGCCTGGATACGCGTATCAGGCGACTATTGGTGGCGGCACCAGTTATGGGGTGTTCTCCGGATTCTGGGCTGCGGCGCAGACCAGCGGACTGGACGAGATTTTCTTCAACGGATTCGAGGGGTGTGGACAATGAAACACAAACAACTTTGTGCACTTATCGCCGCGGCACTGATGTCGGCAGCGGCGTTGAATGCCACGGCAGCCGCCACGCCGCAAACGACCGCATTCACCTACCAGGGCCAGCTTTCGAATAACGGTGGTCTGGTTTCGTCGGGTTCGCCGCAATCGTTCACGTTTACCCTGTATGACGCGGAAACAGGCGGCACGCCGATCGTTGTCTCCGGCACGGACCCTGTGACCGGCAATCCCTACACGAATCCGCTATCGGAATCGGCGACGGTCACCAGCGGCTTGTTTACCGTTGACCTGGATTTTGGCCAGACCTTCGCAGGGCAGCAATACTGGTTGGAGATTGCGGTGAACGGCCAAGTCCTTGCACCCCGGCAGCGCGTGAACACCGTGCCGGTGGCTCAGTACGCACTCAATTCACCGGCGGGTACAGCAGGACCCACCGGGCCGATGGGTGCGACAGGCGCAACCGGTGCCACCGGAGATACCGGTCCCGTGGGTGCGACAGGCGACACCGGTCCCGCGGGTCCCGCGGGAGCCACAGGCGGTGCTGGAGCGACTGGTGCGGCCGGTTCAATTGGCCCCGTCGGCCCAACCGGTCTGACCGGTCCGGCAGGTGCCACGGGAGCAAATGGACCTGCCGGACCAACGGGGGCGACTGGAGCGACGGGAAGTACCGGCGCCGCGGGTTCAGCGGGAGTGCAAGGTCCCGCGGGAGCGACGGGAGCGACGGGAGCCACGGGTGCGGCGGGTGCAGCCAACGTGTACGGCGATGGTTCGGACGGTGCAGGCAGTTTTGCAACCGTTGATTGGACCAGCACGCTGCCAAACACGACGCTGGAATTCACCACGCTGAACATCACCGGCACATTGACCATTCCCAGTGGACTGATCATTCGCGCGACGGGCAACGTCACGATCTCGGGACAGATCAAGGTGGCGCCGAACGTCAACGCGGGTGCAGGCATCGGCGCATCGGCGGCAGCTATCGACAGTACGAGCGGCACAATGATTGCCAAGGGTGGCAGCGCGTTGGGCAACCCCATGGCCGCCAGGCTCATGGTCAATCCTGGTCTGGCTGGCGGCGGAATTTCGCCATATACCCTCAACGGCGTAGCCGCAAATGCCGGCGGTGGCGGTACCGTCGTCATCGTGGCTGCAGGCTCGATTTCCATAACCAACACGGGCTCCATTCATGCCGATGGCGCCAACGGCAACCCGGTCGTTGCATCCCAGAGCAATGGCGGCGGCGGTGGCGGCGGCGGGATCATCGTGCTGGCGTCCAAGACCAGCGTCACCAACAGCGGGACGCTTTCGGCAATCGGCGGTACCGGCGCCAATGCCCTTGCAGGCGCGACCGGCGGCGGCGCTTCCGGCGGTGGAGGCGGCGGTATCATCAACCTGCTCGGGCCGGTCGTCACACCAGGTATCGAGACCGTCGCCGGTGGTGCCGCTGGCACGGGTACCAATCCTCAAGGATTTGGATTTGGCAGCGGCGGCGGCGGATCCTACGGAGCGGGTGGAAACTCGGGAACGGCAACCGCCGCAACCGCCGGCACGGCCGGGCAGACTTTCACGAAAACCGCCACCGATCCTTCAAGCCTGTTCGTCGGCACCGTGCATCTTTGATCGCCCAGCGGAAGTAGAAGACGCGTTGACGGCGGAACAGATGTGCAGGAATCGACAAGCCAAACTCCTGGGTTTGGCACACCGACTTGGCACAGTAAGGAAATTCCACCGTCCGCACGAAGAATATCGACGAGATAACCGCTTGATCGATTAAGAAAATGGTCGAAAATCTGGTGCGGTGGAGGGCGTCGAAGAAGCGGCTTAAGTGGTTTTTTAGATCGCGTCCGATAAATCGCACGCGTGTTGTTACTCACGGAGTTGCTCACGCAGCGCGTACGTGTAAGCGGCGCGATTCGAAATCGCGCCACATAAAGCGGCGCGCAACGGCTTGTCGCGCCAGGAGCGCCCCAGGCTCGTTCGTCACCGGCGTGTATTTATCCCACATAGAGGATGCTTTGACTTTATTCCCTATAAGGGATAAATTGATATTATCCCCTATAGGAGATAATCCATGAACTACGCTGCGCGAACTCCCGAACAGCTCGGATCTATTCTCAAGAGCTGTCGCACGCTGCGTCGTTTGACTCAGGAGACTGCGGGCTCCAGGGTAGGCATCAAGCAAACCACCGTCTCGGCCATTGAAGCCAATGCCGCGCGCACGCGCGTGGAGACCTTGTACAAGCTGCTGTCCGCACTGGATCTGGAGTTGGTCATCAGGGACAAGCGGACGGACCGCACCTCTCCGGACAAGAAGGCGGAGTGGTAATGGCTCGACTTTCCAGCAAGAGGGCACTTGCCGTCTGGATGAACGGCGAGCACGTCGGGACGTGGACGACGCATCCCGGCAAGCAAGACGAATTCGGTTACGGGAGTACGTGGCTGGCCTCGGAAAACGCTCGCCCCATTTCCTTGTCGCTGCCGCTACGGCCAACGCCATTCAAAGGCGAGATCGTCGCAGCATACTTCGATAACCTGTTGCCCGACAGCCGGCGCATCCGCGAGCGGCTGCAGCGCAGATTCGCTGCGCGATCGTCGGAAGCGTTCGATCTTCTAGCCGAAATCGGTCGAGACTGCGTAGGTGCGATTCAACTGCTACCCGACGGAGAGCCTCCGCCCGACGTAAGGAAGATCGAAGGCGCTGCCGTCAGCGATCGAGAGATCGAACAGCTGCTTGTCAATATGCTCGATACACCGGTCGGCAGGACCGACGAAAGCGATACGTTTCGAATCTCTCTGGCGGGTGCGCAGGAGAAGACGGCGCTGCTGCGGCTCAATGGAAAGTGGATGCGCCCGACGGGAACGACGCCGACCACCCATATCCTGAAGCTGCCTATCGGCACGGCCGCCAGCGGCATCGACCTGACCACGTCGGTTGAGAACGAATGGCTGTGCTCGCAGATTCTTCGCGCTTACGGTGTCGATATCGCAAAGTGCAGCATCCACACGTTTGGCGAAAGGAAAGTCCTCGTGGTCGAGCGATTCGACCGACGTCGGTCGTCCGATAGATCATGGTTCGTGCGTCTTCCGCAGGAGGATTTGTGTCAGGCAACTGGCGAACCGAGCGAACGCAAATACGAGTCGGATGGGGGCCCGGGCATTCGAAAAATTATGGATCTCCTGCTTGGGTCGGCAAAAGCAGAGGAGGATCGCCAGGATTTCTTTCGGACTGAAATCCTCTTCTGGATGCTTTGTGCCATCGACGGGCACGCCAAGAACTTCAGCTTGTTCATCAAGGCCGGCGGGGGCTACCGCCTTACCCCGCGCTACGACGTCCTTTCGGCATTTCCGGTACTGGGAAATACGCGAAATAAGCTGTCGCCGAAGAAAGTCAAAATGGCAATGGCAGCGGGTGGCGCGAACCGTCACTACTTATGGCATTCGATTCTGTTTCGGCATTGGCAAGAGGCCGCAAAGCGATGCGGTATCGGCGAGACATTTGACCACATCGTTTCGAGCCTGCTTGAACAGACGGAACACGTCATCGAAGACGTTCGAACCAAACTGCCCACGGATTTTCCCGGCCACATTGCCGATGCCATTCTGGATGGACTGCGCCAATCTTCGAACAAACTCGCAGAAGGCATGAAGTAGGCGACGTGACCGCCAAGACCTGCGCAAAGAGTCCAATTCCGACCGCCATGCGCGAGACGGCCAGCGACCTGCATCGCCTGGGCCATATTGACAAACACAAAACGGATCGCTTCGATGCGCTGTGCCTGACGCCGATGACTTACAGCGCAGGGCAGATTCGCAAGTTGCGCAGTAGGCTGAACATCAGCCAGAACGTGCTGGCCCGCGAGGTAATAAGGGCTGATTACGCTGGTTCAGCAAGAACGTACGCATTTCGGACGAGGTCGCTCATGGCTGCTCTCATTCTTGTGGTTGCGCAAGCTAGGTGCTTCATGAAAACTCGGATCGTCCTGAAAAAAGATTGTGCATGAAGCACCAAGTGCGACGCCCTGAGCGCCGCCTGTCTCTGTCTGTTTTCCCCCAGCGACATTTGCACTTCGCGGTGCCCGAATGCCGAAACAAGATCGGCCGGAACGCGAATTCGGAAGTGGAAGAACGCCCCTCTCTGGACCACGTAAGCACAGGTCAAGTTCGCCTCCTTGTGTACCAGCGTTTGTACCAAGGCGAAACGATGCTTGCGCTTTGCTGCCTAACTCTTTGAGAGACCTAGTGTTGGTGCGGTGGAGGGCAGCGAAAAGCCCTCAACTGCGCGGTTTTCCTCGCTGCAACGACGCCCGTTACGCACGGGGTTACGCACACTTCGTCGGCAGTCGCGACGAGCTCCGTACTAGTAGCATGGGTTCCAGCGGTCGTCGTCCTCGCGGGGATTCCGCCGATTTATGCGGAGGTCGAACGCACGGGCTGAGATTGCCGTCAATACATCCTATTTGAGCCACCGCGGCTGCTTAACCTCAACCGCGGATTCCGAACAGGTTGCAAAATCCTGGGGCCTGACATTAGTGATCCCAGCGTCACAATACCGCTGGGAATCTGGACGCAGAGGGCTATCAGTTCGGCTGGACTGTGCAGAGGGTCGAGTTGCCGGACTTGTTATAGCACTCCACGACAACGGAAGGAATCGAGCCAAGGTCGGTTCCCGCCACTACAGGCACGCCGAGCCATTGCAAGTACGCCTCGAAAGCAGCTAGTCCGGCCGGATCATTGTTGAAGACGTAGTTTTGCGGAAAGGCGGACAGGTTAAGAGGAATCGTGTTGTTGTTTACGTCCCTGGCACTTGTAAATGTGGGGTCGGTGGACGCCTTCCAGGAAAAAGTAACTCTACTGCCATCACTCAGCGTAACGTTGATTGTCGCAGAAAAAACATCGTTCTTGAATATGATGGATGAAAGGGAACTGAGCACGCCCCACACGCTCTGATTCAATCCAGTCGCAAGAGGTGTTGAGAATTGTGGATTGCCGGCAGTCATTATCCAATCGGAAATATCATTTTGGTACGCGCTGGTCTCGATTATCCCGTACACACTCACGTTCGTAAGAGCGGATGGAAAGCCGGTCATCTTACTGTTGACGTTAATCGTCACAGTAGAATTCATCGCCGCGCGTCCGTACGTTACGACTCCATTGTTGAAATTAGCGAACGCCGCAGCTATCGGAGCAGGCACCGTGACTTGCGTCGCGTCATATATATAGCCACCTTTCCCGTTCGGCTCTTTGGATGCCTGCCACGCTGTGATTTGGTGCAGGGTCAAGTCGTAAAAATACTGAACTCCAACCAAGGGGCCCGCGATTGCCGCGTTGTAGAGCTGAACGTTGGAGCAGTTGTTACACTCGGTTGCCACCGGCACTCCATTTTGCAGCATGGCTGGTTGCACTAAATTTGCCATCTGAGCAGAGCTTGCGAACGAGACGAATGCCAGAGCTAGGGGCAGCAGGGGTCGTAGAATCTTCAACTTCTTCTCCTGAGAAAACTGGTCGGTGCTTCCATTGGGTGCAAACTTTGTAAATTCTGAGGATGGCACACCACAATGACAAACTGTAATTTCTACATCTGGACGGAATACGACAGCGTGTGGTAGCGCTGGTCTGCTACTGCTGGTGCGATACCAGCCAACTTCAATTCTCGTTGAAGCAGCTTTCGGCCATCACTGACACACATATCCCTCTGGCAGCCGTGACACTTGTGGACCCATTGTTGATTTGCACTGAATAGTGAGCCGGGATTTTCACTGAAAAGTGAGCCACCCTTTTTATGCAGTATGCCCTAGGTTTTGGTGGTCTTGCGGATCTTCTCCTTTCGATTCTGCGTTGAGCTGGACTTGAAGCGATAGCT
>JARLJU010000129.1 GCA_031291055.1 Rudaea sp. | reverse complement strand
CACCGCTGAACGTGGCAGCACCAACGAGGGCTGGGAAAACTATCGCAAGATGCTGCTGAGCAATTATCCGCCGCGCGGCCCGGAAGTGAATTTCCAGCACGCCGCAAGACAAGCCTATATCGGCCTCGGCGTTGCCCTGGTGGCAGCCGCTGACGAAGCGGTCGACAGCACGCCGATCGAAGGTTTTGACCCCGCCGCGGTCGATGACATTCTGCATTTACGCGCGCGCGGACTGCGCAGCGTGCTGCTGTTGCCGCTGGGCTATCGTGAGGCCGATAAGGACTGGCTGGTGAATTTGAAAAAGGTGCGCCGCCCGCGCAGCTCGTTCGTCACTGAAATAAAGTAACGCATCACGACTGAGTAGATTCCGACGCTTTCTGATGGAACGCTATGACGTAGGCTTCAAAGCGTTCCATCAGGTCAAATCATGTCAGCTTTCGTACTTTACGTCGCCGGTTTCGTTGTCTTGCTGGGTGGCCTCATCTATGGGGCCTTTCTGCTGCACGTCCCGCATGCGTGGATAGGAGTCGGCGCGCTCGTCATCATTGGCTTTGGCATCATGTCGGCGGTCTCGCACACCAAGCAACGCGATCCGCCGAGCGAACCGCCGCGTGGATAAGCGATAGGCAGGGCAGCGCCGGGTGTCTCGCCCTACGCCTCCTCACCAAATATGCACGCGTTTGTCCGGCGCGACGTAGAGTTTTTCGCCGGGCTTGACGCCAAAGGCGGCGTACCAAGCATCGATATTGTGCACCACGCCATTGACGCGGAACTGGCGCGGGCTGTGCGGATCGCTGACGACTTGGCGTTTAACGTAATCGTCCGTCACCTTGCCGCGCCAGGCTTGCGCCCAACCCAAGAAGACGCGCTGGTCGCCGGTCATGCCGTTGATCACCGGCGCAGCTTTGCCGTTCAGCGAGGCGTGATAAGCGTCGAGCGCCAAAGTCAGGCCGCCAAGATCGGCAATGTTTTCGCCCATGGTGAGATCACCGCTGACATGCACGCCGGGCAGGGGCTCGAAGGCAGAGTATTGCCTGCCCAGCTCTTTGGCGCGGGCCTCGAATTTTGCGGCGTCCTCTTTCGTCCACCAATCGCGAAGGGCGCCAGCAGCATCGATCTTGCGGCCCTGGTCGTCAAAGCCATGGGTCAACTCGTGACCAATGATGCCGCCTGCGGCGCCGTAATTGATCGCCGGATCGGCGGCCGCATCGAACACCGGCGGCTGCAAGATGCCAGCAGGGAAAACGATGTCACGCAGGCTGCCATTGTAAGCGTCGTTGGTTTGCGGCGTCATACCCCAATCGTCGCGATCCACCGGGCCGTTGTAACGCCCGAGATAAAAGGCCCAATCAGCTTCGCCCGCGCGGCGCACGTCCCCGACCAGATCGT
>JARLJU010000128.1 GCA_031291055.1 Rudaea sp. | reverse complement strand
TTGTACCTTCTAACGTGAGCGATATCTGGCCGCTCATCACGTACAAAAACTCTTCCCCTGCATGCGTCGTGACTTCCGATGGGTTCTGCCCCACCGGCATCCTGACGAGAATCACTTCCAGTTTGCTGCCGACCGACAGGTTCGTCAGCCGTCCAAAACGATTCGCGGTTCCGTCGAATCCGAAGTACTTCAGTTCACTTCCTCTGCGGACCGACTTGTCTTCGGTTGGCGTATCGACGAAGTACTGCACCGTCACACCTAGAGCCCGAGCAATGCCCACTAGCGATGTGATTGAAGGCGTTGCATGACCTCGTTCTACCTGCGACAAAAAGGGCTTTGAAATTCCCGCAGTGGTTGCCACTTCGTCCAGCGTGCGCTTGAGCCGCTGGCGAAGCGCGCGGACTTTGCTTCCTATAGAAACTGCGACCTGTGCCTTGTTATCGAGTGGCAAAACCATAGCAAGACAGAATCCCGTAGTCAAAATTAGTTTGATAAAACTAAACTATGTTTCGTTGAGCGCAACATCCTCCCTTGGACACGCGCCATAGAGACACTTCGCAGGATGGAACATATCGGGATCAGGATGCCGTTACTTCGACGCCACCAGCACCCACAAACGGGCGAGATCGGCCGAACCGTCGGTGCCCTTCACAGCACGGAAGGTTTGCACTGCACGCGCTTTGTCGCCTGCCATGTAGTACGCCTCGCCGAGATGCAATTGCGCCTGGTCTGGGTGATCGATTCCGCCCTTCGCGATCGCTGCGTCCATGGCCGTAAGACCCTGCTTGGCCTGCCCTGCGAAAACCTCGTTGAAGCCGACGTCGACCGGCGCGACGGGATTCGCGGGATCGGCCGGCGCTTGCACCCGTTTTGCGGCGAGCGCCTGCAACCGCTTCTCGCGATCCGCCTGCGCGTCATGGCCCAGAACACCTGACGCAAAACCCTGATCGATGACCTGCTTGCCTTCGGCCGTGGTGCCCGCCACGATCGCGAGTTGCGTCATCTCCATGTAGTCGTCGGCGGTGGTGAGCGAACCCGTCGCGCGGCGCAGGCGGTAGGTGTCGATATCGAGCGCCGACGAATAGCCGGGCTTGCTGCGAATCGCGTTGAACAGATCGTCCCAATACGACTGCTTCGGATGATAGGCAACCAGCTTTTCGAGCGTGCTGCGGTAGGTCGCGTCATCTTTCACCCGTTGCGCGCACGTACCGAGCAATTGCAACTGCGACTCGTCAGGTGCGTGACCAGCATGCACTTGCGCATCGATGCTCGGTTTGAGCAGGCTCACCACATTGCCGCAATCGTTTGACAGGTAGTAAGACTGCACCAGCAACGTGTGCATGTCGGGATCGCTGCCGCCCGACTTCAGGTAGCGCTGTGCCACCTTCGCAGCCTGCGCGTAGTTCTTCTCCTGGAAATAAATGCCTGCGAGCGCCGCCGTGGTGCGCTGCTCGTCAGCACCGGCCAGATGTCCTGAACTCAGCAAGGTTTCGTAGGCCTGGGCCGCCACACCGGATTCGCCGGCTGCCGCTGCCGCAGCGCCACGCATCTCCTGAATCATGGTGCTTTCATAGGGCGTTTTACCCGGCACAGCGTCGGCCTGATCGATCTTCGTCAACGCATCCTTGTACTTGTGCGCGCGATACAGATCCTGCGCGGCGTTCAGCGGCTTCGCCACATCCGGCCGCAACGTGTCCGCGGCATAGGATGTGACCGGCAGCACGACGAGCGCGGACAGCCCTCCGATAGCGGCCGCGATGACGGCGCGCTTGAACCGTTGATGGATCGTTTGCATTCCACTTCCTTATTGCATGTACTGCTCGTTGCCGATCAGACCGATTTTCGTCGCGCCCAGTCGTTGGGCGGACGCCATCACCGCCGCGACATCCTTGTACGGCACCAGCTTGTCCGGCCGCAGATGGATTTCCGCCTGAACCGGCTCGGACGCCACCTGGGCGAGCCTGGACTCGAGCGCCGCGCGGTCCGGCACCGGCTGGCCGTTCCACGTCGTAGTGCCGTCGAAGTCGATATCGATCTGCACCACTTCCGGCTGCGTGATCGGCGGCGGCGGATTGCCGACCGGCAAGTTCATCTTGATGGCGTGCGTCTGGATCGGAATCGTGATGATCAGCATGATCAGCAACACCAGCATCACGTCGATCAGCGGCGTGGTGTTGATATCGACCATCACATCCGGCTCGCTGCCAGCGCCCGACGATACGTTCATTCCCATGATCGCCTCCTCCTAGCCGCCGCGCGCGGGCGGCTCAGTAATAAACGAAACCTTGGCGATACCGGCGCGCTCGCACTCGGTAATGACCCGGCCGATGAATTCATAACGCGCGCTCTGGTCACCGCGAACGTGCACTTCCGGTTGCGGCGTCATGACCGACACGGTTTTCAGGCGTGCCAGCAGCGTAGGCGCATCCACCTGCTTCTCGTTCCAGAAGAAATCGCCGTCGTGGTTGACCGCAAT
>JARLJU010000127.1 GCA_031291055.1 Rudaea sp. | reverse complement strand
TGCCCCATCGCGACCGTAACTCATTCTTCCCATTGGACTTAACGATAGTTATATTTTAGTCAATACCACCGAGCAACAAACCGGCGATAACTCATTTGGCTTCAACAGAAATGCTTAACGACCGCAGCCGGCTTTCCCCCCCGCCTCGATCCCGGGCCCGCTCGCGGCCGCTCTACGTCGAATAGTCGGCGTTGATGTGGATGTATTGTGCCGTCAGGTCGGTGGTCCAGAAAACGCATGAACCCAAGCCCTGGTGAAGTTCGATGGAAACCGAGAACTCGCGCTGACTAATGTAGGCATGGGCGACGGCTTCGTCAAACTCGGGAGCACGGCCGCCGTCGCGGCAAATAGGCAGGTCGCCGAATTGGATGTCGATGCGGCCAGGATCGATCTGCGCGCCGGAGTAGCCGATCGCAGCAGCCAGACGCCCCCAATTGGGATCGCATCCGGCCCATGCGGTTTTCACAAGGGGTGAGTGGGCGATCGCCTTGGCCACGCGCAGAGCATCGGCATCATTTGCCGCGCCGTCAATGTGCAATTCCACCACATGCGAGACGCCCTCGCCGTCGGCCACGACCTGGTGCGCAAGCGATGTGCACACCTGTGCGAGCGCGGCAGCGAAGGCCGCATCGCCTCGGCCGATGGGCACGCCGCTCGCCCCCGACGCGAGCAGCAGCACCGTGTCGTTGGTCGAGGTGTCGCCGTCGACGGAGATGCGGTTAAAGCTGATGTCGATGGCGGGACGAAGATAGGCGTCGAGATCGGCGGGTTCGATCGCCGCGTCGGTCAGGATGTAGACCAGCATCGTCGCGTGCGGCACGAGCTGCGGATGGATCATGCCCGAGCCCTTGCCGAAAGCCCCAATGCGAACTTCGGCGCGGACCTCACGCGCGGCGCCGTCGCGGCCGGTCAGATCGATGCGCGCAAAAGCCGTTTTCTCGACGGTATCGGTTGTCAGGATCGCCTGAGCCGCCTCGAGAAAGTGAGCCGGTTCGGCGCCCAGGGCCGCGGCCAGATCGGGCAGAACCGCGATCAGCTTCTCCGCGGCGAGTGGAACGCCAATGATGCCGGTCGATGAGGGGAAAACCTCTACCGCGCGGCAGCCAAATACCTTTGCCGCGGCGGCGCACGTGTCGCGCGCAGCGCGAAGGCCGGGCTCGCCCGCGGCGCAGTTGGCATTTCCCGCGTTGATGGCAGCGACGCGGACACGGCCGCCAGTTGCGCTTAGATGCTCCTTGTCCACAATCAGAGGAGCCGCGATGACGCGGTTCGAAGTGAAGGCGGCAGCGGCGCTGGCCGGCGCATCCGCCACGATGACGGCAAAATCGGTTCGGCCACTGGCCTTCAAGCCTGCCTTGGCGGCCGCGAACCGGAATCCGCGAGGGATGACGTACCTGGAGAGATCGCTCATGTGCCGGACCCCATTTAATCTAGCAGGTGGGGGCCAGCCAGCGGGATTGAATGAGCGAGTGCGGACAGAAACCGTCAGAGTTCCTGGAACTGCGCAATGTCGACGTGGCGCGCGGCGAACGCGTCGTTCTGCATGGCGTGAACCTCAGCATTCGTACCGGCGAGCACGTTGCGATCCTGGGACCGAACGGCTGTGGGAAATCGACGCTGATCATGGCCATGACTTGCCAGCTGTATCCCATCGTTCGCCCCGGGATGCGCTTGCGCATCTTCGGCCGCGAACGCTGGGATTTGACTGAACTGCGCCGGCATTTTGGCATAGTTAGCGCCGGGCCCATGGGTACCGAACTGCCCGGTGAGCGGACCGCGGTAACCTGTGGACTCGACGCCGTGATAGCTGGATTCTTTTCCGCTTCGACGCTCTGGCCCAATCTGCACGTCACCGCTGAAATGCACGCGCGGGCATGGGAGGCTCTGCAACGGATGGAAGCCACGCATCTCGCAACGCAACTGGTGGGTACCATGTCGGCTGGCGAGAAACGCCGGATTCTGATTGCCCGTGCGCTCGTCCACCGGCCGCAACAACTCTTGCTTGACGAGCCCTCCAACGCTCTCGATCTGGCTGCCCAACGGGAACTGCGCGAGACGCTGCGCGGGCTGGCCCGCGAAGGCACGGGACTGGTCATGGTCACCCACCATCTGGGCGACATTCTGCCGGAAATCGAGCGCATCATCCTCATGCGCGACGGGCGCATCGCGGCCGATGGTCCGCGAGAGCAGTTGCTCACCGAGGACCGGCTGAACGAGCTCTTCCGAGCGCCGGTGCGGATCGGGCGTGACGCCGAATGGCTGCATAGCTGGTGAAGGAAGACGAAGAGTCTGGGCACTGACGGGTTCGTGAGTAGACACTTTGGTGGAGGCTTTGGCTACTGTGACACAACCTGCTCGATGGAAGACCCTGCTGGCCTTCGCAATCATCTACTTTGTTTGGGGGTCAACCTTCTTCGCCATTCGTGTTGGCGTTAGTGAAATCCCGCCGTTCCTTTTTTGCGCAATGCGTTTCCTGGCAGCAGGACTGCTGGTCTACGGCTGGGCAGTCGCGCAGGGAGAACGGCCGCCGAGCGCGAGGCAGTGGATTTCCGTCATCCTGCTTGCCTTCCTCATCTTCGTTATTGACTACGGTCTGCTGTTCTGGGCCGAGCAACGTGTACCCTCGGGCATCGCCGCCGTGATATTGGCTACCATTCCGGCATTCATGGCGCTCGCCGAGATTCTGATCTTGCGCACGCAAAGGCTCACGCTGCGGCTGGCCGCGGCGCTGCTTGCCGGGATTCTGGGAGTCGCGGTCCTCATGAGCCGGTCAATCCTCTTCGGGAAACTGGGCGGGACGCCCATCGACACGGGCGGTGCAGTCGCTCTCATCATCGGCGCCATCAGCTGGTCGGTGGCATCGGCACTGGCGCGCAAGCTGCCACAGCCTTCGTCTAAGGTGATGAGTTCGGGCGCACAGATGTTCGCCGGCGGAATCATGCTGGCCGCGGTCGCCGCTGCGCGAGGTGAATGGCGCGGATTTCATTCCCTGCATGTCTCAAGCGCGGCGTGGATCGCATTGCTCTACCTCGTCTTCGCCGGTTCCATTGCGGGATTCACGGCGTACGTGTGGCTGCTGCACCACGAATCGCCGACCAAAGTGGGAACCTATGCTTA
>JARLJU010000126.1 GCA_031291055.1 Rudaea sp. | reverse complement strand
TTACCGAAGACGGCTTCGCCGCCGCTTCGCTCGAATCCGTCGAACACTACGCATAGAGGACATTCGGATGCGCCTTGGAGTCTGTTATTACCCGGAACACTGGCCGGAGTCGATGTGGGAAGACGACGCTCGCCGGATGAAGGCACTTGGCATCGAGCAGGTGCGAATCGCCGAATTTGCATGGAGCCGGATGGAGCCCACGCCAGGCGAATATGACTGGGGCTGGCTGGATCGCGCGATCGACGTACTCGGCGCAGCCGGCCTGCAGGTCGTCATGTGCACGCCGACGGCGACGCCGCCCAAGTGGCTGATCGATCGTCATCCGGACATTCTGCCGATTGGTGCGGATGGCCGTCCTCGCGCCTTCGGCTCACGCCGTCACTACGATTTCTCCTCGCCCTCGTATTTCACCGCATCGCAGCGGATCTGCACGGCAATCGCCGAGCGCTACGGCAAGCATCCCACTGTCGCGTACTGGCAGACCGATAACGAATTCGGCTGCCATCACACGGTAATCAGTTATTCGCCGGCGGCAGTAGGGCGCTTTCGCGAATGGCTCAAGGCGCGCTATCAAACCATCGATGCGCTGAACCGTGCGTGGGGCACGGTGTTCTGGAGCATGGAATACCGCAGCTTCGATGAAATCGATCCGCCTATCGGCACGGTGACCGAGGCTCATCCGTCGCATCGGCTCGACTATCGCCGTTTCGCTTCGGATGAAGTGGTGCGCTTCAATCGGATGCAAACCGAGATTCTGCGCGAATACTCGCCAGGGCGCCCGATTGCCCACAACTTTATGCAGTTGTTCACCGAGTTCGACCATTACAAGGTGGCCGCCGATCTCGATATCGCGAGTTGGGACAGCTACCCGCTGGGCGCGCTGGAAGAGCAATGGTTTGCCCCCGAGGTCAAGGCGCGCTTTGCGCGCACGGGGCATCCGGATTTTGCCGCCTTCAATCACGACGTCTATCGCGGCATGTCCAAACAGCCATTCTGGGTGATGGAGCAGCAGCCGGGGCCGGTCAACTGGGCTGCGTGGAATCCGGTGCCCTTGCCCGGCATGGTGCGCTTATGGAGCTGGGAAGCGTTTGCGCATGGCGCCGGCTGTGTCTCATACTTCCGTTGGCGGCAGGCGCCGTTTTC
>JARLJU010000125.1 GCA_031291055.1 Rudaea sp. | reverse complement strand
TGTTTCGGGAATGAATCTCAGCATTCTGGCCGTCGCGATTTTTTGGACGTTGCGGCAGTTTCGCGTGGATCCGGCGGTGGCGGCCATCGCGACGGTCGTCGTCTCGTTTGCTTATGCGTTCGTGGTCGGTGTCGGGCCTCCAGTGTGGCGCGCGGCGCTGATGCTGGCGACCTATCTGGGCGCGCGCCTGCTGTATCGCGGACGCAACATGATGAACGCGATCGGAGCCGCGGCGCTGGGAATTTTGATCGCCAATTCGCATGCGCTGTTTGGCGCCAGTTTTCAGCTGACGTTTCTAGCGGTCTTTATTATTGCGGGCATTGGCTCGCCGATTCTGGAACGGACGACGATGCCGTATGCGCGCGGGCTGCGGCTGTTGCAGGCGGCCAGCTACGATTTGCAGGTTGCTCCGAAGGTGGCGCAGTTCCGGCTTGACCTGCGGATGATTGCGGGACGGTTGAAGCGATTCGCCGGCCAGCGTTTCGGCCTGGCGCTGCCGGCGATCTTCATGCGCATCGTGATTGGAGCAGGCGAGCTGATCTTCATTTCGGCGCTGATGCAGGCAGGGCTGGCGCTTCTGATGGCGTACCACTTTCATCGCGCGACCACGATGGGGATGGCGGCGAATCTGGCGGTGATCCCGCTGACGCAGGTGCTGATGCCGGCAGCAGCGGCGGCGGTAGGGCTGGGATATATCTCAACGATTTTGGCCAAGCCCGCAGTTTGGATTTCCGGTTTTGCGCTTGAAGGGATTGCGGGAACCGTGCACAGGCTGGGCGGCGCGCAGATGATTGGGACGTCGATTGCCGATCTGCGTGTGGCCATGCCTTCGCTGGCCATGGTACTGGCATCCATCTCGGCGTTGATGCTGGCGATGCTGGCGGCGCGGCGCGGGCGTTGGGTTGCCAGCGGCTGTGTGGCGGCGCTTTTTGGAGTTGCGTTCTGGGTTGCGTTCGTCCCGTCGCGCCCTCGGATTCGCGCCGGCGTGATCGAGATGACGAGTATTGATGTGGGACAAGGCGACTCGATTCTGCTGATCACACCGGAGGGGCGCGCCATGCTCATTGACGCGGGAGGCCTGCCACTCTGGATGCATTCGGACTTTGATCTTGGCGAGCAAGTGGTTTCGTCGTATCTGTGGAATCGAGGCATCGATCGGCTGGATGTGGTGGTCATCTCGCATCCGCATGCCGATCACCTGGGAGGAATGCCGGCGGTGATGGCAAACTTCCATCCGCGAGAACTCTGGGTAAGTATCGACAAGCCGGTAGGGGAACTGGCGCCAGTCGTCGCGCAAGCCGAGGGAGCGGGGATCAAAGTGTCGGTAAAAAAAGAGGGCGATCAGTTCGATTACGGGGGAGTGCATTTTCATGTACTCGCTCCGGGCAGGGACCAGGTCACGGGCTCGATGCGGCCGAACGACGACTGCCTGGTATTTACCGCGACTTTGGGCGGTACCACGGCTTTGCTTGAGGGAGATGCGGAACGCGCAGTGGAAGAGCGCATTGTGGCGGAGCATCCGGAAGCGATGCTGCTGAAGGTGGCGCATCACGGGAGCGCGAGCGGGACGTCTGCCGCGCTGCTCTCGA
>JARLJU010000124.1 GCA_031291055.1 Rudaea sp. | reverse complement strand
CTTGAACTCGCCGCCAAACCGCTCCGCTCCGACTTTCGTCAGCGCCGCCGTCAGCGTCGTCTTGCCGTGATCCACGTGGCCAATCGTGCCTACGTTTACATGCGGCTTGGTGCGTTCGAATTTTCCCTTGGCCATGTCTTGAATACCCGTAGTAAAAGGTGGATTTATATAAAAGTATCTTTATTTGAATCCAGCTGGACCTGCAAAATGGTGCTCACTATTGGAATCGAACCAACGACCTCCTCCTTACCAAGGAGGTGCTCTACCGACTGAGCTAAGTGAGCATTGATCTTTCAATCTCGATGCAATGTCCGCTTGACTGGATACCCGCACCGCCTGCAAACAATCCGATTTTCCTTCCAGGCCCGCTGCGTTCCAGGTTTTCGAAATTCAATGGAGCGGGAGACGGGAATCGAACCCGCACTAGTAGCTTGGAAGGCTACAGTTCTACCATTGAACTACTCCCGCCCGGGCGGAACTTGCCGTACTGCAAAAACCTGCGCAATCATGATGGAAGAAAATGGGCCACTCCGGGCCAGCCTGCGGCTGTTCAAAATCGCTCCAGGCGATTTTGTCGAACCTGCGTTCTCACCCACCTCCATCAAATCTGTTCACACAACCAACGTGGTGGAGGGAGGTGGATTCGAACCACCGAAGGCATGAGCCAGCAGATTTACAGTCTGCCCCCGTTGGCCGCTTGGGTATCCCTCCGAATTCTTGAACTCCACTTCAACCGCGTTTGTAGAAACCGATGCAGAACCACCGAAAGCACCGTCCGGCGAAGCTTGTCAGCCCACCTTTCCGGATGGCTCAGGTATTGCTTTGCACAGAGCCGCGTATTCTCTTTCGCCGCAGGCTGCCTTGTCAAGGCAAACGTGGTATGTCAAGCGTTGGGCTCATTCCGGGGACGGTACGTGCGCCGCATCGCGGTAGCGCGCTATTTCAAGGGCGATGTTCTTGTCCAGTTCCATGAGTTTCTGCGCGTAAGCCGCCAGGGCCTTGTCATCGTCGCTTTGCGGCTCCCACGTCGGCACCGGCGAGGGTTTGCCTGCCTCGTCCGTGGCCACCATCACGATGACGCAATGCGTGGTAAGGGTTTCCTCGCCCGTTTCCAGCCGTCGCGCTATGACATCCACGCTGAAATGCATGCTCGTATTGCCGGTATAGATCAGCTGGCAATGCACGGTCACCATGTCGCCGATCAGGATCGGATGGACGAAACGGATGCCGCCGACAGCCACGGTGACGCAATACTTGCCGCTCCAGGCCACCGCACAGGCGTAGCCCGCCTGATCGATCCATTTCATCACGAAGCCACCGTGAACCTTGCCGCCGAAATTGGCGTCGGTCGGCTGGGCGAGGAAACAGAACTTTACTTCGCGATCCTGGCCGGGCATTGCTGTGCTCCTGTCGGGGGTGAGGCACGCTATCAGACGTTGAAGCGGAAGTGCAGCACATCGCCCTCTTTAACGATGTAATCCTTGCCCTCAAGACGCAAGCGACCGGCTTCCTTGGCTCCGGTTTCGCCCCGGTACTTGATGTAATCGTCGTAGGCGATCGTCTCGGCGCGGATAAAGCCGCGCTCGAAATCGGTGTGGATCACGCCGGCAGCCTGCGGTGCAGTCGCGCCAACCTTGACCTGCCAGGCGCGCACTTCCTTTTCCCCGGCAGTGAAATAGGTCTGCAGGCCGAGCAGGGTGTAGCCGGCGCGGATCACGCGGTTGAGCCCCGGCTCCTCCAGGCCCATGTCCTGCAGGAACGCGAGCTTGTCGGCGTCTTCCAGTTGCGAAAGTTCTTCCTCGATTGCCGCGCATACCGGCACCACTTCTGCGCCCTCGGTGGCTGCGCGCTCCCTGACCTTGTCGAGGAATGCATTGTCGACAAAGCCGTCCTCGCGCACATTGGCGATATACATCAACGGCTTGAGCGTCAGCAGGAACAGGTCCCGCAAAAGCGCCTTCTCTTCCGCATCCAGGCCGACCAAGCGCGCCGGCTTGCCCTCGTTAAGACAGGCCTGCACTTTCTGCAACACCGGGCGTTTGGCCAGCGCTTCCTTGTCGTTTGCCTTGGCCGCGCGCTCAGCCTTGTTCAAGGCTTTTTCCACGGCTTCCAGGTCGGCCAGCGCCAACTCGGTGTCGATGGTCTCGATGTCGGAAATCGGATCGATCTTGCCGGCGACATGGACAATATCCGCATGTTCGAAGCAGCGCACGACGTGCGCAATCGCATCGACTTCACGGATATGGGCTAGGAATTTGTTGCCCAGCCCCTCGCCTTTCGACGCGCCGGCGACGAGACCGGCGATATCGACGAATTCCATTGTCGTGGGGATGATCTTCAACGGCTTGGCGATGGCGGCCAGCGCGTTCAGGCGCGGGTCCGGCACCGGCACGATGCCCACGTTCGGATCGATCGTGCAGAACGGAAAATTGGCGGCAGGAATACCCGCCTTGGTCAGCGCGTTGAAAAGGGTGGACTTGCCGACATTGGGCAGTCCGACGATGCCGCATTTGATGCCCATGATTTTGATCCGTGAATGGAGAATCGGGAATCGGGAATTGGAAGAGCGTCGCGGCGATGCGGCCGGCACTCACGATTCCCGATTCCCCATTCCTTATTCCCCGCCTGTATGCAGCCGCTTCATCGCCTCGTTGAACTGGCCCGTTACGGCCAGCGGCAGCACGTCCAGGGCGGCGCCCACCGCACCGATGATCGCGGCCTCGTCCGCCACGCCGGGACGCCCGAGCACCCACGGTGTGACCCGATCCTTGTGACCCGGATGGCCGATACCCAGACGCAGCCGGTGAAACCTGCCGTGGTCAAGATGCGCAAAGATGTCGCGCAGCCCGTTTTGTCCGCCATGACCGCCATCGAACTTCAGCCGCGCTGCCCCCGGCGGAAGATCCAGGTCGTCGTGCGCAACGAGCATTTCTTCCGGTTCGATCTTCCAGTAGCGCAGCGCCGACGCGACAGCGATGCCGCTCTTGTTCATGAACGTGGCCGGTTTCAGCAACCATAGCGGTTGCCCGTCGAGCACGATTTTGGCGGTTTCGCCGTGCAGCTTCGAATCCAAGCCGAAACGCGCATCTTTACGTCTGGCCAAGGCGTCAATAAACCAGAACCCGGCGTTGTGCCGGGTTCGGATATGTTCGGCGCCCGGGTTTCCCAGGCCAACAAGTAGTCGCAGTGCAGCCATGTAGATGGCCGACCCCGCCGTCGCGCCGTACCCAGCGCAACGGCGGGCGAAGGATTACTTCTTTTCGTCTTTCTTGGCTGCCGGTGCCGCAGCACCCGCCGCTGGTGCCGCGCCGGTTGCACCGGTCGCACCTGCGGCAGCTTCGCCTTCAGCGACCACCGGAGCCGCTTCGACTTCCTGCCTGATTTCCTGCGCACTGACGACTGCTGTGTCGTGTTCCTTGCCCAGGCGCAGCTCTGGAACTTCAACACCCGCAGGCAACTTCAGATCGGAAATGTGGACGATTCCGCCAACTTCGAGTGCGCCGAGGTCGACCTCGATGTACTCCGGCAGATCCTTCGGCAGACACGAGATCTCGATATCGGTCAGCGCATGCGAGATCAGGATTCCGGACATCTTGCCGGCCGGCGACTTGTCCTGATTGAGGAAGTGCAGCGGCACGCGGATGCGAATCGCCTTGTTCTCGTCGACGCGCTGGAAATCCAGATGCAGCAGCTGCATCTTGAACGGATGCCGCTGCATGTCGCGCAACAGTACCTTCTGCGCCTTGCCGTCGAGCTTCAGATCCAGAATGGCCGAATAGAACCACTCGTTCTGCGACGCGAGCAGCGCCGTATCGTGCTCGAGCTGGATGCTGGCGGGTGCTTCACCGCTGCCATAGACGATCGCCGGCACCTTGCCCGCATGGCGCAGGCGGCGGCTCGCACCTTTCCCCTGGTCCTTGCGGCTCTCGGCCGGAATTTCATGAATAGTTGCCATTGGATGTTACCTCGTTACAGTTGGCCACCTCGCGGTGGTTTCGGAAACTCCCCCGCGACCAAGGGAGTCGATTTCAGGGCTGACTCTCAGCCCTCTAGCTCAATCAATCCACATACAACGAACTCACCGACTCGCCGAACGCTATGCGCCGGATCGTTTCGCCGAGCAACTCCGCCACACTCAGCTGACGGATCTTGCTGCATCCCTTGGCCGGTTCCGACAATGGAATCGTGTCGGTCACCACCAGCTCGTCCAGTTGCGAACCTTCCAGATTGCGGATCGCGGGCCCCGACAGCACCGGGTGCGTGCAGTACGCCACCACCTTGCGCGCGCCCTGGCCTTTCAGAGCCGCCGCCGCCGCGCACAGGGTGCCGGCGGTATCGACAATGTCGTCGATCAGCACGCAGACCTTGCCTTCGACTTCGCCGATGATGTTCATGACCGTCGCTTCGTTCGCGCGCGGCCGGCGTTTGTCGATGATCGCCAGATCCGCATCATCGAGCCGTTTGGCGATTGCCCTGGCGCGCGCCACACCGCCGACGTCGGGACTCACCACGATCAGGTCGGTGTTGCCGTAGTAACGCCAGATATCCGCAAGCAACACCGGCGAAGAGTATACATTGTCCACAGAGACATCGAAAAACCCCTGGATCTGATCGGCATGCAGATCCACCGTAAGCACGCGATCAGTACCGACCGCGCCGATCATCTTCGCCGCCACCTTGGCCGTGATCGGCACCCGCGCCGAGCGCGGTCGCCGATCCTGGCGCGCATAGCCGAAATACGGGATCACCGCCGTCACGCTCGCTGCCGACGCACGCTTGAGCGCGTCGATCAGCACCAGCAGTTCCATGAAGTTGTCCGCGGTCGGCGCCGACGTCGACTGCATTACGAACACTTCCTGGCGCCGCACGTTTTCCTCGATCTCGACCTGAACCTCGCCGTCAGAAAACCGGCTTACCAGGGCTTTGCCCAGCGGCACGTTCAGCTCATGGCACACAGCGGTCGCCAGCGGACGATTGGAATTGCCGGCAAAAACCAGCAAGCCGCTGCGCTCCTCACGATCACGCGGATAAGCGTTGGAACCGACCGTGTTCGCCGTACTCACATGCCACTCCAAACTGCGATCAGCAAGCCAAAACCCAGATCAAAACCGCAAACTCATGGCTGGGACGGTAGGACTCGAACCTACGAATGCGGGGATCAAAACCCCGTGCCTTACCAACTTGGCGACGTCCCACTATTCAAATGCTACTGCGGCATCGTGCCGCGGTTGCAGAAAAACGGTCGCGGCAGAAACGCGCCACGTTTTCCGCTCCGGTGCTGCGCGCCTCGCGTTGGCGCATCCGGCGTCAATTCCCTCGTTCAACTCCGCGTCGTCCTGCGACGGCGACCTTCCAGTGCATCCAGCAATGGGGAGCGATTCACGCCCATTGCTCGATACGCTGCGAATGCCGGCGGACAGTTGCCGATGACCGCCTCAGCCGCTTCGCCCGAATCCATTGCCGCGAATACACAGCCACCGCTGCCCGAGAGCCTCGCCTCGCCGAACTGTCCGAGCCAATCCATGGCAGCGGCGACCTGCGGATGGCGTGCGCGCACGACCGGCGCGAAGGCGTTCGCCGTGCAGGTTCCGCCAAGAAAGCCGGATATTGTCATGGGCGCGGAGTTTCGTGTCAATTCAGGTGCCTGGAACATCGCAGCCGTTGACACATGTACGCGGGGATCGACGATCACATAATTCCGCAACGGCAATTGCACCGGGACGACGCGTTCGCCGATCCCTTCGGCCCAGGCCGAATGCCCGCGCAGGAAGACCGGCACATCGGCGCCCAGGCTCAAGCCGATGTCGGCCAGGCGGTCTGGGGACAGGCCGGTGCCCCATAGTTCGTTCAACGCCAGCAGCACGGTCGCCGCATCGGAGCTGCCACCGCCCAGGCCCGCGCCCAGCGGCACGCGTTTGTGCACGCCGATCTCCGCGCCCAGCGATGTTCCGGTGCTTGCGCGCAGCAGATTCGCCGCGCGCACGGTCAAATCGGCCTCGGCAGGCACGCCAGGCAGCGCCGATGCGCGTGAAACAACGCCATCGGCGCGCACGCGCAAACTCACTTCATCGCCCCAATCGAGCAACTGAAATACTGTCTGCAGCAAGTGATAGCCATCCGCGCGGCGGCCGACGATGTGCAGGAACAGATTTAGCTTGGCTGGCGCCGGCCAGGCGCTGCAGACGTCATCCATCGAACGACCATTGCGAAATCGCCACCCGTATCCGCCCATCGCCGCGACTGGCGAATACCTTGCGCGGCAACGGCGGATTGCGGTCGTCGAACCAGTCGCGGTATTCGATCTTCCAGCCGGCCTGCTGGATTACTGCGGGCCGGTCCCGTGCGTCGTACTGCACCATCGCCGGCATGCCGGCCGCGCGCAGGCCGCGCACCCAGGCAGCCAGATCCTTGAGCGGTACTTCCCAGCCCAGACGCTCGAGCAACAAGCGTTCCGGATCTGTGCCGGTCAGCGCCTGCGCATCGACCCCTTCGAGGACTGCGTGCGCGGCGTCGCCGGTCAGCTTCCACGTCTTGCCCGTCACCGGCGTATGTACAATGAAGGAATAGTTGCTGCCGTCCTGCCGCCACTCCAGTTCACCGGAGCCGCCATCGCTGCCGTTGGAAACGGCGATGCGTGCGAAAATCGTCCAGCGCGTCTGCCCGGCGAACGCTGCCTCGCGTGCCGATTGCGCAGCCACCGTCCGTGGATTTTCGCGCACGCGTACCGGGGCGCAGGCGCTGAGCAGAATCAGCGCGGCGGCCAAAAGTGGCAACGGAAGCCGGGTCCTGGTATTCGATCGCTGGTTGCTGAGTGTCGGAAAAAGCCAAGAACGTTCAGTGCGCCGGCGCGACGCCGACAGCCGGCAACCGGCAACCGGCGACCTGCTCATCACGACTCCAGCCGCTTGATCGTGTCGAGCAACACTTTGTTCTTGGCGTCCTTTTTCTGGCCCTGGTCCCAGATTTTCCTGGCTTCGTCATGATGGCCGGACACCCACAGCACTTCACCAAGATGCGCGGCAATTTCGGCATCCGGCTGTTTCTGATAGGCCACCTTGAGCTGCGTCACCGCTTCATCCAGGTGGCCCAGCCGGTATTGCGCCCAGCCCAGGCTGTCGATGATCGCCGGCTCGCCGGGCTTCAACGTCAGCGCCTTCTGGATCAGCGACAGTGCCTCGGTCTTCTGCTCGGTGCGATCGGCCAGGGTGTAACCGAGCGCATTGAGCGCATCGGCATCATCGGGTTTGAGCTCGACGACGCGGCGCAGATCGCGCACCGCGGCATCGACATGGTCAAGGTCGTCGTTGAGCAAGGCGCGCGCGTAGAGCAGGCGCGTATCGTCGGGCAGGGCCTTCAGCCCCCGATCGTAGACGGCAAGGGCCGTGTCGTCATGCTGGTGCTTGCTGTGCAGTTCAGCTTCGAGCAGGAAGACGTCGCCCAGTTGTTTGACATCATCGCCGGCGCGCGCCTGCAGTTCATGGACGAGGGCCAGAGCCTCGGCGCTCTTGCCGCTGTCGTCGAGCAGCACCGCGCTGCGCATCTGGGCCTCGAAACTGTGTTCGTCGTCCGCAGGCACCTGTCGATACCAAGCCAGCGCCTCGATCTTGCGTTCGAGCAACTCGGCCAGTTCACCAAGCAGATCCAGGCGCGCTCCGGGACGTGGTTCCGGCAGACCTTTGAGTTCCCTGTACAGCGGCTCGATCAGGGCCTTGTCGTTGCTGCGTGCTGCGTAAGCGGCCCGGGCGGCATAGACATACGCGTCCTGCGGGCCTTGCGCGAGAATGCGCGCAGCTTCGGCGTTGTCGCCCAGTTCGCCCAGCAGGGTCGCGTAGGCGACGCGCAGACGGGTGTTTTCTTCGTCGTGACGCAACGCATCGGCGAACAATGCACGCGCGCCAATCCGGTCGCCAGCCTCGAGTTTCAGCTGCGCCGCCCAGGTATAGGTATCGGCACTGGCGAACTTGTTCACCGCCTGATCGGCCAGCGACTGCGCCAGAGGCTTGCGTCCCAGCCGTTGCGCCAGTTGACTCACCGCCACCCACACCTCGCCCTTTGTACCGAGCAACCCCGGTGTCGCCAGACGCTCGAGCAGAGTCCCGGCCTGGGTCTTGTCTTCCGCGCGCAGCAGGGCCTGGGCAATAAGCCGCCAGCCATTGCCGTCGGTTGCGCGCGCGAGCTGAAGAAGATCGTCGTAAGCCGCATCGGCTTTGCCGTCATGCATGTCCAGCAAGGCATGCGCCTGCCGGATTTCCATGTTGCCGGGATTGAGCCCCTGCCAACGTGCCAAGGTCGCGCGCGCCTGATCCCATTGTCTTGCCGCGATGGCAACGCGTGTCGCCTGCGCGGCGATGGCCGGATCGTCACTGATCTGCGCCGCCTTCGCATAGTCCCGCGATGCCGCTTCCAGATCGGCATCGGCCAAGGCGAATTCCGCGGCCAGGGCACTGGTAAGTACGTCCGTTTCGGGCGCGACTTGCACCACATCCAGCCGCTGCAGGGGCTGCGTGTCGGCGCCGTGGCGCGCGGCCGGCGCGGTGGCGCAGCCGGCGAGCACCGCGCCCGCGAGCAGGATCGGCGCAACATGGCGGTACACCGCAATGGAATATGATGTGGTCATCTGGTGTGTTTGCCCGGCTCGTGCAAAATCTGGCTCGTCGAAAAGCGCAAGGTCTTCGCGTCGGCAGCCTGAATGGCTGATCGCGATCGCTGCGTACGCGACATCGACCTGATTGATGCCACTATGCTTGATATCGCCACGCACGCACCGCACAATTTCCATCCGGTGCGGAATTGTCTGTTGCCGTTGTAGCTTAGCCGATTGTCGCACGCATGGCCCTCATTGCTCTGGGACTCAATCATCTGACCGCGCCGCTGGAGTTGCGCGAGAAGGTCGCGTTTGAGCCGGCAACCACGACTGCGGCATTGTCCGACCTGGCACGCCAACCCGGTGTGAACGAGGCCTTGATCCTCTCGACCTGCAACCGTACCGAGCTCTATGTGGAAGTGGAACCCGGCGCCGAGAGCGTGTCGCAGCGTTGGCTGCTCGAGCACCACCGGTTGACCGGGCGCAGGCTCGACGAGTTCCTCTATCGTCATGCCGACCAGGCCGCCGTGCGCCATCTGTTCCGCGTCGCCACCGGGCTCGACTCGATGGTACTGGGCGAGCCGCAGATCCTCGGCCAGGTCAAGGACGCTTACCAGGCCGCGCGTGGCGCGGGCACCCTGGGTGCGCCAATGGAGCGTCTGTTGCAGCAGACGTTTGCCGTGGCCAAGCGCGTGCGCACCGAGACCCGCATTGGCGCCAATCCGGTGTCGATTGCCTATACCGCAGTGCGCCTGGCCGAGCGCCTGTTTGCAGACCTGAGCCAGGCTTGCGTGTTGCTGATCGGCGCCGGCGAAACCATCGAGCTGGCGGCGCGCCATCTGGTGGAATCGCGCGTGCGACGCCTGATCGTGGCCAATCGCACGCTGGAGAACGCGCAGGCTCTGGCCGGGCGTTTCTCCGCCTATGCCATCGCGCTGGCTGACCTGCCGCAACATCTTGCCGAAGCCGATGTCGTGCTCTCCTCGACGGCCAGCCAGGAAACGGTCCTGAGTCGCGACATGGTCGAAAAAGCCATCCGCGCGCGCCGGCGCCGGCCGATGTTCATGGTGGATATCGCCGTGCCGCGCGACATCGATCCGGCCGTCGCCGAAATCGAGGACGTGTTTTTGTATACCATCGACGATCTGCGCGAAGTGATCGACGACAATCTGCGCTCGCGGCAGGCGGCCGCGCGCGAAGCCGAAGTGGTGATCGATCTTCAGGTCGAGCATTATCTGGCCTGGCGACGCGCCCTGCTGACGCACAACCCGTTGCTGGCGATGCGCCGCGATGCGGAAACCCGGCGCGATGCAGTTCTGCTGCGCGCGCGCCGCCTGCTGGAAGGCGGACGCAGCCCAGAGCAGGCGCTGGAGTACCTCGCCAATACGCTGACCAACAAGCTCCTGCATGCGCCGAGCGCCAACCTGCGCGCGGCGGCCCAGCGTGGCGACCAGGAACTGCTGCGCGCCGCCGAGCGCCTCTTCGACAGCGCGGATGGTCGCGCCGGCGATGTGGCCGATGACGCGCCGGAAAATGTGGACAAGGACGCATGACGCCCTCGATCCGCAGGAAGCTGGCCGAACTCGCCGAACGTCATCAGGAAGTCGCGCTGCTGCTGGCGCAGCCCGATGCCTCGACCGACCTGCAGCGTTTCCGCGACCTCAGCCGGGAATACGCCCAGCTCGAACCGGTAACGATCTCGCTGCGTCGCTACGACGAGGCCGGCGACGCCCTGCTTGCCGCCAAGGCTTTGCTCGCAGATCCGGAAATGCGCGAACTGGCCGAAGGCGAGATCGCCGATCTGGAACAGCGCCGCGCCACGCTCGATCGCGAGCTCAACCTGCTGCTGATTCCGCAGGACGAACGCGACGACGCCAACATCTTTCTTGAAGTGCGTGCCGGCACCGGCGGCGACGAAGCGGCAATCTTTGCCGGCGACCTGTTCCGCATGTACGGCCGCTATGCCGAGCGCCGCGGCTGGCATGTGGAAATCCTGTCGGCCAGCCCCGGCGAGCACGGCGGATTCAAGGAAGTCATCGCCCGCGTCGAGGGCAAGGGGGCGTTCTCGCGGCTGAAGTTTGAATCCGGTACGCACCGTGTCCAGCGTGTGCCGTCTACCGAGGCGCAGGGCCGCATCCATACGTCCGCGGCCACCGTGGCGATCCTGCCCGAGATGGATGAAGTGGAAAACGTGGACATCAGCCCCGCCGAACTGAAAGTGGATACATTCCGCGCTTCCGGCGCCGGCGGCCAGCACGTGAACAAGACCGATTCGGCGATCCGCATCACCCACCTGCCCAGCGGCATCGTCGTGGAATGCCAGGATGAACGCAGCCAGCACAAGAACCGTGCGCGCGCCATGTCGCTGCTGAAAGCGCGCCTGCTCGATGAACAACGCGCCAAGCAGAACGCCGAGCAGGCCGAATCGCGCCGTCTCCAGGTCGGCTCGGGCGACCGCAGCCAGCGCATCCGTACGTATAATTTTCCACAAGGCCGCATCACCGATCACCGCATCAACCTCACCCTGTACCGCCTGCCGGAAATCCTTGACGGCAATCTCGACACGCTGGTCGAGCCGCTGACCCAGGAATTCCAGGCCGATCAGCTCAAGGCTTTCGCCGGCGATTGAACCGCCGCCGCGCCACTCTATGCCGCGGCCGTCCGGCTGTGGCAGCATGTGCTTTCCATGGCGGCAACGAGCGCGTTGTGAATTTCGATCCTGCGCTGGGCATCGGCCTCACCGAATTGATCGAGCTGATCTCGCACGGCGACCTGGCCACTGCGCGCACACGCGCCGGCAGCCTGCTGCAGCGTTATCCCGGTCAGGCCGAACTGTGGCGACTGTCGGCAATATGCGCGCTGCAGCAAGGCGAGTTCGATGCGGCTGAATCCGCGCTCGCGCAGGCGCTGAAACTGGCGCCGAATTCCATCGAATCGCTGTGCAACATGGCCAGCGTGCACACCGCTCGCGGGCGCCTGGACGAAGCCGAGCGCGCCCTGCGCCACGCGCTCGCGCTGGCGCCACACCACGCCGCGGCGCTGAACAATCTGGGCAGCCTGCTCGATGCCCGCGGCGACTACCACGGCGCCGCCGACTGTTTTGCCAAGGCGATCGCGAACAAGCCCGACTATGCGCGCGCATGGCTCAACCAGGCCACCGCCCTGCTCGCGATCCGCCAGCTGGATCGCGCCGAGAGCAGCGCGCGCCGAGCCATTGCGCTTGCTCCGCAATGGGGCGATGCGCATTTCGTGCTCGGCAACGTATTGAACGAAGTGGGCCGCAAACCGGCGGCGCTCGACGCCTGGCGCCAGGCTGCCCGGTTTGCGCCGGACAATCCATCGTTCCGCTACCAGTTCGCGCTGGCCCTGGACAGCCACGGCGACTTCACCGCCGCCTTGCGCGAATACGAAGCCTGTCTGCGCGCCGCACCGGAGTTCTGGCCGGCATTGTCGCAACTGACCTATCTGCGCCGGCGCCTGTGCGACTGGCACCAATTGCCGCCGTTGAGCCGGCGGCTGCTCGACGGCGTCGATCACGGCGCAGAGGGAATCACACCATTTTCCATCCTCGTGGAAGATTCAACTCCAGCGCAGCAACTGGCCTGTGCGCGCCGGTTCGCTGCCGCGCGCCAGGCCCAGATTGCGCCGCTGGAAACGCGCCTGGCGCCGCGTCCGCATGGGCGCCCGGCCGGAACGCTGCGGGTCGGGTTCATCTCGGCAGGCTTCGGCGACCACCCGACCGCCCTGCTGATCGTGGAATTGATCGAACGCCTGCGCGGCTCGCAGCTGCGCACGCTGGGCTATGCCACAACGGCTGATGACGGCGGTGCGTTGCGCCAGCGCCTGGCCTCGGGGTTTCACGAATTCCACGATATTTCCGCACAGTCGCTGGAGGCGATGCTGCGCAGCCTGCGCGATGGCCATTGCGACATCCTCATCGATCTGGATGGCTATTGCGAAGGATCGCGACCGCAACTGCTCGCACTGCGGCCCGCTCCCTTGCAGGTGAACTGGCTCGCCTATCCGGGTTCGCTGGGCGCGCCCTGGTGCGAGTATCTGATTGCTGACCGCTTTCTGATTCCCGAACAGCAGCGCGAACACTACAGTGAGCGCATCGCCTGGATGCCGCGCTGCTATCAACCTTCCGATACCACGCGCGCAGCAATACAGCCGCCGCCGAGAAGCCAGCTCGGGTTGCCGGAAAAAGGCATTGTCTTTGCCAGCTTCAATCAATCATGGAAGTTCACCCTGCGCAGTTTTGCGCGCTGGATGAAGATTCTCAAGACGGTTCCCGACAGCGTCCTGTGGTTGCTGGCCGGACCTGCCGGCAGCGCCGTCGAGGAGCGCATGCGCCGCGCCGCCAACGCTGCCGGCGTCGATGCGCAGCGGCTCGTCTTCGCTCCACATGTGCCGCATGCCGAGCATGTGGCGCGCTATCGCCGCGTCGATCTTTTCCTCGATACCAATCCATACAACGCGCACACCACAGCCAGTGACGCGCTGTGGGCCGGCTGCCCGGTGCTGACCCAGCCTGGCGCCACGTTCGCCTCACGCGTGGCCGGCAGCCTGAACCATCAGCTCGGTCTGGATGAACTGAACGCGGCGTCCGATCACGCCTATATCGAACTTGCGATTCGTCTGGGCCAGGAGCCTGCCCGATTGCGCGTGCTGCGTGAACGCGTCGCCGCGACCGGTCGTGTCAGCGGCCTGTTCGACATGGCCGCGTATGCGCGTGATTTTGAAGCCCTGCTGACCCTGATGTTCCGCCACTTCGAGCGCGGTGACGGACCGCGTGATCTGGAGCTGTCCGCATGACCGCGAAAAGTGATTTCATTGCCTTATCACTTTGTATACTCACCGTGTCGGATACGCGCACTGCGCACAACGATACCTCCGGCGATTATTTGCGCGATGCCGTTGCCGCTGCCGGCCATCGCCTGCACGAGCGTGCAATCTGCCGCGACGACCGCTACCGCCTGCGCGCGATCGTCTCGGCCTGGCTCGCCGACGTCGGCGTCAACGGCATCATCGTCACCGGAGGCACCGGTTTTACCGGCCGTGATTCGACGCCCGAGGCGATCAGCCCGCTGCTGGACAAGGAAATGCCGGGCTTCGGCGAAATGTTCCGCGTGCTCAGCTACGAAGAGATCGGAACGTCGACCCTGCAATCGCGCGCATTCGCCGGCCTGGCCAACGACAAATTCATTTTCTGCCTGCCGGGTTCGACGTCGGCTTGCCGCACTGCCTGGGAAAAACTCATTTCCCACCAGCTCGATGCGCGCACGAAGCCGTGCAATCTCGCTGGACTGATGCCGCGTTTGCGCGAGGCCCCGCCATGAAGAAGCACAAATACGAGCATCACCTGAAGGCACTCGCCGTAGAGCTGGTCGAACTGCAACGTTGGCTGATCCAGAGCGGTCGGCGCGTCGTCGTGCTGTTCGAGGGACGCGATGCCGCCGGCAAGGGTGGCGTGGTCAAGGCGATCAGCGAATATCTGGATACGCGGCATTACCGCATTGTCGCGCTGAACAAGCCGGACCAACGAGAAAGCACGCAATGGTACTTCCAGCGCTATGTCGCGCACCTGCCCTCGGCGGGGGAAATCGCCTTGTTCGACCGCAGTTGGTACAACCGCGCCGGGGTTGAACATGTGATGGGTTTCTGCAGCAATGCGGAATACCGGCGTTTTCTCGCGCAATGCCCGATGTTCGAACGCGGCCTGGTCGACGACGGCATCATGCTGTTCAAATACTGGCTGGCGGTCGATCAGGAAGAACAGGAAGCCCGTTTCGCCGATCGTGCGAATGACCCGCTCAAGCGCTGGAAAATCTCACCGGTCGATCTTGCAGCGCGCAATCAGTATCGTGCCTACAGCGAAGCGCGCGACGTGATGCTGCGGCACACGAATACGAGCCACGCGCCATGGTACGTAGCCAATTTCAACGACCAGCAGCGCGGCCGGCTCAACGTGATCCGGCATCTGCTCGATCATCTGCCGAACCGCAAGATCGCGGTCAAGCCGTTGAAACTATCCCGGCTCAAGGGCGATCCGGGCGTGGAGGAATTGCAGGATAAATCGCTGTGGGTAAAAGAAGCATTTTGACCCCTCAGCCGCGGCACCGGAATCATCCCGCGGAATAGTGCGGCGCTAAGCGGCTCGTATCGAGCATGCCCCTTCGACGGGCCGCGAAGCCAGCAGATCCGCAGCCGCGATGAAGCGCGCCGAACCCTTTCAGAGCACGCGGAAATGCGGCGGAGCCATCTCGACGGCGGCAACGCGTCTTACGCCGGTCACGCACGCGGCCGGCGGCCCGACACGCAGCCAGCGTTCAAGCTGCTCCAGCGCGGATTCCTCGCCACACGCCAGCACTTCAACACTGCCGTCCGCGAGATTTCTCGCGTGGCCGGTCAACTTAAGCCGCAGCGCCTCGTCGCGTGCCGAGGCGCGAAAGCACACGCCCTGCACCCTGCCGGAGACGATGAAGCGCGCGCAGGCCATCGGCGTATTCAGCCGCCGATCACCGCATCCAGGTCCTTGGCCGTGATCGGCCCCATGAAGGCCTTGGCCACATGTCCGTCCGGGGCGATGACATAGGTATTGGGAAGGCCTTTCGGCGTATCGAAATCCTTCGGCGGGTTGTCGATGTCCACCTGAGCAACCGGATAGCTCAGCGGATGGGTCTTGAGGAAATTCACGACCTCGGCCTTGTCGGTGTCCTCGAAATCCAGGCCGATCGCGGCGACCTTGTCCTTGTGCGCAGTGACATATGCCGAGATGTCGGGCAGCTCCTTCAGGCATGGCGAGCACCAGGTTGCCCAGTAGTTCACAATGACCCATTTTCCACTTTGTTTCGACAGGTCGAAATTGCTGCCATCGAGCGTCGTCACCGCCAACGTGGGCTTCTGCGCTGTCGCTGCGTGGACGGCAGTGGCTGACAGTACGACCAGCGCAGTGGCGAAAATTCGGTTCATGCTGTTTCTCCTCGAGTGACGGTTTGCGGCGTGGCGACCTGCTCAGACCGTGCCGGCGCAGGAAAAATTTCGGCCAGGGGTATGCTCAACGCGTCACGCAGTCCCGCAGCCGCACGCCCGATCGCAGCTGCAGCCACGGCATCCTGTGCCACCAATGGCGCGCCCGGCAGAGACTCGCCCAAAGGCACCCGATAACCGCTCGCGACATAGATATCGTACAGGCTGACAGTGGCCAGATCGCGGCTCAGCAGCCATTCTCCCGCATCATTGCGCTGGATCATGCCGGCACGATTCAGGTCACCGAGATATTTCTGCACCAGATCGTCAGTCAGGAAGGCCTCGCTTTCGCGCAACGCGGCGCTGTGCAAACCACGTCCTGCGCGCTGTGCGGCGGCAAAATGTGCGAGCACGCGGATCAGGCCGAGGAATTCTTCGCCGGGAGAGATGCGCGACGCCAGCGGCCGGTAGTCGAATGCAGCCAGAGTGGCGGTAAGCGAGGCACCGAGCAGGACCAGGATCCAGCACAGATAAATCCACAATATGAAAATGGGCACGATCGCCAGGGCGCCATAGACCTGCTGGTAGTTGGCGCCGCTCGTCACGTAGGCTGCGAACGCGCGTTTGGCCAGTTCGAACAGCAGGGCCGCGACCACGGCGCCGATGGCAGCATCGCGCAGACGCACGCTGCGATTGGGAATCAGCACGTACGCCGCCGCGAGCGCGACCCATTCGATCAGGAACGGCAGCCAGCCGAGCAGATTCGCCTTGAGCGGAAATTCCGATTCGGCATCGTCGAACAACGGCAGCGCGAACAGCCGCGAGCTGAGCACGAGAGCGACGATCAGCAGCAGCGGACCGAGCGTCAGCACGGTCCAGTAGATGACGAAGCGCGCGCCCGCCGCGCGGCTCCCGGGGACACGCCAGATGCGGTTGAACGTATCTTCCACGCTGAGCATGAGCATGAGGGCACTGAACAACAGTACCGCGATGCCAACAGCGGTCGCCTTGCTGGCGTTGTCGGCGAACTGGGTGAGGTATTCGCGCACCACGTCGCCGGCTGCGGGGACGAAGTTGGCAAAGACGAAACTGGTGATGCGATCGCGCCATTGCACGAAGGCGGGAAATCCGCTGAGGATGCCCAATGTGGCGGCAGTCAGCGGCACCAGCGCGAACAGGCTCGTGTAAGCCAGCGAGCCCGCGCTCTGCAGGCAGCCGTCATCGACGAAACGTCGCGCAGTGAAGCGTGCGAAAGCGTAAATGCGGTTTCTGTCCCAGCGTGGCATGCGAGGATAATAGCCGGTTGTCGGATGCGGGTTGTCGGTTGCCGGTAAGATCGGCCCGTCTGGCGCGTTTATGCAGAGTCTCAAGCGGAAACCTTCGTCACCATGCCCGAAATACTGATCGTCTACTACAGCCGCAATGGCAGCGTCGCCCAACTCGCACGCCTGATCGCCCGCGGTGTCGAGGAAATCCCGGGCATGCAGGCGCGATTGCGCAGCGTCCCGCCCGTTGCCGCCGTCACCGCGACTGCGCAGGCACCGGAACCCGACGAAGGGGCGCCGTACGCAACGCTGGCCGATCTGCGCGATTGTGCGGGCTTGATCCTGGGCAGCCCCACGCGCTTCGGCAACATGGCGGCGCCGCTGAAATATTTCATCGACTCGACCGCGGCGGAGTGGGCCTCGGGCGCCCTCGCAGGCAAACCTGCTGCGGTATTCACCGCGACCGCGACCATGCATGGCGGCCAGGAAACCACGCTGGTGTCGATGATGCTGCCCTTACTCCATCATGGCGCGTTGCTCGTCGGCATTCCCTACACCGAAGCTGCATTGAATGCGACCACGACCGGCGGCACGCCGTACGGCGCCAGTCATGTCACGGGGACCGACGGCAGTCGCCAGCTCAGCGACGATGAGCGTAGCCTGGCGCGTACCCTCGGGCGTCGCGTCGCCATGATCGCCGCGAAACTGACAGCATGAATCCTGCACGATTCGACGCATTGCATGCCGGCGCCGCCGCGCTTTTCCTGCTGGCATTGCTGCAGATCCTCTGGCACGCCTGGCTGGCGCCTCCGCCCGGCGCGCAACTGTGGCCGACACTATTCGTGGCGGTAGGCCCGCTCGTGCCCGGACTGTGGGTATGCCGGCACAATCTGCGCCGTGGCGTGCTGATTGGCGGAATCGTCTGCCTGTTTTATTTTTGCCACGGCATTGCCAGCGCCTGGGCTGACATCAGCGTGCGCCAACCTGCGCTTGCGGAAGTCGCACTGAGTCTCGTCGTGATCGGCGTTCTCGGCTGGGACGCGAGGCATTACCGGCGCCCGCAGAATAAAGAGAACTGAAGGCTGAGAGTCGAAAAGCGGCAGACGCAAAGCGATGGGCTTGTCGAAATCCCGCCATCTAGGTAACGTCAGCGCACCGCACCGGGGAATCGACCATGCCCTTTCTGCAAGCACCGCCGATGCTGAGCAATCAGTATCTCGACGACCGCGTGCTGCGCTCGTATCTGCGCCGCGTGTTGCCGCCGGCAGTCCTGGGCGTGATCGAAAACGATCTGACGGATCTGGGCGAATTTGCGGCCACGGCGTGGGCGCTGGCGCGCAGCCGCGCGCCCAGCGAACCCAGGCTCACCCAGTGGAGCGCCTGGGGCGAGCGCATTGACCGCATCGAGCTGACACCTGCGTGGCAAATGGCGCAACCGCTGGCCGCGCGCCACGGCCTGGTCGCGGCCGGTCACGAAAACACGCATGGCGCATCCGCGCGGGTGCATCAATTTGCAATGGTATACTTGTTCCATTGTGCCAGCGAGTTCTACACCTGCCCGCTGGCGATGACCGATGGCGCCGCCACCGCGATCAGGGCTTCCGCCAACAAGCGCCTGATCGAGCGCGCAATGCCGCACTACCTCAGTCGCGACCCGGCCCAGTTCTGGATTTCCGGGCAATGGATGACCGAAAACGCCGGCGGCTCGGATGTATCCGCCACCGAAACCGTTGCGCGCGAGGAAAACGGACGCTGGCGCCTGTATGGACGGAAATGGTTCACCTCGGCGATCAACGCGCAGACCGCGCTGGCGCTGGCGCGCCCGAGCGGCGCGGCGGCGGGCTCCGACGGCCTGGCGCTGTTCTATCTCGAGCCACAAAAACCCGATGGCCGCTGGCGCAACGTCGGGATTGACCGGCTCAAGGACAAACTCGGCACGCGCGAGTTGCCGACGGCGGAAATCCATCTCGATGGCACCCCGGCCGAACTGGTCGGCGAGCCGCGGCACGGCGTGCGCCAGATCGCACCGATGCTGAATGTCACCCGCACCTGGAATGCGATCGGCGCGCTCGCCACGATGCGCCGCTGCATCGCATTGGCGCGCGACTACGCCAATCGCCGCGTCGTGTTCGGCCGACCGCTGGCCGAGCAGCCGCTGCACCAGGACACGCTGGCTGGCATGCAGGCCGAATTCGAGGCGGCGTTTCATCTGACTTTCTACGTCACCGAGCTGCTCGGACGCGCGCAGAATGGCCAGGCTGACGAAGCCCAGCAGAATCTGCTGCGCCTGCTCACGCCGCTGGTGAAATTGTGGACGGGCAAACTCGCCGTCACGATCGCATCGGAGACGTGTGAATGCTTCGGCGGCGCCGGCTACCTGGAAGACAGCGGCATCCCGCAACTGCTGCGCGACGCGCAGGTATGGTCGATCTGGGAAGGCACCAGCAACGTGCAGGCACTGGATTTCCTGCGCGCATTCCGCGGCACCGGTGGCCTGCAGCCATTGCTCAGCGCGCAGCGCGCGATCCTGTCACAGGTGCAGGCCGGCGAACTGGAGCCGTGCGCGCGCGCCGCGCGCGAGGCGGCGACGAAGATCACGGAATGGCTGCAGAAGGCGTCGGCGAGCGAACGCGAGCGCATGGAAGCCGGCGCACGCGAGGTTGCACTGGGGCTGGCGCGCACCCTGGCGCTGAGCCTGCTTGCCCGCCATGCCGAATGGGCGCTGCGCGCGGAGAACGATCCGCGACCGGCAGCCGCCGCACGACGCTTTGCCGAACACGGCCTGCTGCGGCTGAAGGCCAATGGATTGGGCGACGCGCAAATGCTGGCGAGCGACAGCTACTGAGAGGCGGGAAGCGAGGCCTGGGAGACGGAAAAAGCTGCGACGCCGCGTTCCGGCACTCAGCCTTCGCCCGGGCTTTGCTACACTGCGCCCCGCCTTCGCGGATCGAACGCTATGCTCCAGCACCTTACCATCGTCGCCACCGGCGGCACGATCGACAAAATATACTTTGATGACAAATCCACATTTCAGATCGGCGCACCGCAGATCGGCGATATCCTGACTGCGCTCGGAGTCGCATTCGCATTCAACGTGATCGCCCTGATGCGCAAGGACAGTTTGCACATGGGCGATACCGACCGCGAGCTGATCCGCCGCACGATCGCGGCGCAACCGCACCGGCACGTGCTGGTGACCCATGGCACCGATACGATGGTCGAAACCGCACGCGTGCTTGCCGGCATACCGGAGCGGGTAATCGTGCTGACCGGTGCACTCAACCCGGCGCGTTTCCAAGGCTCGGATGCCGTATTCAACATCGGCTGCGCGGTGGGTGCCATCCAGGCGCTGCCCGATGGCGTGTACATCGCCATGAACGGTCGCGTCTGGGACCCGCAGCGGGTGCGCAAGAACCGTGACGCCAACCGCTTCGAAGCCTCGTAGCGTTCCGTCGCAGCACTCCGGAATCAAGAAAAGGGCCGCAGTGTGCGGCCCTTTTTTGGTTTGCTGCAAGACCGGAGCGCGTCCTGCACCCCGGAATTTTTTCTACTGCACCGTCAGGGTGATGTCGTCGAGTACGAACGACGTCTGCAATGACGAATCTTCCTTGCCGGTGAACTTGATCGTCACCGTCTGCCCGATGTAGGCGCTGACG
>JARLJU010000123.1 GCA_031291055.1 Rudaea sp. | reverse complement strand
TTTCATGCGCAGCGGCCCCGCTTCAATCTCCGCCGACGGCCCATCCACGCGCCGCAGGATCACTGGCTTGCTGAATCCTCGCACGCGCACCTTCACTCCGGGCAGAAGTTGCTCCGCGCTCACCGCTCCAAACGATTCCAGTCTTACGCCCAGATCCTGCTGCGACTCTGAAATCGTTTGCACCACGGCTGCATTCAATTCTTCCTTCGCTTCGCCGCGCACATCCTGCATCTTCCGTCGCGCGGTTTTTTCCACTTGCGCGCGCAGTTCTCGCTCCTTCACCGCCTCCACCACCCGGCCCACATTCTCCTCAAACCGTTTCTGCATCTCCGCAAACTTCTGCTCCAGCCCGGCAATGCGCTGCTTCTGCCGCTCGATCCATTCCGCGCGCAGTTTGTGGCGTTCCTCTTCCAGTTCGCGGCGCTCCTCCGCCATCTGCACGCGCAAGCTGTCCAATTCGTCGCGGCTGCGATGCAGATACGCAATCAACTCAGCAGCTTCGTGCGATTCCGGCGTCATTAGCGAACGCGCCCGCTCAATGATCGCCGGCGTTAGGCCAAGCCTCTGTGCAATGGCAATCCCGCTCGAGCCACCCGGGACACCGACCATCAGCCGAAACGTCGGGCGCAGATTTATATCGTCGAATTCAACGGCCGCGTTCACCACTCCAGGCGTCGTCGAAGCGTACGTCTTCAACCGGTCGTGGTGCGTGGTCGCCAGCACAAAACAATTCTTCGCATGGAATGCGTCGAGCAGCGCCACGGCCAGCGCCGCGCCCTCCTCCGGCGCCGTGCCCGTCCCCATCTCGTCGGCCAGCACCAGAGACTGCGGCGTGGCCTCTGCCAGCATCGCCTTCAGGTTGAGCATGTGTGCCGAAAATGTCGACAGGTCCGCGGCGATGGATTGTTCGTCGCCAATATCTACAAGCACGCGATCGAATAGCGGCAATTGCGCACTCTGCGCCGCCACCGGAATTCCTGCTTGCGCCGAAAGCGCCGCG
>JARLJU010000122.1 GCA_031291055.1 Rudaea sp. | reverse complement strand
GTCTGGATCTGCTGCGAGGATTCATGCCGCGCGTGCGCCTCGAGAATGGCGTTGCGCGCGAGCGGCCGCGCCGCCTTGCTCGTCAGCGGCTTGAGGGCCTCGATGATCCCCGATTCCCAGTCGATGAGCGTGCCATAGCAATCGAAGGTCAGAGCTTCGAACTCGGTGAGCTTCGGCGACGACTCTGCGCTCAAGGCTGACATCTTGGACGGTTTCGACGGGTTGGTGGTGGAGCCAGACGGAATCGAACCGACGACCTCTTCAATGCCATTGTCATGGACCTACGTTTCTGATGATTGCCATTTGATCCTTGCGCTTTCCATATCCCTTTTAAACAGCCAGTTTCAGCGTATTCTTGTTTTTCTGGTCGTTTCCTGTCGTCGGTTCTTGATGGCGATTTGGTGGCAATTCAAGTCGGAACGCGCTCAATGGTCAAGCTAACCAAGCAGCCTCGCGCAAACCTCAAGCCACGAGCTAGACTACATGTTCGCCTGAGATAGGGCGACCCGTCTCACAGTATGCAGGTTTGTCGAGGGTTGCGCCGGGCGTTCCGGCGCCGAGCCTCATGCATAGGAGACGGGTCTTGGACAAATCTATCACATACGTTGGCCTTGACGTGCACAAGGATACGATCGCGGTCGCGCTTGCGGAGGCGGGCGCGCACAAGGACGTGCGCGAGTATGGCAAGGTCGCGAACACAGCGACGGCCTTGAACGCTCTGGCAGCGAAGCTGTCGCGCGCTGGCAGCGAGCTACGGTTCTGTTATGAGGCCGGCCCTTGCGGCTATGGCATTCAACGGCAGTTGAGCCTGGCTGGGCATGGTTGCGTTGTCGTTGCTCCGTCGTTGATCCCACGCAAGCCGGGAGATCGGATCAAGACCGACCGGCGGGATGCGATCAACCTCGCCAAGCTGCATCGCGCCGGTGAACTGACCGCTGTGTGGATTCCTGATCAGGCCCATGAGGCGATCCGCGATCTCGTACGCGCGCGTCTTGCGGCCGTCCGCAGTCTGCGCCAGGCCCGTCAGCAGCTCTCTGGCTTTCTCCTGCGTCATGGCCGTCACTACAATCGGCCGGCGTGGACATTGATGCACCGTCGCTGGATGGCCGGACTGAGATTCGAGCAAGCGGCACATCACATCGTGCTGGAAGACTGCATCGCCGCAGTCGAGGCCGCGACGGCGCGGCGAGATCATCTGGAAGCTCATATCGAGGCGGCGCTGCCGGATTGGTCGCTGGCCCCGGTGGTGCGCGCCCTGCAAGCGCTGCGCGGGATGGCTCTGGTCGCAGCGGCGACGGTAATCGCCGAACTCGGCGACATCACCCGCTTCGCCAATCCTCGCCAGCTCATGGCGTATCTCGGTCTGGTTCCGTCTGAGCACTCCAGCGGCTCCACACGCCGCCAAGGCGGCATCACGAAAGCCGGCAATGGCGCGGCGCGGCGAATGCTGATCGAGGCGGCCTGGAGTTATCGGTTCCCGGCGCGCATCAGCCGGGAGCAATTGCTGCGCCAGGAGGGTCTGGCAAAGCCGATCCGCGACACCGCGTGGAAGGCCCAAGAGCGGTTGTGTCGGCGCTATCGCAAGCTCGCCCGGGCGGGAAAATCATCCACCGTGGTCACGACCGCGATCGCTCGAGAACTGGCGGGTTTTGCCTGGGCGATCGCCACGCATGTTCAGGCCGCCGCCGCTTGAGGCGCTGAGATCGATAGCGGACATCAAGAATAGGAGATTATCGCCGACAACGCATCTATCCAAAGCCGAGCAAGGCTGGAGGCACGGTCACGGCCAGGAGAACCCTCGCGTCCACTATCAGCCGGATATCATCCGACGCTGGCGCCTAGACAGAGGAAGCTCCGCGACGCATCACCGGTCCGGCGGTATCCAACCCGCGCATCAGAGCATGATCAACCGTCGTTTTGATGATCGTGCCTCCTGCCCTGCTCGGCCGCGGCCATTCTGAACTGCTCGCGCGCGAGCAACGCATTCTTGTGCCTGATACTTGAAACGGCGAACATGAGAGTGGATCGAATCTAACACTTGATGCCCTCGCCTGACAGCGGCGATGATTTTGTCTGGATCGG
>JARLJU010000121.1 GCA_031291055.1 Rudaea sp. | reverse complement strand
TTAGCAGGGGGTTCGAGCCGCTTTCTTTTGCCTACTTTTCTTTGCGGCCGGCAAAGAAAAGTAGGTGCCGCCCCGCACAGGGGCAACACTAATAGACCAATAACAAATCAAGGAGAGGCCAAAAAGTCAGATCAAGGAAAGGCCAACGCCGCAGGCGCACAGCCACCCGCGCCGCGAGCAAAAAACTAGTCCCCACAAATTGTTGGCAAGCCTGTGGACTACCCACGCACATCCCAACCAAGTGGTTGAAGCGATAGAAATATCCGCTGGCGGCTCACGAGTAAGCATCGCTCGACATCCGCGTTCAGACCCACCCCAAAAGCCCTCCAACAAGGTCGCGACGCAAGCCGCATCAACCCCATCCTCCAGTTGTCCACATAATTTGTGCCCAAGCCTGTGGACAACCTGCGCACAGCCGAGCCAAGTGCTTGATGCCACACGCGTATCTCCCATCGGCTCAGCCGCAGGCACACGTCCCGCCCTGTGATACAAAGAAGCTCCCACGCTTTGCCACTCACCGAGGCCCCGCATGTCCACCGTCATGGCCTTCAAACTCGTCCTGCTGTCGCTCATCGCGATGATCGGCCTCCAACTGCTCGCCAAGCGGCTGCGCCTCCCACCTGCCGCAGCGCTCCTGGTCGGCGGAGCCGCGATGGCCTTCGTGCCGGGACTCCCCCCCATCAACCTGAACCCCGAGCTGGTCCTGATCGTGTTCCTGCCGCCACTCCTCATGGACGGCGCCTACTTCTCCGTGTGGGACGAATTCAAGCGCAATGTCGGTGGCATCCTGCTGCTTGCGATCGGCGCCGTCGCGTTTACGACCCTCGCGGTCGGCCTGGTCGTGCATTGGGTCGTGCCAGCCCTACCGTGGAGCGCGTGCTTCGCGCTGGGCGCGATCGTCTCGCCGCCTGACGCCATCGCCGCGAAGGCCGTACTGGAACGCGTCGCGCTGCCGCGCCGGTTGATGGTGCTCCTCGAAGGCGAAAGCCTGCTCAACGACGCCGCCGGCATCGTCCTGTTCCGCTTCGCCGTCGCGGCCGCGCTGACCGGCACCTTCAGCGCGCAACATGCCATCGGGCGCTTTGCTGTGCTCGGACTGGGCGGCATCGCAGTGGGCATCGCCATCGGCTTCGGGGTCGTCAGGCTGCTGCGCTATCTCGACGACGCCTACCTCATCATCACCGCAGCCGCACTCTCCGGCTGGATCAGCTACATCGCCGGCGACATGCTGGACGTCTCGGGCGTCATCGCGACCGTCAGTTGCGGAATGGTGCTTGGCTGGCATCAGCACGAAGTCTTTTCCGCCTCGGTGCGTACGCGCGGCACAGCCTTCTGGCAGGTCCTGATCTTCCTGATGGAAGCCATGGTGTTCATTCTGATCGGGCTGTCGCTGCGCGGCGTGATCGTGCGGCTGGGCGGTGTCGGCGAGACGCTGACCGCACTTGCACCCGCGGTCGGCGCAGTGATCGCGGCGGTCGTCCTATCGCGCTTCGTGTGGGTGTTCTCCGTCGAATGGTTGAAGGGACGGGTCTGCAAGCTGATGCAGCGCGCAAACATTGCGCTCGACTGGCGCTCGTCAACGGTGACGAGTTGGGCCGGCATGCGTGGCGTGGTGACGCTGGCAATCGCGCTCTCGTTGCCCGAGGCGATGCCGGGGCGCGATCTGATTCTGGTCGCGTCGTTCGCTGTGATTCTCGTGACCGTGCTCGGGCAAGGGACCACGATCGGTGCGTTGATTCGCTGGGTCAAACTGGATAGCGTGAAGGAGCGCAACGAGCAGCATTTGACCGAGCCTCAGGCGTGGGCGAGGCTCGAAGCGACGCAGCTTGCCGCGATCCAACCGCTCGTGCATGACGCCCAGGGACAAGTGATTCATCCGCGCCTGCTGGAACAATATAGCTATCGGGCGCGGATGACCGAAACCTACCAGGATGTGACGGAATATCCCTCCGATGTTCGATCCGCGCATTACGACGTCGTGCTTGCCGCCGTGGCAGCCGGTCGCCGCGAGTTGTTGCGGATGCATCGGTCAGGGTTGATTCATGATGAACTGCTGACCGTGCTGGAGCGGGATCTGGATTTGCAGGAAATCGCGGCGTTGCATGGCAGAGGATGACGGGGCGATACCCAACGATTTTCACCTCAGCCATTTATCGTGGAGAAGCAGCCCACAGCAACACCACCTCATCCCGCCCAATCGATCAGGAATCGCACAAGCAGCGGCACAGGCCGTCCAGTCGCGCCCTTGTCCGGACCGCCTTTCGAGGCTGTGCCCGCCACATCCAGATGTGCCCACCTGTAGGCACCGGCAAAGCGGGACAGAAAACATGCGGCGGTAATCGCACCGGCCATCCGTCCGCCGATATTGGCCATATCCGCGAAGTTGGATTTCAGCGCATCCTGGTACGCATCGTCGAGCGGTAAACGCCACGCGGGGTCGGACGCCGCCTGCCCGGCGACGAGCAAAGCGTCGGCGAGCGAATCGTCCTTGCTGAATAGGCCGCTGCGATGATGTCCCAGCGACAGCACAACCGCACCTGTCAATGTCGCGACATCGATGACCGCGGCAGGCTTGAAACGCTCAGCATAAGTCAACGCATCGCACAGCAGTAAGCGTCCTTCCGCATCGGTGTTGAGCACCTCGATCGTCTGGCCCGACAGGCTGGTCACGATGTCACCAGGTTTGTACGCATTGCCCGCCGGCAGGTTCTCGCATGCGGGAATCAGGCCGATCACGTTGCGTGCGACGCCCAGCTCCGCGATCGCGCGTCAACGCGATGCCATCGGCCAACGCCTCGCCCTCGCGCAATGCGCCGCGAGCAACCTTGTCGTGCACCGCGCCGACGGTCAGCGTGATTTTTCGCGGCATCGACGCGGCGCTCTCAGACACCGATTTAAATCGATCGAACCGGTACCCCTCGCCGCGCCATGCAACAACGGTGTCGCGCAGCATCGGTGCGGGATTGAACTCGACCGGCTGTTCCTGCGTCAACGTCCACGCAACGTGAGCCATTGCGGGCCGGCTCAGTGCACGGGCGGCGCAACGCACTGCGAGTGCATGTCCGCGCGCATCAAGTTCGCCGTGCTTGCCCAACCCGACAACGAGCACGCGTGCCGCGCCAATCCCCGCGACTTCGTGCAACATGTGCGCGGTGTCCGGTTTTCCGTCCAGGTCGCCCGCATTGGCAAGCCGCGTGAGCAGACCCTGTGCCGCTGAGTCGATAGCCTGAGCAGCATCTGTAAATACGGCATTCTGATAGACACCGATTACGATGCAATCGGCTTTGAGTCGCGTCACGTCCTGAACCGCGGAAATTCGTTTGATGGTGAATTGCATTTTCTTCGTTGTTGTCAGTTTCAGATTCATGCCGCGCGCGTGAACAGCAGATTGCGCGTGCGCCATGTATTGATCCAGAAGCGCTCCACATGTCGGCCGGTGCGTTCCACGCTGAGCGTGCCACGCATCACGTCGAGCGGATCGAGTGGCGCCAAGTCAAAAAGGTCTGCACAAACAGGTTCTAGCTGGTAGGAGATCGAGCCCAGCCCACCTTGCATTCGCAGCGTGAGTACATCGTCTTGCAAGGCGAGCGATGCGCGCGCGCCCGCGTCGGGCCCCTCATACTCGCCGGTTAGGCCGCTCGAGGCCTCCACTACCGACGGCGGTGTATCCGTCACCCGTTCGAACGTTTCGGAATGCCCACAATGCACGATCTCCACGCGCGACGCGATGGCACCGTTCACTGGCAACACGTCGTGCCGCACCGCATAGGGGCCTTCCGAACCGGTCTCGATCCGCAACTCGCACGCCGACTCGAAGAGCGGCATGGGCAACGCCGTCGTATGGAAGCCGACCAGCATAAGCGTGTCTTGCTGACCGATCAGCTCAAAACTCGCTCGAGAGCGTGGCGAATAATATCGGCCGAGCAGCCCTTCACGCCCCGCCACGCTGGCCGGCTCGGGCGGCTGGTCGCCCGTCAGACAGTCGGCGAGGACGATATCGACAATCCGTTTGGCGATTTCGGCCGGATTGACCGGCGCGCCGTTCGTCAACACGATGACGTCGAGCGCATGCGCGGCTACCGTCAGCATCTGACAGCTTCCCCCAATCACGCCGCCTGCGTGATGCAGCAGTTCGACGCCACGATACGGCGTGCTTTTTAGCCCCAGCGAATACGTACTCCGCTCGCCGCTGGAAAAGCTCGGTGCGCTGAACATGCGCTGCCAGCTCGCCGGGCTGCCGACGCGCTTTGGGCCACGCAAGTGCGCGAGCCATCGCAGCATGTCGTCGACAGTCGAAACGATTGCCCCTTCGCCAAGCACTTCCCATGATGGAAACAGGCCGCGTCGGTAGCCGCCGTGGCCGTCCGGGATATGCAAGGTCGCCACACGCGAGCGAATCGCCATGTCGTTGGGCAGCGACTCGGTGTCGGCCATGCCCATTACGTCGAAGATGCGCGTCTTCAGGAAGGCTTCGAACGGCATGCCGCTCATGCGCTCGATGACGAGCGACAGCAAGTGATAGCCGCCATTCGAGTACATCATCCGTTCGCCCGGCGGAAAATTGACGTCCTGTTGCCGGACCTGCGTCGCCAACGCCGCGCCTCGTGGCACCATCGCGAGACCTTGCGTCAGCAAGCCGAGGTCAAGAAAGCACCGATAGCCGCTCGTATGTGTCATCAACTGCACGAGTGTCGGGTCGCCGGCGAGCAGTGGCAACTCGTGCAGGTAGTGGCGAATTCCGGCATCGACGTCGAGTTTGCCGTCTTCGGCCAGCAACAATGCTGCCAGACACGTGAAGTGCTTGCTGGTCGAGCCGATCCGCATACGGGTAGCAGGTGTGTTAGCTACCGCGTGTTCGAGGCTGGCCATGCCGTAGCCGCGTCGAAACAGCACCTCGTTGCCGCGCGCGACGGCGACAACGAGGCCCGGGGCGTCGGTACGATTGAACGGTGCGAACAGCGCATCGAGCTTCGCCTGGATGGCGGACGATTCCATGGTCATGAGAGCATTCCTATCGTTCGAATGGGGACGGAGATTTGGGTCACGCTTGCCGGGTGAAAAGCAGATGCCGGGTCCGCCACGTGCCGATCCAGAAGCGTTCCACGCCCCCCTTCGTGCAATCGGCCGTCAACACCCCGCACATCAGACTCAATGGATCGGTGGGTGTGAAAGCGAAGACGTCTTCGGCGAGCGGATCGAGCCGGTAGGACGCGGCGCCGAGTTGTCCGTGCAAATGCATCAGTAGCACGCCGTCTTCAAGCGCAATCGATGCGTCGGCGGCCGCGTCGCCGCTGCGATACGACCCGGCGATCATCCGCGCGACATCCGCCGGCGACGGCCGGATTTCAGGCATGCGAGCGAAGGTCTCGGCATGTCCGCAATGCACGACTTCGATATGCGACGCGACGCCGCGTGTCGGCAACGGTTCGTGCAGAACCTGCACTGCCCCCTCGGGGCCTGCGTCAGATTGCAATACCCCGTCGATGTCGACGAGCGGCATCGGCATAGGTTGAAAGTTGAAACTGATGAGGGCTAATTTGCCATCCTGATCGACAATCTCGTGCAAGCCGTGTGTGCGGCGCGAATAGTATTGACCGCACAACGCAGCACACCCTTCGCTGCGTGCTGGTTCGGACATGTCAGCGCCCGACAAGGCATCGCCGAGCACGGTGTCGACAATCCTCTTCGACAGATCAATCGGGTTGACCGGTGCCCCGTTGCTGAGAATGATGACGTCGAGCGCGTGCTCGGCCACCGTGAGCATCTGGCAACTTCCGCCGATCACGCCACCCGAATGGTGCAGCAGTTCGACGCCGCGATATGGCGTTTGCATCAGGCCGAGTGAATAGCTGCCGCGCACACCGCTCGAGTAGCGCGGCAACGTCAGCATCCGTTGCCACGTCAGCGCGGTGCCAAGACGCTTGGGTCCGCGCAAATGCGCGATCCAACACAGCATGTCATCCACCGTCGAGACGACGGCCCCTTCACCGCGCATTTCCCATGACGGAAAAATGCCACGCCGATATCCACCCTTGCCGTCCGGCAGGTGCAGCGTCGCCATCCCGGTGCGAACCGTCATGTCGTCAGGCACCGAGTCGGTATCCGTCATGCCGATCACGTCGAACAGACGGTGCTTCAGAAAAGATTCAAAGCTCACGCCGCTGACGCGTTCGATCGCCTCGGACAGCAACTGATAGCCGCCGTTCGAATACATCATGCGCTCGCCTGGCGGGAAGTTGACGTCGCGCTGCCGCACTTGCGCGTCGAGCGCGCCGCCGCGCGGCACCATCGCGAATCCTTGCGTCAGCATCGCCAGATCTAGAAAGCAGCGGTAGCCGGCGGTGTGCGTCATCAATTGGACGAGCGTCGGGTCACCGCTCAGCAAGGGCAGTTCAGGCACATAGGTGCGGATGCCCGCATTGACGTCCAACTTGCCCTCCTCGGCCAGCAGGAGCGCGGCGAAGCATGCGAAATGTTTGGTGGTCGAGCCGATGCGCATGCGCGTCGCCGGCGTATTGGCGAGCGCGTGCTCCAGGCTCGCCATGCCGACGCCGCGGCGATACAGCACCTTGCCGTGGTGCGCGACGGCAAGCACGAGGCCCGGCGCATCGCTGCGGTCAAACGGTGCCAGCAGCGCGTCCAGTTGGGCGACGACGGTGGGCGAATCGTGGTGGTTCATCGTGATGTCTCCGAAGCGGAATCGACATATGTCGGGTGTGATGAGCGCGCCGCCGTTACCTCGTCGAGCGCGTGGAGTGAGTGGTTCGTCGGTCATCGCGATACACGCGGCCCGGCTCCGTGTGGCGCCACACGCTGTCGCCGCAACGCAGCGTCCCTTGTGTATAGCGCGCGCGCCGCTCGCGATCCTCGGCGAGAAACAGCGGGCCGTCGAGATCGACGATGTCGCTGATCTGGCCCAGCAAGTAAGCCGGCGCCATCGCGAGTGACGTGCCCGCCATGCACCCCACCATCACGGACAAACCGGCTAGCCGCGCCTGCTTCGCAATCTCCAGCGCGCGCGTCAGGCCGCCGCATTTGTCGAGCTTGATATTCACCACGTCGTAACGTCCGCGCACCCATTCGAGGTCGGGCAAATCCTGGAACGATTCGTCGGCGGCAAGCGCGATCGGGCAATCCATGTCTGCGAGAAAGCCATCTTTGCCGACAGCGAACGGTTGCTCGATCAGGCTCACTCGCAAACGTTGCAATGACGGCAGCAGCGCGTCGAAGTGCGCGAGCGACCAGCCCTGGTTCGCATCCACGGACAGCACGACGTCCGGCCGCGCGCCGCGAATCGCCTCGAGCCGCGCCTGGTCGTCTACCTGGCCGTCGAGCTTGACCTTGATGGCACGGGCATTCGGCAGTGCGGCTGCCGCTTCGGCCATCGCCTGCGGCGTGCCGACGCCAACCGTAAAGGTCGTCACTAGCGGGCGCGGATAGACACCGCCCGCGAGCTGCCACACCGGTATGCGCAAGCGCTGTGCTTCGAGCGACCACAGCGCCGTATCGACGGCGTTGCGCGCGCCGCCCGCCGGCAGCAGCGTCAACAATTCGCTGCGCGTAATGCCTCGTTCGATGCGCGGGCGCGCCGCTTCGATCTGCGCAACCATCGATGCCGGGGTTTCGCCGCGATAGAACACGCCGGATGCTTCGCCACGACCTTGCGCGGCGCCCTCCGACAACGTGACAACGATCACGCTCGCCGCGCTGATCACGTAGCCGGTGATATGAAACGGCTCGGCCAACTGCCAGGTTTCGGTACGGATATCGAGCTTGAGTTCGGGCATGGGAGGCCTATCGAGAAGATCGCTCATGCGTAGCATTCGACGGCGCGCCTGACCGCGCGCTCCGATGCGTACATGAGCGCGGTGGCAAGCAGGAAACCGATATTGGCCATCACCACGACGGCGATCAGCAGGCCATTGGCGACACCGCTCAGATGGTCGGAAAACAGGCCGATCAGGACCGGGCTGCACGACTGCACCACCACCGACACCAGCACACCGATTGCCGCCACGCGCGAGCGCAAATGGGCCGGACTGATGTCCTGCATGATGGTCGGGAACAGCACGGTACCTGCGACAATGGCGGCCACTTGCACGGCCACGATCGCGTAGATCTGATTAGGCGTTTGCGCGAGCAGCAACAGCACGGCGAGCGCCGCCGCAGCCGCAATACCGAACTCGCAGACGCGCAGCGGCGCAAGCAGCCCGTAGCGGCGGCGCAATTGCCGCACCGCGACGCCGCCGATCAAACAACCGGCCAGGCTTCCGGCAATGGCGGCCGCCCCCATGCCGCCACCCGCCGCAGCCGGCGTCGCGCCGAAATTGCGCACCACGATCACCGGCACCCAGCTCACTACGCCGACGAATCCCAGGTTGACGAGACCGATTGCGCCGAAGAACTTGATCATCGTGCCGGCTTCGTCACGGAAATAGTCACGCGCCTTGAGCGCCGCGTGATGGCTGTGGACCGCTTCGGCCGGTCCGATGCGGCCGCGCCGCAAACGGATCAGCCCCATCATCAACGCGACCAGTGGCGCGGGAAGGGCCACCGCGATGAATGCAAGCCGCCACGGCGCCATCAGGGCGAAAGCGGGCGGCAAGCTGCCGTGCATGGCGTCGATCAGATGCATCAGCGCGCCACCCAACGCCATCCCCGCGCCGTTGCCGATCAGATTGGCGACCGCGAAAATGGAATTGGCAAGCACCCGCTGGCGCTGCGGAAACAAATCGGGAATCAGCCCGTAGATCACGGGGACGAGCCCCGCCTCTCCAATACCCAGGCCGATGGTAGCCGCTAGCAACTGAGGAAAACTCGTCGCCATGCCGCACATCGCG
>JARLJU010000120.1 GCA_031291055.1 Rudaea sp. | reverse complement strand
CTCATTCATACGATCGCTGAATTGTGCATTTCGCCGGTCGGGCTCAGCATGATTACCAAGCTGTCGCTGGCGCGGATCGTCGGGTTGATGATGGGGGTGTGGTTCCTGTCGATCGCGGTCGCGCAATATGTCGCGGGCGTGGTCGCCCAAGTGGCCAGCGTCGATACGGTCGGTGGCGAAGTGACCAATCCAAAGCTCAGCCTCGATACTTATGTCCATGTCTTTACGGTGATCGGCTGGGTGTCGGTGGCGATCGGTGCAGTCCTGCTCTTGCTGGCGAAGCCGATCCGGCGGTTGATGCATGGGGTCAACTGATTGGCAGAAACCCACGTGGCCACAGGTTGCGCGTCGGCGCCTTGCCGCAGTGAACCGAATGCACGCCGTGCCGGACCAATCTTCATTCGACGGCGATTTATCCCCCTTCTATATGCTATAAATATTTCGTGGTTTTTCGGCAGGGGGGCTGGCGAAAGGGAAGGCAGGGAGTTTTGATGCCTACAGCATTGTTGGTATTGATTTTTGCGGTTGCGGGTTTTGTTGGGACCCATTTCCTGTTTTCGCATATTGGGCGACCCTGGGTGGTCGCCGTGTTTGGTGCGAAGGGTTTCCAGATCTTCTACTCGCTGGTCGCGTTGACTTTTCTGGTCGTTATTTTTGCGGCCTACCACCAGGCACCGCATGGGCCGATTGCGTGGTCGTCGGACAATTTGGGGTTGCAGCTGGTGTTCGATGTGGTGGGCTATTTCGCCGTCGCATTGTTCATGGCTTCGCTGATTGGAAATCCGGGGCTCGTCGGGGCCAATCTCAACGGCCTGTCGACACGCCAGCCCGATGGGGTGTTCCGGATCACACGCCATCCGATGATGTTTGCGATCGCGATCTGGCTGGTCGTGCAGTTGCTGATCATGCCTTCGCCGCGCAACCTGATCGGTTGCACGGGCTTTGTCGTGCTTGCTCTGTTGGGTTCCCGGCTGCAGGATGCCAAAAAGACCGCGCAGTCCGGCCGCGAATGGCGTTTGTGGGTCAGCCGTACACCGTTCTGGCCCGATCTGCGTCAAATTGGTCATCTGGGCATGAATTGGCTGGTTGCAGCCGGTCCCTGGCTCCTGGCTACATGGGCGGAAATGCGTGTAATGCAGGCTCCCATCGGGGTCTGGTACTTGTTTCCAAACCTGCCTTATTGACCGGCTTTATTGAAGCGCGCGGATCACGAGATTCCGCTCAGGCGCGCGCTTCCTGAACGCCGGCGCTGTTGTGGCGCAGCGCTTTGAGCACGGTCTCGACGATGTGCGGCGCGGTCAGCCCTGCCTCGTCATATTGCCGATCCGGCGAATCGTGATCCTGAAACGCGTCGGGGAGGCGCAAAGTACGGATTTTCAGGCCGGTATCGGTCAGCCCTTCGTCGCTGGCCATAGTCAGCACATGCGCACCCAGCCCGCCGATCGCGCCTTCCTCGATCGTGACCACGACATCGTGCGTTACGATCAGACGGCGGATCAATTCGCTGTCCAGCGGTTTCACGAAGCGCAAGTCGGCAACCGAAGTCGGCAAGCCGCGCGCATCAAGCTGGTCGGCGGCCTTCAGCGCTTCGTCAAGCCGTGTGCCCAGCGACAGGATCGCGATGCGCCCGCCTTCGCGCACCATCCGCCCTTTGCCGATGGCCAGGCGTTCGGGAACGGCGGGCAGCGCGACGCCGGTGCCGTTTCCGCGCGGATAACGAAATGCAATCGGCCCTGCATCATGCAATGCCGCCGTATGCGTCATGTGGACCAGCTCCGCTTCGTCGGCGGGGGCCATGACCACCATGTTGGGCAGGCTGGCGAGATACGTCACGTCAAACGATCCAGCATGGGTCGCGCCGTCGGCGCCGACAAGTCCTGCGCGGTCGATGGCAAAGCGCACGGGCAGATTCTGGATCGCGACATCATGCACGACCTGATCATAGGCGCGCTGCAGGAATGTCGAATAGATCGCGCAAAACGGCCGCATCCCTTGCG
>JARLJU010000119.1 GCA_031291055.1 Rudaea sp. | reverse complement strand
GTCGATCGTCGGCAACTACGTGAAGAGCGTCGATGTGGCGACGACCGCTGGCAAAATCACAGTCACGTACAACTCCACCAATGCCAACGCCAAGATCCAGGGCGATCTGCTGGCCTTCTCGTCGTACAGCAGCGGCAGCGGTAGCTTGGCTTGGTCATGCAAGAGCAACGCTACGGGCACCAACGTTCCGCAGAAGTATCTGCCCACGTCTTGCCGCGGCTGATTTCCAGCTTCATCCAGCAAACCGAAGGGCCGCGTCGCGGCCCTTCTTTTTTGTAGCGCGTTTTTATAGCGGTTTTTTGGTTACGGGCTATCATTGGTCGTCGACCCCTACACCCGAAGATCCGGAACCTGCTCCCGCCCGTGAGAACTTCTGCACGATTTCCGCAAACGCCAATCGCCACGGACATCTGCTTCGGCATTCTTTTCGGCAGTCTGCTGTGGATCACATGGTGCGTATACCAACCGGGGTTGTCCGGCACCTTCCTGTTCGACGACTATGCCAACCTGCCGGCCTTGGGCAACTTCGGTCCCGTCGATAATTGGGCCACTTTCTCGCGCTACATCACATCCGGCTTTGCCGATCCGACCGGACGGCCGCTCGCGCTGCTGAGCTTCTTGCTCGATGCACAAGACTGGCCGGCGGATCCGGCTCCGTTCAAGCGCACCAGCATCCTGCTGCATCTGTTGAACGGTGCGCTGCTATGTTGGCTGCTGTTGCAGCTCGGTCGCGCGGCGCACAAGCCCAAACGAGAAGCGGCCCTGGCAGCGGCGCTGGGTTCAGGCCTGTGGTTGCTGCACCCACTGTGGATCAGCACGACGCTTTATGTGGTGCAGCGCGAGGCCATGCTGCCGGCGACTTTCGTCCTGCTTGGCTTGCTGGGCTACCTGCACGGTCGTTCGCTGCTGGCTTCGCGGCCACCTAGTGGCGCGGCATGGATTGCCGGATCGATAAGCATCTGCACGCTGCTCGGAATCCTGAGCAAAGCCAATGGTGCACTGCTGCCGCTGTTCGTACTGACGATCGAGCACGTATTCCTGCGCGCCCTTCCGGCAAGGTTGCCGCCGCCCAGACAGCTGAAGACTTGTCTTGCCGTTATCGTCTATCCCGTGGTGACTGCAACCTTCGCCTATCTGCTTTATCAGGGTTATGTCGGACTGGTACACGGCGTGCCCGCTTTTCGTCCTTGGACCTTCACCCAGCGGCTGCTCACGGAACCGCGCGTGCTGCTCGATTACCTCGGATTGCTGGTCTTGCCCCGACCCTATTCGCGGGGCCTGTTCAACGATGATTTCATCGCATCGACCAGTCTTTTTCATCCGTGGACGACATTGTTCGCGCTCGCGGTGATCACCGGCCTGCTGGTCTTCGCGCTGCGAGAACGCAAGCGTTTTCCTGCCCTGGCGCTTGCCATCGTTTTCTACTTCGCCGGGCAGGTCATCGAATCAACGACGATTCCGCTGGAATTGTATTTCGAGCATCGCAACTACGTACCGGCCCTGCTGCTGTTCTGGCCACTCGCCCTGTGGTTGACGCGCGACGGCGCACTGGCACGTCTCAAACCGCTGATTGCCGCGAGTGCCCTGCTGCTGCTGAGCGTGGAGACCTATGCCGCGGCCAGCCTCTGGGGCGAACCCAGGATCCAGGCACTGGTGTGGGCCGCGCAAAATCCCGATTCGCCGCGGGCGCAAGCCTATGCAGCCAGCGCGGAGCGTTCGATGGGTCAGTACAAGCCGGCCGAGGCGCGACTGCGCACCGCACTTGCGGCACATCCGGATGAAGTCCAGCTCGCAATCAATCTGCTCGGAGTGCGCTGTCAATCAGGATCGATCGCGCCGTCGGACATCGACGCCGCCGCCTTCGCTTTGCGCAATGGCAGCAACCGCGGGCCGTTGACGTTCGACTGGATATCCCAGGCCATTGATCTGGCACGCAATCACACCTGCGACGGCCTGACCGCGACGACGCTGCAGCAGCTGATCGACGCCACCGCACAGAATCGCCAGGCCACGGATTCGAAAAAATTCCAGCAGGAACTGCTCGACCTCGAAGGCCAGCTCGCATTGGCCCGCGCCGATACCGCTGCCGCCCAACGCGACTTTCTCGAAGCTCTCAAGACGCTCCCCGATGCCGGTGTCGCGCTGAAGAATGCAGCGATCCTGGGCGCGGCCGGCCTACCCGAGGCGGGATTGCAGCAACTGGACTACTATCGCCAGCTTGTTCCTCGCGAGACGATGCCCGCGATCCGCAGCATGGAAGGATTGCACCAGTGGCTGCTGTACCGCGATGGTTATTGGGACAACGAAATTGCCCATCTGCGAATGACACTGCAAGACGATGTGCAGGCTGCTTCCAATCAGCGGCCATCGGTGCCGCAGAATTCCCGCCCCTGACGCCCGCCCATGAACGCAAGCAGTTCGTCCCTGTCGGAAAAACCGGCCACACCGGCCAAGGCGTGGTATCTGCTCGCCGGATTGATGCTGCTCACCGTGCTGGCGTACTGGCCTGCACTGCATGGTGGCTACATCTTCGACGACGGCATCTATTTCGTCGACAACCCCGACATCCATGTCACCACTCTGTATCCGGGAGACTGGCTGCGGGCGGCGCAGTCGCAGGCGGGGATCAACCTGCTGGTGCGTCCGCTCAGCTCGCTGAGCTTTGCCGCAAACTACTACTTCACGGGAGCCGATCCGTTTTGGCCAAAGCTCACCAATGTCGGCATACACCTATTGAACGGATTGCTGCTGTTCCTGCTGCTGCGCGAACTGTTCCGGCTGCGCGCAACGGTACGCGGAGGCGACGGCCGCCATGCTGTCGCGGCGGCCGCAATCACCGGCCTGTGGCTGCTATTGCCGATCAACCTTACCGGTGTGGCCTATGTATCACAGCGCATGGAAGCCCTGGCCAATGTGTTTGTTTTTCTTGGTTTGTTCTGGTACCTGCGTGTGCGCCGTCAGCACTACCAGGGCGCAGCGGGTGCCCGGATGCTATGGATCAGCCTGATCGTGTGCACTTTCCTCGGCCTGACCGCCAAGGAAGACGCGGCATTGCTACCGCTGTACACCGCGTGCGCCGAATTCGCCATCACCGGCTTTCGCGAGCGCGGCGGCAAGCCCAGCCGCGCTGCGTTGTGGACACATTTTGCGCTGCTGATTGTGCCGTTGATTGCGGGCCTGGTGTGGATGTCCACCTGGATGTTCCGCAATGTGGGCAATTACCGCAGCTTCAGCATCGGCGAGCGCCTTTTGACCGAACCGCGAGTGCTGGTCGATTACATTCATTGGACCCTGCTGCCCAACCTCGGCGCGTTGACTTTCTATCACGACGATCTTGTTGTCTCGCATGGCCTGATCGATCCGCCAACGACGCTTTTGGCGATCGTAAGTTTGCTGGCGTTGCTGGGTTTCGCATTCTGGCAGCGCAAGACACGCCCGCTGTTTTGCCTTGGCATCCTCTGGTTTTTCGCAGGGCACTCGATGACCGCGACCGTCATCCCGCTGGAACTGGTATTCGAACATCGCAACTATTTTCCTTCGATGGGTCTGCTGCTGGCCGCTGCCTCGTTGCTGGCGCTTGAACCCGGCATGCGCCTGCCGGCCGCGAAGTCGCTGGCCGCCGCCGGACTTGTCGCATTTTTTGCATTTATCACTTTTCTGCGCGCCGAGGAATGGTCCAATCCCTTGCGGCTGGCGTATTCCGAAGCGCTCAAGCGCCCCGATTCGTCGCGCGCGCAATACGAGCTGGCCCGCACCCTGATCGTAGCGGCCGGCAACAACGAAAACTCGCCGTTGATCGACGAATCCACGCGAATCCTGCAACGTACTGCCTTCCTGCCTGACAGCGGCATAGGCCCGTTGCAGGCACTGATCTTCGTCAACGGTCGCGCGCATCGACCCATCGATCCAGCCTGGTGGCAGGCGATCATCAGGAAATTGAACGATCGCGCGCCGACCCAGACCGACATCGCGGTCGTGATCTTCCTGTTTCATTGCCAAGTGGATGGCGATTGCCCCGAGCAAAAACAGGAAATGCTCGATACGTTCACCGCAGCCCTGGTCCGATCCAATGGCAACATCAACCTGATGTCCGCCTATGCCGATTTTGCCTTGCGCGAACTCGGCGATGCGGCGCTGGCCGAACGCATGTCGCGCGACGTCGTCGCGGCGAAACCCCAGATTCCGGTCTACCGGGCCAACCTGGTGCGCATGCTGATAAGCACGCATCAGTTCGACGCAGCGGAGCAGGCGCTGTCCGGCCTCGCCGCACTGGACCACCTGGGATCGCTCGACGTGTTGATAGCAAGCCTGAAGGCGGAGCTGGCATCGGCACGGGCAGCGTCGCCCGCGCCTGCCGATGTGAAGATGCCGGACGGTCCATCAACCCGGTAGACTGTGGGTCATCCCTGCCCCTGCGGCTGAGGCTTACCGTGCGCCCATGAAGCTGATCATCCAGATCCCCTGCTTCAACGAAGCCGAGTCGCTGCCCGTGACTCTGGCGGCATTGCCGCGCGCTGTTTCCGGTTGCAGCATGGTGGAATGGCTGGTGATCGATGATGGCTCCGGCGACGACACCGCTGCGATCGCAAGGCATCATGGCGTGGATCACGTAATCCGCCACCCGACCAATCGTGGCCTTGCTGCGGCCTTCATGACCGGCCTGGACGCGGCGATCGCGAACGGCGCCGACATCATCGTCAATACCGATGCGGACAATCAGTACGATGCGCGCGACATCGAAACGCTGGTCAAACCCATCCTTGGCGGTGCTGCGGAATTCGTGATCGGCGCGCGGCCGATCGAGTCGACCCAGCATTTTTCGTGGCTCAAGCGCCGCCTGCAGGCACTGGGCAGCTGGGTGGTACGTCTGGCTTCCGGCACCAACGTGGCCGACGCCCCGAGCGGCTTTCGCGCCCTGACCCGCGATGTGGCCCTGCGACTCAACGTGTTCAACAGCTACACGTATACTTTGGAAACCATCATCCAGGCCGGCCGCAGCAACATCCGGGTGATATCGGTGCCGGTGCGCACGAATCCGGACCTGCGTCCGTCGCGCTTGGTGAAAAGTGTCGGCAGCTACGTCGGCCGGTCCCTGACAACGATAGTCCGCATCTTCGCCACGTATCGCCCCATGCTTTTCTTCTGGTTACTGGGCGGCCTGTTTGCAACCGCCGGACTGGCGTCAGGCATCCGCTTTCTGATCTATGTAGCAGCCGGCGAAGGCAGCGGCCACGTGCAGTCCGTCGTTTTCACGGCGATGTGCATGACCCTGGGCTTCCTGTTATTCATGCTCGGCTTTCTCGCGGACCTGATGGCGACCAATCGGCGCCTGCTGGAACGAATCGAGTGGCGGGTGCGGCGTCTGGAGACGACCGATCCGGCGCTACGCGAAAAACATATTGGTCGACAAGTTGCGCCGCACCCGAACGCAGCCAGTCAAGCGCGCAGCGTCATATGAAACGGTAGGTAGCTCACAAGCTTCGGGCGTTCCAATCAACGTCAGCCCACGTCAAGGAAAATTCATGTCATTCATAGACAAATTGGGCACGACCAAGTTCGGCAAAGCTTCCATCGCCGCCCACTATGGATTCTCACGACGCGCTGCCAGTGTACAAATCCTGAAACATCTTTTTCTGGAGCAATTAAAAAAAGAATCGCGGTATCAAGACAAGAAGAGGCTTCACCTGCATGAACATCAAGCCTTTTCACAAAATGGTGAGGACGGCATCATTCGGGAAATATTTCGGCGCATCGGAGCGGGCAACAAGACGTTCATCGAAATCGGTGTGGGCGATGGTCTCGAGAACAACACAGTATTTCTGCTATATGACGGGTGGCGTGGTCTGTGGGTCGAGGGAAATGCCGCAAACTGCAAGAAGATCAAACGGCACTTCACCCAACAATTGCAATCGGGGCAGATAGCGCTGAGCAATACGCTTGTGACGATGGAGAATGTCGACAATATCGTTGCATCCAATAGGCCGCAGAAGGAAGTTGATTTATTGAGTATTGATGTCGACAGAAACACTTTTTATATCTGGAAGGCGTTGGGGAACCTCAAACCTCGGGTCATCGTTGTTGAATACAACGCCCTGTTCCCTGCAGACATGGCTTGGGCAGTTGAGTACTCCGCCGAAAAATGGTGGCGCGGAAGTACCTACTTTGGCGCCAGTCTAAAAGCATTCGAGAATCTGGGTCGGAATTTTGGCTACAGTCTCGTCGGCTGCGATCTCAGCGGAACAAATGCTTTTTTTGTGCGCGCCGATCTCTGCGACGATAGTTTCTGCGAGCCTTTTACAGCGGAGAATCACTACGAACCGGATCGCGACTTTCTCCATGGCAAAAGTAAGCGGCCGCGTTCTCTCCACGACTAATGGATTGCAGATGAGTTTCCGCGCGGAAAAGCCCGCAGGCCAGATCTCATCGTGACCAGCTCGCGCGAATTCCGCTACAAACCCGGACTTCTTGCGAAGAACACGGCGATCAACGCGGTCTGGCAATTTGTGCGCATCAGCGCGCAATTGATTTCCCTGATCGTCGTCGCACGCGGACTCGGGCCGGACGGCTACGGCACTTTTGCGGGTGTCAGCGGCCTTGCTGCGATAGGTGGTGGCTTGGCGACGCTGGGCTCGAACTATTTGTTGCTGCAGGGCGTCGCGCGCGTTCCGGACACATTCTCTCGCTATTGGCATGCGTCCTTGCTGACGACCATGAGTGGCGGAATAGGGCTACTCACGCTATTCAGTCTGCTCGCACCGCTTTTTCTGCACGTGAACATCGGAGTGTGGCCGATCATGGCCATCGGCGCGTCAGAACTGGTCTGCTATCCAATTGTCTACCTCGCAGGATTCGCCTTTCAGGCTCACGAACGTCTTGGCTGGGGAGCCGCGCTTCCAGCACTCATGGCCGCATCGAGAGCAATCGGAGCCATTCTGTACGGAGCGTTCGACACTAATGGCGGCCTATCGGATTACGCATGGTTTCATTTTGGCGCATCCATCAGTGCCCTCGTATGCGTGCTGGCAATCACGACGCGGAAACTCTCGCCGACCACCGTCTGGAAATTTTTTTCTTTACGAGAGCTACGCGAGGGGCTAAGTTTCTCCATGCCATGGTTTACCACTAATGCCTTGGGTGAACTCGATAAGGTGCTCGCAGTGCGCCTAGCCGGCGCCGAGGCGACAGGCTTATACACCGCAGCTTATCGCTTGATGTCGATCCTGACTCTGCCTGTGGCTTCACTTGCTTTAGCAGCCCAACCACGCCTGTTCCGCCTCGCTAACGAGTCTGGAAACGCAACTCAGCGACTTGTATCGCAACTCAGCATCGCCGCAATTTTGTACTCCGTAGCGGCAATGATTTGCTTAGCTGTCTTGGCAATCACATTGCCAATTTTCCTCGGTCAGTCGTTCATGCCTTCACTACAGACAGCGCGCCTGCTGATCATCGTGCTACCCCTATTCGCATTTCGAATTCTGGGTAGCATTGTACTTTTAAGCGCTGGTCACCCAATTCAGCGAGCAAGAATCGAGGCCTTTGGCATACTTGTACTATACACTCTTGCCACGCTGCTAATTCGTCCAGGATCACTAAATGGGATTGTGCTTGCAGTGTGTATAACAGAAGCGACTATGGACATTCTTCTGTGGGTGGCCATATTCAAAGCATTCCGTAGAACCGCTGCGTAGGCGGCCTATCTTTTGATAGGTTAACAAAAACGCTACCACAATGTTAAATAAAAGGTTCTCAAATGCAGCGCTGCAAAAACATGTCGATTCGCTCTCTAGTCGTTGCGTCTTATCGCAATCCTGTACGTGCACTATCTAGGCTACTGCAAGTTATTCTTAGCCCCCTTCTGCGCATAGCGACAATCTGGCCCTTAGCCACAAAAAATTCATTCATGCGTGAATGTGTCTTCCATGCACTCCAAGCGTCTAAAAAACTGGATCTGTTTTATGTTGGTGGATACAAGGAATCGTTCTTAGTTAACTCTAAAGACAGAATCATTAGCCGAGATATATATATCAAAGGAGAATTCGACTTCCTCAAGTTCGATACTGCAGCGAAATTGCTCAAAAAGCATGGTCGATTAACAGAAGGAGGAATTGATATACTCGTCGATGTTGGAGCGAACATAGGTAGCATCTGTATTCCCGCCGTAGCTAGAGGTTATGCCAAGACGGCAATAGCTATTGAGCCCCACCCGGAGAATTGTCGGATTCTTCGAGCAAATATTGCGCTGAACAGGTTAAATCAACTCATCAGCGTGCATGAGTTAGCAGTTGGTGTTAACAAAGACGACGTGCTAAAGCTAGACATTTCGCACGATAATTGGGGAGATCACAGAATCGCTTCTAAGATATGTCCACAAAACAAAACGGGGATAGATAGCATTTCAGTAAAATCGACTAATTTGGACTCAATGATAAGTAAATTTGATAACGTAAATATTTTATTGTGGATGGACATCCAAGGTTACGAAGGATACGCTCTGGAAGGCGCGGAAAAACTTGTGGAAAAAAAAATACCGATGGTTATAGAATTCTGGCCACACGGAATGCAACGTAGTGGGTGCTATTCGACCCTGAGACGATTGCTCGATGCATATGTCGGTTTTTATGATCTTGACGTACCGATATCCTTTCATCCAATTTCTGATCTTGATGTGCTATATGAAAGGATCGCTAGAAACGATGGCTTCACTGACTTACTAGTAATCTGACGATTTTTTAATCAAAGGTATGTTTAATGACCTCTAACGTAAAATGCAGTGAGGCCATTGGAATATACTTGCTAAGCAAATTGTCAGTGAGCACAGGCATCCTTGATAGCATTTTGTAAATGAATGGAATTTTGTATGCTGTATAAGCTCTTGAAATTATCTTATAACGTGCAGTGCTGTAATTTCCGTACAGAACTCCGTTGTCTGCCAATACATCAAAACTGCGCCACGCAAACCCATGCTTGTGTGTGATGTCTTCATATAGGCATGCGCTACGGAAATGCGGCACGCGAATCGTAACTAGGCAGCCCGGCTTGCCGATGCGATGCAATTCGTTCATTACGAGGATGACGTCAGCGAGATGTTCTATGATGTTGTCGCATCGGATTTGCTGAAATGTATTGTCTTCGAATGGATAAGGAAATGCGTCCAGGTCGTGGCGTACATCGACGCGCTCCGCGTAGAAGTCGACATTGACCGCGCCTTCCTCATAGCGATCACCACAGCCAAGATTCAGAATTTTCTGCGAGTCCGACATACGCACTTTTCCAGCGGGTAATCAACGCGTGTGTTACTGCAAGGATCGATATAACTCCAAGTATGAATCGATGCCCTTGCTCTCTGAGAATAATGATACCGCCCGGTCTCGACCGGTCTCTCCCAAGATTCCTGCTATCTCCGGGTTCTGCTTCAGTTGCTCGCAGTATCGCGCCAGAGTGTCCACGTCGTCGATATCGGCGAGCAATGCCGTTTTTCCCTCGCTGACCACTTCAGCCACCGCCCCACACCGGAATCCAACCACTGGTTTGCCGCATGCCATGCCTTCGAGAGCGGCGTAACCAAAGCCTTCGTAGCGCGAAGGCACCAATACCGCGTCGCAATCGCGATATTCCTGAATAAGTTGCTCCTGTGTAAGCCGCCCAAGCATGCGTACGTTGTCCGCCAGCGCTTGCTGCATCTGCCGCCGCAACCCAGCTGAGCAGCGTATTTCGAAACCGGCGCCGAGACGCCGTGCAAGGGGGGCGATGACATCCGCGCCCTTGCGCCTGGAAGCGTTTCCAACAAACAACAGCCGAAAGACACCCCCATGCTTCGGCGGGTTACCAACCCGAGGCGAGAAGGCATCGTAATCGACCCAGAGCTGTATTGTCCGGGTTGCCCGAACTCCAGCGACGTCGTTAAGCACCTTGGCAGTGAAAAGGCTGTCCGTCGTGATCGCGTCCGCCGCTGCATAAGAGCGGCGAAGGTACGGTTTCACCAAGATTCCGTGGTAAAGACGTTGCGCCGGGGACATGTACGGACGGTACGCCGGGTCAAGCGTGTAGTGATGTTCTGTGACGACCAGCGGTATACCTTTGCGTTTGAATGCGAACGCATAGGCACTGTTGGTGTGGATAACGTTGATGCGTTCTGGCATCCAGGCAAACCGAAGCATATCCGGCATCAGTTCCGAGCGATGCGGAAACCAGCTGACAATCGCCTCAACGCCGCGACGAGTGAGCGCCGCAGCAAGACGCTCGGTGAAGACGTCGGCCCCGCTGCCAGCGCGAATTGCAGGGAGCCAGACGCGCAATTTTTCGAATCCTAAGCTCACGGTCAAAACCCGGAAGTCAGCATTTTTTGGCACACGGGTGATATAGCTGATTTTTCAATTCGCCTGGCCCGTCAAGGTCGCGCTTGCATATCTTGGCCGCACTCTTGTGCCCAACCCCGGTGCAATAGATTCAATCGCAATCAACTTGCTCAAGCAATCGTTCTACCTTGAATTGCACTCCCGAGCAATTGCTGGTAACGCTGAGCTACGGCAGTCCAGTCGAATTTCACCAAGACGTGATCGCGCAACTCATTGTTGAGCCGGGCTGCCGCATTCGGATCGTCGAGCACTCCCGCAATCGCGTCCGCAAGCACGCTGCTGTTGCCTGGCTCGACCAGGCACTGGGTGTACGCACCGACCACATCACGTACGCCGGGCAGTGCGGAAGCCACAACCGGGCACGCACAACCGATCGCTTCGACAAGCACCAGACCCAGGCCTTCCTGATCACCGTACCTGCCTCGCACGAACGGTGCGACAAATACGCTTGCACGCCGGTACAAAGCCGGTAGTGCCGATTGAGCAACGGGACCCAAGAAGGTGACGCGATCCTCTATTCCCAGCTCTTTGGCTTGCGCACGTAGTGCTGCTTCCTCAGGGCCGAACCCCACGATCACAATTGAAACGTCAGGATATCGCTTGAGCAGCCGTGTTGCGACAGCATCGAGCAGGTAACGAAGGCCCTTTATTTCTGCCAGCCTGCCAACAAAAAGAATCTCGTGATGAGACCGTTTCGATTCCGCATCGAGAGTGAAGCGATGTTTCAGGTCAACGCCCATTGGTTCCACCCGGATCTTGCCAACGTCGGTGACAAAACAGCTTACGACCTCGCGCAGGGCATTACTGACGACAGTCACGGCATCAGAACGATCAAGGACAAACCGCTTCACGCGCCGCAGCAAGCGGCCGTTCAATGCAAATACGTCCGTGCCATGAGCTGTCGTAATCAGCACGGGGCGCTTGCGCGACCCACACACGATTGCAGCAATCACACCCTGGGGAATGATCCAGTGCGCGTGAATCGCATCTGGCCGCCAGCATTTGAGTTCGCGGCGTATCGCCAGGTACTGTCCGAATAAAAAGAACGGCACGAGCAGCCACTTCCACGGTTGCTTGCGCAGCTTCGGCACAATGCCGCCGCCATAGGCAAGGGTTTCAAACGACTCTGGAGCGTAGCGGTAACGCACAACCTCGACGCCGTCCATAACTTCCGTGGCGGCGGCTCCCCGCGCATGCGGTGCCAGCACGCGCACATCGAATCCGGCAGTCAGCCGGCGCGAAAGCTCAAATACGAATCCAGGTTCGGAATCATCCGCCCAGCGCGGAAACATCGATGTCACGACCAAAAGCCGCCGTTTGGGCTGGTTCGAGCTATCAACTGTCATGAGGGCTGACTTCGTCGCTTGATCACCGGCTCAAACAAATCGATTTTGAGAGGTATTGCCGGGAAATGGCCATCATCCATGCCACGCCCTGGCATTGGGTAGCGTCGATCGTGCACGGCCTAGGGTACCATTACCTGCAACTGACCCCGGCCGATCGCTTCGAGGCCACATCCAGCTCTTTACCCGCGCTGCGGATTTGCAGACGATAATCCACCCGTCCTGTTTCAGAGCATCAGGTTCGACATGCGCAGTCAAGCCGATTCACCCCCTGAGCCTTTCCTGATTTTCGGCTCACCGCTGATCGAACAGGCGGAAATCGACGAGGTGATTGCCTGCATGCGCTCGGGCTGGCTGGGTACCGGTCCGCGCGTGGCACAGTTCGAGCGCGATTTCGCGGCGTACCAGAACCTGTCGCCTGCGCGAGTCGCCGCTGTCAATTCGTGCACGGCGGCGCTGCACGTCAGCATGGTCGCTTCGGGACTTGAGCCGGGCAGCGAGGTCATCACCACGCCATTGACTTTCTGCGCCAGCGTCAACGCGATCATCCATGCCGGCCTTGCTCCGGTGCTCGCGGATATCGACCCGGTGACGCAGAACATCGCGCCTGCCGCGATTGAAGCGGCGATCACGCCGCGCACGCGGGCGGTCCTGCCGGTCCACTTTGCCGGGCGTCCGTGCGAGATGGATGCGATCATGGCTATCGCGCGCAAACATGATCTACTGGTCATCGAAGATTGCGCGCATGCCATCGAAACCGAATACCACGGACGCAAGGCCGGCACGTTCGGCGATTTCGGCTGCTTCAGTTTCTACGCGACCAAGAATGTGGTCACCGGCGAGGGCGGCATGATCGTCGGCCGTGACGAAGCCAGCATCGCCCGCGCAAAGGTGCTGGCGTTGCACGGGATGAGCAAGGACGCGTGGCACCGCTTCGGCGACAAGGGCTACAAGCACTACCAGGTCATCGAAGCGGGCTTCAAGTACAACATGATGGATCTGCAGGCCGCGATCGGCATCCATCAGCTTGCGCGCGTCGAACAGAACTGGAGGCGTCGCGAAGCCATCTGGAAACGTTACATGCAAGCCTTCGCCGGATTGCCGATCGGCTTGCCTGCCGCGCCTGCAGCGGATACGCGACATGCATACCACCTGTTCACGGTCTTGATCGATGAAGAGCGCTGCGGCATCTCGCGCGACGCCTTTCTCGACACGATGAACACGCAGCGCATCGGCACCGGCGTGCACTATCTTTCCGTACCGGAACACCCGTACTACCAGCAAAGCTACGGCTGGATGCCGGAACAGTGGCCGAATGCAATGCGCGTCGGCCGGCAGACCGTGAGTCTGCCGCTGTCGCCCAAGCTCAGCGATGTTGAGGTCGAGCGGGTGATTTCGGCCTTGCAACAGACACTTTCAACCGCTCGTTCGTGATGTGATGAGAGGAAGCAGCCCGTCATCCATTTTCATGCGCCGGCGGCACCCGGCAGGCCGGGAATGCTGTGATCCATGGCCGGACCAACTCGACCGGGATTGGTTGTGCTGGCCTGGTTTGCATTTCCCTCGCTGCGCATGCGCGTGCCATCCATGACCAGCGACAAATCATCCGTGTCGGCTCCGGCGCGCGCCGGGTTTGGACATTCCCTGCGTCACGGCTTGTATCTGCTCATCGAAAAAGCGCTGCGCTGGTGCATCAACCCGCGTCTTCGCGCACGACTGCTGAAGTTGCTGGGTGCGCGGATCGGCAGGAACGTGCGCATCTATGAAATCCAGTTGTTCAATCTGGGCCAAGGCTTCCGGAATCTTGTACTCGCGGACGATATTCATATCGGTCCCGGCTGCCGTCTGGACCTTGCCGGGCGAGTGGTGATCGGCACGCGCAGCACACTTTCGCCGGGGGTGACCATTTTGACTCATGCCGATCCCGGCGCTGCGCACGCGTCCTTGTTGGCGGAATATTATCCGCCGCAAACCAGCGACGTATGCATCGGCAGCGATTGCTGGCTGGGGGCGAACGTCACTGTCCTTGCGGGCGTAAGAATCCATGATCTCGCTGTGGCCGCGGCGGGAGCCGTGGTAACAACGGATGTGCCCGCCGCTGTCGTGGTGGCCGGGGTTCCTGCCCGGGCCATCAAGGCGATAACCAAGGTGGCCAAACAATCCGGTGACGCAGCGATCACTGGTTGATCGATTGAGATACGCTGCATTTGCACCGGGCAGTGACCGAGTTGTCACGCTGCGAGACCGGAAGTCACGGCGACCGTCATGCGCGTTTTTCTCCGCGAAACGGCGCGAACAGGATTGCGAACACCACGTCGACGATCAGCAGGCCGGCTCGCCCGAATACGGCCATTGCGGCGATCGCATCGGCTGGGAAACGCTGGGCCAGAAGCGTGAATACCAACTCACGCACGCCCAGGCCCGATGGCGTTACCACGCTGAGATAACCCACCGCCCAGGCGATCGTGTAGTACGCGCATAGCAGGATGCCATCGTCGGCGTCGAGCCCGGGCCAAGCCGTGCCCAGAGCCGCCCACGCCGACAGGTAGCACAGCCAGCTCAAAGCAAACAGCAACAGCAACTGCAGCTTGAACACGCGATTCGCAGCCAACATGGGTTGCACTGCATCACATAAGCGGTCAATCGCGCGCCAGGGAAACGTGCGCAGCAAATCCAGCAGGGCACCCAATGGACGCGGATTCCAGCCAAACGCATAAATGGCCAAGCCTGCAAGCGCTACCGCTGCTCCCGACAGGAGTCCGTGCATGCAAGCGAGCAACAACGTGGCCACCCAAATGGCAAAACCAGTGCTGAAAAACATGTAGAGCACATTGGCGCCGATCCACTCGGCTGGCGAAGCATCGCCACCCACCATCGACTGATAGGCCACGCCCCAGACCCGCCCTGGCAGATGCTTCATCGACTGAGCGAAAAAATACAGATGCGCCAGATGCAACCTTCCGTACAAGGCCGGCTTGAGCCGCAGCACGATAATGCGGAAGGATTCAAAACCCAGGTAACCCGACAATAGCATGCAACCCAGGCTCGCCCACAGCCAGCGCTTCCGGAGTTGCGGCAAATGTACCTGCAGGCCCGGCCATGCCTGCCACAGCAAGGCTGCCGTCCAGCCCAGGGCGAGGAAGGACAGCGCAAGGAATACCCAACGCCAGCGTTTACGCCAAGGCATATCCTTCATGGGGAGGCTGCAATGGCTTCAGGTTTTGTAAGAATGAAAACAAACCCGGGCGCGACAGGCGTCAACACGGAAACAACGGATCGTGGCAAATGCGCTGCCATTCGCGAGAACGTCGAAGGACTGACTTGTGCTTGAGCGCGAATACGCTCGCTGATCGCTCCGGAAGCGACGAAGCCCGCCCGAACGAAAGCCTTCGTCAGCCTCGAATACGACCACGACCATGCATCGAGGCAATGCGCCTGTTTCGACCCCAGGGCAGTCATTGCCCGTTGCGCAAAAAGGCGCGGCAACCAATGCACGAACGGCCAGAACACGTGCGGTTCGATCGGCCATAGCAAATTCGGCCCGGCGAAATAGCACAGGCCGCCAGGTTTCATGACGCGATGGATCGCACTCAGGAGCGCTTGCGGATCGTCGACGTGCTCGTAGACCTGATTGCATACGACGACATCGGCAGATTCGGCGGCGAGCACCTTTTCCAGTTCTCGATAGGACCCGGCATGGAATGACAGATTGGGTGACTTGTCGCACATTTGCTGCCAGCGCTGCCAGGATTCCGGATCGACGCCAATCACCTGCTTCACGTGTTGCGCCAGCGTGGCCGCGACACCACCGCTGCCGCAGCCGACATCCAGCCAGACACCTTGGGATACGTCGCGACCGATGAAATTCTCGACGGTGCGAAGGATGCATTCCGCCTTTTCCTCACGACCGAGCTGGCCCCAGTGCGGGTCGGCAACGGCTGGTTTTTCGTCAATCATTGTGCAGAATCTCCCGGCATATGCGCTCAGCTATGCTGGTAAGATCGAAGCAAGCCGCCTCCCGCCGCACGCCCTCGGCATAGGCTCGCGGCGAGGTTCGCAGCGCCGCCTTCAGTGCGCGACAAAATCCCTCGCTCGAGAGCGAATCCGCCAATAGGCCGCAAGCAGGGATTTCACCGATCAGTCGAGGCAGGTCCCCCGTCGGCATGGCGATCACCGGTCTGCCGAGTTTCATCGCGTCGGAAAACACGACGGGAATGCTTTCGATACGGGATGGAATCAGCAGCCAATCGGCACGCGCGATGGCAGCTTCAGCATCGGTCTTGGCGAGAAAAGCGCCCACTTCGACCGATCGCCCGCGAGCGCGCAGATTCGCAACCCGCGCATGGACCAGTGAATGAAGTGGGCCACCGCCTTGAATTTCAACGCATCGGATAAGCGCCCAGTCGGCATCCTGCAGCATATCCAGCGCATCGAGGAGCAGATCAACGCCCTTGTTGGGATGCCAGCGACCAAGAAACAACAACCGATAGGGCGGCTCGGCGCGTGGCGGTGGCGGATTGACCACATTGATTTTTCGAGTGCTGGGCAGAAACGCCACTGGCGCACGACCGATGCGATGGGCATCTGCGGCCAATTTATGGCCATCCGCATAGGCATGTCGCGCCTGGCTGATCACCCGTGCCAACATCTTACGTAAAACTGGCATTCTGCCGAAAGACCAGACGTCACTCCCCAGCATCCATACCGAATAGCCGATGCCGTGCTTGCGAGCCACGAGCCGTGCCCACTCTCCACAGGGCAATCCCCATAGCGCAAGTATGTGGGTTGCATCGCTTCCGACTGCCTTGCGCACCGCCGCCCAACCGCCTCGCAACACACGAATGGCCCAGTACACATCGCGCGGACGCCAAGGTTTGAGTAGCGACAACGCCTGCGCCGGGGCAGCAAATCGGAACACCTCGATGTTCGCCGAGCATACTTCGTGTGCGACCGTAGTTCCCGGCGCTACGACGCGGACAGGCAAATGCTTCGCGAGTTCGTCGACCAGATCGGCGACAAATGAGCCTGCTGCCTCACTGCCGTCGGCTGCCCTTGGATAGGAGGTGGTAATCACCAGCAAGCTGTCTGGCCGACTCATGGAGCCCGCGTCGCGACGACTTCGTAACCACCCGGCATGAAGTCGGAGGCCGGCAGCAACCGCGCAAGGACCCACGCCGACAAGTTGCTCAACAGAATCGTAATGCCGATTGGAAACAACGCGAGAAAGGCCCAGGGATGACGCTCGATGATGAGCTTCGCCGCATCACCCAGAGCAAGGGCAAACATGAGTCCTGCCACTTCCATGGAGCGCAGGTGCGGGTCGATCGACACAACTGAAAGACCATGCTTGTGAAGATAGCGCGTCAGTGCGTAGCAGGTGAACCGATGGAAATCATACGGCGCATCGTGAATTGGATAGACAAACGGCACGCTAAGCAACAATGTGCCACGTGGCCGCAATACTCTGGCGATCTCCCTTATCGATGCCTCTGGATCTGGCACATGTTCGAGTACTTCAAACAAGAGCACGCTATCGACGCTTTCGTCACCCAATGGCAACTGTCCCGCATCCGCATACACATCTGGGCAGGTGATATAGGTGCCATGGGCAGTTGCGTAGTAGTCCAAGCCGATGTAACGACAGCCTTCCGGCAGATGGGCCGCGAGCGACTTGTCAGCACAACCAATGTCCAACACAAGTCCCGATAGCTGCTGAAGGTGGCGTAGCCGCCGCGACTGGTCACCCGACACGAACCACTGCGGATGGAAAGGAGTCGAGCGCAGGGAGGCCAGATATTTCCGCAGCGCGCGAGTATTCATCATCAATCTTTTGCTTTGTACATCAACGCCGTGATCTGCTCCGAGATCAGCCCGATCAGAAACACGATGACCGATGCGCTGAAAAGCAGGACGCTCATGTTGGTCAGGCGATGTGCGGTAACGAAGGTATGGATGTAGTTGCCCAGCCCGAGCGCAAAAAACAGCAGGCTGGCGGGCACGAACAGCTTCAACGGCGAATACAGCGTGGCAATCTTGAAGATGATCAGCAGAAAGCGCACGCCGTCGCGCAAGGGGCGTATATGGCTCTTGCCGATGCGCTGGTGCACCGCGAGGGGCTCGTAGGCAACGGCATAGGCGCTGCGGAAGAACGCCATCGTGATCGTGGTCGGGTAGGAAAATCCATTGGGCAGCAAGTGGATGAATTCGCGGAACTTGTCGGCGCGCACGGCGCGGTAGCCGGAGGTCAGATCGCGTACGGTAAAGCCGGTCATCCAGCTGGCCAGGCCGTTATAGAGTGTATTGGCCACGCCCCTGCCGACGCCGGCCTGGCCGGACCAGTCGCGGGCGCCGACGACCATGTCGTAGCCTTCGTCCAGGCGCTTGAGCAGGCGCTCGATGTCCGCCGGATCATGCTGTCCGTCGGCATCCATGAATACGAGGACGTCGCCCCTGGCTGCGCGCGCGCCACGCTTGATTGCCGCGCCGTTGCCCATGGAATAGGGCTGGCGTATGCAGGTCACACCCGTACCTGCGCACAACCGGGGAGTATCATCCGTCGAACCGTCATCGATCACGATGATCTCGGCGCCCGGCTGCGCGGCGCGCAGGCGCGGTATCAGCCCTGCCAGGGCCGCGGCCTCATTCTTGGCGGGCAATACGATGCTGATCACGTTTCCGCACCCGATCCTTCACTTAGACTTGGCGTCAAGTCGTCGAGCATTGCCGAAATCGACGCACCTCCGGCTAGCGTAACAGAAGCCTGAACCGGTATCAGGGCTTGGGCGGGGATTCAATCCCCGCCCGTTTTGGAGTACATTCCACCGTAGTTTCGGGGATTTACGAAGGATTCTTGCTATGGCGACGCAGATGAATCCGGCCGCGCTCGCGGGCCTGACAGGCATTGCGCGCCGGCTGGTGGTCGAAGGTACGCTGACGGATGCCGATGCGCGCAAGGCAGTCGAAGCGTCGTCCAAGCAGAAGATTCCGCTCGGCACCTTCCTGATCGAGCATGCGTTGGCCAATGGTGCCCAGGTGGCCATGGCGTCGTCGGCCGAGTTCGGCGTCCCGCTGTTCGACGCCGAGGCACTAGACTTGGCTCAGGCGCCGGTCAAGCTCATCAGCGAAAAGCTCATTACCCAGCACAAGGCCCTGCCGCTGTTCAAGCGCGGCAATCGCCTGTTCGTCGGCGTGTCTGATCCCACCAATCTGCGCGCACTGGACGAGATCAAGTTCCAGTCCAACCATACGATCGAGCCGATCCTCATCAGCGAGGAACAGCTTGGCCGCGCGATCGAGCAGGCCCTGGCCAGCAACAGCACGACGATCGAAGGCATGGACGATGCCGAAGGACTGGACACCCTTGACGTTTCCGACGCTGGCGACCTGGACGGCGACGAAGCCAGCACGGGCATCGACGCCACCGGCAAGGACGACGCGCCAGTGGTCAAGTTCGTCAACAAGGTGTTGGTCGATGCGATCAAGCGCGGCGCCTCGGATATCCACTTCGAACCGTACGAATCCAACTATCGCGTGCGCTTCCGCATGGATGGCATCCTGCGGGCGGTTGCATCGCCGCCGGTGAAACTGACCCCGCGTATTTCGTCGCGCCTGAAGGTGATGTCCGGCCTGGACATCGCCGAGCGGCGCGTGCCGCAGGACGGACGCATCAAACTTAACCTGTCCAAGACCAAGTCGATCGACTTTCGCGTCAGCACCTGTCCGACCCTGTTCGGCGAGAAAGTCGTTCTGCGCATCCTCGATGCCTCGGCCGCGAAGCTCGGCATCGAAAAGCTGGGCTACGAGGACGATCAGAAAAAACTTTTCCAGGATGCGATCGAAAAACCGTATGGAATGGTCCTGGTCACCGGCCCAACCGGGTCGGGCAAGACGGTATCGTTGTATACCGCGCTGAACATCCTCAATACCGAAGGCCGCAACATCTCCACGGTGGAGGATCCCGTCGAAATCCGCCTGCCGGGCGTCAATCAGGTGCAGCAGAACCAGAAACGCGGCATGACCTTCGCTGCGGCGCTGCGCTCGTTCCTGCGCCAGGATCCGGATGTCATCATGGTTGGCGAAATCCGCGATATCGAGACTGCCGAGATCGCCGTCAAGGCTGCGCAGACCGGGCATATGGTACTGTCGACCCTGCACACCAACGATGCGCCGCAGACGGTTTCGCGCATGATGAACATGGGTATTGCGCCCTACAACATCACTTCGTCGGTGACATTGATCATCGCCCAGCGTCTGGCCCGGCGGCTGCACGATTGCAAGAAACCGCTGACCCCGGCGCTGCCACCTGCCGCCTTGCTCGCCGAAGGCTACACCCAGGCCGAAATCGATGCCGGGTTGCAGCTGTTCGACGCCGCGGGCTGCTCCGGATGCAATGACGGCTACAAGGGCCGCACCGGCATCTATCAGGTAATGCCGATCAGCGAGTCGATCGCGAAGATCATCCTCGCCGGCGGCAATGCAATCCAGATCGCCCAGGCTGCACGTGAATCGGGCATTCGCGATCTGCGCGCATCCGCCCTGCTCAAGGCCAAGAACGGCGTGACCAGTCTTGCCGAAATCAACCGCGTGACCAAGGATTAATCATGGCTACTGCTACCGCAACCAGCAAACAAACCGCCGCCGAGATTGGCCGCGTGCGTGCGCAAGTGAGCCAGATGCAGACCTTCCATTGGGTCGGCACCGACAAACGCGGCGCCAAGATGAAGGGTGAGTATTCCTCCAAGAATGCCACCTTGGTCAAGGCGGAACTGCGACGCCAGGGTATCAATCCGCTTTCGGTAAAGGTCAAAGGCAAGCCCTTGTTTGGCGCTGCGGGCAGTACCATCAAGGCGCGCGACATCGCTGTGTTCAGCCGCCAGATCGCCGTGATGATGGCGGCGGGCGTACCGATGGTACAGGCCTTCGACATCGTCGCGGGTGGCCAGACCAATGTGCGCATGAAGAACATGCTGATAGATATCAAGACGAATATCGAAGGCGGCTCCACGCTGGCCGAAGCCCTGGGCAAGTATCCCGTTCAGTTCGACGAATTGTTCTGCAACCTGGTGAAGGCGGGCGAATCCGCAGGTGTGCTGGATACGGTGCTGGATACGGTGGCGACGTACAAGGAAAACATCGAAGCCATCAAGGGCAAGATCAAGAAGGCGATGTTTTACCCGGCCATGGTGTTCGCCGTTGCGATCCTGGTATCGGCGATCCTGCTGATCTTCGTCGTACCTCAGTTCGAGGATGTGTTCAAGAACTTCGGCGCGCAATTGCCCGCATTCACGCAGATGATCGTGAATCTTTCGCGCTTCCTGACCGGTCACTGGTTCCTGATGCTGCTGTGGGTCGTCGGCACGATTGCCGCCGTCATCTTCGCTTACAAACGTTCGCCGCGGTTCGCGCATCTCTGCGCGCGCGCAGTGCTGAAATTGCCCGTGATCGGCCAGATTCTGCATCAATCGGCCATTGCACGCTTCTCGCGGACGCTTGGCGTCACATTTGCCGCCGGCGTTCCGCTGGTCGAAGCGCTGGATTCCGTATCCGGTGCCACCGGCAGCCCGATCTACAACGATGCGGTCAAGCGCATCCGCGAAGATGTCTCGGTGGGTCATCAGCTGCAACTGGCGATGCGTCAGGTCAACCTGTTTCCGAACATGGTCGTGCAGATGGTCGCGATCGGCGAGGAATCCGGTGCGCTCGACAAGATGCTGTTCAAGATCGCCGAATTCTACGAGCAGGAAGTAAACAACGCGGTCGATGCGCTATCGAGCCTGCTCGAACCGTTCATCATGGTGATCATCGGCTTTCTCGTGGGCAGCATGGTGGTCGGTATGTATCTGCCGATCTTCAAGCTTGCTGCCGTGGTCGGCTGAACGACGCCATACGCAACCGTGATCGAGGTTTTCGGCGCCGCCGGCGCATGGATTGCGCTCGCCGGCCTGCTTGGCCTGATTGTCGGCAGCTTTCTCAACGTGGTCATCCTGCGCCTGCCGGCGCGGTTGATGCACGGCTGGCGTTTGCAGAGTCGCGAACTGCTTGAGTTGCCGGACGAACCCGACCAGCCCGCACCACCGGGCATCATTTGGGAACCTTCCCATTGTCCGCAATGCAAACACAAGCTCGGCGCGCTGGAAAACATTCCGTTACTGAGCTGGCTCGCCCTGCGCGGGCGCTGCCGGCATTGCCGCGCGCGGATTTCGGTGCAGTACCCGCTGATCGAGTTGCTGACAGGCCTGGCTTCGGCAGCGATCGTATGGAGATTCGGGCCAGGCTGGCAATCCTGCACAGGATTGATCCTGACCTGGGTGCTGGTCGCGCTTGCCGGCATCGACCTGCGCACGCAACTGCTTCCCGACCAACTCACGCTGCCCCTGCTCTGGCTGGGCCTGCTGCTCTCGTTGCCTGTGCTGTTCGTCGATAGCCATGCCAGTGTCATTGGCGCCGTCACCGGTTATCTGAGCTTGTGGTCGGTCTACTGGCTGTTCAAGCTCGTCACTGGCAAGGAGGGCATGGGCTATGGCGACTTCAAATTGCTGGCCGCGCTCGGCGCGTGGATGGGTCCGATGGCCTTGCTGCCGATCGTTCTGCTGTCCTCGCTCATCGGCGCCATCATCGGCGGCGCGTTTCTGGCCATTCGCGGCCATGACCGGGCGACGCCAATCCCGTTCGGGCCATTCATCGCCGCCGCGGGGTGGATATGGTTCATCGCAAGCGACCACCTGCTCGAAATATACCGGAACACCTTGGGCTTCACGTGAATTCGGCGAACCCGTGTGCCTATTCCGTTGCCTTGACCGGCGGCGTCGCCTCCGGCAAGAGCACGGTGGCCGATCGTTTTCGCCGGCTCGGCACCAGCGTTTTCGATGCCGATGTCGTCGCGCGGGCACTCGTCGCGCCGGGTGAACCTGCGCTGGCGGAAATCGTTGCCGCTTTTGGCGACGATATTGTGGACGCGGCGGGCGATCTGGATCGCAGCCGGTTGCGCAAGCGCGTCTTTGAAGATAATGAGTCGCGGCTGCGGCTCGAAGCGATCCTGCATCCGCGGATCCGCGCTGCGTTGCGGGCGCAGGCGCAAACCTGTGCGACGCCGTATTGCGTTCTGGTGATTCCGCTCCTGGCTGAATCGCGCGGCGCGTACACCTGGGTGGATCGCGTCCTCGTCGTCGATGCGCCGCCTGCCGTGCAGATCGCGCGACTCATGCAACGTGATGGTGCAACGCGCGACCTGGCCCTGCGCATGCTCGCGTCCCAGGCATCGCGCGCGCAACGGTTGGCGTTGGCTGACGACGTGATCGACAACGCCGACGCGCACGCGTTGCTTGACGATGTCGTCGCTCGCCTGCACCGGCGTTATCTGACATTGGCCGCAGAAAAATCGCGGCAGTAAACAGGCTCAGTTCTTCACCCAGAACGCAGAGATGCCGGCAATGCCTTGCGCGCCGGCGGCGATGGCGCGCGGCAGATCGGACGGCGCAAGGCCGCCGAGCGCATACACCGGCAACGGCGCAGCGGCAACCAGTTCGGCAAAGCGCGTCCAGCCGAGCGGTTCCACGCCGGGATGGCTCGCCGTCGGCAGGACCGGTCCCAGGACGGCGAAATCAGTGTCAATCGCCGCAGCATGTGCCAGCTCGCGCGCATTGTGGCAGGACGAGCCCACCCATCGATCTGCAGGCAGGGGCCGCGATTGGCAACGCAATAGTTCGGCGGCGGATAGATGGACTCCGCCCAGGTCCAGTTCGCATGCCAGCGCCACATGGCCATTGATCAGCACCTGCGCATGCGCCGATGCCGCAAGGCCGCGCATGCGGATGGCGAGGGCGCGCAGGTCACTTTCACCCAAGTGTCTGCTGCGCAACTGGACAAGCTTTTCGCCTGCCCTGAACGTCAGTGCGCAGCAGCGCAGGAAATCGGCGGAATCATTGCCGGGTTCCGGCGTGATGACGTAGCGCCGCGGCAGACGCAAGGCTGCACGCACCGGACGATCCGCCGCCGGCATGTCAGGCGTTGCCAGCTCATCGGGTGATATCCAGCGCAACGCCTGTGCTTCACGAGCACGAGGCTCGCCCGCGTAGTCGAGCACCCGGTACACATCCAGGCAAATCGATTTTTCGGGATATCGCCACGGCACCGAAATCAGGGCTTCAAAGGCGCCGGCTTCGATGCCGATCTCCTCGCGCAATTCACGCCGCAGTGCATCTTGTGGTGCCTCACCGGCTTCGCATTTGCCACCGGGGAATTCCCAAAGTCCGGCCAGGTGCTTGCCCACCGGGCGTTGCGCGAGGAGCACGCGACCGCGGGAATCGGTCAGGACTCCTGCCACGACATGAACGCGTTCGTGCATCGATCCGATCGCGCTTCAAGCCCTCCCCTTCAAGGGGAGGATAGGGCGGGAACGACGTTGCCGTTCATGGGCAATTCAAGCCAGTTTGCCATGGCATTGCTTGTACTTTTTCCCGGATCCGCAGGGGCAGGGATCGTTGCGTCCGATCTTCGGCTGATCGCGGACTACCTGCGCCTGCAGCTCTGGTTGGACAGCCGCGTCAGAGATGCCGCCGGCGGCCACAGGCAAGCCGGCAGTCTCCGCATGCTGGAATTCGAGCGCGCGACGCTCGGCATCGCGGCGCTGTTGTTCCTCCAGGGCGGCAACTTCGGCCTCGTTCTGGATACGGATGCGCGCCAGGCGCTGCACGACTTCGGCCTTGACCTTTTCCAGCATGGCCTGGAAAAGTTCGAATGCTTCGCGCTGGAATTCCTGTTTCGGCTGCTTCTGCGCATAGCCGCGCAGGTAGATGCCCTGGCGCAGATAGTCCATGCCAGCCAGATGTTCCTTCCAGTGCTGGTCGAGCACCTGCAGCAGGAAGAATTTCTCCGCTGCACGCATGATCTCCGAACCGTACGTCGTTTCCTTCTCACGGAAGAAACGCTCGACTTCCTGGATCACGTGATCGCGCACGCCGTTGGCGTCCAGGTCGTGCTGCTGTTCGACCCAGTGCTTCAGATCGAACCGGAAGCCGTAGTCGGTCTCCAGTGCTCGATCCAGCCCGGCGATGTCCCAGCGCTCGTCGACACTGTCCGGCGGCACGAAACTGCGGCACAGGTCGCTGAACACGTCGTAGCGGATATTGACGATATTCTCGGCCACGCTGTCCGAATCCAGCAATTCGTTGCGTTGCTGATAGATCACCTTGCGCTGGTCGTTCGCGGTGTCGTCGAATTCGAGCAGGTGCTTGCGGATGTCGAAGTTGTGCGCCTCGACCTTGCGCTGCGATTTCTCGATGACGCGCGTGATCATGCGGTCTTCCAGCGCCTCATGCTCCTTCATGCCGAACAACTGCATCCAGCGCGTGACCCAGTCCGGCGCAAAGATGCGCATGAGGGTGTCTTCGAGCGAGAGATAGAAGCGGCTTGATCCGGCATCGCCCTGGCGGCCGGAGCGCCCACGCAACTGGTTGTCGATGCGGCGCGATTCGTGGCGTTCGGTGCCGACGATGTGCAGGCCGCCGGCAGCGAGCACTTCATCGTGCCGTTTCTGCCACTCGGCTTTCACGCGTTCGCGCTCGGCATCGGTCGTTTCCGCCGGCAGCGCCGCGAGTTCGGCATCGAGCGATCCGCCAAGCACGATGTCGGTACCGCGGCCGGCCATGTTGGTGGCGATCGTCACTGCACCCGGTCGACCGGCTTGGGCAACGATATGCGCCTCGCGTTCGTGCTGCTTGGCATTGAGCACTTCGTGCTGGATATTTTCCTTGTGCAACAAACCCGACAGCAACTCAGAGATCTCGATCGACGTCGTACCCACCAGAACCGGCTGGCGGCGTGCGCTGCAATCCTTGATGTCTTCGATCACCGCCTCGAATTTGTATTTCTGCTTGAGGAAGACCAGATCCTGGTTGTCCTTGCGCACCATCGGCTTGTGGGTCGGGATGACGACCACTTCCAGGCCGTAGATCTGCTGGAATTCGTAGGCTTCGGTATCAGCCGTGCCGGTCATGCCGGACAGCTTCTTGTACATGCGGAAATAGTTCTGGAACGTGATCGATGCCAGGGTCTGGTTTTCGCGCTGGATCGGCACGCCTTCCTTGGCCTCGACTGCCTGATGCAGCCCGTCGGACCAGCGCCGACCCTGCAGGGTGCGTCCGGTGAACTCGTCGACGATGATCACTTCGCCGTCGCGAACGATGTATTCCTGGTCGCGGTGGTACAGCGCATTCGCGCGCAGTCCGGCATTCAGGTGATGCACGACAGCCAGATGCTTGGCGTCGTACAGACTTTCTTCGGCGCCGATGATGCCTTCCTCGCGCAGAATCTGTTCGGCATGCTCCATGCCCTCTTCGGACAGGTGCACCTGCTTCTGCTTTTCGTCGACGAAATAATCCCCCGCGCCGTCTTCCTTTTCCTGGCGCGTGAGCTTGGGCACCATGCGATTGATGCGGACATAAAGCTGTGGCGAATCATCGGACGGTCCGGAGATGATCAGCGGCGTGCGCGCTTCGTCGATCAGGATCGAATCGACCTCGTCGACGATGGCGTAGTTGAGCCCACGCTGGTAGCGCTGCTCCTTCGACAAGGCCATGTTGTCGCGCAGGTAGTCGAACCCGTATTCGTTGTTGGTGCCGTAGGTGATGTCGGCGGCGTACGCCTGTTGCTTGTCGGCATAGTCCATGCCCGGATAGACCACGCCAACGCTCATGCCAAGGAAATTGTATACTTTTCCCATCCAGGCCGAATCGCGCCGGGCCAGATAGTCGTTGACGGTGACGACGTGCACGCCCTTGCCTTCAAGCGCGTTCAGATATACCGGCAGGGTGGCGACCAGGGTTTTGCCCTCGCCGGTGCGCATTTCCGCAATCTTGCCGGAATTGAGCACCATGCCGCCGATCAGCTGCACATCGTAGTGGCGCAGGCCGAGCACGCGCCGCGACGCCTCGCGCACCACGGCAAAGGCCTCGGGCAGGATCTGCTCGAGGGTCAGGCCATCGCGCAAGCGCTGTTTCAGCTCGTCGGTCCTGGCCTTCAGGTCGGCGTCGGCCAACGCCTGCAGCTCAGGCTCGAAGGCATTGATCTTCGCCACCGTCTTGTTCATCTGGCGCAGCAGACGCTCGTTACGGCTGCCGAAAATGCCCGTCAAAATGCGATTGAACATGAGTTAGAAACAGTTGGGATGGGATTGAGTTGACAGCGCCGCTGTCGTGACGACGGCAGCGCAAAATGCGAAAGGCCGCCGAATGATACGGCGGCCTGCGCACATTACAAGTCCAGTTGGGTCGGGACGTGCTATTTCAAGTGCGCGTGCGGCATTTCAAATATGCTTCGCCGGTCCGTTCACGTAGGTCAGCGGATTGACCGGACGACCGTGCACCCACACTTCGAAATGGCAGTGCGGACCAGTCGCACGCCCGGTCGATCCGACCCTGGCGATGGTCTGGCCAGCGTGCACACGCTGGCCGACGCTGACCAGGTTCTTCTGGTTGTGCGCGTAACGGGTCATGTAGCCATTGCCGTGATCGATCTCCACGACGTTGCCGTAACCGGGGCGTTCGCCGTTCCAGGTGACCACACCTTCGGCGACGGCGCGGATGTCGGTGCCCGGCGGTGCGTCGAAGTCCAGACCGAGATGGTGCTCGGCCTGGCCGTTGATCGGGTCGGTGCGTTCGCCAAAGCCTGAACCGATGTAGCCGGTCATGACCGGATAACCGCTCGGCACCAGGGCCCGGTCGACCTTGCGGTCGAGCAGCAGATCCTCCAGCACCGTGAGCTGGGTCTCCTCGAAATCAAACTGGCTGCGCATCTGGGCGATGTTGCCGGCCAGATCGAAATTCAGCGCGTGCGATGCAGCACCCGGATCTTCCGGACCGCCCATCGCAGGCGCCGCGCTGAAGTCGAATTCACCGTCTTCCAGCTTGCCGACCTGGGCCAGGCGCTGGCCGAGCGCGTTGAGCCGCAGCGCCTGCGCCTGTAATTGGCCCAGCTGCATCGCGAGCGCATCCAGATCGCGCCGCGAGGAATTTTCCAGCTGGTTCACGCCCAGTTTCTGCGCGGCGATCTGCGCACGCAACGCGCGCACGTCACGCAGCGTATGATCGCCCGGACTGGCCACGAGCAGAGCCGTTCCGAAACCGATGCCGGCAAACAGCAGCAGGCATGCGCTGAACAGAAAAGCGAGTTTGGTGCGCACGCGCCAGCACTTCAGATCCAGTGTGGTCGGTGTCGCATGAGGCTTGGCGACGATTATGATGTTCACGTGTCGTCCGTATTTGCAAAGGTTTGCACCATGCAGTCCACGTCCGGGCATCCCAAAAAACGCGCACTCGCCAAATCAATTGGAGAGTGCTCCCCTGTCGCCGCGCTGACTGCGCGCGCGCGCGCATTGGATGCTCTGGATCGAAAACTACGCCAACCGCTACCCGACGCGCTCCGCCGCCAGTGTTGCCTGGCTGACGTGCAAGCCGGACGGCTTGTCTTTCTGGCAAGCTCCTCGGTCTGGGCAGCCAAGTTGCGGTTCTACCAGACCGCTATCATGGCCGAAGCCCGCGTTGTCTCGGGCTTAAAGATCGATAAATTTGCCGTGAAGGTGGCACGCCTGCCCCCCGTTCCCCCGGAGCAGACTAGGCGCAAGCCCCTTTCCAAAACCGCTGCGGAACATCTCAAGACAGCGGCGCGTTCCCTTGCCGACCCCGAACTTCAGGCCGTATATCTCCGTCTGGCAGCACTTGCCGAGGAATCGTCTTCCATGGAGCGCAGATGATGCGCTAGTCGGCAGCCAAATCCGTGACGGCCGACGGGTTTTTGACCTTTACATTGCCTGGGCCGGGTGCGCATACGAGATCGGCGCCTTGGCCGGATCGTCGAAGCTGACCTCTTCCCACGCCTTGGCGTCGGCGATCAACGCGCGCAACAGCTTGTTGTTCAGTTCGTGTCCGGATTTGTGGCCATAGAACGCGCCGATCAGGCTGTGACCGAGCAGGTACAGATCGCCGATGGCATCGAGAATCTTGTGCTTGACGAACTCGTCCTCGTAACGCAGGCCGTCTTCGTTGAGCACGCGGTAGTCATCCAGCACGATCGCGTTGTCCATCGAACCGCCGAGTGCAAGATTCTTCTCGCGCAGCATTTCGATGTCGCGCATGAAGCCGAACGTGCGGGCGCGGCTGACTTCCTTGACGAAGGAAGTCGTCGAGAAATCGATTTCCGCGCTCGAAGTGCGCCGGGTGAAGATCGGATGGTCGAAATCGATCGAAAAACCGACCTTGAAGCCGTCGAATGGCTCGAAGCGCGCCCATTTGTCGCCGTCGCGCACGGTCACCGGTTTCTTGATGCGCACGAAGCGCTTGGCCGCGGCCTGCTCCTCAATGCCCGCCGATTGCAGCAGGAACACGAAGGGTCCGGCGCTGCCATCCATGATCGGCACTTCCGGCGCGGACAAGTCAACGTAGGCGTTGTCGATGCCGAGGCCGGCAATCGCCGACAGCAGATGTTCGATCGTGGCGATACGCACATTGCCCTTGACCAGGGTTGTGGACAAGCGGGTATCACCGACATTTTCGCAAGAAGAGCGGATTTCCACCGGGTTGGCCAAGTCCACGCGCCGGAACACGATACCCGTGTCGACCGCTGCGGGGCGCAGCGTCATATAGACTTTTTCACCCGTGTGAAGACCGACACCCGTCGCGCGAATCACATTCTTGAGCGTACGCTGTCTGATCATTTTCTTATTTGTCCCCTGGGGCAGGAGCTGACAAAACGCGCGGAATCGTAGCACAGGGAAAAGGTCGAGAGAAGTAAATCGGTGTAATTACCCCACACTGTTGCACATATGCAACAATGCCCCTACATACTACAAGGGCATTGGGGCAATCCGAAGGCGCCATTGCGGCGCTTTCGGGAACTGGTTATTGCGCGGCTGCGCCGCCGCGCAAGCTATGCGGCCCGGTTTTCCCTTTCCGGTCAAGAACGGCGAATGCTAGTCCGCCTGCCGGCGCAGGAACGCGGGGATATCCAGATAGTCGATCTGTGCCTCCGCTGCCGCACTGGGCTTTCTCGAGACCTCAGGAGCTGCCGCACGCGCCGCTCGTGCCGGCTGGGCGTAGTCGACGGGCATGTCATCGGTGCCGGTGCGGGCGACGATGCGCGGCCGCGAAGCAATCGCGGTTTCTTCCCGGCGCAAGCTCTGACGCGAGGCGGCGCGGTTCAGACCCGTCGCCACAACGGTTACACGCACGTCGTCCTGCAGTTCCGGATCCAGCGCGGTGCCGACCACGACGGTCGCATCCTCGGACGAAAGCTGATGGATGACCTGGCCGATCTCGTCGAACTCGCGCATGGTCAGGTTCGGTCCTGCGGTGACATTGACCAGGATGCCGCAGGCGCCGGACAGGTTGACGTCCTCCAGCAGCGGGTTGTTGATGGCCGCTTCGGCTGCCGCCACCGCGCGATCCTCGCCACGGGCGCTGCCGGAGCCCATCATCGCCATGCCCATTTCGGACATGACCGTGCGCACATCGGCAAAATCCACGTTGATCAGGCCCGGACGGGTGATCAGATCGGCAATGCCCTGCACCGCGCCAAGCAGCACGTCGTTGGCAGATTTGAACGCCGACAACAGGGTGACTTCGCGGCCAAGCACCGTCAGCAGCTTCTCATTCGGTACCGTGATCAGCGAATCCACGTGCTGCGACAGGTCCTCGATACCCTTGAGCGCCACCTGCATGCGGCGGCGGCCCTCGAACGGGAAGGGCTTGGTGACGATGGCCACGGTCAGGATGCCCATTTCCTTAGCCAGCTGGGCGACCACGGGCGCCGCACCCGTGCCGGTGCCACCACCCATGCCGGCGGTGATGAACACCATGTCGGCGCCAGTCAACAGTTCGACGATGCGTTCGCGGTCCTCCAGCGCCGCCTGACGACCGACTTCGGGGTTGGCGCCGGCACCCAGACCCTTGGTGACATTGCCGCCGAGTTGCAGCGTCAATTTGGCGCCGCTGTTTTTCAGTGCCTGCGCGTCGGTATTGGCGCAGACGAAATCCACGCCATCGACGTGCGAATTGACCATGTGTCCGACGGCGTTGCCACCGCCACCACCGACACCGATCACCTTGATCACCGCATTGGGTGCGAGCTTTTCGACCAGTTCAAACATGATTCCCAACCTCCGCTAGGTAAATGCCGCAATACGCTATCTATCGTCGCCGGCACATTCAGGTGCCACCGACCGCGGCGAGCAGGCGCATGCCCGACCGCTTCGCCTTTGCAGGCAGGAGCCCGTTTCGGACCCTGCCACGCTTCCTTGCGTGGTTATTCGTTCTCCCCCTTCTCCCGCAAGCGGGAGAGGGGGAGATCCCTAAAACTCGCCCTTGAACCAGTGCAGCACACGCTCCCAGGCACTGCCGACGGTGCCAATGCCGGGATTGGCAACCGGGTTGCGCGCATGGTCCTGCCTGCTGCCGTACAGCAGCAGGCCCACACCAGTCGCATGAATCGGATTGCTGACCACATCGGCCAGGCCGGTCACGTGCTGTGGCAGGCCCACGCGCACCGGCAGATGGAAGACCTCTTCGGCCAGTTCAACCACGCCTTCCATCTTCGACGCACCACCGGTCAGCACGATGCCCGCCGCGACCAGGCTTTCGTAGCCGGAACGGCGCAACTCGGCCTGTACCATGCTGAACAATTCCTCGTAACGGGGCTGCACCCATTCAGCCAAGGTCTGGCGCGCGAGACGCCGCGGCGGCCGGTCACCGACGCTGGGCACCTGGATCGTCTCCTCGGCATGCGCCAGTTGCGCCAGTGCGCAGGCATACTTGACCTTGATTTCCTCGGCATGCGCGGTCGGCGTGCGGAAGCCCTGGGCGATATCGTTCGTCACCTGGTCACCGCCGATCGGCAGCGATGCGGTGTGCCGGATCGCGCCCTGGGTGAAAATGGATATGTCCGTGGTACCGGCGCCGATATCCACCAGACACACGCCAAGCTCGCGCTCGTCCTGTACGAGGATCGCCTTGCTCGACGCGATTGCCGCCGGAATCAGATCGTCCACCTGCAGGCCGCAGCGGTTGACGCATTTGGTGATGTTCTGCGCCGAGCTCACCGCGCCGGTGACGATGTGCACATTCGCTTCCAGGCGCACGCCGCTCATGCCGACCGGATGGCGGATGTCTTCCTGGCCGTCGATGATGTATTCCTGCGGCTCCTTGTAGAGCACGCGCTGGTCGGCCGGTATGGCCACGGCGCAGGCGGCGTCCAGCACGTGATCGACGTCCGCGGCGGTCACTTCGCGGTCGCGGATCGGTGCCGTGCCGTGCGAATTGCGGCCGAGGATGTGGCTGCCGGAAATGCCGGCGTAGACCGAGCGGATCTCGCAGCCGGCCATGAGCTCGGCTTCCTCGATCGCACGCTGGATCGACTGCACGGTCGATTCGATGTCGACGACCACGCCGCGCTTGAGCCCGTGCGAGGCATGCGAACCGATGCCGATCACCTCGACCGGATCGCCGGGCGTGTACTCGCCGACGATCGCAACGATCTTGGAGGTACCGATGTCGAGGCCGACGATCAGCGATTTTTCGCCTTTTACTTTCATGTATGTGCCTCGTCACCCGCCGGTTTTTCCGCAGGCTTGCCCAACGCCGAAGGTGCTGCCGGCGGCGTCGCCGGCAGTGTTGCGGGCGCACTTGCCCACAGAATCGAAAACCCGTTGCTGTAACGCAGATCCGCGCGCTGGAAACCACTGCCATGATCGGCACTCAGGCGCGGCAGCACGGCAAGAAAGCGCTGCACGCGTGCATCGACCTGCTCATGGCCCAGCATGATTTCGGCGCCGCCGGCAAGCGTGAGTTTCCAGCTGCCGCGCTCGTTCAGGCTCGCACCGGAGAGGATCAGGCCACTGCCGGCCAGCGCGTGCTGGGTGTTTGTATAGAAATCCACAACCTGGGCGAGCTCATCGTCCGGGCCATCCAGTTGCGGCAGACCCTGGATCGCATCGCCGCCGGGCACATTGAACAGGGCGCCATCGCGGTCGATCAGGCGTTTGTCTCCCCAGCGCGCAAAGGGCTGACGCTCACGCACATGCAGTTCCAGCGTGTCGGGCCAGCGCTTGCGCGCCTCGACACTCTGCACCCACGGCAACGCCGCCACCGCGGCGCGTACTTCCTCGAGCTTGAGCGCAAAGAACCCTGTGCCCAGATGACCGCCCGCCGCTGCACGGATCTGCTCGGCGCTGACGTGGTTGTATTCGGCCTCGACCTGCAGATAGCGCACCGGCCAACGGTCGACGGCGAACCAGCCGTTGAGCACCCCCACGACGGGCAGCGCGACAAGGACCAGGGCGATCATCCAGGCCACGAGCTTGAGCAGCACGCCACCATGCTGAGCCGTCTTCATCGTGCGGCTCCCGTCAGCGAAGTCTCCAGAATCCGCCAGCACAATTCCGCGAATTCGATGCCGATCGCGCGCGCGGCCTTGGGCACCAGCGAGTGGCTGGTCATGCCCGGCGTGGTATTGACTTCGAGCAGATGGAAACGCCCCTCGCGATCGCGCATGAAATCGACGCGACCCCAGCCTGCGCAATCGACGGCCTCGAAGGCGCGCAACGCCAGAGCCCTGATCTGTTCCTCTGCAGCCGCGTCCAATCCGGGACAAATATACTTTGTATCCTCGGCCACATACTTCGCGTGGTAATCGTAAAACTGGCCCTTCGGGACGATGTGGATCGACGGCAGCGCGTCACCGTGCAGAATTCCGACCGTGTATTCCTCGCCGTCGATCAGTTGCTCGATCACCAGCTCGCCGTCATAACGCGCTGCCAGCTCGACCGCGGCGGGCAAATCCGCGACCGAACGCACGCGCGTGATGCCGACGCTGGAACCCTCGTGCGAAGGCTTGACGATCACCGGCAGGCCGAGACGCGCAATCGCCGCGCCGATATCGTCACCGACACGATAGCGGGCGTAGCGCGGTGTCGGCAGTCCTACCGCCTCCCAGACCTGCTTGGTGCGGATCTTGTCCATGCTCAACGCCGAGCCGAGCACACCCGAACCCGTAAACGGCACGTGCAGCGATTGCAGCGCGCCCTGCAGCACCCCGTCCTCGCCGCCGCGGCCATGCAGGATATTGAAAACGCGCGCAAAATGACCGGACCTGAGCGCGTCGAGGAGGGCCGGGATGCCGTCGACCGCGTGCGCATCGACGCCGCGGGACTTCAACGCCGCCAGCACATTGCGCCCGGAATCCAGCGACACCTCGCGCTCGGCGGAGGCCCCGCCCATCACCACGGCGACCCGTCCGAACTGGCGTGCATCGGCAATGGCCGCATGCCCGGGGTTCGTATGCTCGATGTTCACTTTTCCACCTTTGCAGTCTTGAGCTTGCCGGCAGCGGCCAGTTCGCTCGCCGCCGCGCCGATATCGCCGGCACCCATGAGCAGGAGCAGGTCGCCGTCGCGCAGCAGCGAAGCCAGGGTCTCGCCAAGTTCGCGCGGATGCTCGATCAGTACCGGATCAACCTTGCCGCGTGCACGCACGGCACGCGCCAGCGCGCGTCCGTCGGCGCCTGCGATCGGTGCTTCACCGGCCGGATAGATGTCGGTCAGTACCAATACATCGACGTCGGCAAGCACATTGGCGAAATCGTCGAGCAGATCGCGGGTGCGCGTGTAGCGATGCGGCTGGAACGCGACCACCAGGCGACGCTGCGGCCAACCCAGACGCGCGGCCTCGAACACGGCAGTCAGCTCGCGCGGATGATGACCGTAGTCGTCGACCAGCAAGGCGCTGCCCTTTGCTTGTTCGCCATCACCGAGCGCAATCTCGCCGCGGATCTGGAAACGCCGGCCGACGCCCTGGAATTCTCCCAGTGCTCGCACGACGGCTTCGGCAGCGATGCCAAGCTGCCAGCCGACGGCGGCGGCGGCCAGCGCATTTTGCACATTGTGTACGCCGGGAAGATTCAGCGTCACCGCCAGCGCCATCGCACGGCCCGGCAGGTGCAGCGAAAAGTGCGTGCGCGCGCCCTCCTGGCGCATGTCGCTTGCGCGCACATCGGCGCTGCCGTGAACCGCATAGGTGATGACGCGGCGCGTCGTGGTGCTCGCCAGCTCGGCCACTTCGGCATCGTCGGTACAAAGCACGGCAAGACCGTAAAAAGGCAGGCGATGCAGGAAATCGGCGAACGCCTTTTTCACCAGCGCATAGTCGCCGCCATAATTTTCCAGATGATCGGCATCGATGTTGGTGACGATGGCGATGACCGGGTTGAGCAGCAGGAACGAGCCATCGGATTCGTCCGCCTCGGCGACCAGATATTCGCCGGTGCCCAGGCGCGCGTGTGTGCCGGCAGCCAGCAGCTGGCCGCCAATCACGAACGTGGGGTCCAGGCCACCCTCGGCGAGCACGCTGGCGACAAGGCTGGTCGTCGTGGTCTTGCCATGCGTGCCGGCCACGGCGATGCCGCGGCGGAAGCGCATCAGCTCGCCGAGCATCTCCGCACGCGGCACAACCGGCACGCGCCGCGCACGCGCCGCGATCAGCTCGGGATTGTCGGCGCGGATAGCGCCGGATACCACCAGCGCGTTGGCACCGGCGACATTTTCCGCCGCGTGTCCTTTGTATACTTTAATTCCCAGGCCGGCCAGACGCCGGGTCACCGTCGATTCAGACTTGTCCGAACCCGAAACTTCGTAGCCCAGGTTGTGCAGCACTTCGGCAATGCCGCTCATACCGGCACCGCCGATGCCGACGAAATGCACGCGGCGGAAATCAGCTTGAATCCATGCCGATGCTGCATCGGTGCGCACGGGCAGATCGCGCGGTGTCATGCGGCCACCCGCAGACAGGCATCGGCAATGCGCGCGGCGGCATCGGGCTTGGCCAGTGTGCGCGCCGCTGCGGCCATTGTAAGAAGGCGCGCGCGGTCGCCAAGCAAATCGGTCAGGACAGCTGCGATGCGCGGGCCGGTCGCCTCGGCCTCGGGCAACAGCAAGGCCGCTCCCACGGCAACCATGGCGTCGGCGTTTCTGCTCTGGTGGTCGTCGACGGCAAATGGAAACGGCACGAGCACGCTGCCGACGCCGACCGCGGCGAGTTCGGCCAGCGTCAACGCCCCGGCGCGGCAGACGATCAAGTCCGCCCAGGCATAGGCGGCGGCCATGTCCTCGATGAACGGTTCAACGCTTGCCTGGACCCGGGCGTCGGCATAGGCCGCACGCGCAGCGTCCGCCAGTTTCGTGCCGCATTGATGACGCACGACCGGGCGCCGATCCGGCGGCATGGCCGCCAGCGCCTGTGGTACGCATGCATTCAGCGCGCGCGCACCCTGGCTGCCACCGAGTACCAGCAGGCGCATTACGCCCGTGCGCCCGGCGAGACGTTCCTGCGGCGACGGTAGTGCGGCGATTTCGCGACGCACCGGATTGCCGACCCATTCCGCGTGCTTCAGCGAGCCGCTGAATCCACAAAGCAGCGTCTTGGAAAAGTGCGACAAAATTCGATTGGTCACGCCGGGGATGCGGTTCTGTTCGTGCACCAGCAACGGTACGCCGCGCAGCCAGGCAGCGATACCACCGGGCCCCGCCGCGAATCCGCCAAGCGCCAGCGCGCTGCGCACATGCGAGTGCCCAAGCAGGTGCCACGCCGCATACAAGGCACGCAGGATGCGCAACGGCGCCATGAGCAGGGCGAGCGCGCCCTTGCCACGCACACCGGAGATGGCGAGTGTTTCGATCGGCAATCCCGCCTGCGGCACCAGCCGTGTTTCCAGACCGCCTGCGCTGCCGAGCCACAGCACGGGCACGCCGCGCGCGAGCAATTCCTGGGCAACTGCGATGCCCGGAAAAATATGCCCGCCGGTACCGCCAGCCATGATCAGGACAGGTTTCGACGCGGGCGCGTTCATGCCCGTGCGCCTTGCGCCGGCACTGACGCGGTCACCTGGACGTCTGGTTCGGCACCGCGTGAAACCTCGTAGCTGACACGAAGCAGCAACCCGATCGCGGCGCAGGTCATCAGCACGCTAGAGCCCCCCGAACTGATCAACGGCAAGGTCAGGCCTTTGGTCGGCAGCACGCCCAGATTCACACCGATCGATACCAGGGTCTGCAATCCCAGCCACAGGCCAATGCCGAACGCGCAGTACCCGGCAAAGCGCTGACCGCGTTCGACGGCGCGCAAGCCGAGCATGAAGGCGCGCCCCACCAGCGCGGCAAACAGGAGCAGGACCAGCAGGATGCCGGCCAGGCCCAGTTCCTCGGCGATCACGGCAAGGATGAAATCGGTGTGCGCTTCGGGCAGGTAAAAAAGTTTCTGTACGCTCGCACCCAGGCCGACGCCGAACCATTCCCCACGGCCGATCGCGATGAGTGCCTGGGTCAGCTGGAAACCGTCGTCGAATGGATGTTCCCAGGGGTTCAGGAACGAGGTCAGGCGTTTGACGCGGTAGTCCGAGGTCAGCGCCGCCCAGGCAATCGCCGGCATGACCGGAATCGCAAGGTAGAACAGGTTGCGCATGCGTGCGCCGCCGAGCCAGACCATGCCGACCGTGACGGCGATGATCAGCGCGGCGCTGCCGAAGTCCGGCTGCAGCAGCAGCAGCGCGACCAGCACGACGGCCACGCTGAGCGGTTTCACCACGCCGAAGAAGCGTCCCTGCAGGCTGTCGCGTTGCCGCACCAGGTAGCTGGCCATGTATACAATGAACAGGAGCTTGACTGCCTCGACCGACTGGAACCCGGCAATGCCAAGCCGGATCCAGCGCCGTGCGCCGTTGATGCGCAGGCCGAGCCCCGGCACAAACACGAGCAGCAGCAGGATGATCGCGAACAGCAGCAGGATGAATGCATGGCGCTCGAACCAGTCCAGTTCGACGCGCATGATCGCCAGACATGCGGCGACACCGAGGGCGAGAAAAACCAGATGCCGGATCAGGTAATAGAAAGGGCCGATGTGCTGACCGTCGGCGATCGCTATCGAACTGGATGACACCATGATCACGCCCAGGCTCGCCAGCGCAATCGCGGCGATGGCGAGGCCGAGGTCATAGCGACCCACAGTCTCGTCGCGGCGCTTGGCTTGCTGGCCGAGTCCGAACATCAGCGCACCTTCAGGGTCGCGAGACCGATCAGCACCAGCACCACGCTGATGATCCAGAAGCGCACGATCACGCGCGGCTCGGGCCAGCCCTTCAACTCAAAGTGATGATGGATCGGCGCCATGCGGAACAGGCGCTTGCCGGTGAGCTTGAAGCTGGCCACCTGCAGGATCACCGATGCGGTTTCCATGACGAACACCCCGCCCATGATCAGCAGCACGATTTCCTGGCGCGCGATCACGGCCACGGTGCCCAGCGCCGCGCCTACCGCGAGCGCGCCGACGTCGCCCATGAACACCTGCGCCGGATAGGCGTTGAACCAGAGGAAACCCAGCCCCGCGCCGGCCAGTGCGCCGCAGAAGATGCACAGTTCGCCGGCGCCCGGCACGGCAGGTATTTGTAGATAAGTGGAAAATATGCTGTTGCCGGCGGCGTAGGCGAACACGCCGAGTGCGGAAGCCACCAGCACCGTCGGCATGATTGCCAGGCCGTCCAGTCCATCGGTCAGATTCACCGCATTGGAAAATCCAACGATCATGAAGTAGGCGACGGCAATGAACACGACGCCGAGCGGAATGGCCACCTGCTTGAACAGTGGCACGTACAGCGCAATCGCGGCGGGCGAATTCTCCTGCATCACGAAATACAACCCGAACGCCGCGGCTAGTCCGCACACCGATTGCCAGAAATACTTCCAGCGCGCCGGCAAGCCGCGACTGTCGCGATGCACCAGCTTCTTGTAGTCGTCGTAGAAGCCGATGACACCGAACGCAAGCATCGTACCCAGCGCAATCCATACATAACGATTGTGCAGATCCGCCCACAGCAGGGTCGAAACGGCGACGGCGAGCAGGATCAAAGCGCCGCCCATGGTCGGCGTGCCGGCCTTGGCCAGGTGCGATTGAGGACCGTCGCTGCGGATCACCTGGCCTGCTTTGACCGCGGTGAGGCGACGGATCACGTCGGGGCCCAGCAGCAGGGCAAAGACCAGCGCCGTCAGCGCACCCATGATCGTGCGGAAGGTGACGTACTGGAACAAGTGGAACATGCTCAAATGAAGCGGGCTCCCTTGTCCACTCAGCCATTCGGCCAGCTCAAGCAGCATGACGCGCGCTCCCTGCCTCATTGCTGCCGGCGCCACCCAGCAGCGAGCGCACCACGCGTTCCATCGCCGAGCCGCGCGAGCCCTTGACCAGCACGCGCACACCGGCATGCACATCGGCTGCAAGTGCCGCACTCAGTGCCGATTGGTCGGCGAAGTGCCGGGCGTTACCGCCGAAAGCCTGCGCCGCTGCTGCGGCAAGCTCACCCACCGCGTACAACCGCGCAATGCCGCGTTCGCGCGCAAGCGCACCGATCTGGGCATGCAGGGCCGCAGCGCCGGCACCCAGCTCGCGCATGTCGCCAAGCACCAGCCAGCTCTCGCCCGGCTCGGATGCCAGCGCGGAAATCGCCGCCGCGGTCGAACCGGGATTGGCGTTGTAGCTGTCGTCGATCAGGATCCAGCCGCCGGGCATGCTATGGCGTAGCATGCGTCCGGCTACGGCAGGTGCGGCTTCCAGCCCTCGCCTGATCGTTGCCATCGGCACGTCCAGCGCGTGTGCAACGGCCGCGGCCGCCAGCGCATTCATGACGTTGTGACGACCCGCCAGCGGCAAGGCGACCTCGGCCTTGCCGGCCGGCGTGATCAGGGTGAAATTCGAGTGCGCCGCGAGCGTCTGGATCTTGCCGCACACGTCGGCGGCACGATCCAGGCCGAAACTCAGCACGCGCCGGTTGCCGGCCAGGCCGGCGAACGCCGCCGCGAACGCATCGTCCGCGTTGATCACCGCCGTGCCGTGCGCAGGCAGCGATGTATACAATGCTCCTTTTGTCTCTGCAATGCCTTCGAGCGTTCCCATGCGCTCAAGATGGGCCGGCGCAATGTTGTTGACGAGGCCGATTTCTGGCCGCGCGATGGCAGCCAGATAGGCAATGTCGCCGGGTTTGCCGGCGCCCATTTCCAGCACGGCATAGTCCGCGTCGTCCGGCAACGCCAGAATCGACAGCGGCAGGCCGATTTCGTTGTTCAGATTGCCGGCATTGACGTGGGTCTTGCCGTGCAGGGCCAAGATCGAGGCAAGCAGGGTCTTCACCGTGGTCTTGCCGTTCGAGCCGGTAATGCCGATCACACGAGCGCGCCGCTGCGCACGCACTGCGCTGGCCAGATCGCCAAGCGCTGCCTGCGTGTCGGCGACGACCACTTGCGCCAGATCCACGGGCATGCGTTGCGTCACCAGTGCCGCGGCAGCACCTGCAGCGTGTGCGGCGGCGACAAATTCGTGCGCGTCGAAATGTTCGCCGATGAGCGCGATGAAAAGCGCGCCGGGCTGCGGCGAACGTGAGTCGGTGAACACACCGTGCACCCTGACGTCGACGCCTTGCAGCTCGCCGCGGGTCCACAGCGCGATTTCGGAAAGCTTCAGGCTCAGCACGGCCGCGCCTCCAGCGCATGCCGCGCGACGTCCAGATCGTCGAAGGCGAGTTTTGCGCCGGCGACTTCCTGATACGGCTCGTGACCCTTGCCGGCGATCAGCACGATGTCCCCGGCATTCGCCTCGCGCAGCGCCTGCGTGATCGCCGTGGCGCGATCGCGCCGGATCACGGCGTGCTGCGGCCGCTCGAGTCCGGCGACAATCTGCGCGACGATGACGTCGCCGTTCTCGGCGCGCGGATTATCGTCGGTGATGATGATGCGATCGGCCAGACGTTCGGCAATCGCGCCCATCTGCGGACGCTTGCCCTGGTCGCGCTCGCCGCCGCAGCCGAATACGCAAATGAGCCTGCCTGCACAGTGCGCGCGCAAACTGGTCAAGGCCTGGTCCAGCGCGTCGGGTGTATGCGCGTAGTCGATCACGACCAGAGGCGCTGCGGCGCCACCGCCGATCCGGTGCATGCGTCCGGCCACGGGCTGGAGTTGAGTCAGCGCCTTCTGGATGTGTGCAAACGCATACCCCAGCGCGCCGAGACAGCCCGCGACGGCGAGCAGGTTGTAGACATTGAATCTTCCGAGCAACGGACTCGTGATCGCGCCCTCGCCCCAAGGCGTGCTCAGGACGAACTGCAGCCCGGCATCGCCAATACGCACCGTGTGCGCGCGAATTTCCGCATCGGCAGCGTCGATGCCGTAGCGCAAGCCACGCACGTCAGCACGCAGTGCGGCGGCGAGTTCGCGGCCGAAGTCTTCGTCCGCATTGATCACGGCGCTGCGCAGACCTGGCGATGCGAACAGTTTCGCCTTGGCCGCGCCATAGGCCTGCATCGTGCCGTGATAATCCAGATGATCGCGGCTCAGATTGGTGAACACCGCAACCTCGAATGTCACCGCGTTGACCCGTCCCTGATCGAGCGCATGCGAGGACACTTCCATCGCCGCGTGCGTTGCGCCGGCGTCGCGGAACTTGGCCAGCAGCGCCTGCACGCTGACGGCGTCCGGCGTCGTGCGCTCGCCCGCGGCAAGCGCGCCGGCCATACCGGCGCCGAGCGTGCCGATCGTCGCCGCGCGCGCGCCAAGGCTTTCCAGCGCCGCTGCCAGCAACTGCACAATGGAAGTCTTTCCGTTCGTGCCGGTAACGCCGATCACGTGCAGCGATGCGGATGGACGATCGAAGAAGCGCGCGGCAATTTCACCCACCTGTGCGCGCAGGTTCTCGATCCAGAGGATCGGCGTTTCGGAACGCCCTGAGACCTTCGCCCGCAGCTCGCGCTCCATGAAGGCGGCGGGCGCCGGGGCTTCGGCAAGGATCACCGAAGCACCCGACGCCAACGCCGCCGGGGCAAACGTGATGCCGTGCGTAATGTTTCCGCGCAGGGCAAGGAAAGCGTCACCATGGCGAATCCTGCGCGAATCCATGCTCAAGCCGCTGACGACGATGTCATCGGCAGGTGCTGGCACGGCGATACCCGCGAGCAGATCCGCAAGGCGGCGGACAGCGGTACTCACGGCACTTCCTCCGCGGCATCGTCGCTGCTCGCATCCGCGGGTGCAGGTACCGGCAATTGCACCGCCGCCGCGGGACCGCCGGCGAACCAGTGCTGCACGTTGTCCGGCGGTACATCCAGCAGACGCAGGGCGCCGTCCATCACCTTGCTGAACACAGGCGCTGATACCGTGCCGCCGAAATACGCACCCTGCGCATCATGGATGACGACCACCCCGACCAGGCGTGGCGCGCTGGCCGGAACGATTCCGGCGAACAGCGAGATGTAGCGATTCTGGTAGCTGCCTGCGTGCGCCATGCGCGACGTGCCGGTCTTGCCGGCGACCCGATAGTTGTTGACCACGGCTTGCGGATACGCAGTGCCGCCAGGCATTACCACGGTTGCGAGCATGCGCAGTATGTTGTGGGCTATCTGCGGATCGATGACCGCGTTGTCGGGGTTGCGCGCATCCTTGACGAAGGTCGGCGAGCGCATGCGGCCGTCATTGGCCAGCGCGGCATAGGCCTGCGCCAGCTGCAACGCCGTCACGTTCAACCCATAGCCATACGCGATCGTCGCTTTCTCGACCGGACCCCAGGCAGTGACGACGGGCAGAAAGCCCGGCGACTCGCCGGGAAAGCCGCTGCCTGAGGATTCGCCGAAACCGAAGCGATGGAACATGTCGTAGAGACTGTCGCGCGAAAGGCTCTCCGCCACCTTGGCAGCGCCAATATTGCTGGATTTCGTGATCACGCCGGTCAGCGTGAGCAGGCCGTGATTGTGCACATCGTGAATGGTGTAGGTGCCGATCTGGTAGTAGCCCGGCGATGTATCGACCTTTGAATCCGCCGTCCACTTGCCGCTTTCCAGCGCTGCGGCGATCGTGAATGCCTTCATCGTCGAGCCGGGTTCGACCACATCGGTGAGCGCGCGATTGCGGCGATAGGCCGGATCGGCCGCATGCGCATTCGGATTGAACGAAGGCTGATTGACCATGGCCAGGATTTCGCCGCTGGCGACATCCAGTATCACCATCGAACCGGAGTTGGCATGGTGTTCCATGATCGCGCTCTTGAGTTCGCGATAGGCCAGATACTGGATGCGACGGTCGATCGACAGGGTGATCTCGCGGCCCGGCTTGGGCTCGCGCGCCATCTCCACATCCTCCACGGTGCGGCCCAGGCGATCGCGGATGACGCGTTCCGCGCCGGGTTTGCCGGCGAGCCAGTCGTCGAAGGCCAGTTCCAGTCCTTCCTGGCCGTGGTCGTCCAGATTGGTCACGCCGAGCACGTGCGCCATCACTTCGCCGCTCGGATAGTAGCGCCGGTATTCGCGCTGGCTCGAAACGCCGGGAATGGCGAGCTTGACGATCTCGGCGGCATCGTCGGGATTCAGCTGCCGCTTCAGGTAGACGAATTCCTTGTCCTTGCGCTGATCGAGTTTTTGCCGCAGCGCGTCGGCATCGGTGCCCAGCGCCCTGGCCAGATCCGGCAGGCGCTCGGCATGCTCGAGCAGTTCCGCCGGGTTGGCCCAGATGGATTCGACCGGCGTGGACACCGCGAGCGGCTCGCCGTTGCGATCGAAAATGGTGCCGCGCGATACAGGAATCGGCATCTCGCGCAGGAAGCGCTCGTCGCCCTGCTCCTGGTAGAAATCCTTGCGCACGACCTGCAGGTCCACGGCGCGCACGATCAGGGCCGTGGAACCCAGCGCAAGCACCATCAGCACGACATACAGCCGCGCACGCGTATTCACCGGCTGCGGGCGCGCGCGCGGCTTCATGCCGGGCTCCGTGCTGCCGCACGCGATGCAAAAAATGGGATTTGTTTACAATGTATCCACATCGTCGTCAGCGCCTGACCACGATGGTTGTCGCCGGACCCGGCGATATCAGGCCGAGCTGGCCGCGCGCCACCTGTTCGATGCGATTGGTTTCCGCCCAGGTCGCCTGTTCGAGTTCCAGCCGGCTGAATTCGACATTCAGGTCATCGTGTTCCTTGATCAGCTGGGTGTAGTCGACGAACAGGCGCCGATTCTGCTCGCGCGCGTAGATGACACCAAGCGCACTGCCGATCACGGCGATCAGCAGCAGCAACACGATGATCGCGCCGATGCGTTTCATGACAGGCGCTCGGCAACGCGCAGCACCGCGCTGCGCGCGCGTGGATTGGCCGCTATTTCGGCCGCGCCGGGAAATTGCGCCGCACCGACCGGCTTGAGCCGCAGTTGCGGCAGCGGCAGCGGCGGCCCGCTGCGGCGCGCTGGTGGCGCCTGCGATTCGGCGCGCAGGAATTGCTTGACCTGCCGGTCCTCGAGCGAGTGGAAACTGATCACGACCAGACGCCCGCCGGGCCTGAGCCTTGCCAGCGCTGCCGGCAGTCCTTGACTCAAGGCGTCGAGTTCGCCGTTCACAGCAATGCGCAGCGCCTGGAAACTGCGCGTGGCGGGGTGCTTGCCGGGCTCGCGCCGGCCGAGCGTGCGCACCAGCAGTTCTGCCAGATCACCGGTGCGCGCGATCGGTTCCACGGCACGACGTTCAATGATGGCGCGCGCGATGCGGCGGCCCATGCGCTCTTCGCCGAATTTCCAAAGCACCTCGGCGATCTGCGCCTCGCTGGCGCGGGCGAGGAATTCGGCGGCGCTTTCGCCATGCGTCGGATCCATGCGCATATCCAGCGGCGCATCGGCCTGGAAACTGAATCCACGCGCGGCATCATCCAGCTGCGGCGAAGAAACGCCAAGATCGAGCAGGAGGCCATCGAGTCCGGCGTGCGTGGCTTCCCAGTCCCCCATATCGGCGAAGCTGCCGTGGCGGATCGCCACGCGCGTGTCGTCGCCAAACTGGCGCCGCGCCGCGGCTACCGCGTCGGGATCGCGATCCATCAGCAGCAGGCGGCCATGGGGGCCGAGGCGCGCCAGCAACGCGCGCGCATGGCCGCCGCGACCGAAAGTGCCGTCAAGATAGCTGCCGTCGGCGCGAATATTCAAGGCATCTATCGCCTCGGCCAGCATGACCGGAAGATGCTCGGCCGACGCCGGGATATCGCTCTGCTTGCTCATGGTCACCAGAACGCGCATGCAAGCGCTGCTCACAATTTCAGTCCCAGCATTTCATTGCTGAGTTCGTTCTCTTCGATCGTCATGCGGATCTTGTTCAGGTGCGCCTGCTCGCTCCACAACTCGAACTTGGCGTTCATGCCGAGCAGCACCGCCTTCTTCTCGATGCCCGCCGCGTTGCGCTGACTGGCAGGCACCAGCACGCGCGCATTGCCGTCGGGTTCGACCGTCGCGGCAGCGCCGACCAGCTTCAGCTGCAGATCGCGATGCACACGCTTGACGCTCGACAACGCATTCACTTGATCACGCACGGCTTCCCATTCCGCATGCGGGAAAAGCCACAGGCAACCCTGCTCGAACGGGTTGTAGGTGAACACCAGGCGGTTGCCGCACGCGGACGCGATCAGCTCGCGGTATGCGGTCGGCAACGCCAGGCGACCCTTGTCGTCGAGCGTGATGGCGGTTTCACCCTGGAACATGGCTTCCCACAAAAACCCACGAAATCCCACTTGTCGCGAACAGTAGTCCGGGGCACCAGTCCTGTCAAGGGAAAATTCGCTTGTGGATCAAGGAGAAAGGCATGCTTTTCCTTAATTTCATGTGACTTGTCAGCTATGCCAAAAAGATAGCTGAATTTGCTGAAGTTTTAATCGCCGACTCTCAATTCCATCCTCCGGCGCGGCTTGCTGCGTTGCAGCACAACGCGGAAATAATGTCCACATTGGAAATAGTGGAAAAAAATAAAAAGCAACAATTTGCACCAGCAAAAAACTGCTCTTCCGCCAGCTTGAGCCGCAGGGGCGAAAAGACGCCTGCGAGGCAGGCGTTTTGTGGGGGTGCGCGCACTACCAGAGCGTGCTCGAACCCCAGCGCCGGTATTTTGCCGGCGTTGATGGAGGTAAAAAAAGTCGGCCGGTAAGCCGGGTTCTGTCGTGGACAGTCATTCCTCTAGGCCTGACGTCGCCGCCAGGCTCGAGCAACCTACCCGGGAGCAGCGCGGGCCACGCCAATGCTCCCCTATTTGGTCTTGCTCCGGGTGGGGTTTGCCATGCCGTGCGGCGTTGTCCCCGCACGCGGTGCGCTCTTACCGCACCGTTTCACCCTTGCCACGCATGCCTTGCGGCACCGTTCGGCGGTCTGTTCTCTGTTGCACTTTCCGTCGGCTCACGCCGCCCAGGCGTTACCTGGCACCCTGCCCTGTGGAGCCCGGACTTTCCTCGCGGCACTTGCGTACCCCGTGACTGTCTGGCCGACTCCGCCTCCAGTTTAGCGCGAATGCAGCCGACGAGCAGACAATTTCGATCAGATCGTTGCAGCAGCCACCCGACGGATCGCCTGGATGCTGGTTTCGACGTCGCTGTCGGTCGTGGCCCACGATGAGACGCTGATGCGCATCGCCGCGCGTCCCTGCCAGACCGTGCCGCCGCACCAGCAGGTACCGTCGGCCTGCAGCGCCGCGATCACGCGCTGCGTACGCGCTGCGTCGCCGAATGCGACCAGCACCTGGTTGAGCACGACTTCGTTGAGCACGTCGAATCCGCTGGCGGACAGCGCCTCGGCGAAACGCCGCGCCTGCCGGCAATTGCGCTCTATCAGTTCGGCGACACCGCTGCGACCGAGGCTGCGCAGCGCCGCCCATACATCCACGCCGCGTGCACGGCGCGAAAGTTCCGGCGTGTAGTCCGACGGATTGCGCCACGCGCTCTCGGTCGGCAAATAGTCGGCCTTGATCGCCATGGCCGCACTCAATGCCGCAGCGTCACGCACGAAGGCCAGGCCGCAGTCGTAGGGGACATTGAGCCATTTGTGCGCATCGGTCGCCCACGAATCGGCCACTTCAATGCCACGCACAAGCCCGGCACGATCCTGCGTTGCCCGCGCCCACAGTCCGAACGCACCGTCGACGTGCAGCCAGACGTCCGCCGCTGCTCGTTCACGCACCGAGGCAACCGCGTCGCACGCACCCGTGTTCACATTGCCCACTTGTGTACAAATTATTACCGGAGCGGAAACCTTCGGCAACGCATCGACGCGCATGCGCCCCTGCCCGTCGACCGGCACGCGCAGCACACGATTGCGCCCGAGGCCGAGCAGGCCGAGCGACTTGGTCAGGGTCGGATGCGCCTCCTCGCCAATCACCACCGTGATCGGCGGCGCACCGAACAAACCCTCGGCTTCGACGTTCCAGCCGACACGCGCCAGCACCGCGTGACGTGCCGCGGCCAGCGCCACGAAATTCGCGACGGTGGCGCCGGTGACGAAGGCGCCACCGCAGGTCGCCGGCAATCCGAGCAGATCGAGCAGCCAGCGCAGCGCGGTCTGTTCCAGGCGCGCCGTCGCCGGCGTGATGCTGTACAGCCCCGAATTCTGATCCCAGGCGCCTGCCAGCCAGTTTGCGGCAAGCGCTGCCGGCAGCGCACCGCCCCAGACCAACCCCCAAAAACCCGGCCCGGCAATAGCCAACGTTGCCGGCGAACCAAAGCGGGCAAGCAATTC
>JARLJU010000118.1 GCA_031291055.1 Rudaea sp. | reverse complement strand
TGGACAAGGCGCGCGACGGCATTCTCGCCGCGTACCGCAACAAGAGCGGCAAGTCTGACGAGGAACTGACCGCGATGCTCGATGCCGAGACGTGGATGACGGCGGCTGAAGCGAAGGAAGCGGGCTTTGCCGACGAGATCGAAGCGCCCGTGAAGCTCTCGGCGAGTGTGCGTGCGGCGGGCCTGCTCGCGCGATTCGAGTCCGCGCCGTCTCCTGTTCAGGCGCTCGTCGACGAGTCGCTGGACGAGGCTTTGAATCCGGATCCTCCTGTGAATCCAGATCCGGATACACCGACAGGAAATCCGCCGCCAGACACGAAGACCCTGACGGATCCAGTGCCTCCAATCGCACCGGAGCCACCTGTGCAGGCCGAATCACCGGGGGCGCTCGCCGCGCACGTATTCAGTGCGTGCCGGGCGGTGAACCTGTCGGCGTGCGCGGAAAGCATTGTGACGATCACGGCGCTGAAGGATCGCACGACGATCGATGCAGCGATCCGCAACGCGTCGGACATCGCGGGCCTGTGCTTCGCGGCGAAGCTGCCGGAACTGACCGCGCAGTTCGTCGCGGACGGGCTGAACCCCGATCAGGTGCGCGCGCGTCTTTTCGACCGTGTGACGCAGGCGCAGGAGCGCGTGAACAGTCGCCAGCCACCGCTCAGCAACGATGCCGGGACCAGCGGGTCTGCTGTGCCGCCGGCGGGGCCGAAGGCATCGTCGGTCTACGCGGCGAGGCGAGCGCGCATGAGCGCGCATCCGAAGTGAGCGAAGTGGCTTTGACGGATCCACGTTGACAGAAACATCCACGCGCAAAGAGGCGCAAAGGAGAAGCGACTACATGAACAGCATTAAAACCCAGGGCAATGTCACCGGCGAGTTCCTCCTGTCGGAGGGACCGGGCCGGATTTCGCGCGAACAGATCGTCGTCGTCAAGGGCGACGCACTGCCCGCCGGCCAACTGCTCGGCACGACTGGCACCGGCGAATACGCACAGTACGACAACACGGCGACCAATGGTTCCGAAGTGGTCACCGCGATCCTGTACGGGCCGCTTGCCGCATCGGACGAGTCGCGCGCTGCCGTGGGCATCGTGCGCCTTGCCGAAGTCACCGCGCAGCGTCTCACGGGTCTCGATGCCGCAGCACGCGTGGACCTCGCTGCGCACTACGTGATCGTGCGCTAGACGCAACGATCTGCACTTCTTACGCTCTTATCCAGACAGGAGAGTTACATGGCGGATATCGCCCTTCTCAACGACGACGAGTTTTCGCTGTCGTCACTCAGCGCAGCCATCAACGAGCAGCCTCAGGTGCCGAGCCGCCTGGCGTCCCTTGGCCTCTTCGATGAAGAGGGCATTACGACGACCGTTGTGCAGATCGAACGCGACGGCGACACGCTCGCGCTTGTGCCGGTCGGGCAGCGCGGTGCGTCGGGCACCGTCGTCGTCGGCAGCAAGCGCAACATGATTCCGTTTAACACTGTGCACCTGCCACAGCGTGCGGCGATCGGCGCGGACGAGATCCAGAACCTGCGTGCATTTGGCTCCGAGTCCGAGCTCGAGGCGATCCAGACGGTGGTGAACAAGCGCCTCGCAAAGATGCGCCGGCAGCTTGACGCAACGACTGAATTCCACCGCATCGGCGCGATCAAGGGGCTGATCCTCGACGCGGACGGTAAAACCGTCGTGGCCAACCTGCTGCGGCAGTTTGATATCGAGCACACGGAGATCGACTTCGAACTCGCGAAGACGGACACCGAACTGCGTATCAAGTGCCTGGCGCTGCTGGACGCTATCGAGGATGCGCTCGGCAACACGCCTTTCACCGGCGTGCGCGTGCTGTGCGGTCGCGCGTTCTGGAATCGCCTGATCGTGATGAAGTCGGTGAAGGAAACCTATGTTGCCACCGCCATGGCGTCGGCGCTGCGCGGCGATCCGCGCGATACGTTCGAGTTCGGCGGCGTCACCTTCGAGCGCTACCGGGGCCGCGTGGGCAATGTCGGCTATGTGGCGGACGATGAGTCGTGGGCGGTGCCCGAAGGCGTGCCGGATCTGTTCATCACGCGCTTTGCACCCGCCGACTACATGGAGACGGTGAACACGAACGGCCTGCCTTATTACGCGAAGCAGGAACTGATGGACTTTAGCAAGGGCGTCGAACTCGAGGCACAGTCCAATCCGATCCACCTGTGCACGCGTCCGAAGGCCGTTATCCGGCTGAAGGCATAGGGCGCACGGTATGTCATTCCGTGAGCTTGTCGCGGATCTCGACGATGCGGTGCTGCGCGATCTGGCCGACGACGACATCACCGTCGACGGGGAGCCGGTTCGCGGCATGTTTGCCGCGCCCTGGCTTGGGCTGGACCTCGGGCGGCAGCGCACACAACTGGAGCACCCGCAGGTAAGCGTGCGTGACGTCGACGCCGCCCGGATGGTCCAGGGCAGTGTCGTGATCGTCGGCACCGATGCCTATGTTGTGTTCGAACTGCAGCCGGACGGCACGGGCTGGACAGTGCTGCTTCTGCGGCCCCGCTAGTACGTCAGCCTGGAGACAGCATGGATGCACTGAAAGTCGAGATCGATGTCGGCCAGGTGACCGCGGCCCTTCAGGGACTGTCGCCGTCTGCGATGCAAGCCGCCTGGCGGCGTACGCTGCGCAAGACGGCGGGCTGGATAAAAAGCCAGACCGGCAAGGAGGTGTCGAAAGGCACGCAAATCCCGCAGAAGGCGATTCGCAAGCGGCTGTACTTCTTCATGCGCTCGGCCGATACGGGCAAGGTGTGGCTCGGTCTGAATCCGATCGAGGCGCACCGGCTTGGATCTGTGCGCGAGACAACAAAGGGCATGCGTGCGGGCCGCTTCACGTTCGACGGCGCGTGGCGGCAGACGAAGGCGAAGCCCGACGGTCCGATCTACCAGCGTGTGGGTAAGGCCCGCAAACCGTTTGAGGTGGTGAGCGTGGACTGGTCAAAGACGGGCGATCCGGCCTTCCGGCGGGCCGCAGCAATGTGCGAGGAGCGTCTCATGACGATCCTGAAGCAGGAAGTGAATTACGAAATCGAGAAAGCGTTGGGAGTGCTGCGCCGTGGACGAGGTAGCTGATCTGGCGGACGTTCCTGAAGTACGCGGGAGCGTCGACATCCTTACCGCGTTGCATGACGCGATGATCGCTGGCCTGCGTGGGCGTCTACCCGATGTGCCGGCGATCGATGCCTATCCGCGCATTGGCAAGCGGATCCCGACGCCATGCATTGCGATCGAAATGTCGGAAATGGAGCCGGGGCATGATCCGGGTACCGGACAGACTTCGCTCATCGGCCGCTTTCAGGCACGCGCGATTGTGGATCCGCTTGAACCCCATGCAGACCTTGCGGTACGCCAGCTTGCCGCGCGCATCGCGTGCGCGGTGCACGCGCAGACGTGGGAGGTGCCGGTCGCGCCGGCCAGGTTGGTGCAGATTGGCGACGACCCGTTCAAGCCGGAGCTTGACGCGTATCTGGTGTGGCTCGTCGAGTGGACGCACGAATTCGACCTCGGCGATGTGACGCCGCCGTTTCCGCCCGATGGCTCAGTGGTCGTGTGGGGCGTCGATCCGGCGACGGGCAGGGGGCATGAGTCCGATTATTGGGATCCCGCTCAGGAACCATCGCAGGACCCGGCGCAGGGTGTCGGTGCAATCCTATGAGCGACTACGAAATTGGCGAGGTCGACCGGCTTATTGCGAGCATTGTTCAGGCGGGCTTCGTCGACAGCGTCCAGTACGATCCGCCGCGCTGCAGGGTGCGCAACGGCGAGTGGGTGAGCGCCTTGCTACCGTGGAAAACCGTCGCGGCCGGGCGGGTGCGTACGTGGTGTCCGCCATCGGTTGGCGAGCAGGCGATTGTGCTAGCGCCATCCGGCACGCTTGCAGGCGCGTTTGTGCTGGCCGGTTTCTACAGTGATACGCACGGCGGGGCAAATGGGCACGCAGCAAACCTGACCGCGACCGACTGGCCCGACGGTGCGCATGAGCACTATGACCATGACGCGCACGAATACGTGTTCTCGGTACCGGCCGGCGGGCGCATCGTGTTCCGTATTGGCGAAACACAGATGGAGCTGACGGCGGCCGGCATTACGCAGAGTACGCCGAAGCTTCTTGTCGATGCACCGGATTCGACCTTCACCGGCAACAGCACGACGAAAAAACGCCTGACGTTCCAGGGCGGCATGACGGGTAGCAATGCGGCAGGTGGTCCGGCCTCCGAGATCGACGGCGACGCGAGCTTCAGCGGCACCGTGACATCAAAGGGTGTGTCGCTGCCGGATCACACGCACCTTGTGAAGCGCGAGGGTGCGCCGACCGACCCGCCCACTAAAAGTTAGCGTGCTACCCCGGCATCGTTAGCAAAGTTACTTTGGCCTCGCCTGCGTGCGGGGCTTTTTTATTGGAGTCCGATATGCCCAAAGACAACGAAACCTCGATGCCGGCGCAGCTTTCCACGCTGAAGCTCGCAGGCGGCCCGGTGTCTGTCACTTTCCGCGACAAGGCATTCAGATCGCGCACGGTGGTGTTTCCCGATGGTCACACGGCGATAGTCGAGCGAGGCGTGGTCGCTGTGTCAACGCCTGAACATGTCGCCTTTCTCGACCAGCATGCCGACTTCGAGCGTGTCGACGGGAGTGCCTGAGCATGGAGGCGCTGATCGGCATGGACCGGCACACGGGTATGCCCATTACCGGGATTGCTCACCTGAAGCAAAGCATCGGCGACATTCTGTCGACCCGCAAGGGCACCCGGCGTGAGCGTCCTGAGTACGGCTGCGATATCCCACGGATGGTCGATCTACCCGTCACGCGCGGGTGGATCTCGACGGTGCAGGCCGAAGCCGCGCGTGCGATTGGACGGTGGGAGCCGCGTATCCGGCTCTCACGGGTCACGGTGCTGTCGGTTCTGGACGGCCGTGTGACTTTCAGGATTCAGGGTGCTTATATGGGTGATGGGATTCTGTTTGAGGTGACGACGTGACAACCATTGATCTGACCGCGATCGAGCCGCCCGATGTGGTCGAAATGCTCAACTTCGAGGAGATTTATCAGGATCTGATCGAGCATTACAAGGGCATCTATCCGGAATGGACTGCCGCACTTGAATCCGATCCCGTGGTGAAGCTGCTCGAGCTGGTGGCGTATCGGGAGTTGCGCCTTCGGGCACGTGTGAACGATGCGGCGCGTTCGGTCATGCTGGCTTTTTCGACAGGTACCACGCTTGAACATCTGGCTGCGCTCTTCGGGATCAAGCGACTTGCGATCAAGCCGACCGACCCGGAAGGCGGCGATGAGCTGAAGGAAAAAGACGACGACCTGCGCTCGCGCACGCAACTCGCGCCACAGGGCTATTCGGTTGCTGGCCCCGAGGGTGCCTACCGGTCGCATGCGTTAAATGCCGATGGTCGTGTGCTTTCGGTTTCCGTGAGCAGTCCAGCCCCGTGCGAGATCGTTGTCACGATCCTTTCACGTGAGGGCGATGGCACGGCCAGCGACGAACTGGTTGCAATCGTGACGAAAGCGCTGCGGGCCGATGACGTGCGACCGCTTGCGGAAAAGGTCACGGTGCGCGGTGCGGAGATCATCCGGTACCGGATCCGCGCCACGCTGAAATTCTTCGCCGGTCCTGACCGTTCGGTCGTGCTGGCCGAGTCCAGAAAGCGCGTGCAGCAGTATGCCGACGACATGCACCGCATGGATATGGAAGTCACCCCAGACGGTTTGTACGCCGCGATCCGGGTGCCCGGCGTGCAGAAGGTCATCCTTGAAACACCGCCTGACGGCATCAAGGTCACGAAGCAGCAGGCGAGCTTCTGCACGGGCATCGAATTGATTGACGGAGGTGTGTATGACGGTGGGGAGTACCAATAGTCTGTTGCCGGCCGGCTTGCTTCCTTCCAACGCGACGCCGCTCGAACGAAGCATTGCGGCGACCAGCGCGCGCATCGACGACATTCCGGTTCCGCTTGCCGATCTGATGAACCCCGACGCGATTCCACTCGCGCTGCTGCCGTGGCTCGCATGGCACCTGGGTATCGACACCTGGAAGGATTATTGGCCCGAACAGGTCAAGCGCGCGCGTGTCAAGGCGGCGATTCAGATTGCACGCAAGAAAGGCACGGTTGCAGCCGTGCGCGAGGTTATCGCCACGTTCGGGGCAAACCTCGCGCTTCGTGAGTGGTTCGATATGGACCCGCCAGGACGGCGCGGTACGTTCGAGATCGTCATGACGGTAAGCGCCCGTGACGGGGTGCCGGCGACGGCCGCGTATGTCGCCGACATCATCGCGGAGATCGACCGCTCGAAGCGTGCAAGCGCGCACTACACGTTCACGCAAGGATTTTCGATGCAGGGCCGGCAAGGCGTTGCAGCCGCATTTCGGCCGGCCCTGTATCGCCGCCTTTCACTGACCGACCAATGAAGGATAATTGAACATGGCCGGAGCCCTGATTAACATCACCGATGCTGGCCGCGCCGCGCTCGTCGCGCCTGGCAACGCTGGCACCAACGCACACAGGATCGCCGAAATCGGCCTGAGTACGGGCCTGTTCGATGCGACCGATCGCACGCTTAAGAAACTGCCGAACGAGTTGAAGCGCATCGCCACTTTCGCTGGCGAGAATGTCGCGTTCGATACGATTCACGTCACCTTGCGCGACGACACGCCCGACCAGTACAAGCTGTACGGCCTCGGCCTGTACCTCGAAAACGGCGTGCTCTTTGGCGTCTACTGCCAGAACGCCGCAGACGGCCCAATCATGGAGAAGTCGCCAGCGGCGCTGCTGCTTCTCTCGGCTGATATGCAGTTCGCGACGATCGACGCGGCCCGGCTCGTTTTCGGTGATGCCAGTTTCACCAATCCGCCAGCGACGACCGAGCGTCAAGGCGTCGTCGAGCTGGCGACGCAAGCCGAAGTCAATGCCGGCGCCGACGACTCGCGCGCCATTACGCCGAAGACGGCGGCGGCCCGCTATGCAGCGCTCACGGGTGCCGTTTTCACTGGCCATGTGGATGCAGCGGCAAATGTTGCCGACACGGACGCGCAACTGAACATCAAGGCTGCGAGTGGGGCAAGCGGGCGCGAAGCGAAGCTTCGCTTCTACGGCACGTTTGGCAACAATGCCGATACAGGCACGCGCCTCGTCGCGTCGATCCGCGCCGGTTTCGACGGCGGCATCTGGGGTAAGGAATATCTCGATTTCTGCCTGAACTATGGCGCGTCGAATGACGCACAGAAAGACGCGCTGCAAGGCCGCGTGTTGCGCCTTGCTGCCGGTGGCCGTGCGCTATTCAACACGGCGACCGATGACGGAACCAACATCGCGCAATTCGGCGGCAACGTAAGCACGCGCGGCGTGCATACGTTCGGCTTTGGCGCGACGGTTGCATGGGCAAACACTGATGCCACCGTTGCCTATTTCCGCTCGAACGGACACGTATCAGTCGGCTCGGAAGCCGCAGCGGGGTTTCTCGACCTCTGCGCTGGCGCCGCTGCCCGTGCGCGTGTCCTGCCGTCCGGGCGTGTCCTGATTGGCACGGCAAGCGATGACGGCTCAAGCCTGGTACAAGCGGCCGGTAACGTTCGCGCCTCTGGCGAAGTGCAATCCACGTCAAGCAACACATTCCGCACAGTCACGGGCGCGTATGGTGCGTTCGTTCGCAACGATGGAAACGCGGTCTATCTCATGCAGACCGCGAGCGGTGATCAATACGGCGGATACAACAATTTCCGGCCGTTCTACTGGAACCTTGCCACCGGTGCAGTGAACATCGACGAAACAGGGGCATCGACCACGTTCGGCGGCCCCGTGATCGTCAAGAATTCGAAACCGTTTGCCGTGCGTGGTGATGCCGGCGTGCAGCGCGAAATCCAGTTTCAGACCGGCACGGCGCTGCGCTGGAAACTCATCACGGACGGCGCTGCTGAAAGCGGTTCTAACGCTGGGTCAGATTTCTATATTCAGGGCTTTAACGACGCCGGCGCGTACCTCGTCAATCCGTTCATCATCCGGCGTAACACGGGCCGCGTGATTATGGATAAGGGCGCAACCGTTAATACAAATCTGGCGATCAATCGCGATGCTGGCGAAGGCCAGATCCTGATCGGACAGAACGACGGTTATTTCTACGGCAACACCGCGCAGGCGGGCTGGTACTCGTCAACCAAGGGATCGTGGACCTACAACTTCGCGCAGAGAAATCTTTACGTCAATGACTCTGCCGTATGGCACGCCGGAAACCTTGCCCCGCTCGATGTAAACAAGGGCGGCACGATCTATAACGATGTATGGCTCGCGGAAACAAAGCGGATTTTTTTGAGTGAAGGTAGCGCGGGCTCTCCATCGCTGACGTTCAATAACGATGGTGCGCCCGATACCGGGTTCTATCACGTCAACGATGGGACGTTCGCCGTAACGTGTAACAGCACGAGAACCGTTCGCTTTACGCCGACCCTCACCGCATTTGATCGACCGCTTACGGGGCCGACACCGGCGGCCGGCGACGTGTCGACGCTGATCCCGACGACAGAATGGGTGACGGCGGCGATCGGCGCCGCGACGATCGGGCAAATCGTCATGGAGCCGCGCACGGCCGCCCGCGCGGGCTATCTCAAGGCTAACGGTGCCACGCTGAAGCGGACCGACTATCCGGCCCTGTGGGTTTACGCGCAGGCAAGCGGGGCACTCGTGACAGAAGCCCAGTGGACAGGTGGTCGCTGGGGCTGCTTCTCAAGTGGCGACGGCGCAACCACATTCCGCATTCCCGAGCTGCGCGGCGAACACCTGCGCTGCTGGGATGACGGGCGCGGCGTGGATGGCTCGCGCGAGATCGGGTCGTGGCAGGACAGCCAGAACCGCTCGCACGCGCACGGCGCGTCTGCCGGTGCAGTCGGCGACCACGTGCACGGCGCATGGACGGATGCACAAGGCTGGCATGCCCACGGCGTTTCTGATTACGGGCATGGGCACGTTACTAACATTAACGCCCGGCCGGCACAGGCCGGCGATGGCAAGGGATATTTTGGGCCGGCCGGCGGCAACGTCTCCCGTATCGACGAATGGGGCAGCTCCGTGAGCCAGTCAAACATCGCCATTAACGGCGACGGTAGCCACGGGCACAACGTCGGCATCGGCGGCGGTGGCAGTCACAACCACCCGATTACCGTCAACGCGGACGGCGGCGCGGAGACACGCGTGCGCACGGTCACGCTGCTTGCCATGATCCGCGCTTACTGACCAGGAGAGAACAAACCATGTTGATTCACCAGTTCGACAACACGACCGGCGCTTACCTGAATAGCTGCCTGGCTGATGCCGATCCGCGCAACGAGGGGCGCTGGCTGATCCCTGCCTTTAGCACATCCGACACGCTGCCCGAGCGCACGCCGGTTTCATGGCCGTTTTATCGGGATGGCGCATGGCTGCTGCTGCCTGACTATCGCGGCCGGCCGTTCTATCGCCAGGACACCGGCGAGCCGACCGAGATTCTTACCGCCGGCAAGACGCCGGCCGAGCTGAACTTGACCGACAAGCCGCGCCCGTCCGATCGGCATACGTGGATTAACGGCGAGTGGGCAGTGTCGGCCGAACAGCTCGCGCAGGAAAAGCGCGCCGCGATGAT
>JARLJU010000117.1 GCA_031291055.1 Rudaea sp. | reverse complement strand
GTACAAGCTTGACGACAACGGTAAAGGCGTGACCATGCATGTGTTCGTCAACGCACCGTACGACAAGTATGTGCAGAACGATACGCGCTTCTGGCAGGCAAGCGGTGTCGACGTCTCGCTCGATGCGACCGGTGTGAAAGTCAATACGCAATCGCTGGTGGCCATTCTGATCGGCGGTCTCGCTTTCCAGACACCTGACAACACGGTCGATCAGCCGGAGGCGGCCGCCAGCACCGAGTTCACGCTGTTCTCTGACAAGGCTGAGGCGATGAAACGCCACGACCGCATTGTCGATAAGTACGTGCTCGAGTTTAAGGAATCGGTGCGCGGCTTGACGGTCGGCGCGCCGGTCGATTTCCTCGGCATCGTGGTGGGCGAGGTAGAGGCGATTCGCACGCGATTCGATCCAGTCACCAAGCAGTTCAGTATTCCGGTTGACATCAAGCTGTATCCGGAGCGCTTCACGTCGCGCTTTGCGTCTGGAAAGCCCGGCGGCCGGCTTTCAACCGATGCCGATCGGCAACAACTTGCGCAAACGCTCGTGGATCATGGCCTGCGGGCCCAACTGCGCACCGGCAATCTGCTGACCGGCCAGCTCTATATCGCACTCGGTTTCTTCCCGAATGCGCCTAAGGCGAAGATGGACTGGAGCGTGAGTCCGCCCTCAATGCCGACTATACCAGGCGGCTTGCAATCGCTGCAGGATTCAGTGACGACGCTCATCGCCAAGCTGAACAAGATCCCGTTTGAAGCGATCGGCACTGACGCGCATCAGACCCTGCGCGATGCGGACGCCTTGCTCAAGCGGCTGGATACCGAGGTCGCGCCGCAAGCGACTCAGACGCTGGCCGCAGCGAAGTCCGCACTCGACTCGGCGAATAACGCGTTGCAACCCGACTCCGCGCTGTCGCAGAACACCGGCGACGCAATGAAGGAGCTGGCGCGTACGGCGGCGGCCTTCCGCACGCTGGCGGACTATCTCGAGCGTCATCCAGAGGCACTGATTCGCGGCAAGCTGGAGGACAAGAAATGATGCGCTCATCCTTAACCATCGCCGTGGCGTTGGCGCTTGCCGCGTTGTGCGGTTGCGCCTCGTCACCCAAGTCGGACTTCTACACGTTGAGTGCAGCAGCGCCGCAGACAGGCAACCCGCCCGGCGCACCGATTGCGGTGGTGATCGGCGCGGTGACGGTTCCCGAACTCGTCGACCGGCCGCAGATCGTGGTTCGCAGCGGTGACAACACGGTCGATATCGACGAATTCGCCCGCTGGGCCGATCCGTTGAAAAGCCAGATTCCGCGTGTGATAGGCGCCGACCTGGGGCAGTTGCTGAACAGCGTGATGGTGTCGACCTATCCGATGGGCGTTGATACGGCGTCGGCTTACCGGGTTCAACTCGACATCCAGCGCTTCGATGCGGCGCTCGGCGACGCCGTGACGGTCGACGTGTTGTGGTCGGTGACGCCGCCGGGGAAAAAACCGTCGTTAAGCGGCCGGAGCACGGTTCACGAGCCTTGCACCGGTGCCGGATTCGATGGGGTGGTGGCGGCATACAGCAGGGCGCTCGGAACGGTGAGCCGCGATATCGCCACCGCGATCCGCCCGGCGTCGCCTTGATGGGCGGTCAGGCATGACGTCGCGCAGGCCGGCATCGGTGTATCGGGCCCTTGGCGGCGCGGCGCGACACGGGAGAGGTATCGTGAAACGAGTGGGAAGTCTGTGTTGTAGTGGGGCGCTCCTCAGCCTCGTGCTGATGGTTTCCACGAATGCACTCGCTCAATCCGCCGTTGCGGGGCTGATCGAAGAGCAACATTGCATGTTCTGTCATACCACCGAAGGGGCCGATCTCGCTCCGTCATTCCCGAAGATCGCACAACGCTATCGCACGTCGCCGGGGGCGAGCGCCATGCTGGAAAAGAAGCTGCTGGTGGGCGGAAAAGCTCACTGGGGCGATATCACCATGCCGGAGGCCGATCCGGTTCCACCGCTTTCACGTGACGATGCCCACGCGCTCATTCAGTGGGTGTTGCGCCAATGACTCAAACTTCACGCGCCCTGAATCCCGGCTTCCTTGCGATAGTCGCTCGGTGAAACGCCTTCCCAGCGCTTGAACGCGCGAGTGAAGTTGCTCGAGTCGCTAAACCCCAGCAGAAACGTGATTTCAGTAATCGACAACGCAGACTGTTGCACATAGCTGGCGGCCAATTCCTTGCGCGTCGCGTCGAGCAGCTCATTGAAATTCGTATCGTGCTGCGAGAGCTTGAACTGCAAGGTGGTCGGACTGATGCACATGGCGCTGGCAACTTTGTCTCTTGAGCAGTCGCCGTTGGGCAGATATTCAATGATTTTCTGCCGCACCGTGCTCACCACATCGTGTTTGTCGAGGCGGGCGATATAGCTGGTGGCGAGATTGTCATGCAGCTGCGCCAGCTCAGCACACGCGCCGGCCAGCGGCTGTTGCAAATCCGGTCTGGAAAACACGAGCTCCGGCGCCGCCTGGTCAAACGCGACGGGTGAGCGAAACAGTTTCTCGTAGGGCATGCTGCCTTCACGCGGCATTGCGTGAGAGAACGCCACCCGAACCGGATTGAAATCAGCCTGGTAGAGCTGACGCATGGACAGCACGACAAAACCCATCAACGCATCTTCCGTTTCGGCGCACACGGGCACCAGTATTCTCGTGCGTAACGAGACCTCGTCGCCGTTTTCAATGATGTTGATTTCGGCGGCGTGAGAAGCGAGCCTGAAGAAACGTTCCAGCCGTTGGCAGAACGCCATCAGGTTCGAACTGGCGGCGAGCGCATAGCCGAGTGCGTGCAAATTCGAAACGTGGATGAACCTGGCAACCGTCAATCCGAAGTAGGGGTTGTGCGTCACGTCCACACAGACCTTATAAAGCCTGGCCATCGTGGCGACCGGCAGCCGCATCATCGGATCGTTCTTCATCAGCGACGGGTCGATGCCAGCCGCGTGAAAAATCCGGGCGCTATCGATCCCGTTGTGCTCGAGGGCGCGAGAAATGGCCAGCGCGTAGCCACCGATCGTCGTCAGAACGGCGTCGCTGTCGAAGCGGGAGGGGGCGGGTGTCTGCATGATGGACGGCAATCATTGCCGGGCCGGCGTGCTGTGTATCACCGGCAGGCAGGCTGTGGGAGAAATACGCTTGCGCGACGGTGCGGGGTCGCGTCGATGTCGCAACAGTGTAGCCGCAATCGCGCTGCAAACTCCATCGGCGTAAATGCCAAGTCAGGGATCGCCACGCGCGTAACCGGTCGTTCTGCATGAATCCCAAAGCGCCTGAAGCGCGTTTTGCGCGGCGTTCGAAAGCCTCTTCTATGCGTCTTACTTTCCCTCCGTGTTTACCCGCCTCGAGCGCCACGTTGCGCACAGCGCAACGCGCAAGACCGCTGGATTGTCTTCAAAGACCAGCGCCGTGCGGGATGCGGTTCATAAAATGCCTCCGATTTGTCTATGACCCGAGAGACCCGCGATCCGGCGGCTCGCGTCACGTTTCAGTCCATGACAGGAGACCCTTATGACCCGCGAATTCAACCCGGCGGCATCCGATTCCGCTCCGACGGAACCGTCCGCCGAAGCGACGGGCCCAGTCGAGCAGCCCCATCTCACCGGTGCGGCTGTAGCAGGAACGCAGGATCTGCCGTTTCCCAAAACGCCGACAGCCAGTCTCGCCGCGCGTACGCTGGCTGAGTCGAAGCATCAGTGGCGCAGCAAGGCCACCCATTTGCGCGCCGATGCGCCGAACGTCCTGATCATCATGCTGGACGATGTCGGCTTTGCACACGCCGATACCGTCGGCGGCGCGATTCATACGCCGACGCTCAGCCGCATTGCCGATTCCGGCGTGCGCTACAACGCTTTTCACACCACGGCTATCTGCTCGGCGACCCGTGCGTCGCTGCTGACGGGGCGCAACCACCATCGCGTGGAATCCGGGACCATCACCGAGCTGGCGAGCGATTTTGACGGCTACACCGGCGAGATTCCGAAGACCTCGGCGACCATACCGGAAGTGCTGCAGCACTATGGCTACAGCACCGCTGCATTCGGCAAGTGGCACAACACGCCTGCCCAGGACGTCTCCGCCGCCGGTCCCTTCGACCGCTGGCCGACGGGTTGCGGGTTCGACCATTTTTACGGGTTCATGGGGGCGGAGTCTTCGCAATACGAGCCGAATCTGTATCGCAACACCACGCCGATCGAACGGCCCGACGATCCGAAGTACCACCTGAGCGAAGACCTGGCGGCCCAGGCTACAAGCTGGTTGCGTCAGCAACATGCGCTCGCGCCGGACAAGCCGTTTTTGATGTATTG
>JARLJU010000116.1 GCA_031291055.1 Rudaea sp. | reverse complement strand
TGGCGACCGTCCGGCGACTTTGCGCTGGTCCACCCGTCGGGCTGGACGATCGCGCGGTACTCAGTCTATGACGAGTGGCACTACCTGCTGTGGGAGCCGATCAATCGCTGTACGGCGGACAACAGCAAACAGTTCCACGGACCCTTCGGTAACGTGCGCCACGCGATGCGCCTGCATCGCGACCTGAGCGCGCATCTGCAACAACGGGAGATGGCCGCATGACAACGCATCTGATATTCCAGGCCGCTATCGACGCGGCCGCGCACTGAGGACCGACCATGCCAAAACCCCTTCGAATTCTGATCCCCGTCGTGGCCTTCCTGCTGATCCTGTGCGGCTTCGCGTTCCTCGGCCAGTTCGCCGGCGGCCAGCTTTTCGCGAAGATGCAGAAGCTGCCGGAGGGCAGCGCGGGCGTGTTCACGCTGTACGACTACTGGCATGCCTACGGTGACGTGCCTGCGGTGGTCCGCGCGCTCAAAGTGTGCACGCTGCTGTCGGTGGTCATCACCGGCCTGCCAGTGGTCGTGATCACGATGGCGCTCGTGTCGGGCCGCAAGCGCCTCGCGCAGTTTGGCGAGGCCCGGTTCGCAACCCGTAACGACATTGTGAAAGCGGGCCTGCTGGAGAGGAAATAACCATGACCACTGCACAACATCTGTATCCGCCTTTCATTGTCGGCAAATACAAGGGTGAATACCTGAAGTATTACGGCCAGGATTTCCTGATGACGGCTGCCGGCACCCGCTCCGGCAAGGGCACGTCGCTCGTGATCCCGAATCTTCTCACCTATCCCGATTCGGTTGTGGTCGAGGACATCAAGGAAGAGAACTTTCTGTATACGTCGGGCTACCGGCGTGCGTGCGGTCACGAAACCTATCTGTGGGCGCCGTTCTCGGAAGACGGGCGCTCGCACGCTTACAACCCGCTCGAATACATCCAGCGCCGTGCGCCCTACACGCGCGTGGGCGACGTGATGACGATCGGCGAACACCTGTATCCGTCGAACGTCGACGCGCGCCTGAAGTACTGGAACGACAACGCACGCAACCTGTTCATCGGGATCGTGCTGTATCTGCTGGAAACGCCCTCGCTGCCGTGCACGTTCGGCGAGGTGCTGAGGCAGGCTTCAGGCAAGGGCAGGGCGATCCGTGAACACATCTCGTCGATCGTCAGCACGCGCGCCGATGCAGCGCATGCGACTGACGGGCTGCCGGCGCTCACGTTCGAATGTCTCGACGCGCTGAACCGCTTCCTGTCGCAGTCGAAGGAAGCCTTCGCGAACATCGTATCGACGATGACCGCGCCGCTGAACGTCTTCAGCAATCCGGTGGTCGACGCGGCAACCAGCCGCTCGGACTTCGATCTGGCCGATGTGCGCAAAAAGCGCATGTCGATCTATGTGGGCATCAAGCCGGGCGACCTGAAGGCTGGCGCGCTGCTGGTCAATCTTTTCTTCTCGCAGCTGATCGACCTGAATACGCGCGAGCTGCCCGCCGAGAATCCCGCGCTGAAATACCAGTGTGCGCTCGTGCTGGACGAATTTGCGGCGCCCGGCAAGATCGACATCATCGATACGGCCAACCCGTTCATCGCGGGCTACAACCTCAGACTGATGCTGATCTTCCAGGGCATGTCCCAGATCGAGGATCCGAAGCTGTACGGCAAGCACGGCGCCGAAACGCTGGCGATCAACTGCAAGATGCGCAGCCTGTATGCGCCGCGTACGGTCAAGGAATCGGAAGAGTACTCGAAGATGCTGGGGACCTTCACGTACATGGCGCGCTCGCGTAACCGCAGTCGCGGGCGGAGTTCGTCGACGAGCACCAATGAGTCGGAGCACGGCAGGGCACTGATGATGCCGCAGGAGCTGCGGGCGCTGAAGCACAACAAACAGATCATCACGATGGAGGGGTGCGAACCGATCCTGTGCGAGAAGGCATTTTTCTATGAAGACGCCGAACTCGTCGACCGGCTCGTGCAGCAGAGCCCCTATCTGCAGGCGGTGATGGCGAAGCTGGAGAAGACCAATCGCCGGCGCGCCTGGTTCGGTTTCGGTCCGAAGTTTCCCAATGAAGTACAGATGAAACACGCCGCGTTCGTCGCGCGTGAACTGTGTGCACCAGTGCCAAAGATCGACGTCGAGCAGTGGTGGCACACGCAGAACGCGGCCCTCCGCGCACAGCAGGCTGCCGCGGCCGCAGACGCCGCTCGACAGTCGGTCGGTCAGGCGCGTGACGTCCGTGAGCACGAAATCGGAGTACTCGCGCCTGTCCACCTGGCCAACCGAAACAGCATCCGCGTATCGCTGTTCCAGTTGATGCCTTATCTGCGAGAAGTCCTGCCGGACGCGGCGGCCGCCGTGTCGGCGCAAACCGCGGCACCTCAATCACACCCTGAACCGCAAGGAGTGACCGTATGAACGAGATCGAATTTCCCGCCGACCGG
>JARLJU010000115.1 GCA_031291055.1 Rudaea sp. | reverse complement strand
TTTCAGGGAACTGGTACGGGCCGTAGTTGTTCGAGCAGTTCGTGGTGAGCACCGGCAGACCATACGTGTGATGGTAGGCGCGCACCAGATGGTCGGAACCCGCTTTGGTGGCCGAATAAGGGCTATTCGGCGCGTACGGCGTGGTTTCGGAGAATTGCGGATCGGTAGCGGACAGCGAGCCAAACACTTCGTCGGTCGAAACATGCAGGAAACGGAACGCGGCCTTGTCGGCCTCGCCAAGCGCATTCCAGTACTGACGGGTGGCTTCGAGCAACGTGAAGGTGCCGACCACGTTGGTCTGCACGAAATCAGCCGGGCCGTGAATCGAACGATCCACATGGCTCTCAGCGGCGAAGTGCAGCACGGCTCGCGGCTTGTGCTCGGCAAAGAGCGCGTCGAGCGCGGCGCGATCGCAGATATCGGCGCGTACGAAGACGTGCTTGGGGTTGGCCTGTTGCGACTTGAGCGTACCCAGATTGCCGGCGTAGGTCAGCTTGTCTACATTCAGCACCGCTTCGTCCGACGCATCGAGCCAGTCGAGCACGAAATTGGCGCCGATAAAGCCGGCACCGCCCGTTACCAGGATCATGAAATTCCCTTCTAGATGTTGGTGGCAGATCGGAATCAGTTCGCCGACCTGCGTACCCCGCGTTGTGGTGTCCGATTCTTGTCAACGCCGGCCGCCACCCCACGCACGGCGGGCAGGCGCTCAAACGCCAATCTTATGAAGCCCCGATTATAAAGCCGCCCGGTGCAAAAACTAGCAACCTAACAACTTGAAACAGCTTGACAAGTTTGGTTTCCGCTGCGTATCGAGGGAATGATTTGATGCGGCGCTACAGCTCAAGATAACGCCAGATGGCCGCAGATGTCGCCGGTTGCGCGAGTTAAGCCGCCAACATCCACCGCAGCGTATCCATGAACGGAATCGTCTCGACCTTCGGCACCAGCGTACGCAGCTTGGCCGGCGATCCAACCAGCATCTTCACATCGGTTTGTCGCACGAAAGCAGGATTGATCTGAATCTCGAGCTCATGCCCGGTCAGATCGCTCGCCGCCGACAGAATCTCGCGCAGCGTATAAGGCGTGCCGGTGCAGACATTAACCGTCTCAGCAGCGGCCTCCGAGTCGAGCAAAGCCTCATAGGCGCTCACCACGTAGCGCACATCCGAAAAATCACGCGCCACATCGATATTACCCAGCTCAATCGCCGGCTCGCGCCGCGCGAAATGCTCGACGATCTTCGGCACAAGGAAGTTCGACGTCTGCCCGCGGCCGGTGTAGTTAAACGGCCGCACTATCAGGATGGGCAGCCGGTCGAACCAGGTCCGCACCATCGTTTCCATTGCCGCCTTGCTGGCGGCATAGTGATTCACCGGCGTGACCGGAAAGGTTTCGTCGATGGCGTCGCTGGTGACATTGCCGTAAACATTCGCGCTGCTCGCGATCAACAGCTTGCGGGGCGTATGGCCGACAGCCGCACAGGCCTCCAACAGATTCAGCGTGCCGATCACGTTGACGCGGTAAAAGTCGAGCGGATCGTTATGGCCCACGAAGCTGATCGCGGCCAGATGCACGATGTAGTCGGGTCGCGCGGTTTCGATTACGCGCCGGCATGCGTCGGGCGACGTAATGTCGAGCCTCAGCCGCGTCGGTGTTTCAGGTTCGTTGCGCCCGGCCACCGTTTCGATCACGGTATGGCCGCGGCCGAGCAAGTTGTCGACGAGATAGCGGCCCGTGAAGCCGCTCGCCCCGGTAACGAGGGTGCGAATGGGTTGCTTCGCATCAGCAGACGACATGCTTTCTCCGTTCACGAGGGTGATCCTGTTGTAGTGCAATATCGCGCGCGCCGGTGGCAGTGCCCTTGGCAGCGCGCCCCGGCAATGCCCGTTGCTAGCGGTTCCGGACGGTGCACGCCGCGATATCCATGCTTCAAACCAGCTATTATGTCACGCTAGCTTGTTGCACCGCCCAACGCAGCGCGCCTTGTTCGTAACCGCGTGTATCGAACTGCACCGACTTCTCGATGACATCCTCCACCGCCTCCACCTTCGCTTCTACTGCTGTTCCCATTGCCGCCGCGCAGCCGCACCCGCTGCCTCTCGCTTTCGGTGACCTGCAAGGCTGCCGAAAACCATTCCAGCAACTGTTGACCAAAGCCGCGCCGCCCGAAGGCACGCCGTTGTGGTTCGCGGGCGATCTGATCAACCGCGGCGCCGAATCGCTTGCCACGCTGCGCGACATCATCGCACTGGGAGACCTCGCGGTGCCCGTGCTGGGTAACCACGACCTGCATCTGCTGTCGGTGTCGGCGGGGATTCGCAAATCGAAGAAAGGCGACACGATCGACGACATTCTCGCCGCGCCGGATGCCGCCGACCTCCTCGAATGGGTCCGCCACCGTCCGCTCGCGCATTTCGACCACGGCATGCTGATGGTGCATGCGGGCGTACTGCCGCAGTGGGACGCCGCCCTGACGATGGAACTCGCCGACGAATTGCAGCGGGCGCTGCGCGCGCCGAACTGGAAGGAAACGCTCGCGGGACTCTACGGCAACGAGCCGAATCGCTGGACGCCCGGCATCAAGGGCATCGAACGGCTGCGCCTGACGTGCAGCGCATTGACGCGCATCCGCTTCTGCAACGCCGAAGGCGCGATGGATTTCAGCACCAGCGGCGGCCTGAATTCCGCGCCGCCGGGCAGCATGCCGTGGTTCGACGTGCCGTCGCGCAGGACCGCGGACGTCACCGTGGTATTCGGCCACTGGGCCGCGCTCGGTTTGACCTTGCGCGATAACCTGGTCGGTCTGGATTCCGGCTGCGTATGGGGCGAGAAACTTTCCGCCGTGCGCCTTGCGCAAAACCCCACCGAGCGCACGCTGACCCAGGTCGACTGCGAAGATTGCCGCGTCCCAGGCGGCGGCAACTAAGCTACCCCGCTAAGCCGACCGGCCGGACTGATCGACTGGTTCGATCAACGCCGGCGAGGGGTTGGAGGCGTCAGCGGCGTTGATCGATGAAATCGACGCCGCGATCGCAACACCGGACCTCGCCATACCGCCCTGCATCTCCCGCAACGCCATTCCAATCACCCCTTCCGCCTCCGCCGCCAGCGTGCGCCGATCTGCCCCCGGTGCAAGCGGCGCGCCGACATACACGTGCGCGGTCAACGGCCCGCCACGCAACAGCATATTCAGCGAATCCGCCAGCGTCAGGTCGTCGATATACGCAGGCGCGGTAGATTGCCGGCCGTGCGCATCCTCATACATGATGCAAAGCGGCTGCACCGGCGCCGAAGCCGACACAGCGGCCTGGAACATATTCGCGTGAAACGGCAGCAGCGTCAGACCGTTTGACGTCGTGCCTTCAGGAAACACGCACATCAGTTCACCCGCGCCCAGGCGGTCGGACAGTTCGTGCATGATCCGCTTCGCATCGCTGCGCTTCTCGCGGTGGATGAACACCGTGTCCAGTTGCTGCGCCAGCCAGCCAACCACCGGCCACTGCCGGATCTCGGCTTTCGAAACGAACGGCGTGGGCCGCCACGCATTGATCACGTAAATATCGATCCACGAGATGTGATTGGCGACCACCAGCGCGCCGCGGTCGAGCCGCGCGCTGTCGTTATGCACGACGAGCTGCATCCCGCATAGACGCAGCATTTTCAGCGACCATTCGCGATTCAGCGTGTGACG
>JARLJU010000114.1 GCA_031291055.1 Rudaea sp. | reverse complement strand
CTTTTGCAGTACACGCCGGCACCGCCATGAATCGATGCAGCGGGCTAAGCCATCTCTTCGTATAAGGATATGAGAAGTGCTTAGATCGACAACTTGTATTAATACGTATTATGCCAACTTTCCGGCAGATCGGGTCCGCATCCGGACCCATCTTGACCGCCTTACAGGAGCGGGGAAGTGGCAAACGAAACATCGCACTATGCGTCGATCGCAAGTGGTGGTCCAACTGCTTCGCCGCAGGCGAGTCATCCTGCGGCGTTGCATTCGTCAACGCGTGGCGGCCTCTTTAAGGCGCGCGCCGGATTTCTGCTCGCGTGGCTGTGTTTCGCCGCCATCGCCTGGGTGCTGCCGGCACCGCAGGGGCTGACGCCGCACGGCAGGGCTACGCTCGCCGTGGTCGCGTGGGTGGCGATCGTGTGGATCACCGAAGCGATTCCAGTCGGCGTCAGCGGCATTCTGCTGCCGATGCTGCTGGTGTTGTCGCACGCGGTCACGCCGTTCCCCAAGGCCGCAAGCGGTTTCGCCGCGCCGGTCGTGTTCCTGTGCCTTGCTGCTTTCCTGTTTTCCGCGATCATGCAGGCGGCCGGGCTCGACCGCCGTATTGCGCTGGTGTTGCTCGATAAGCTCAAGGTGCGCTCGGCAAATGGCGTGATCTGGGCGATGTTCGTCGTCAACTTCGTGATGTCGCTGGTGGTGCCGGCGGCCAACGCGCGTGCGGCGGCATTGCTGCCGGTGACCAACGGCATCGTCGGGCTGTTCGGCGATAGCGCCCGCGAGCGCAATGCCAGAAAGGCCATCGTGATTCAGACGCTGGTCTATGGCTCGATGATCAGCGGCATGTGCATTCTCACCGCGCATCTGCCGAACATGGTCGTCTCCGGTCTGCTGGAGAAGCAACTCGGTCTAAGGATTTCGTATTTCACGTGGTTCCGGCTGCAATGGCCATACCTCGGCATGTTCGTGCTGACGCAGTTCTGGGTGCAGCACTACTTCAAATCGCGCGGCGTACCGGTGCCCGGCGGCCGTCAGGCGATCGTCGATGCGCGCCGCGCGTTGCCGCCGGTGGCACGTCAGGATTGGTTGGTGCTCGCCGTATTCGGCTTCGTCGCGGTGATGTGGGCCACCGAATCGCTGCACCATCTGCAATCGGAAATCGTCGCGCTGATCGCACTTGCGCTGATGTTCGCACCGGGCGTGCTGCGCTCGAGCTGGAAGGAAATTCAGGAGCGCACCATCTGGGGCACGCTGTTTCTACTCGGCGGCGCGCTCTCACTGTCCGCCGCGATCAGCGATTCGGGGCTCGCGCAGTGGGCCGCCGATCACATCTATGCGCTCGCGCATGGCTATGTCTGGTGGTTGATGCTGGCGATCGTCATGATCGGCACGCATGCGATCCGGATCGGCATGCTATCGAACGTCGCGGCCGTGACCATGATCGCGCCGATCGCGCTGGCTCTCGCGCCGCGTCTCGGCTTGCATCCGGTGGCGTTCACGCTGCTGATCAGCGATACCGACAGCTTTGCCTACCTGTTGCCCACGCAAATCACAGCGGGCGTGATCGCCTATAGCAGTGGCGCATTCACGACCTCGGACTACGCCAAAGTCGGTGTGGTCTCGGTGCTGATCGCGATCGTCTACGGGATCTGCGTGATGGCGCCGTGGTACGCGTATCAGGGCATCCCGATCTGGAATCCCGCCGCACCCTGGCCGTTCGCGCACTGATCGCGTAGCACTCCACCGCATCCTTTGATCAAGAGAGACTGACGTGAACCAAGACCACGACCACAACAACGACCACGAAAGCAGCGAAGCAACGCTCGCGGCAAAGGGCGTTGCGCTGCGCAAACGCCTCGGCCCGCATGTCGCGCCGGCCGGGTTGTATGAGCGTCATAAGGCGTTGCCGTTTGCCGGGCGGGTGAGCTGCAACGTGACGCAACTCGAAGCGGGCAGCTGGAGCGAGATCGTCCTCGACTATGAAGTGGGCGCCTCAGGTATCGCCGATGGCGCGTGGCTGAAAGCAACCTTCAAGTTCTATTCGGATTGGGCGCTGTTTCAGACCAGCGACCCGGCCGCGGCCAATTACATCAGCGCGGAATATCACGCCGCGGCGCTCGTCCCGGGTCAAAGCCCGGCGACGGTTCAGTCGCTGAATGTACGCTTCGATCAGAAGGGACACGAAAGACCCTTTCAGAAGGCCATCATTGTGGATGTCGCCGACGGTTACCTGAATGCCGGCGACCACATCGTGATCCGTCTGGGCGATCGGCGGCGCGGTCCGGGGACGCGCGTGCAGACCTTCGTCGAAGATCAGTTCCGTTTCCGTTTCTATGTCGACCCGCTCGGTACCTCGCGTTTTGTCGCGGTGCCGGGCGATGTCGTGATCGACATTCATGCCGGCGCGCCGGCCCAGGTGCTGCTCAATGGACCGCGCTTCGTGCAACCTGCGCAGTCCGCGTCGTTCCGGCTTTCGTTGCAGGACCGGTGGGGCAATGCCTGCCGCGATACCGGCGGTGCGGTTCGCGTGCGAGCCTACGATGAGCGCCAGCGCATTGTCTATGAGCGCGAACTGCCGCTGCCGGCCGAAGGCTGGGCGAGCGTCGCGCTCACCGACTTGCCGACAACGCCTGGCAGCCTGCGCATCGTGGCGGATGTGCCGTCGCTGCGTGACATGCGCGCGGCAGAAGCCTACTTGACGGTGGATGCCGCGCTGCCGGTCGCCCGTTCCTTGTATGCGGATTTGCATGTTCACGCCCACGATACGGTGGGAACGAATAGTCCGGCCTATAACGCGGCGTATGCCCGCGATATCGGTGGCATCGACATACTCGGTTACACCGCCAACGATTTCCAGATCACCGATGCAAATTGGCAACTGGGCGTCGATACCGTCGAGCAGTTCAACGAAGCAGGGCGCTTCGTTGTCTATCCGGTGCAGGAATGGTGCGGCAGTTCGACGGCGGGCGGCGATCACAATGTTGTCTTTCTCGGCGACGAGCGGCCGGG
>JARLJU010000113.1 GCA_031291055.1 Rudaea sp. | reverse complement strand
TCTCTCCCGCGCCAGCGCCTCGTCGTCCTCCAAGGCGGTGGACCAACAGATTGTGTTGCACGTCGTCGAGTCGTACCAGGCGGTGCTCTATGCCCAACGAGAGATCGATGTTGCACAGCATGAACAGGAGACGGCGGCGGCGCTGCTGAGTTCTGTTGCGGAGCACGTCAAGGCTGGACTTGCTGTGGAGTCAGACCAGATGTCGGCTGAAGTCAACGTGGCCGCTCGCAAAGAGGAACTGATTGCGGCGCAAGGCAACCTGGAATTGGCGTGGGCGGAGCTGCGCGAGGCGATGGGCGCCCCCGAGCTGAAGGCCGTCGAGCTGAAGCCGATTGAGCCGCATGTGTTCGTTCAGCTTGCTTTGGACGAAGAGATTGCGACAGCCGCGAAGTCGCGGCCAGATCTGATTGCGTTGGCACAGACGCAATCGGCGCAGGCTTCAGCTGTGGGCGCGGCGCGGTCGCAGTTCGGCCCTACCGTGAGTGCGTACGGAAACTGGGAGGAAGACCGCGGGTCGCTGGGCAGTTCGGGAGGCAACAACTGGGTGGCCGGCGTGCAGATCGGCGTCGACATTCTGCCCATGGGCAAGCGCGCTCAGCTTGCCCAGGAGAGCGCAACAAAGCAGCGGATCGACGCGCAACTGAGCGCCTCGCAGCAGCATGTACGGTTGGAGGTAAGCCAGGCGCACATTCACCGGCAGACGGCGGCGCTCTCGCTCGATACAGCACGTGCCGCGATGGACCAGTCGGCCGAGAGCTTGCGCATCCTCAAGAACCGCTACGGCGCAGGGCTGGCGACGATCACCGATCTACTGCGCGCCGAGGATGCCGAGCGGCAGAGCCGATCGATGTACTGGAAGGCTGTCTATGGCAATGCCATGGCCTATGCCGAACTGCTTTACGCAACGGGGACACTGACTCCCGATGCAGCGGAGGATTTGCAATGAGGAAAATGGTCACGAGTTGTTTGCTTGCCGCATCCGCGGCGATGTTGGCCGGTTGTCACGGCGGCGAACCGGTTTCACCGGCTGCGGTACAGACTGCGCAAGCGCGAGTGGTCGAGAGCCGGCAGCAACAGGTGCCTCTCAATGTGCGTTCGACGGGAACCATTCACGCGCGAGAGACGGCAGTTGTCTCCGCGCAGGTTGTCGGCCGCATTCAGCAGGTGCTGGTGCGCGAGGG
>JARLJU010000112.1 GCA_031291055.1 Rudaea sp. | reverse complement strand
TCGGAGTGGCCCTCGATGTAGTGGACCTGCCCCAGGCGACCCGAGGCGTAGATCTCCGCGGCCTTTTTGTAGACGACGTTGCTGACGCGCTGGCTGCCGGCCTGGAAGATGCGCTTGCCCTCCTGCACGGCCTTCACCATAGCCTGTCCATCGGCGACGTTATGCGACATGGGTTTTTCGCAGTAGACGTCTTTGCCGGCGGCGAGGCAGTCGAGCACGACGCGGCGGTGCTGGAAGTCGGCGACCGCGACGATGACCGCGTCGACATCTTTGCGATCGAGGAGCGGGCGGTAGTCGCGCGTGGTGGGCACGTCGGAGCCCCAGGCTTCGACGCCGGCCCTCTGGTGCATATCGTAGAGGTCGGCGATGCCGATCAGTTCACCATTGGGAACCGTGCGCGCCGAGCGCAGCAGATCGCATCCGCGAATGCCGGTGCCGATGGAGACGAAGCGAATCTTACGGCCCGAGGCTTGCGACCTTTGTGCCGCGAGAACAGCGGGCTCAAGAAGCATGGAATGGACCGCGGCGCCTGCGGCGAGGGTTCCTGCGCCGAGGCGAACGAAATCGCGGCGCGTCATGGGATTTGATTTCATTGTTGGCGGGCCCTTTACGTGCCCCGCCATTCTCGCTCTGCGCCTGCCGATATGTCCACAGAATGCAGCGTTGCCGAGTGCTCGGCGCGGCAGGTAGGATGCGGAGTGGCGCTGCATCCTCTTCGAGTCACACGAAGTCGAGAAGCAGGCGGGAGCGTGGAATCCATGGGGCAGTTCGTGAAAAGGGCTTCCGTTGTGGCTTGGATGGTGCTGGCGGTGGTCGCTGCGGTGTATGTTGGTGCGGAAAAACCTGGACCGCATCCTGACCTGGGGCCGAATGTGCTGGTCTTCGATCCGTCGATGCCTTCGAGTGCGATCCAACGGGCGATTGACAAGGTGTATTCCGTCGAAGAGCACAGCGAGTTTGGATCGGCGCGGTCCGCGCTGCTGTTTCTGCCCGGCGAGTATCACGTGGATGTGCCGGTCGGTTTCTACACCGAGGTGATTGGGCTGGGCGCGACGCCCGATGCGGTGCACATCGTCGGCAATGTGCATTCGGATGCGAGCCTGCCGCACAACAATGCGACGTGTACGTTCTGGCGCGCGGCTGAAGGTTTCTCGGTGACTCCGACGGGCGGCACGATGCAATGGGCGGTGTCGCAGGCAGTGCCGTTTCGGCGCATGCATGTGCATGGCAACCTGGTGCTGCACCAGAACGGTGGATGGGCCAGCGGCGGATGGATGTCCGACACGGTGGTCGACGGCAATGTCGGCGCAGGTCCGCAGCAGCAGTGGATCTCGCGCAACAGCGAGTGGGGCAGCTGGACCGGCGCGAACTGGAACATGGTGTTTGTCGGCGTGCCGCATCCGCCGCAGGGAGAGTGGCCGCAGCCGCCGTATACGAAGATTGCGCAGACGCCCGTGGTGCGCGAGAAGCCCTTTCTCGAAGTGGATGCGAAGGGGAATTGGAACGTGCGCGTGCCGGAGCTGCGCAAGGACAGTACGGGCGTGACGTGGCATGGCGGAGCGACGCCGGGGAGCTCGATCCCGCTGAGCCGTTTCTACATCGCGCACGCCGGCATGGATACGGCAGCGACGATGAATGCGCAGTTGGAGAAGGGCAAGGATTTGCTGCTGACGCCTGGGATCTACGACCTGAGCGAGCCGATCGAGGTGAACAAGCCGAACATCGTCGTGATGGGGCTGGGATTCGCAACGTTGCATCCGACACACGGGACACCGGCGATGACGACGGCAGATGCGGACGGGATTGAGATTGCAGGTTTGCTCTTCGACGCGGGGCCGGAGAAGTCGCCCGTGCTGCTGCAGGTCGGTCCAGAAGGAAGTACAGCCGATCATGCGAAGAATCCGATTGTGCTGCACGATGTGTTCTTTCGCGTGGGCGGTGCGGGCGCCGGCAGG
>JARLJU010000111.1 GCA_031291055.1 Rudaea sp. | reverse complement strand
TCGATTCGGACACTGGCGAGATTGGAGCCGGCTGGGGGCCGCCGGAGCAGGAGGGCGGGCGCGGGAGCGCGGCGCCGGGCGGGAGCCGGAAAGGGCAGGGCAGTCGCAGCAATGGTGGAACGAGCTCGAACGCGCGCACCGCGAAATCACGGGGCGATGGCGAGCCGGAGCGGATCACGACCTTGACGCTCGCTTCGATCGATCCCGCACGCCGTCCCAATCCGCCCACCGTGTGCATGGCATGCCCAGCCGCGGTGTGGATGGCGACGCCGCGCGACGTCAAGTGCTTCTGCCGCCTGATGCACTACTGGAGCTGGGAAACCAGCAAGCCGAACGAATTGACGCATTGCGATGGTCTGGCGATCGCGAGCGAGCGGGAAGAGAACAGCTAGGCATTTCGGTGCCGCGGCCGCGATGGCGCGAAGGTGCCGACCGCGACTTCGAACGCGGCGGAAGTTACGACGAGAGGGAGGGGCGCTGGCAATCGTCCGGCGCTCGCGATGCCGTTGACGGGTCCGGCGGCGAGCCGGAGTGGAAAGTGATGGTCGATCGCATGTTTGTCGCGTGGGACCAGGCAAATGAGGCGGGGCGGACGCGTCTCACGCGCACCGGTGCCGAGAAGTTCACGCGGGCGGGAGGGCCGTTCGGCTCACGCGACCCTTTTGGTCTGAGCGGCGGCCGCCTGCCTGCAGGGTTCGGACCACATGAGGAAATCCGCAGCCTCGCGGATGTGCAATCGTTCGATGCGATCGAATCGTTGCCGTTCGAGGTCCGGCCAACTGATTCGCCGCCGCCGACGGACGCTGCGTCGGTCGATTTCAATGCGAGTGCGCACGCGTCGACGGGCCGGGCAGCCGATACCGTTCGCGACCAGTTCGCACGTGACCTGTCCGAGGCTCGCACGGCGCGACGTGCCCGGGAGCGGGATGAATTCACCGAGATCCGTGCGACGCTAGACGCGGGCCGGCTGCTGGCCGCGCTTGCGCACTCGCACGGACTGATCGTCGAAAAGTATGCGATCGGTAAAGGCGCGGATGGCGGTGACAGAATCCGCGCCGGTTCGCGCAATCTGAATGTGTCTGACTTCCTCACCAAAGAGATGAACCTGTCATGGGAGGAGGCGGCGCAGCTGCTGCGCGAGACCTATCGTGCACAGACAGGACGTGATCCGGAGCATGCACCGAGGCGTACGCCTGAACGGGACCTATGGGGCGAGTTCCAGCAATGGCGATCGGCATACCGCAACGAGCTACGTCGCGCGTGGGATGAGCAGGCCGATCATGAGAGTGAGCGGCGAAAGGCGGTCAAATCGGAGTTCTACAGTGCCCGCAGCGCGCTTGTCGACCGCATCGACCTGTCAGGCGCGCAGCGCCGCGAGCAGCTATCTGCAGCACGTGTTGCGCGCCTTGAGGCAGAGGCCGCGCTGCGTGTGCAGATCGCGAAAGAACGGGATGCGCTGAAGGGCGCCGCAAGCCGGCCGTTGACCGAGCAGTATCGTGACTTCCTGCAGGAGCGCGCGCAGGAAGGCGACGAACGGGCGCTGCGTGAGTTGCGCCGGATGCAGCAGATCCGCCTGCGGACGAAACGTGCAGACGACGAACGCGCGGTCATTTTCAGTGCGCCGTCGCGTGCTGTGGAGCGACCGCCAGCGCACGATCGCAACGAGATCATCTACGCCGGCCCGTCGATCACGTACGAGGTGCGGGCCAGTGGCGAGGTCGACTACCGGAAGGACGGCGTGGCGTTCCTCGTCGACGAGGGTCACACATTGCGCCTGTGGGATAGCGAGCGCGAGGCGATCGAGATTGCGCTGCATTTCGCGCAGCAGAAGTTCGGCTCCACGCTCTCGCTGTCCGGACCCGAGGCGTTCCAAGCAGCCGCCGCGCGCGTAGCAGCCGACACTCGCATGCGCATCGTGTTCGGTCAGCCCCACCTGGAGAGTATCCGGCAGGTCCGGCTTGCGGAGCTCGATGCCGAGGCGCTGGAACGTCGGGCAGCGCAGCGTGAGCGCGACGCATGGGAGCGCGACGAACTGCGCGATGCCGTGCGCCATCCGCCGCCACCCACTCCGGAAGATCCGTCCAATCCAGACCAGGATGCGGCATCGCCTGCTGATCCCGATGCACCCGGCAACGGGCCAGATATTGACCGATGAATCATCAAACTGAGAGAAGAAAATCAACCAGCTTGCACACATCGACCGCGACGGACCGGTTGCGGTTGCGGTCGCGGTCGCGCCCGGGCCTCGGGCCTTGTTGCTCGAGTTCATCACAAAACTGATTCTCGAACGGTCCCCGTCGATTGGTCCACTTCGCAACCTGAGGATTATTTGATAATCGTGCATTGGTGGCTCACGGCATGAGCAAACCGTGACGAGCCTGGATTTTTGAATGAGGGGGAAATGTGAAGGGTCGGATAATTTCAGTTTCCGAACCTTCGTTTGCGCGCATTGGACGACCGAAAGGAAATGAATCGCCTCGACTGGCCACCGCGCATTCAAAGCCACGCTGCCTCGCCAACGCTTAGCCGGCCGGCATTCGTCCTACCGGATCGCCAGTGATATGGCGCAGAAGTTGGCCGGAACGCAGGGCACGAGCAGAAGAGGGCTGAACACCCATAGCATGGACTATCAAGTCACCTACCAGCACAGCTTGCGGTCGGCGCCGGAAGATTTCATCGTTCACGTCCCGTCGCAGATGGTCTGCAATGTACCGGCCACGGTTGACCAAATAATCCAGAGGCTTTGTCCGTCTGGAGTTCTGCCTCAATCTGCCTTCGGAGGCAACCGGCGTTGTCGCCGATGTGCATGGTTGCAAGGGGACGCGATATTTTCGACTTTGCGCGT
>JARLJU010000110.1 GCA_031291055.1 Rudaea sp. | reverse complement strand
CCTGCTTCGAGATTGAAAGAGACGTTGTCGACCGCCTTCAGACCGCCGAAGGATTTGGAGAGTCCGCGAACGCGCAGCAAGCTCATAGCCCCTCCTTGATCGCGGTACCTTGTGATGGCGATGAGGCGCGCTCCTCAGCCTTATCCACCGTATCGTCGCCAAAACGCTCGCGAATGAAACCGACGATGCCCTGCGGAAACGCAATCACCAGCAGCAGGATCGCGAAACCCAGCAACGCCTGCCAATAATCGGTTTGCCGCGCGACGGTGTCCTGCAGCCACGTGAACACGGCTGCGCCGACGATCGGGCCAGTCAACGTCTGCAAGCCGCCGAGGAGGACCATCACGAGGCCATCGACGGAGCGGCTCACGCTGATCACCTCCGGTGAAATCGTCCCTTTTGAGAAGGCATAAAGCGATCCGGCGAGCCCGCAAAATAGCGACGCGACGACGAAGGCCGCCCACTGCACGCGTTTCACGTCGATGCCGATCGCCTCGGCGCGCAACACTGAATCTCGCGACGCCCGCATCGCGTAGCCAAGCGGCGAGAACAGCATCTTGCGCAGCAACCACACCCCGACGACGGCGCAGGCGAGCGTCAGATAATAAAAAGCGACCGGCGACGACAACCAGTTCGACGGCCACAAGCCGAGAATGCCGTTGCTGCCGCCCGTCACATCGTCCCACTGAAACACGACCGACCAGACGATCTGCGCGAACGCAAGTGTCAACATCGCGAGGTAGACGCCTGAGAGACGCACGCAAAACCAGCCGAACACGAGCGCGCCTGCCACTGCGAGCAACGGGCCGAGCAGCAACGCGGCTTCCATCGGCAGATTCAAGACTTTGAGGAACAGCGCGGCGCCGTAGGCACCGAGCCCGAAGTACGCGGCGTGGCCGAACGAATGCATGCCGCCGGGGCCCATGATGAAATGCAGACTCGTGGCGAACAACACGGCGATCAGGATTTCAACCAGCAGCACCGGCATGTAGGGAAATGCATTGGCCGCAAGCGGCGCGAGTACCAGCACCAGCAACGTGACTGCCGCCAACCATTTCAGGCGCTTGCCCGCGGGCCTCAATGGCGCTTCAGGCGCGGCCATGCCACGCACCGCGGCGCTCGCCTTCCCTAGCAAGCCCCAAGGCCGTACCACCAGCACGACTGCCATCACAACAAATTCTGCAACGAGCGTAAAGCGGCTCAACGACAGATCGATACCGAAGACCGACACATGCCCGATGCCGATGCACAGCGCCTTGATCTCCGCGATCAGCAATGCGGCGACGAATGCGCCTGGAATCGACCCCATCCCGCCGACCACCACCACGACGAACGCATTGCCGATGGTCTCCAGATCCAGCGACAGATTCGCCGACATCCGCGGCCCTTGCAACGCGCCGCCCAAACCGGCGAGAAACGCGCCGACGAAAAACACGCCGGTAAACAGCCATGCCTGATTGATGCCAAGCGCGCCGAGCATCTCGCGATCCTGGGTCGCGG
>JARLJU010000109.1 GCA_031291055.1 Rudaea sp. | reverse complement strand
CCGAGCCGCTTGCCGTTGCGTTGCATGCGGTGAAGCAGGCCGGATCGCTGGTCGGCGCGAGTGTCTTGCTGGTGGGTTGCGGGCCGATCGGTTGCATTCTGTTGAGCGTGGCGCGCCGGGCCGGAGCGCATCGCGTGGTCGCGTTGGATCTTTCGGATCGCGCGTTGCAGGTCGCGCAGCAACTCGGCGCGGATCAGATCGTGAACGCGACGGACAGTGCGACGATCGATCCATGGTCCGCACAACGCGGCACGTTCGACGTGGTCATCGAGGCATCGGGCAGTCCCGCCGGCCTCGATACGGCGCTGCGTGCCGCACGTGCGGGCGGCACGGTGATTCAGGTCGGCAATCTGCCGGCCGGCCAGTCGCCGGTGGCGGCGAACCTCGTGATGGCCAAAGAACTCCGCTACCAGGGTTCCTTCCGTTTCACGGACGAATACGCCATCGCCGCCGATGAAATCGCCTCCGGCAAGGTCGACTTGCGGCCGCTGATGACCCATGCGTTCGCGATGAACGAAGCGAACCGTGCGTTTGAAGTGGCGCTCGACCGCTCTCAGTCGATGAAGGTGCATTTGAACTTCGACTGAGCATCGACCGTGGCATAAGGCGTTGCACTTTTCCGCAGCGCCTTTAGAAGCCAATCAAGCGACTTGAACTATTCAAACGCCCATCAAGAGGCGACCCGAAGGAGACACCTGATGATAAAGAGTCAACGCTGGTTTGTTGTCGCGCTACTGTTTCTGGCCGGCGTCATCAACTACCTCGATCGAGCGGCGCTGTCGATCGCCGCACCGCTGATCCAGAAAGACCTGAACTTCTCGCATGCGCAGATGGGCATCGTGTTCAGCAGCTTCTTCATCGGCTATGCGCTGTTCAATTTTGTCGGCGGCGTGCTGTCGGACAAGGTCGGCGCGAAACGCGTGTTCGGCACCGCGATGGGCGTGTGGTCGGTGTTCTGCGGCGCGACCGCGTTGGCAAGCGGCATCGGTTCGCTGATCGTGCTGCGCGTGCTGTTCGGCATGGGCGAAGGGCCGTTCAGTTCGTCGAACAGCAAGATGGTCAAT
>JARLJU010000108.1 GCA_031291055.1 Rudaea sp. | reverse complement strand
TTCCGGATTCGTGCCGATGCCGTCCGCGAAGCGCGTGGCAAACGAGTATTGGGTGTCCTTGAGGACGCCGCTGTCGGTGGAAATCGAGCCCTTGCCGTCTTGCAGGCCGCCTTGCCAGACTGCTGATGCCTTGCGCTTCATCGCTCTCTCCTGTTGTGCCCTGCTTCGCGCCGCTCCTCAACCCTACGTGATGCCGCCCGCAACGGTCCAGCCCGAATATTCGGGGTATCGGCATCGGTCGTGAGTCCCCAAGGGGGACTGCCTTCGGAGTGTGCCGCGCGGCGCGAGAGGCGCGGGCGTGGACCGAACTTCATGATAGGCGCTTCCGTGTGCCAGTGTCGTGACGACACCGGCATCCGGTTGGCTGATGCGCGCGACGCAAACCGTGCCGTGGGCAGTACAGCGCGCATAGCCGCCGAATGGCAGGTGGCGCGGCATGAGAAGGCGCAGCGCCGCTGCGGCGGAGATCGCGGCAGCGGCGCTTTGCAGTGGAAGGGTTGGCAGGATCGTTGTAAAAGGCGCCGGTCCGGAGCAAAACCCTGCTGTGCGGCCGCTACTCGGCGAACGGCAAGCTAGCCTGCCCGACCGCGCGCATGTCGAACACGTTCATTGTCATTGCCACCAGGGCGTAGTAGCCGAGCAGGCCCACCAGATTGATCACCACCTGATGGCCGAAGCGCCCGACCGCCTTTCTATAGGTCGTATCCGACACCCGTTTGGTGTCATACAGTTCGCTCGCGAAGTCATAGATCAATGCGTCATCGGCATCCGCGAAGGACGGGCGATGCCCCTGACGGATCACCTCGGCATCCGCTTCAGCCACACCGGCTTCCAGCGCGATCGGATAGTGGATGTACCACTCGGCCTGCGCCTGCCAGCGCGCTGCGGTCACCAGAATCGCCAACTCCGACAAGCGCAGTGGCAAGCCGGTGCGATAGCGGCAAAACGCGCCGAGCCGTTGCGCCTGCTGAGCCAGCTCCGGACTATGAATCCAGCCCAGAAACGGCCCGTTCAGATTGCCGCGCGGGCCGGACAGGATCTCGTCGAGCACGGCCTTCTGTTCGGGCGTGGCATCGGACAGTTCGAAATGAGGCAAACGCTCGGTCATCGCAAATCTCGCAGGAATGGAAAGGGTGTCAGATGGCAGCCAGTGCGCCCTCGATCGCATCCGTCAACCGGCTGACGATCTCGTCGATGTCACGCGCGGTGCAGATGAACGGCGGGGCCAGCAGCACATGATCGCCGATCTTGCCGTCGACCGTGCCGCCCATCGGATACACCATTAACCCACGCGCGAACGCTTCGCGCCGGATCGCCGCGTGCAGTTTCAGCTTCGCGTCGAACGGCGTCTTGGTGACGCGGTCCTGCACCAGCTCGACGCCGACAAAGAGCCCTCGCCCACGCACGTCGCCGATATGCGGATGCTGCGCATAGTGCTCGCGCAACCGGCCGCGCAACTGCTCGCCGCGTGCCTGCACATTCGGCAGCAGACGGTCGTCGGCAATCACGCGCTGCACTTCGAGCGCCGCGGCGCAGGCGGTGGCGTGGCCGATATAGGTATGTCCGTGCTGAAAAAAGCCCGAGCCGCCGACGATCGCCTGATAAACCCGGTCACTGACCAGCGTCGCGCCGATCGGCTGATAGCCGGCGCCGAGCCCCTTGGCGATGGTCAGGATGTCCGGTGCGATGCCGTCTTCCTCACACGCATAGAGGTAGCCCGTGCGACCCATGCCCGACATGATTTCGTCAAGAATCAGCAGCACGCCATAGCGATCGCACACCGCGCGGATCTTGCGGAAATACTCGCGCACCGGCGGCACGGCGCCGGCCGTTGCGCCCACCACCGTTTCCGCAACGAATGCGGCCACCGTGTCGGCGCCGAGTTCAAGAATCTTCTG
>JARLJU010000107.1 GCA_031291055.1 Rudaea sp. | reverse complement strand
TGGCGATGGTCACCGGATCGACGTGGCGCGCATAGGGCAGATGCCGGCCGGCGCTCGCCTCCCGGTCAACGGCGTCCTGGCCGCTCATCAGGGGCGGTAGGAGTTGCATCCCCACACCTTGTAATTGCGCACGCGCGGCGTTCGGCTGACCTTTGCGATCCACAGATCGAAGATCCGCGGTTCACGCAGGCACGCAATCATGCCGGCGACATGCAGCAGTATCGCAATGCCGATGACCCAGAAGCTTTTCGAGATCAGGAACAGCTCAGCGGCGATGATGCCGTTGGCAATGAAATAGCTGTAGGTAACGCCCGCAAACATCTGCGGACGGGTTAGCGCGACGAAGATGGTCGCGCGATCGAGCTGTTCGGCCACGCGGGCGCGCTCAGCCGCCGGTCGCCGCAGTTCGGATGCCGCCGACAATGCTGGCGGCACCGAACAGGATAAAACAGCCGAGGATCACCACGACGCCATGGCGCCAGTTGATCCGGCCGGTCAGCATCATGAAGCCGACGCAGGCGACCGCGATGACCGCGGCGATCGTTGCAACAGTGCCCATCAGCGTGCCCTGAAGCCAGCTCACTGCGTTGATGATCGGGCCTGAGCCCGCTGGATCTGCGTCACTTGCCTGTGCGAAGGCAGCGGTCGGGAAGGACACTACCGCGGCTGCCGCAGCAGCCAGTACCTGTTTGTCGACGCGCACGAAATTACCCCCCGGTTCGCTACAGCGGCAACTTTTGCATAACCGCATGATGAGCGCCAGTCGATAAATCGACCGAAAATGTCGCAGGCAAGCGGTTCTTGAATCGATCTTTTTATGCAACACAAGCGGAGAACCTGGCCGACCATTCAGCCACCTCCAAGAGAGACAATCGGCCAATAAGGACACGCAGAACCAATGATGACAGGATCCTGGATACCCGGTCGCCCATCTGCGCTCGTCGATTCAGCCAATTGGTGGACGGCTCTTTTGACTGGTACGATCGGCAATGTGGTCGCGGTCATCGCCATTGCGTGGCTCGGATTCATGATGCTCGAGGGTCACCTGCAAATCCGCAGCGGCATTCGAGTGGTGATCGGGTGCTTCATTTTATTCGGGGCGCCGTTGATTGCAGCGGGGCTGATGTCGGCCAGTCACAGTGTGCAGGCCATGCCGGTGCCGCCGCCGACACCAGTTCCCACGCCGATCGCCACGCCCAAAAAGCCGCCCAGTTTCGATCCTTATGCGGGCGCTTCGGTTCCTAATCAGTAGGGCGCTCCAGCAGGGAGCTCAGCACAGAAATGCCGTTTGCAGTCGGCCTGATTGGCGCGCATGCTCACATCGCATCAACAGACCAGAACATGGGATTGCGCAACCATTCGGAGACAGCGGATTCTCGCCACCCGGTGCACCGGGTGGCAATGCGCACCTGTGCTGGAAAAGTGCCTGCCTGGATCTTCCGGTAGAGCGTCGAGCGCGAGAGGCCGGTGCGATCGAGCACGGCGTTGAGGCGCAGGATGCGGTCAGGGGTGGTTGGGGTCATGGCCTGTCTCCTCGGGGTTGTGTGGGGGGCACCGCGCCCTGAGGACCACAATTGACACGCCGTTTGCGCAGTTCAAGTGGGTGCAACTTGCTGTAATCAGACAAGAAGTACGCCGTTTCGTCTTGCTGCACGCTGGTGCCCGCCAGTGCACGCCACTGCACCTTCAAAAATATTTTGTCCCTCCGAAGTTGGTGGGCGTCCCCTGCCGGAGGCAGGGCCGCGCTCTATGACGCTGGCGCGTCACCGCGCCGCTGTGCGTCGCATCGGCCAAGCCGTGACGATCGCCTGACGCATGCCGGCCCGCCTGGGCGGTCCGGGCGCAAGCGGTGCTTGCGCAGGCGGACGCCGCGCTGCCGCGCGGCGGCGGCGGGCCTCGGCTCCT
>JARLJU010000106.1 GCA_031291055.1 Rudaea sp. | reverse complement strand
TTTGTCGGCCAAGGCGTTGCTGAACGACGCCGCAAACGGCGCGCCGCAAGGCGAACCGACGCCGCAGTAATGCGGTAGCAGGGCGACGGCCGGCAGCGCAAACGCGCGCCGGCCGTTTTACATGAAGGGTGCAGGGTGGATTGCGTTGCAAACAGGCACAGACGCTAGCAGGTGCAAACCGGCATAAGCGGGTACTCTGTTTGCATGAAGCGCTTCGTCGCAGCTCAGACGATTTCCGTCAGTAGGCAACGCAATCCAATCTTGGAGTGACGCAGATGAAAGCGATCGAAATCACCGAATTCGGCGCGCCGGAAGTGCTCAAGCTGGCGGAGCGGCCGATGCCGCAGCCGAAAGCGGGCGAGGTGCTGATCAAGGTGGCGGCATCCGGCATCAACCGTCCGGACGTGTTCCAGCGCAAAGGCGGCTATGCGCCACCGCCGGGTGCTTCGGATCTGCCGGGGCTGGAAGTGGCGGGTGAGATCGTCGGTGGCACCATCGACGAGAAGAACAACCCCTTCGGTCTGAAAGTGGGTGACCGCGTCTGTGCATTGCTCGCCGGTGGTGGTTACGCGGAATATGCGACCGCGCCGTTGTTGCAGTGCTTGCCGGTGCCCGCGGGCTTGTCGGACGTCGAGGCGGCTTCGCTGCCGGAAACATTCTTCACGGTCTGGAGCAATGTGTTTGACCGTGCGCAGCTCGGCAAGGGCGAAGGCGCCCCGAACGAGACGCTGCTGGTGCAGGGCGGCTCGAGCGGAATCGGTGTGACGGCGATCCAGATCGCGCACGCGCTGGGTTTTCGCGTGTTCGCCACGGCCGGGTCGGACGAAAAGTGTCGCGCCTGCGAGGCGCTCGGCGCCGAACGTGCGATCAACTACAAGACTGAAGATTTCGTCGAAGTCATCAAATCGCTGACGAACGATCGCGGTGTCGACGTGATCCTCGACATGGTGGCGGGCAGTTATGTGCCGCGCGAGCTGACAGCGTTGGCCGAAGGTGGCCGCATCGTGCTGATCGCCTTGCTGGGCGGTGCGAAGGCGGAGCTGAATCTGAACGAAGTGCTGCGCCGCCGTTTGACGGTGACGGGTTCGACGTTGCGCCCGCGGCCGATCGAGTTCAAGGCGAAGATCGCCGCGCAATTGAAAGAGCGCGTGTGGCCGCACCTCGAAGATGGCCGTATCAAACCGGTGGTGCATCGGGTGTTTTCGGCCGCGCAGGCCGCCGAAGCGCACGCGCTGATGGAAAGCAGCACGCACGTCGGCAAGATCGTATTGACTTGGGGTCAGGACGCTTGACACGGTCGGTTTGACCCGATCCACCCCACGCAGTAAAATTGCGCGTTTTGCGCACGCCGCATGAATCCGAAAGGCGGGCTGTAAGCGCAA
>JARLJU010000105.1 GCA_031291055.1 Rudaea sp. | reverse complement strand
CCGCCCGTGAACCCGAAGTGAATGTGGCCATTAAGATTTTCGGCATTCATCGGAGTAGGCGGATCGTAGTTGACCAGAATAATGTCAGCGTGTGCGCCGGGAATGAGCTTACCGACAGGGCGGCCGAAGCATTCCGATGCGATGCGTGCATTTTCGTGGAAAAGCATCTGCGCAGGCTCGGCCCACGCCACGCGCGGATCGCCTGCGTGATGTTTTTGCAGCAAGTTGGCAGCCTTCATCGACTCGAACATATCGGCGGTGTAGCCGTCTGTCCCCAGGCCCACATGAACGCCGCATCGCATCATCTCCAGAACCGGCGCGCAGCCCACTGCGTTACCCATGTTGGACTGCGGATTGTGGATCACATTGGTCCCGCTCGCGCACAATGCGTCGATATCGTGATCGTCGATATGAACGCAGTGCGCGAGCAAAGTTGTGGCTTTCAGAATGCCGAAGTAGATCCAGCGTTGCACGATGGATATGCCATGCTCTCGCCGGCAACTCTGCGCGTCCGATGCGGCCTCTGCGGTGTGTACGTGAAAGCCCGCGTCGAAATCCGCCCCAACCTGACCGCATTGATCGAGCGTCCGGTCGCTGAGCGTAAACGACGCATGCATCCCGAAAAGTCCGCGCAACCGGTCGTCGCCTGCATCCTTGCAGTGCTGAAGAAACGCACGATTCTCCGCGATGCCCTGATGTGCAACTTCCGCGCCGTCGCGGTCGGAGACCTCATAACATAGGCAACTGCGCATGCCGGTTTGTCGCGCGGCATCGGCAATCCGTGACAGGCTGCCCGGCGCAGCGCCGGGGCTGGCATGGTGATCGAATATTGTTGTCACGCCGTTGCGAATCGCGGCGATCATGCCCACCATCGCGCTCCAGTAAACGTCGTCGAGAGTAAGCGCCTTGTCGAGCCGCCACCACAGCCGCTCCAGAATCTGAGTGAAGTTGCCGGGCGCGTCGCCTCTCAGGGCCATGCCGCGAGCGAAGGCGCTATAGAGATGCGTGTGCGTGTTGATGAGGCCGGGCATGATCACGCGGCCGTGCGCATCGACGAATTTTGCGCCAGGATGTGCGGCCTGCAACTCGGCAGTCGGACCGACAGCCACGATCAGGCCGTCCTGAATCGCGACGCAACCGTCGCTGAGATAAGGCTGGCAGTCGTCGTGCGTGATCAGGCGGCCATTGCCGACCAGCAAATGCGCAGACTGCTCCCCAGACTTCTCCATCGTGCAATGGATTCTAGCCAAGCGACTTGCCTAAGTGTTGTGATTCAAATCACATTGGGGCCGAGGCGTATTGGCGGACAATGATTCCACGCGTGGCTGCGCAATTTCCCTCAAATGGCTGCATTGCAGTCACAAGCGGGATTCAACTTTGATGGCGGGGTGCCAGGCTCCATCGACTGGCATTCGGAACCTCGGTTGAACGGAAAGCACGATGGCCAATCTTCAAGTAAACAT
>JARLJU010000104.1 GCA_031291055.1 Rudaea sp. | reverse complement strand
GGTACGCGGCGAGAATGCCGTCGCGCGCCTTGTCCATCGAATCGGCCGTCGCGCGCAGATCCGCCGACGTGCCAGCGGCCACCGTCCACGGGTTATGGATCATGAGCATCGCGTTCTCGGGCATGACGACACGATCGCCCGCCATCGTGACCAGCGACGCCGCAGACGCCGCCACACCGTCTACACGGGTGGTCACCCGCCCTGCATAGCGGCGCAGCGCGTTGTAGATGGCAAACGCATCAAAAACGTCACCGCCCGGCGAGTTGATCGCCACCACGATTTCATCTGCGTTCGCTGCTACCTCGTCGAACTGCGAAATGAACGTCTTCGCGTCCGTGCCCCAGAAGCCGATCTCGTCATAGATCCGGATTTCGGCGACGCTCGCGCCCTGCGCATTCGTGAGCGCCCGGATATCCCACCACTTACGGTTTTTCATCTGCTGTTCCTGTCTTCGAAGAAGGCGTGCTTACTGGATTGGCTGCCGCATCACCCGCCGCATCTCCAGCCATATCGCGCGAGCGCGGATCCGTGTCGTAACGCAGGCCCAACCCATCAGCCCGCGTGTTATCCGCCGCGTTCTCCTGATCAACCTGCTCCGGATCCTCGCCCTGCTTCAGGATCGACGCCGAGCGGCTTGTCAGCCCCGAGCGGATCGCGAGCTTCTGCGCGTTCACGTCCTGCACCGGGTGGATGTATGGCCACCCCTGCGGCACCCACCGCACACGCAGGTACTCGCGGCGCGCTCGATGGAAATCCGGTGCGTCCATCGCGCCGGACAGCACGCACGCGTCGACCCACCATGCCCACACGCGCCGGCAATACTGGTGAATAAAAATGTTCCACTGCAGCTGCTCGACTGAGCGCCGGAATTCGTTAAGCAGCACGCGCAATACGCGATCGCTCACTTCGCGCAGGTCACCCGTGAGAATTTCGTACGGCATGCCAACCGACGCCGCGGCCGCCATCAGTTGCTGACGCATGAACGGCCCATAATCCGCACCCGCGCCCGGAGGCGTCGCAAAGCGCATATCCTCTCCGGGTGCCAGTTCCTGCACCGTGCCCGGCTCGAGCGACACGACCGGCGAGAAGCCGTCCGAGTCGAACTCAAGACCCTCGCCCGTCACCGGATCGCCTAACAGCCCCGGCTCCGCATTGGGCTTCACCAGAAACCCCGCAAAGAGGTTGCTGATCTCTTGCCGGAACAGCACCGCATCGTCGAAGTTGTCGAGCGAATGCAAACGCAGCAGCACGGTCGACAACTCCGGCACGCCACGCACCTGCCCCGCGCGCAGCGGCTGGAACACGTGTGCGATGTCGTCGGCCGGCACCGGTGTCGTCAGCATCGAGCCCGACGACACCCGGTTGTATTCGCCGGGATGACGGCGCAGCAGGTGATATGCGATGCGCTGGTCGTCGGCGTCGAACTCCACGCCGTTGACGATCTCGCCACCGCCCGCCGTTCCTTCGTTTTTTTCGACCGGCAGCATGTCGGCTTCGAGCACCTGAACCTGCATCGGCACCGCGAGCGCGGCGTCCGGTCGCCGCATGCGCCGACGCAGCAGCACTTCGCCATCACCAAAGAACGCACGCGCGGCGAGCGTCTGCTGACCGTAAAAGTCGAGCAGACCATCCGCGTCCGATTCGCCGACCCAGTCGTCCCACAACTGTTTCTGCTGCCGGCGGATCGCCGGATCCGGGTGCTGCGGATGCGGCTGGATGCCCGTGCCGATCGTGTTCGACACGAGCCGGGAGATCGCCGTCTTCGCCCACGGATCGTTACGGATCGCATCGCGCGCGCGGCTGCGCAGCAGCGGCAAGTTCTGCACCGCGGCGGCGTTCGGTCCCGCGCGCGAGGTCTGCCACGAGCGCCCACGCGCACCCGATGCCCCGGCCGCCTCATAGGCCGACGCTTTCAGGCGTGCGGGCGCGAGACGCGTGGGCAGTACGAAGCCGCGTTGCGCGAGCGACGGATAACTGCCTGACCCCGTGCGCTTCATCGGATCCCCTTGCCGGCGTGCCGCAGGCGAAACACGCGCGAGCGCGGATTGGCCCGGTCCAGCGCGCGGACGATCTCGGTCTGCGCTTCGCGCAGCTCGGCGATAGTCCGATAGCGGACTTTGCGATCCGCGTACTGCACTTCAAGCTCGCCCTTCGCGATTGCCGACTGGATGCGGGCAAGATCCGCTGCGGTATAGGCCATATGCGGCTCCCGTAAGTAATTAACGACGCTTCAGGTACACCGAGCGGCCCGTGCGCCGCCCCTGAAAACGCGAAACCCCGCTCGATGGCGGGGTTCCGGGTGGGGTTGTTCGGGGCACGTTCGCGGGCACGCTGGTCGCGACCGGCGGGTCGTGTGCCCGATCTGGTGGTCCTGCAAGTGCAGGAGGTTTATCTTCAGGCGTTCCCACCTCGTCGGCAGCCGGCGCATGTACCGTATCCAAATCACCGGCCGCCGGCAGCGCCGTCGCCACCGGTATCGTGTCGAACAGAGACGCCTGCGCGAGCCGGTTCTGCTCAATCATCCAGTGCGCTTCCGTCATAAGATGCGTCTTGATGCTGCGTGCGGCGTGCAGCGCATACACCTCGCAATCGAGCGCCTCGTTGCGCGCACCGGCTTTCTTCTGCCAGACACGCTTGCCGCCGATGCGCCCCGGCACCTTCACCTCGGCGGTGAGCTGGTGCAGATAGTCGGCACGCACGCCCTGATACCAGTGCAACCGCCCCGGCCCCTCGCCCTCAAGCTTGAGCCGGTTATCAAGAATCAGATCCTTGGCCCGGCTCACACCGACCATGTACGGGCGCAGGCCGTACTTCGCGGCCTTGCTGTTGTTGCGCACCGAGTCGACCGACGCCTTGGGCACGCTGAACACTTCCGCGCCGACATCCTTCGCCCCCTTGATCGCCATGATGTTGATGCCGCGCTTCTGCGCGACACGCACATAGCGATACACCGCATCGGAGGTCGAGCCGTCCGACGAGTCGATGGACGCGGCGCGCACGCGCAAAATCCAGCCGTTCGCGTGCCGGTAGCCCTGCGTCAGCAGTTCGGTCAGCGCGCCCCACACGCCACCCACCATCGGATCGTTACCCTGTTCGAGCACGTTGCCGTAAATCTCGTCCCACAGCACGAGCCAGCTCTCTTCACCGCGGCCCCAGGCACGCAGCAACACCGCAATGCGGTCGTGCTGAACATCGATGCCGATCGTGAGCAGCAGTGCGCGGGCCGGCACTGTGAAGACGGGATAGTCAAGCGCACGCGCGGCGAGCAGTTCGATCTCCGGAATGTCGCTCTCGTACTTGTAGGGCCGCCCTTCGGTGTTGTTCACGAACGAGCGCATCTTCGTGTCGTCACCCGCGCGCAGCGCCTTCTCCGCAACCAGTCGCTTCTTGACCAGTTCGGCCAGGCGCGAGCCCGGAAACGGCGACACCAGTTCATTTAACCGGAAGCCGGCCACGCCGTGAAACGCCGCGGTCGCCACCCACCGCCCGTGGCGCACCGCACGAAAGCGCGCGGTGTCGTCCCACAGACTCCCGCAGAACGGGCACGCGTAGCGGGCCGAATCGGGCCGCGCGAGACCGAACACTTCGTGAGACTTTTCTGCATCCTCCAACCACGTGACGTTATCCCACGCCAGTTCGTGCTCTTCACCGCAGTCCGCGCACGGCACCAGATACCGGCGTTGGTCAGACGCTTCGTATGCCTGCGCAATGCGCGAGAAGCCATCGACCGTCGGCGTACCTCCGAAAATCACCTTGCGGCGGCTGTCGGAATAACTCTTGTTGCGTTCCTCGAGCAGCGTGATCGAATCGCCCTGCTCGCGCACGTTCTGGTTCGCGTCGTCCGGCTCCTCGACCGCCACCACCGGCGCCGGTGTCGACTTTACATCGTCCGGAGCATTCGACGTGATGAACTTGAGGAACCCACGCGCGAACGTCTTGTGGTCCCACAGGTTGTTCCTGTCGCGGCCCGCATGCACCGGCAGTTTTGCGGCGAGGCGCGGCGTCACCTCGACCATCGGCTCGAATTTTTCAAGGTTGAATTTCTTGGCCGACTTCTCTTTCGCGAACATGATGATCATCGGGCACGGATCGATGTCGATGCGCCGTCCGACGTAGTTAAGCAGCACGCCGTCAGTCCACGCCACCTGCGCGGACTTCATGCACACGACCTTCTGCACACGCGGATCGTCGAGCGCCGCATGCATGCCCGGCACCCACGGTGTGATGTCCGGGTTGTACCGGCCGGGGCTTGCCGCTGCCTTCGCACTCAGGCGCCGGTGCCGGCGCGCCCATTCAGTCGTCGAAAGCTTCTCCCCCGGCTTGAGCAGACTCGCCAGGCGCCGCAGCACCGCGTGTACTGTCTGGCTCGTATCGAGCCAACTGTTCGAGGCATCCATTGACATGCCCATTCAGGATTTCGACATCGATCTCGACACCGTAGAGCGTACGTAGCTCCTGGACCAGTTTGTCCGGCAGCGAGACGAGTTCCGATTGAAACGCACTGACCATCTGGCCGTAGGACCGCTCGAGCTGCTCCGCATTCACGAGCTGCCCTTTCTTCTCCGCGAGCGTGAGGATCTTGATCTCGCGCTCCACGCGCTCGGTCATCGCACGCTCAGTGGCGAGGTCGTATCCGCCGTCGCCCACACGGCCAGCCGCAATGCCGCGCAGGTGCCGGATGTAGTCCACGCGGATCTCGTCCATCGACGACTGCCGGTGGTCGATGCCGAGCTTCTCGACCAGCCGCGACACCGCAGACTGGTCGAGATCGAGGTGATCCGCGATCTGCTGCTGAGTGGGCATGAATATGACCCCCCTTGATGTTTCGCCAGTAGAGAAAAAACGCGGGTGTGAGCCCCCGTGTGCCTGAGGCCTATAGGGTCCCCTGCCCATTTTTTGCGCAGCATCCGCAAGATCGGGCCGACGCGGGCAATGGCACGCGGGTCGTGAGAAACCGGCGGCCAAACGCAAAAAAGCCCTGACGCTTGCGCGCTCAGGGCTTGCTTGACCTGCTGCCTTCTGAAGCCGCTTTCTATCGACGTAGTGCAGCCCGGCAAAGGCCGCGCGCACTCGGTAGAAACCGGATCAAATTGTGGAGCGGAGTGTAGACGACCTATTTCGTTTCCGCAAGAGGTTCGGACTGCAACCGATCGATAATCGACCGCATCGACACGAACTCGCGCTTCGGATCGAGAAGCTTTTTATCGAGAGCCTGCCGGGCGTGTGCGAGCGCAAAATCAAACACGGTCGTCGGCCGAACTTTCAGACCAAGGCGCCGGCAGATGACAAACGGTGGCTTGTGCCACACGTAATGCATCTGCAGCAGCCTGCGATCCAGTGGCATGAGCGTGCGCATCGCCACCTCAACGCGGTTTGCATCCGCAAGGTCAAGTGTCGAACTGACGCTGCGCCCGGACACGCCCGGAAAGTAGATGCTCGCGACGAGCGAATCACGCCCGCCATCGCCACCACCGCAACTCTGGGCACGCGCCCAGTTGATCAAACGTTCTTCGAGATTCATGCTTTGTTCCCTCAGGTCAATCTTCGTACTTGCCGATGTGCTGCCGGCAATAGCCGCGCCGCGATGATCCGGCGCCGATGATGGTCGTCGCCATGCTGGTGCAGCGGCATCCATTTTCTACATGCGCGCAGACCCGGTCGTCCGCCGGCGGGACCGCCACTACCTGACGCGGTGCGTCTGCCTTCGTTGCCTTACGCTTCGCAGCCTGAAAACGGATGACAAGCTGATCCCACTTTTCGCGCAGCTTCTCGGGCGCAATCACAACCGGCTGCCAGAAATCATCCTCATTCGCCCACCGGAACAGCACAGCGATCTGCTCATGCGTGCGCCCGTCGACGCCGCGCATGTCACGGATCTCGGCAGCCCATGCCCGCAGGTCCGGCTCACGATGACCCGGGTTAAGCTTGCGGATACGCTCAAGCATCCAGCTTGCCAGTGCATGATCCCTTTGCTTAAACTCGCTTTCTCCATCCCCTATCCCTTCGTTTACCGCTATAGGTTGAGATAGAGAGGGTTTACTTGTATTTCTGTTTACTGGTGTATTAGTTGGCAAATTCTGCATGCGGTCCGCCAACTGGTCGCCCCCGCTTGCGGAATTTTCCGTCGGCGCGGGGCAATGCGCGTCCCACACACCCATCGATTTGCTTTCATCGGCAAATGGCGACACAACGGGGGGTGCGCCGCTGGCAATTAACGACATATCAGGCTCGCTGTCATCGGCAAATGACGACAAACCCTGCGCCGGAATGCCAGCGGCCGCGTCGTCGGCCAGCTCAAAGTCAATCGCCGCGCGAAACCGCGCTGCAACGTCGGCAGGCACCGAAAGCCGGTAGCAGCTATGCGCATGTCGGCGGTTTGCCCGACGCGTAAGCCAGCTCGTTAGCCATCCTGCCGTCTCAGCAACCCGGATGTGGTCAGATACGCAACGCACAGATAGCCCCGCGTCACTTGCGATGCGCTCGAGCGAGGGCCAGCAAACATCATCCATCGCGTTCGCGTAATCCGCGATCACAAAAAGTACGAGTCTGGTGCTGGACGGCAATTCGCTTTGCTTGATGGCCTTGCGCCAGTTGAAAAATTGAGTTGATGTTTTCATGCAGATGGGTGAGTGCTGTATTCCGACGACGCGAAATTCTCGAACCGGGTTATCGCGTTCTGGAATGCGAGGCGTACAGTGCCGATCGGACCGTTGCGCTGTTTCGCAATGATGATTTCGGCAGTGCCTTTGTCCGCACTGTCGGGGTTATAAACTTCGTCGCGATAGATAAAGAGAATCACGTCCGCATCCTGCTCGATCGCACCTGACTCGCGCAGATCGGACATGACGGGGCGTTTGTTCGGACGCTGCTCAAGACCGCGGTTCAACTGTGAGAGCGCGATAACAGGCACTTTGAGTTCACCTGCGATCTGCTTCAAAGCACGCGATATTTCGCTCACTTCGTTGGCACGCATGTCGGAATTCGCGCCATCGCCGGACATGAGCTGCAGGTAGTCGATGACGATCGCGCCGAGACGGCCGCATTCGCGCCGCAACTTGCGCAATTTGCCCTTCAGCCTCGAAGGCGTAAGCGCCGAGGCCTCGAGAATGTGGATCCCCGCATCAACCATCGTTTGCACACCATGCGTGACGCGTGACCAATCCTCATCCTCCAGTGACCCCATGCGCAGTCGATGCTGGTTCACCCGCGCGGTAGCGGCCAGCATCCGCATCGTCAGCTGCTCTGCCGGCATTTCGAGCGAGACGACGCCGACGGGCAACCCGGCATGCACCGCGACGTGCTCGGCGATATTCATCGCGAACGATGTCTTGCCCATTGACGGGCGTCCACCGACGATAATCAGTTCACCCTCGTGCATACCGTCAAGCCGTCTATCAAGATCATCGAAGCCTGTGGGAATACCCGTGATGCCACCTTTGTTTTCACGATGATAGAGTTCGTCGATTCGTTCGATGACTCGCGTGAGCGCTGGTTGAATTGGCTGGAAGTCGTCATCTTTGCGGCTGTCGACATCGGAAAGCCTCAAGAACGCCGCCTGTGCCTGGTCCAGAATGTCGGATGGCTCGCGGCCACTCGTGTTGTGGCAAAGATCGATCGCCTGGCGCGCCGCGCGTTTTATCCCCCGCAGCAGTGAGCGGTTACGCACGATCTCCGCGTAGCGAGCGATATTGGCCGCGCTCGGCGTTGCCTGGACGATCTCGTTCAGATACTGCAACGGACGCTTGATACTCGCGCCCATCGTCTGCAGGCGCTCGTACACGGTGACCGCATCGGCTTGCCGTTGCGAGAGAATCAGTTGCGTAATAGCCTGATAGATTGCCCGATGCTCACTCAGCGTGAAATCGTCCGCCGCCACCAGAGTGCCAATCCGGTCATACGCGCCGTTATCAAGCATGAGCGCGCCGAGCACGGCCTGTTCGGACTCTATCGATGCAATAGGGTCGCGCGCTTCCAATGGGTCAGTTGCGCCCATGTATTTCCCCCCGTAAGCGAAACGCGGCCTAGTTGCGATTCAGGCCAGCAGCTGCGCGGGCGGTCGTGATCGTCTGCTCGATCTGACGTTGTCCGTCGCGCCCAACTCTCTCGATGGCCTCGACTTCGCGCGAGTCAATCACGCCATCCTCCGCAGCACGCCGGACTTCTTCGGCCAGCCGGCCTGTCCTGTCGCTGACGCCGAGCGCCGCCGTAACCAGCGCAGTGATCCCGTCCCTGGCGTCCGGGCGGGGCGCGAGCGCGGCCACCAGCCCGAATCGAGCATTGAATGCGTACACCGCATCGAGCGCATGCGGCTGGTTCTTTTCCAGCATCCACTCGACGAGCAGCTCGAACATTTCGCCCGAGATCCGGGCACCCTCCACTTCTCGCAGCTTCAGGCGAAGCGATTCGCCGGTGAGACGGATGCCGCGCCGTTCGGTCAGAAAACGCGCCGCGTCCTCAACCTTTCCCGGCGTCTTGAGTACTGACGTATAGAGGACATCGGTCCATGTTGTATCGCTGTATCGGCAGGTCACGCTCCCCCCTTGTGGATAACTATTTTTCATGCTGTTTACGCACGCGCTGTTTCCATACGATTCGTTCGTCAACAGCAAATCGGTGAATCAAATGAGTAAAAAAGAGAGCGCCAGCGACCATGCGAAAACGGCAAGTTTCCACACCTACCGGCCAACGACCGCCGCGCGACGCCTCTCCGCTCGGCGCGTTAAAGACGCGATCGAGCGCTCCAACCGTCAGAGGCGAGAAGCACGGGCGTTTTCCACTTTTATGGAAGCGTTGATGGCGACGACCGATTGCAGGTCTCGCCGTACGAAGTAATCGAACAAAGCCTGCACCGTGGATACGCGCGGATCGCCGATCCGACCTTGCGCAATGTGCACTACCGTGGAGTACGGTACGGCGCTACCGCTCGAGACCGCTGGCCAGTCACCCTTCGTCTGCCTTAGCTGGCGTACGACGGCGGCAAGCATTGGTTCATTTGCTTGACTCATTTCGGGAAACGTCATCGTGAATGTAGCGCCATACTATCCGCACTCGGATATATCTGCAAGTGCAGCGCATACAAATACTATCCGCACACAGATATCCGTATTCGGCAAGATTGCAGGCATGAAAACACGACCGGTACGGGAAATCTTGGCGGAGAACGTCCGCCGGCTTATGCGCGAGCGGCCAGCCCTCGACACGCAGCCTAAGCTCGCGGCCAAAGCCGGCATGTCGCAAAGTTCGATTAACCGCCTTCTCTCGGGCCAAACCGATGCGCTGCTAGTCTCGGTATTGGACCTTGCGAAAGCGTTTGGCGTGTCGGTGAATGAACTGATCGAAGAACCGCAGGCGACGCGCAACGATGTCATCGCATATGACCGCGAGCATTACGCACAACTGTCCGAAGAGAACAAGGCGAAGATCGCCACGTTTATTGAGTTCGTGATCGCAACCAGTCACACACAGCCAAAGAGCGGCTCACCCGCCGCCCTGAATATCAACGAATCTATCCCGCCATCGCCGGAGCGCCGTGCGCGCGTGCGAGACGCCTCTCAATCGAGCATATCAAGAGACGCGTTAAGCACCAATGAAAACCAAGACCATACAAAGGGCCGGGGGCGGCGGACTTCCGGGCACTAGCACCAGACCACACCTCAGGCTAGCCACAAACAACGAAGCACGCCTTTCCGCGGCGGACGCCAGTCATCTGTCAGAGATTCGTCGCACATCCGTGCGGCGGACATTGGTCGAACACCTCGACGATCCCGCGACCGCACCCGTGGCCGCCGTGCTTGTGTCGCTGCGGGCAGACGGAACGGTCGACATGCTGACGGCAGAAGTCGAACCCGAATTCATTCCGGCCTTGACAGACGGGCTTGAGCTCGCCACCACACGCCTCCGGCGACACAGCCGCGCGTGTTCACAACGGCGCAGAAGCGAACTCGGCCAGGCGAGCCTCACCATGTTCATCTCTCTTCTATTCATCGCAGCCACCTACAGCAACGACATAGCGTGGATCGATGCTGCCCTTTCCCTGGTCGCGCAAGTGAGCGCCTGCCTGCTGACCCGCCGCCGAACATAGGTATCCGCGCACGGTAAATCCCGGCGCTTTTCTCCGCGAAAATGCGCCGGTTGATGTCCGCACGCAAAAAAATATCCGAGTACGGATTGACAACAAATAATCCGTAGGCGGATACTTGCGCCGTGATCAATCAGTGAGCACGCCATGAAAAACCAACTTCACTTTCTCCCGCCGGCTAGCGTCGACCCGAATGCAACTGGTCGACTTTCACTTGCCGCGCCGGAATTGCTCGCAGAGTTGCGCGCGGCCCACCGCATTATTCGTAACGCGCTCAACCTGATGACCACCGACCAAAAAATGCAATGGTCGGACGCAAACGATCACGACGGGGTTCACGGGGAGGGCGTGACGCGTGCCCACGAACGCGCGGCGGTGATTGCCAAAGCGGGGGGCACCGTATGAACCGCGCCACTTGCGATAACGAACTGCTCGCCGCTTGCCGCCTTCAGGGCAGGTTCGGACTGTACTGCGTCGCCACTGCCGTCGTTATCGGCTGCGTCTGGTATCTCTGCGTCGCCTTCCGAGCTGGGGTGCTTTGATGCGACCCACCAAGAAGCCCTTGCCTCTCTGGCTGATCTGCCTGATCAGCGCAGCCGTGTGCATCGCTCTGTCCGCCGTCAACCCCGATGACGACGATACCCAGACGGAGCAACCCGCATCGGTCCGCCGTATCTGACGAGGCGCGCGATGGAAAAGACCTCGCTACCTCCACATCTGCTGCGTATCGAATGGCAACTACTGCATATGGTCGGCAGCTTCGACTCTGCGATCCAGAAACCCGAAGTCCGCCGCACGCTCGAATCGTCAGCACGGGCCCGTGAAGCACGCGAACAGAAGCGCGCGAGCGAGCGCGGTGACATCAAGCGCCGCGCCGGCGGCGACTACGACGATTGACCATGACTCGATATCACGTTCGCTGTCGCCACTGCGCGACGCGCTGGTGCCTGCGCAAACACCCGGATCATTTCGCCCGGCTCCCGCGTTGCGTAGCCTGCGGCCGCCGCATTTACCGGCTCGACCGCTGGATGAATCGCCGCGACACGACGAAGACGCGTTGCGATTGCGAGGGTTACTGGTTCCCCCATCGGCGCGGCTCTCTTTTCTGCTGGTTTCGCGTCGACGGAACTGGCCGCTATCCAGGCGACGTTGATTTCGCCGACCGCAACTATGACGGCCTTGCGTCCTAGACCATCGCCATGCTCACCATCTGCCAGATCGCCGGCATGTTGCCGCGCGACCCGAAGTTTCGCGAATGGCTGTCGACCGCTTCTCAGGTCGAACGACTGACTACGGACGAAGCCGCGGAAATCGTCCGCACCGTTTGCCAGATCACCAGTCGCCGCGAACTCGCGGAGAACGCCGAAGCGGCACGGCGATTCGACAACCTTTTGCGCCGCCCGTTCGTCGAGTGGCGCGCAAAGCAGCACTGACCTCAACCTCACGGAGAAAACGCAAATGTCCCTGTTTGCATCGCTGTATCCGCTCGCTCAGAAAACGACACTCACGCTGCTGATTACCGCCGAAGGCGACCAGTTGCGCGTGAACGTCACGCCGCGCGCGAAGCAGGACGCCAACGGCGAAAAGACGCTGTACCCGCTATCTATCCTGGCGACGCCCAAAGAACTCGACCGCGACTTTGCGGAGGCTGTCTCGATTTACGAACCGAGCACGCAATCGGTGCTGGACCAGGCGCGCGCCGCAAGCGCCGCCAACGGAACGGGCAAGACCGCCCCGGCGCCAGCCGCAACGAAAGGCAGACCCGGTCGCAAGGCACGAAGCGAATCGAACGAGGCCGCCGATTCGAACCAGCCACCGGCGGCCAATGACAAGGGCGAACAGGGGACACCGCCCGTCGATCCACGACAAACCGCGATTCCCGGCCTCGATAGCGAACCGGCTGTAGTCGGCGACACGCCGCAGGCACCCGAAGTCGCCCTTAACGATCCGGCTCTCGCAGCGGCGGCAGAAGCCGACGCCGACGGCGTGGACATTTTCTGAGGAGCACGTCCATGCAGACCCAGGCACTTGACCGCGAGTTTAAGTACAACGGCGCGAAACTGACGGATCCATCGCCCACTTTTACGCTGCAGCAGGTTCGCGACTTCTATGCGAACACCTACCCAGAGATCGTCAACGCCGAGATCGAGGGGCCGGATGTCATCGGCAACAGGAACGTCTTTACGTTCCGTCGCGCAGTCGGTACCAAGGGATCGGGAACCGCCGAGCCCGACGTCCGCTTGCAGATCGATGCGATTCTGCATTCCGACGGCGTTCCGCACCCCGTGCGCGCGTACCTGAGCGAAACGGATCGCTTCGCAACCGCCCACGCATGCCCGCTGCTCGACGAGGAAGTCGTGTTTATCGGCGCGCTTTTCAACCGCTACGCCGCCTGATCGCCATGACGCTCGATCAACTACGCCTGGAATTGCAGCGCGGCACTCTGTGCGGCCCAGACATCCCCGCCCTGCCGAGCGTCGCGTTAGGTGGCCAGCTTGCCTGCGCGCTGCGCGAAATAGCGGCCAGCCGAAGCACCGGCCCGCGCCTTCAATTGCCACGCGAACAGATGCCGGTGCTGCCATGAGCTTTTCATCCATCGCTTTGCCGTCACTAGACGGGATCCCGCCACGCTACGTCGTTCAGACAGGCGATGCGTTCGCTCGACCGTTCGCGTTGTCACTGCTCGAGAACGGCGTGATCTCCGAGGCTGACGTCTCGCGCCGGCCGTCATCGGAAATAGCACTCTGCGCGAAAGCACTGACACGTAGATGGGGCGAGATTACCGAAGACCTTACGCGGTTCGACTGGCACCTGCATATTGAGCAGGACCAGTACCGCGTGGCCGGTGGCAATCATTGGCCAAGCTCTCGCGAAGCCAACCCTAATCTGATATGGGCACGGCTCGGCACGCGTCATGGCCCGTTCAGTTGCGGGCAGGTTTGCGTCGGGCCCGCACTCGAACACCTAGAAGGGTTGCGCGCCGGGTTCGGCCAGACCGTACTGGCAGCGCTTTACGACGCGCTCGACCTCCTTCCCCTCGTTTGCACAACACGTGCGGCAATCAGCATCGCCGAATTCACCTACTGGCAGGGGATCAGCGACGAAAGTGCGGCCATCAAAGAGGCCTTGATGTATTACGGCGTCGCCTCAAAGAAAGAGCTTCTCTCGGAGACCGACTTCGTAACGCACAGCCAGATCTATGGGCGGATCCCCAAATGGGTATGGCGCCCAAACCGCACCCTGTCTCGCGCGCAGCTTGAACGTGCTGCGAGGCCGGACGCTTTTGCGCGAGCAGTCCTGATCGCAATGGACGAGCTGTGGCAGGTGCTACGCTGGTGCGGGCCGTTCGCCGACCTTTCGTCACCCGATGCGGGCGCAGAACTAATCGACTTCACGCTCATTCTGCGATGGACAGAAGACGACTCGATCGGGCGAATCATTGACGACTTCGGTCACGAATGCGCTCAGGGCGATTGCATCGAGGCCGCCGCCATCACCGGTCTGCGGCTTTCCGATAACTCCATTTCGACCTGGCTGCAACAGATGCGCGCGACAGCAATGCTTGCCGGCGCGGCCGAGCGCGTTCTCAACCTGCTCGGCTCGAAGGAGTTTGAACAACAACGCACTCTTGTAAGGGTGTTCGCATGAACGACGTCGCAATCCATCACCGCGGAAACATTGATCTCGAGCTCGATGCCGCACTGCTCTTTTACCGGTCAAAGGTCGGCGACATCTACGCGACGCAACACACAGCGCGCGTTGTCGATGATCGCCCCGTGTTACTGCCCGGCACGCCCGTGACACTCGAAGGCCTCGCCGACTTCGTCGAACTTGCAGCGAAGCGAACCAGCTATCGCGGCTTCGTGCATGACCGCGTTGTCTACCTGGCCCCTAACACGCTCGCGTGGTGGCTTCCAGCTGGCACGCGCAGGGTCTGGTTCAAAACGACCGGCAAGCTAGCCGATCGATCTGGCGAGTGCAATCACCCGCCGCTGCTGTTCATCGTCAACAGGCGCAACTGGTCCGTATTTGCGCTTTGCCACAACGAACGCCCGGGCGCAGATTCCAGGCTGTATCAGGCGCCCTACTTCAATGTGTGGGACGACGGGCGAATCTGCGTCGGCAATGCCGACACGCCAGATGCGATCAACAGCGCCAGCATCAAACCGTATGAAGACGCGTTCTTTCGCAGCCGTTTCACGCACGCGAACACCCCTCGCCTGATCCGCAGACGCGGCGGTGCCGTGCGCCTCTGGCTCGATCTGCTCGACGGCGCCGAATTCCCCCTCCACCGGTTGATCGACACCAAACGCACGCTCGTGGACGTCATCAATAACCTGACCGACAAGGATTGAATCATGGACAAGTTACTCGCCTCATTCCAGAACGCCACCCAGGAAGGCCTCAAAACCATCGCCACTGCGCTCGAGCAATTTTCGCAAGGCGTCACTGACGAACTGGCCCGCGCTAAACCACGCGCGATCGCTGCCGCCGAAGACGACGAAAATCTTCCGCTCGACGCTGCGCTATTTGACAGCGCGCCGACTGTCGCCGTGCCGAAACACGCAAAGTTCGCGCCGCTTGCCGATGTCGGTCACCGCTTTCTCATGACCGCGCAAGGCGTGTTCATTGAAGTGCGCCGCCCCTGGGTGCACGTCATCCAACAACTCGCGAAACATAGCGATACAGGCCCGCGCCCACCGTACGGCGACATCGAGCCGAAGATCGAACTCGCCTTTGGCCGACTTGGCGTTACGCTCCCGTTCCTTCAGGCCTTCGCCGAGGAGGCGCGCGCTGCGCTGCCGAATGAACACGCAGCATGGGTCATCTGGGATCAGCAGAAAAAGGAACTCGCCTATAAAGCGTTGCACGTCTCGATGGCAACACCTGGGTCGATCACATTTGAGCGGCCGCAGCTCGCCGCACATGAGAGCCTCGCTATCGATATCCACAGCCACGGCGACGGCGCCGCGTTCTTCAGCGACCAAGACAACGCCGACGACGCCGGCGAGGTGAAAATCTCGGCGGTGCTCGGCGGCCTCGGCGAAGGCGCCACGCCGAGTGTCGTCTTCCGGCTCTGTGTGCTCGGCATGTTCGTCCCGCTGAAGGTTCCGGCCGATGCCATTTTCAAAGTTCTGGAGCCGGCATGAACAACCTGGACATCATTCACTACGCGGCGCGCGCCGCGAATTGGGACTCGCGCCGATACCACGCGGCTATTCACGTGCGGCCGCGCCACGCCCCCAACGCACAATGGAGGCCGTTCGATCCGCTCAAGCGAGATTCCGACTCAGGGAAACTCGCAGCAGCCGTTCGCATCGACGTCAGTCATCACGACGAATATGTCGCCGCGATGGCTGGGGTTGGCGCGATGCGGATTTTTACGCACGAAGATATCGACGTCGACAGGCTGCCCGATCTGGATTGCGCCGAACGGCGTCGCGCTCAGCGGCGCGCGATCGCTGAATGTGCAGCGCTGATCGGCCGCGACTCTGGCCCGCTGTGGTGGAGGAAAGCACCTGTGCTGCGGAGGGAGGCATGACGCACATTACGCCCGCGCATTTTCTCGAGCGCCGTGTAAATGTGGCTCTGATCGGGTGTGGCGGCAATGGCTCGCAGATGCTGACCGGCCTTGCACGGCTGAATCATGCGCTCACTGCGCTCGGGCATCCCGGCCTGCACGTCACGGTGTTTGACGGCGACACGGTGAGCGACGCCAACATCGGCCGGCAGTTGTTCAGCCCGGCCGACATCGGCCAGCATAAAAGCGTCGTGCTGGTTCATCGCCTCAATGCGTTCTTTGGCCTCGACTGGCATGCGCGGCCGTTACACGCTGGCGCCAGCGAACTGGTCCACGTCGGCGCGAGCATCGCGATCGTCTGTGTCGACAGTGCGGCGGCCCGCGCGAAGCTGGCAAAGACGCTGCGAAGCACCGCGGCCTATGTCATGGATCTCGGCAATCGCGCCAGCGACGGCCAGGTCATTTTCGGTGCCAGTCCGTCGACGTCGCACGCCGGCGGAGCCCAACTGCGCTGGCCGTATGACGTGCTACCCGAACTGATCGACACGTCAGTGCCTGAAGACGACACGCCGAGCTGCGGACTTGCCGAAGCGCTTGAGCGTCAGGAGCTTTTCATCAATCAGGCGATCGTGACGCCGGCACTCGGCATCCTGTGGGAGTTTTTCCGCCATGGGAGGCTCAGTTGGTGCGGCGCATTCGTCAACCTGAAAACCGGCCACGTTAGACCGCTGCCTGTTGATAACTTGCCGGGGCGCGCCCAGGTGACAAATGCCGCTTGATCTGATCGACGGCGATCATGACGGCCGGTTGACCGCCGCTACACAACAAATTCTCGAAAGCATGCACAAACCCTGGGAGGTCAAATGAAAGTCAGGTTGGATGAGTGGCTGAAACGCGAGTTCGATCCGCCGCCGGCGATTCGGACAGCGCGCCTTTGGATCAACGCGGGAAAAATCTTTCCTAGACCGGTCAAGGTCGGCCGCTCTTACTACGTCGAACAAAACGCGGTCTTTCAAGACGGCACGGTTCGCCCACGCCTTGCACAACGAATTCCACAATAACTATGGCAGCACGACCACGCATTCGGCGCCGCGCCAACTGGCCGGCCAACATGCACGAACCACGCCCCGGCTATTACACCTGGCGCGACCCGCGCGACGGAAAGACATACGTTCTCGGGCGCATTGATCTCGCTCTCGCGATCTTTGAAGCACAGGAAGCGAACGCCAAGGCTGCCGCGGGCAAGGTAACGAAGACCCTTGCCGAGCGCCTAGAAACGCCACGCGAGACGATCGGAGATCTATTGGACAAGATGCCCGTTGGCAAGGCAAAACCCGAGACTGTGCGCCACAGGAAGTACGTGGATTCCGCGATTCGCGACGAGATCGGAAAAGTCTTGTGCGCAGCCCTGACGACGAAACACGTCGCCGACATGCTAGAAAAGGTAGAAGCGCGCGGCAAGATGCAGTGGGCGGTCCACATCCGCAGTCGCATGCGCGCGGTGTGTCGCCGCGGAATGGCGCTCGGTTGGATGGACAAGAACCCGGCCGACGCGACCGACAAGGCCAAGGTCACGGTGAAGCGCCGCCGACTGACGTTTGAGGGATTCCTAGCGATCTACGAGAAAGCACCACAGGTAGCGCTCTGGCTGCAGAATGCGATGTTGCTCGCGCTCGTTTCCGGGCAAGACCGGTCCACAGTAGCTCGCTGGGAGCGCAGCTTCCAACAGGACGGCTTTGCGGTACTCACGCGCGGCAAGACTGGCGTGCGCATCGCGATTCCACTCGAACTGCGGCTCGACGTGTTGGAAATGTCGCTCGCCGACGTGATCGCGCGCTGCCGGTCCACAGGGATCGTCAGCAAATACCTGATCCATCACATCCGGCCTAACGTCAACGCGCCCAAGGGCGCGGCGATCAAGATCAAGACCTTCACGTCGAAGTTCAAGGAAGCGCGCGATCTGGCAGGAATCACCGGTGATGACGCGCCGACTTTTCACGAAATGCGAAGCCTATCGAAGCGGCTTTACATGGAACAAGGCGGCGTGGATACGAAGGCTTTGCTCGGACACATGACAGACGCGATTGCCGATCTGTATGCGAATTCGCGCGGCCTTGAGCCTCTGAAGGTAAAGATCAGCACAACGTGACTGGGGCAACGGGCATTCGTATCAGGCGCGCATCGATCAGGTGAGACACCTAATTGCTTCAGAAACACGGATGTGTAGGATGAAACCGACGTCAGCGCTCCTTGCGCGGCGTGTGTGTTTGGCCCGCAGCAATGTCTGCGGCTTTTTTTTATGCAGCCGGAATCGCTCTGGCATTTGCGCGAGCGATCCAGCGCCGCCAACTCCGACGGCACAAACGACTGGCGAGGACCTACCGAAGGGAAAACGGCGGTTTCGGGCGTCGCCGACCGTCGATATGGGCTTTTGCGTACTCAATGGCAAACCTGCATGCCGCGCTCTCGGATGCGAAGTAACCAAGAATGCCAAATGTTTCGCGTTTGCCGTTCCGGTGCGTGACTATCGCTGTTGCTGCGTAGCCTGGAATGGAAACCGGGGCTAGAGGCATGATCGTCGAGGCCTTGTATTCCACGGGGTCAGCGTGCATGGCATGTCGCTCCTTGTAGTTGTTCGGCGAGCCAATTGTGGCGCATCAATTAATTCATCGTAGGACAATTGCGTGACGATCAAAAGGTGCGGGGTCCAACTGGGGGCAAGAGGGCGGCCGGTCGACTCCGCGCCACCATGCTCTGTTCGGGCGTTCAATCACGGTCACCGTTTGACCCCCTGTCCACCGGGCTCTTCAGTCCTTTATTCTGTGTTTTCTTTGTTCGATGCAGCGACATTCCGATCTGGGCGCCGATATCCTGGATAGTCGAGCGCATGTACCAAGGCCACCACGCCAAGTGGCAGAACCACAGGCACGCGCTGCGGTACCCTCGGAGCCACTCACGGCGGATGCCAGTCGTAGGAAAGCTTTCAAAGCTGCGATGGCCGAGCGCCATCACGCCAATCGTCATCCAGATCACTGCGATCACGAGCGTCGGAAGCGACAGAACGCATGCGGCGATGAATATCGCCAGCGGCAAACAGATACTGAGCGGAGAGCGGATCTTCATTTCGTTCTCGCCCTCCGTTACGGATCCATTGTTTTAGGTTACCGTATTTTGAAGAGCGCCACCGATCAGGTTTTTGCCATCGGAGAGTGTCTAACGATGACCCTCGTTCCGCAGAATATTCTGCGCCTTGGACGCTCAAAGGTGATTCATAATTCGGCGCCAACCCACGAAGTGCCACTGCTTACACGGAAAGCATGAAAGATAGATCGACAGTCGTATGTGTCCGGGACGGCAAAATTCTTCTCGTTGCCCGTACGCGGTCACGATGGTCGTTACCTGGCGGCACGATAAAGCGCTCGGAGTTGCCGCTGGACGCCGCCAGTCGCGAGCTGGAAGAAGAGACTTCACTCGTTGGGATGGAGCTTACGTACCTGTTCCATTTTGGCGGTCTCAGCAAACGCCATCACGTTTTCCGCGCCGATATTCCGCAGGACGCGTGCCCCGAAGCGCGTAACGAAATTTCGCGTTGCCGGTGGTTCAACCCGGTCAAAATTTCAACGCTTGTCACGAGCATACCGACCCGGGAAATCGTCAATCTTTTTCGTGCGCACGAAAATCACGCTGGGCCGCTGCCGGCGGTCATCGAAAAACTGGATGGGAGCGTTAACCGGACGGCCCAGCCGTATGCCAATGTCGCCGACACGGCTGCGCAGCAGGCTTAACATCGAACTATAAGAAGGCAAAGCGTGATAGGCAATATCGAGCTTTTGTCGCGCCTCGGCCTGGCTGCACTCCTTGGGAGTGTCATCGGCTTTGAGCGCGAAAGATTGAACTGGGCGGCAGGATTGCGGACGCACATGCTTGTATGCGTCGGCTCGACGTTAATCATGCTCGTCTCCGCGTACGGATTTGCCGATGTGCTGGGCGAGAAGAACGTTGTGCTCGATCCTTCCCGGATGGCCGCCCAGGTAGTGTCCGGCATCGGTTTTCTGGGAGCAGGGGCAATCCTGATGCGCGGAGAGATCGTGCGCGGTTTGACGACCGCTGCGAGTCTCTGGTCGGTCGCCGGAGTCGGTCTCGCGGTCGGTGGCGGGATGTACACCGCAGCCATTGGCGCGACAGCCATTATGCTGATCATTCTCGCCGGCGTGAAGCCGCTTGAACGTCGCTTCATTGCCGTAAAACAGGAGCGCAGCATACATCTGCTGGCCGAACGCGGCCGCGTGACGCTCGACAGTGTTCATAACGCCTTGGGTGCGGGAAGTGTCCGGGTCATGCAGTTCATTGTCCAGCAATCGGAAGATGATCCTGATCTCGATAGCGTGCAGATCGGGCTGTCCCGCGCGACCGAAACCGAATTCGCGATGATCCGAACGCGGCTTGCCGCAATGTCCGGTGTCCGTGAGGGCCGGAAGAGTAATTGAAAGCCGAGCAGGCCATGACGCGTACGTATGAATATCATGGTTACACCCTTGTGGTGGCCATCGAATCCGACTTTAGCTGGCAGTTGCCTGGCAGCAATGCTGGGCGCACGGGCCACGTAGCGATAGTCAGAATTTTTCAGGCGGGTACCGCCGTGGCGGTATTTTCGCCGCTGCGCTTCGGTGAGGCCGGCGGTCGCCCGTTTGCGACAGAAGCAGAAGCCTTGACGGGCGGCTACAGCGCCGCTCGGCGAATTGTCGATGATCTTTTTGGTCGCGAGAGCCAGTAGCCTCAGACCTCTAACCGTCGACATATCGGCATATCAATGTCAGCTGTAGTCGAGCATTGGGACGTTCGGTCTGCTTGAGCCAAAGTCGGTTTAGTCCTTCGACCCACTACCGCCGTCCCTCGTAAAAGATCGACGGGCCGGAGTTCGGGCTGAAGCAGACAGTTAGCAGGGTGGACGATTGTGGTCAGGCTTACAGCTTGTTGACACGGTTGCATCGATTCTCATTTTCCCTAGCCGCTCTGTCGCCAACGCACCCATTCTCGTTATGCAATCCGGGCCCATAATGAAGCGTCAAGATCAACCGGCGTCACTCATGCGAAGGAAACTGGCCTATGGCCGATACACAGTCAAAATCTGCGGCTGAGCGTTATGAAGCGTGTCGGGTCATCGATGAAGGATGTGCTCGTGCCATGGCGGCATGCGTCGATATGATCGACGCCGTTTCTACTATCGGCGTAAGAAACGAGCTGCATGCTGTTCGCGATGCGTTGCAGCGGCTCCACGCTGCTGCTGCCGCCGCGCACGATGACGCGGCCAGGAACCGAATGAACTGATTAGCGACGGAGTCTTGTAAGCAGGTCTGCCACCCCTGCACGGGTGGCAATTTCCCAGATATATCCACGCGAATAATCGACGCCCACCCGCCGGTGAAGCGCGGTGCGCAAATGCGCATTCGTCCAGTGATCAGCCTCTATGCCGTGTACTCGAGGCGACTGCTTGAGCGTCGCGGCAACCCATGCCAGCGTTTCGTCATTGATCGTCAAACGCTTCTTCTCCGTGCGCTGCTTCGGCGATCGCATTCGGTGATCCATTCCAAGCTTCCCGACGACGGTTCTCACGTGCCCACTGGAATGGTAAACGCCGAATTTCTCCTTGATCAGCTTTTGAACGTCCCCGTTTCTCCACAGTTCGGTTTCGTAACCGTGGGCCATGGGGCTGCGCTCCAATGTCGCCCGTAACCACTCAAGCGCTTCTGGGCCAAGTGTAGCCTTACGCCCGGAGGACTTGAGCTGTTCGACAGCCTTAACTCCGTCTGCAACTATCATTGATCTGTATTTTGTAACGGTGCGCACACTGATGTTGAGCGCTTTCGAGATGCACTCGGCACTGCCCCCATCCAGCAACATTTTCGCAGCAGTCTTTCGGCGCGCGGCAAAAACGTCTCGCTGCGATTTCCGAGCGGTAGCAGACGATGCCCTTTCTGACGTTGAATAGGTGAGCCGGTATGCGAGGCCATAACCCCGAACAATGTGGCCAACATGCGAAGCTGAAAACTGCACTCCCAAACGCCGAAAGATCAATTCGCGCAACTGGCTTATGGTCCAGGTCAGCCCTGGATAGCCGTGAAGTCCAGGTGAGTGCTTTATCGCGCTAACGAGCCAGCTTTGCGAAGCATCATCCAGTCGCGGTGCATTCCCGTGAATACGAAGGTGCGCAACGGCTTCAGGTCCGCCCCTTTCTACCAGGTCCTTGTATTTTCTCACGGTAGGAAGACTCAGCCGCGCCTTCCTGGATACGTCGCTAATCCCTTGACCCTTCAACAGGAGCTCCGCAGCGAGCGCCCTCCGCTGCGCGAGCGGAACATTGTCTATCTTTTTGCTCATCGTGCTATGAGGAGGTGAATTAGCGGTTTATGCCGCTTTGAAGGTCACCATATTTATACACGATCTTCGACAGATTTCGGGTCGGACGGCGGGGCCGCCTCCGGACGCGTTCCTGGCCGGAGCGACTCCGGCTGACAACCGTCCCGTCGTTGGACTTCGAATGACAGTTAGCCGAAAGTCTTCGGTCGTTTGATTGCGCTAGCCGGATGACTCTTGATGGCCGGCCGGCGACGCACAGTAATCAGTTTCGCAGGGCAGGCCTCGGCAACGCCCATGGACCACCTCCGAGCGCTACGAATCGGCACTGGGAGTTTTGAACGAATTTTGAACAGATATTGAACAGCCCTTGCTGGATAAGGTTTTGCAGGCGACGGGAAATGTCGAAATGGTACGGACCGGCATCGAAGCTCGCGGCACTGAAACGGTCCGGATAGGCGCGGCGCAGCAAGGCTGCCACCCGCTCGCGGAACTCGCCCGGCCGCAATGGCAGACCGACGTAGTCGTCCGCCCCGCTGACAAAGGCGCGCACCACGCTGTCCTCCGACGTCTCCGTTGAAGCGAACAGGACCGGCAGGCGGTCGCCGCCGACCGCGCGCACCGACCGCAGAACTTCGTCGCCGGACAGGCGCGTGCCTTGCCAGTCCAGCACCAGCATGTCCACGGTGGAGCGGGCAAGCGCTTTCGACATGGTGAGACCGTCGTCGTAGACCATGCAGGTATGGCTGGCGCTCATGAGGATCTTTTCGATCGACTGACGCATGACCGGGTCACGCTGAAGGATGGCAATACGCATGGGATGAATGACTCTTAACTGATAGCTCGGACGCGATTCTCAGAGGGACGCCCACGCCATCCCATAGGAGCATTCCTAATTTGCGCACCAGTCGCCTGACTCCGACAAGCGGTACGCAGCATTCCTACACTCAACCTCTGTGACTCGTACGACGCGCAGCCCTTGCGGTCCTGGATGCCGTCGAAAAGACATGTCTCGGGGAACTTTTTCCAATCTATTTAAGCACTACCCGAAACGACCGGCTTTCATCCTGTAAAATCCCCGCCCTGGTCCCAGTCGTCATCGCGCCTGCCCTACCCGGGCCGGCGCGCCGGTGTCCCGTGCTCTACCCAGCGCTTGCCACACTTCTCGCCCGACGACCGCCGTATTTCCACGCGCTACGTGTGGTTCCCAATTCAAAACAAGACACAAGCAATGCAAGCGACAAATCTGGGTGGAGCGCAGGCTGTCACCCCACGCCCTCTTGGGCGAAGCGACTACAAGACGCTCGGTCTCGCCGCGCTCGGCGGGGCGCTGGAGTTTTACGACTTCATCATCTTCGTATTCTTTGCGCCGGCGATCGGCCAGTTGTTCTTCCCCGCCGCGATGCCGGACTGGCTGCGTCAGGTGCAGACCTTCGGCATCTTCGCGGCAGGCTATCTGGCGCGGCCGCTCGGCGGCATCATCATGGCGCACTTCGGCGACCTGTTCGGCCGCAAGCGCATGTTCACGCTCAGCGTGCTGCTGATGTCGGTGCCGACGCTGATGATGGGCCTACTGCCCACCTACGCCAGCATCGGCGTGATGGCGCCGGTATTGCTGCTGGTGTTCCGCGTGATGCAAGGCGCGGCGGTCGGCGGCGAAGTGCCGGGCGCATGGGTGTTCGTCTCCGAACACGTGCCGCAGCGGCACGTCGGCTATGCATGTGGCACGCTGACGGCCGGCCTCACGGCGGGCATTCTGCTCGGCTCGCTAATCGCCTCGGCGGTGAGCCGCAACTTCGCGCCGGCGGATATTGCCGCGTACGCATGGCCCATTCCGTTCCTGGTGGGCGGCGTATTCGGCATGTTCTCGGTTTATCTGCGCCGCTGGCTGCATGAGACGCCCGTGTTCGCCGAACTCAAGCAACGCAAGGCGATCGCTGCGGAAGTGCCGCTCAAGGCCGTGTTGCGCGACCACGGCCGCGCCGTGATCGTGTCCATGCTGCTCACGTGGATGCTGTCGGCCGCAATCGTCGTGGTGATTCTGATGACGCCGACACTGCTGCAAAAGCAGTTTCATATCGCGCCGGCCACCGCGTTGCTGGCGAACTGCGTGGCGACGCTGTGCCTGACGATCGGCTGCGTGATGGCGGGTTCGATCGCCGGCCGGATTGGCGCGGGGCGCACGATTTTCATCGGCGGCCTCGCGCTGGCGGTCACGTACTACGTGATGTTCCAGCAGCTCGCCGTCGATACGTCGGCGCTGGTGCCGCTGTACGCCGTGGCCGGCCTTTTCGTCGGCGTGATCGGCGCGATTCCGTTCGTGCTGGTCAAGTCGTTCCCGCCGGTCGTGCGATTCTCGGGCATCTCGTTCTCGTATAACGTCGCCTACGCGGTGTTCGGCGGCCTCACACCGATCGCCGTTTCGCTGATGATGAAGTCGAACCCGATGGCCGCGCCGCTGTATGTCGGCGCGATCTGCATTGTCGGGGCATTGACTACGCTGTTTATCAAAGACGCGCCGCAAGTGCGCTAATCGAGCTGTTTCGCAACGGCGCACGCATGGTGCGCCGTTGTTCCATCGCTTCACGCCCGCCTTTCCGGCAGTTCCGGCAGTTCCGGCGACAGCGACACTTCACGTCAGAGCGAAACATCGTGCGCTGCATCGGCCTACGATGTGCCTCATGAACACTTCCCCTACCCCCGTCTCACCCGCCCTCGGCCGAATTCTCGCGACCGTCAGCGTCGGCTTCGTCGTCACGCAACTCGACGTGACCATCGTCAACATCGCGCTGCCGAAGATCGGTGCGGACCTGCATGCGAATGTCGTCGGGCTGCAATGGGTCGTCGACGCGTATACGCTCGCGTTCGCCGTGCTGATGCTCTCGGCGGGCGCGCTCGGCGACCGGCTCGGCACACGGCGTATGTACGCAGCCGGCATTGTGCTGTTTGCGCTCGCGTCGCTCGCCTGCGGATTGGCGCTCGATGCCACCATGCTGGTCGCGGCGCGCGCGGTACAGGGCATCGGCGCGGCCGCCATGCTGCCGAACTCGCTGGCGCTGCTCAATCAGTCATATGGTCACGATCCGAAGCTCCGGGCGCGTGCCGTCGGGCTGTGGACCGCCGCCGGCGCGATTGCGATCGCGGCCGGACCGGTGGTCGGCGGTCTGCTGATCGCGGCGTTCGGCTGGCGCAGTATCTTTCTCGTCAATCTGCCAATTTGCGTGGCGGGCTTGCTGGCGACGTTGGTATGGGTGCCGCGGCCCGAATCTGTACAGAAAAGCGCGCAAGGAGCGGCCGCGACTACGACGCCGGCTCCGACCACGACTGGCACGGAAACGGCAATGAGGACCGGCACTGGGGCGGGGACTGCGGCGGTGGCTGCGACTCAAGCTACAGCATCGGCATCGGATAACACCGAGACAATCCCACGCGGTATCGATCTGAGTGGTCAGACCCTTGCGATCGTCGCGCTCACCGCTTTCGTCGCCGCTGTGATCGAATTGCGGCCGCTTGGGTTGAGCCATCCGCTGGTAGCCGGCGGTTTCATACTCGCACTCATCGCGACCGGCTCCTTTATCGCCGTAGAATCGCGCGTCGCGACACCGATGCTGCCGCTCTCGCTATTCCGCAAACGCACCTTCAATGCAGCGGTGCTGTTCGGCATCTGCGTGAATCTGACGTACTACGGCATGGTGTTCGTGCTGAGCCTGTATTTGCAGCGCGTACGCGGCTACACCCCGCTGCAGGCAGGCCTCGCTTTCCTGCCGTTGACGGGCGGCTTTCTGCTCTCGAACGTGGCGAGCGGCTGGGTGGTCGGGCGCTTCGGCGCACGTGTGCCAATGATCGCCGGCGCGATCACCGCGGGGCTCGGCTATGGCCTGCTGCATTTCGTGAATGCGTCTACGCCGCTGGTCGGCTTGCTGCTGCCGTTCCTGCTTATTCCCTCGGGGATGGGCCTTGCGGTCCCGGCGATGACGACCGCTGTGCTGGCCTCGGTCGAAGCGAAGCGCGCGGGGACTGCATCCGCCGTGCTGAATACCGCCCGGCAGGCAGGCGGCGCGGTGGGGGTAGCCGCCTTCGGCGCGCTGGCGAGCGGCGCAGCCGCCACGCAGATCGTCTCAGGGATGCAGGCCGCGACGGCCATCTCGGTCGGCCTGCTGGTGCTCGGTGGCGTAATGGGCTGCCTCGTGCATCCGGAGCCGCACGCGTCAGCCGCGAAGCCGCACAGGACTGGCCCTGGGAACGTTGGCGAATTGCACTGAGCGTCTCGTCGCTCCGCTCAGCACGAATTGCCGAATTGGCGAATTGCACTGAGCGTCGCCTCGCTTCACCGTGAGTGCAAAACAAGACCCCGCGATGCTTACACACCGCAGGGGTCCTCTTTCAACGCATATACGGCGCAAGCAGGCGCGATACAACGCGCACTGCCGCCGCACGGCTTACAGCGGCGCTTCCTGAATCGTGCCCGTGTCGATCGCGCGCTCGATCAGCCCTTCGTTCTGCGCCTTGGTGATCGCGTCGGCGATCAGCTTTTCCGGCTGCTCGATTTCGGCCTTGATCGTGCCGATAAGACCGGATGCATCCAGAACCACCAATGTTTTCGCTGAATCGGCAAGGCTGATGATGACGCGATGCGGCGTGGGCCCTTCGCCGAGACTTGCGCACAACTGCGTCACCTTGCCACCAATGGTTTGCTCAAAACTTTGAATCATAATTTGCTCCCTTGATGACGGTCAGAATCAAAAGCGACCTGCACAGACCACCTCAACTGCGTGATCAGAGACTCAGGCCACCGCGTGGCGCCCGCGCGCCGTCGATACTGATACGGCCCGCTCCGGTCACGAACAACAACAGGAACCCACCGGCGATACCGATGTTCTTCCAGAAGTGGATCACCATATCGCGCTGCAAAGCGGGATCGGTAACGTTCCAGAAATCGTGACCCAGCACCGCGGTTGCCACGGTGTAGACGGCCATGATGAGCGCGAGTGGGCGGATCTTGAAGCCAACGATCAGCAGCAGACCGCCGAGTGCCTCGACCGCTGTTGCAATCGGCGCGGCGACCTGGACGAACGGCACACCCTTCGAATGCAGGTAGCCGACGAAGCCCGCATAGCCCAGCAGTTTCATCACACCACCCCACAAAAACAGCACGGCAAGGGCGACACGCGCGATGAGGATAACGCCGGAATCGACGGGACGCGTCATGAGGGGCTCCTGTAAATGAATAAGCAGCAGACCCGGCCAGGCGGCCGCAGTTCCCCACTTTGCACCTGAGGATAGGTGTGTTGCCCGCCTTTTCCAAGCGCGGGGCGGCGTGAACGGCGCAATTCGCGCCGCCTCCAGGACAAACCAAGGGAAGAAAAAAGGTGTCCGAGTGCGCGGCGAGCACCCGGTTTTGCGCGGCATGGGCGGTATCGCCGCCGTGCTTATGCGCGAGGATACGTCGCGACCTCGATCAGATTGCCGTCCGGATCGCGGCAATACACCGAAGTCATCTTGCCGCGCGCGCCGTCGCGCTCAACCGGGCCGGCCTCTATCTCGACACCCTGAGCGAGCCAATGGGCTTTAACCTCGGCGGGACTCGTGGTGGTGACAAAGCACAGGTCGGCGCTGCCCGGAACCGGCTCGCGTCCGGTGAACCACGCACCCGTGTCCGCGTTCGCCGGACGCAAGTTGATCTTCTGATTGCCGTACGTCATCGCCACGCGCGTGCCGGTACGCGACTCGAACTCGGTGCGCCGCATGCCGAGCATGCGAGCGTACCAGGCCGCGCTGGCTTCCACGTCGGCAACATTCAGAACGAGATGATCGAGACTGTCTATCGAGAAGCTCATGGTTTTCGTCGCCGTGGTGAGGGGCTATTGCTGCGGTGCATCCGGCGCGAGCAAGACACCCTTAGTAAAAACGAAGCAGCCGTAACCGCGCTCTTCGCCGGTAGCGATCACGCAATAGGCTTTGCGCGCCCGCTCATAGAAAGCGAAACGTTCGACCGAAGCGAACGGCACCTCGCGCCCTTCCGCCGCATTGATCTCGATCTGCGCTTCGCGCTGAACGGCCGGAATCGTATTCGGCTCACCCACCACTTCCATTCGCGAGGCAGGGCGTTCGATGAAGGTATCCAGCGGCATCACCGAAAGAATCGCGCGAATGGCACGCGGTGCGTTCACGCCATCGAGGCGAAGCAGCTTGCCCAACACCGTCTCCTGCGCGACGGACGCGCCCGGGAAGTTGGCGTCGCAAATCACCAGTTCGTCGCCATGTCCCATCGAGCGTAGCGCATGCAGCACATCGGCATTCAGCAGCGGGTCCAGATTCTTCAGCACGGTGTCTCCTTGAGGTCCGATTGGCGGCTAGCCGCCCGGGTTCGAACGGGTTGTCCTTGTAGCGTGTCGCGATCGATTGTAGCAAGACCGTGGCGCACAGTCCGTTGCCGCCGGCTCGTCATCCACCCGCTGTTCTGCGCGATGCGGCGGGCGCCATTCGGGCGGCACTGCCACCGCAACCATCCGACCAACGCGAGCAGCACGAGACCCGCGCCACCCAATACCGGCTCGCGCCAGGCCAGCAACGCGGTGAAGGTGAACGCGCGTGTGCCGGCCAGCAGAGCGAAGCCGGCGATCGCGCTGGAGAGCGCGTCGACGGCACCCGCCAGGCGCGCGAGCGTGAGGACAGGACCAGGAGCGGTAGCGGCAACGGACTCGTGCATGATTGTCTCCGTGAAAAAATGGCGAATGGTCAACCGGCCGCAGGCACCTGGTCGAGGAAGCCGGTCACCGCCTGCAGGCGGCCATGTGCGTCGAGCACGCCGAAGTCGGAGCCCTTGACGATCGCCTCGCCGGCCGGCGTGGTGAGTGCCCACGAGAAGCGCAGGCGGTTCGCGAAGCCATCGACCTCCGTCGTGCGGTGAAACGTGTGATGCGGAAAGCGTTCATGCACGGCACGGATCATCGCGTCGATGCCGTCATGACCCGCGCCTGCCAGCAGCGGATCGCGATAGTCGGCATCGGCGGCCCACGTCGCGGCGATCAGTTCGCGGCGGCGCGGTGCATCGATTTCATTCCATGCGTCGAAATAACGGTCGATCAGATCGGTATGCGCATTCATCTCAGACTCCTTGATTGGCATGACTGAGCACTACGCTCGGCAGACACGTTGTATGCGGCGGGCTCGGAGTGCAGATTGGCGGTTCGAGCGCGGCGCGTCGATTACGTGGGAGGTAAGCATCCCGATGCGCCACGATGCGCCACGGTGCGCAAGCGTGCCGTGTTGCCCATCGGATTGGCCATTCGGCTGAATCGTCACGGGC